>NZ_NHON01000023.1 GCF_002195995.1 Inquilinus limosus
CCCCTCACCCTCCCGCCGCCAACGCGGCGGGCCCCTCCCTCTCCCCGAGGAGAGGGAAACAAGGTCGGCGCTCCTTCACCTCTCCCCCGGGGAGAGGTCGAAATCGCGCAGCGATTTCGGGTGAGGGGGACGGCACCGCCTTTGCCGGGCTGCACGCGAAGGGCCATATCTATGGGGATCAACCAGGGAGATCCCCCGTGCAGCCCGACCTGTTCGGCCCGCCGCCGCTCGCCGGCCTGTCGACCGTCGCGGACATGGTCACGCCGGAGGAGGAAGGGCGGCTGACCGCGGCGATCGACGCCGCGGAGCTGTCGCCGTTCCGCTACCAGGGCTGGGAGGGCCGGCGCCTGACCGCCACCTTCGGCTGGCGCTATGATTTCGAGAACGGCAGCTTCCGGCCGGCCGAGCCGATCCCGGGCTGGCTGCTGCCGCTGCGGGAGAAGGCGGCTCGCTTCGCCGGGCTGGGACCCTCCGACCTCGCCCAGGCGCTCCTGATCCGCTACGACCCCGGCGCCGGCATCGGCTGGCACAAGGACCGGCCGGTGTTCGAGCATGTCGTCGGCGTGTCGCTCGGCGCCGCCGCGATCCTGCGCTTCCGCCGCCGCCGGGCGGAGGGCGGCTTCGACCGCCGGTCGGTGCCGCTGGCGTCGCGCTCCGCCTACCACCTCTCCGGCGAGGCGCGGCATGGCTGGGAGCATTCGATCCCGGAGATGGAGGCGACGCGCTGGTCGGTGACCTTTCGCAGCCTCTCCGGCCGGGGCAAGGGGCGGAGCTGACCACAGCACCGGCGTGCAAGACCGGCTCCGGGGCGCCCGCTAGCCTCGCGGCATGGACACCTCCCTTGCCGATCCGGGGCTGTGGCGCCCGCTGGCCGCGCTGTTCCTGGCCGCCGCCGTGGTCATGGGCAGCCCCGGCCCGTCGACCATCAGCCTCACCGCGGTCGGCGCCTCCTTCGGCATCCGCCGGTCGCTGCCCTATGCCGTCGGGCTGATCGCCGGCACCATCGCCGTGCTGCTGGCGGTGGCGGCCGGGCTGGTTGCCCTGGTCACCGCGATCCCGCACGGGCTCCTGGTGCTGGGCGTGCTGTCGGCCATCTACATCCTCTTTCTCGCCTGGAAGATCGCCACCGCCCCGCCGCTCGGCGGGCGGGACGCGGCGGCGCGGGCGCCCGGCGTCGCCGGCGGGTTCGGGCTGGCGGTCGCCAACCCCAAGGCCTATTTCGCCATCGCCGCGATCTTCGCCGGCACCACCGTGATCGCCGGCGACAGCGGCCTGGACGCCGCGGTGAAGATCGCGCTGCTCAGCCTGATGATCGTGCTGATCCACCTGGCCTGGCTGCTGGCCGGCGTTTCGCTGTCGCGCTGGCTGCGCGATCCGGTCGTCGCGCGGATCATCAACTTGGCCATGGCCGCGGCGCTGGTGGCCGTGACGGCGGCCGAATTCCTCTAGCGGCGCGGATCCAAGAGGTCTCGCAGCCCGTCGCCGAACAGGTTGAAGCCCAGCACCGAGAAGGTGATGGCGAGGCCGGGGAACAGCGACAGCCAGATGTTGACGCCCAGGAAGTTGCGGCCGTCGCTCATCATCGCGCCCCATTCCGGCGTCGGCGGCTGGGCGCCGAGGCCGAGGAAGGACAGGCTGGCGGCGGTCAGCACCACCGTGCCGGCGGTCAGCGTCGCCTGCACGATGATCGGCCCCAGCGCGTTGCGCAGGATGTGCTGGAACAGGATGCGCCACAGGCCCGCGCCCAGCGCCCGCGCCGCCTCGGTGTACTCGACCTGCTTCAGCGCCAGCGCCAGGTTGCGCGACAGCCGGCCATAGACCGGGATCGAGAACACGGCAATGCCGATCATCAGGTTGACCAGGCTGGTGCCGAGGATGCTGACGATCAGGATCGACAGCACGATGCCCGGGAAGGCGAACAGGATGTCCATGAACCAGATCACGATCTGGTCGACCTTGCCGCCGGAATAGCCGGCCAGCAGGCCCAGCGGGATGCCGGCGGCGAGCGCGATGCCGACGCCCAGCACGATCTCCAGGAGCGACAGCCGGGCGCCGTAGACGATGCGCGAGAACAGGTCGCGGCCATACTGGTCGGTGCCGAACAGGTGCTCGGCCGAAGGCGGGCGCAGCGCCGTCGCCAGCGACTGCTGGGTCGGGTCGTGGGTCGCGATCAGCGGCGCCAGCAGGCCGGCCAGCACCAGCAGCAGCACCATGGCGCCGCCGATCGTCAGGTTCTTGTGCCGGCGCAGGATGCGGCCCAGCCGCTTCGCCCGGGACGGGGCGGCCGGAAGGTCGTCGCTGTCGGCGATGCTGGTCATGGTCCTAGTCGAAGCGGATGCGGGGGTTGATGGCGGCGATCAGCAGGTCGGCCAGGAAGTTCACCACCACCACGGCGGTGACGGTCAGCAGGGTGACGCCCTGGATGATCGGATAGTCGCGATAGCGCACGGAATCGACCAGCAGCCGGCCGATGCCGGGCCAGTTGAACACGGATTCGGTGACCACGGCGCCGCCCAGCAGGCCGCCGAAATTCAGCCCGACGATGGTGACGATCGGGATCAGCGCGTTGCGCAGCGCGTGCTTGCGGTAGATGACGCGCGGCCCCAGCCCCTTGGCGCGGGCGGTGCGGATATAGTCCTGGCCGATCACCTCCAGCATGCTCGACCGGGTCATGCGGGCGATCAGCGCGGCGGGCAGCAGGCCCAGCGCGATCGACGGCATGACGTAGTTCTGCCAGCCGCCGGCGCCCAGCAGCGGCAGCCATTTCAGCTGCACCGCGAACAGGTTCATCATCATCAGCGCCAGCCAGAAATTGGCGACCGAGGCGCCGCCGATGGCGGCGATCATCACCGCCTGGTCCGGCCAATGGTTGCGGTAGACCGCGGCCAGCATGCCGGCGGCCACCCCGACCAGGATGGCGATGGCGTAGCTGACCACCGCCAGCCACAGCGTGTTCGGGAAGCGCTCGGCGATCTCGTCGATCACCGGCTTCTTCGACTTGATCGACTCTCCGAAATCGCCCTGCGCGGCCTGGCTCAGGAACAGCCCGTACTGCACCAGGAAGGGCTGGTCGAGGCCGAGGCGGGTGCGCATGCCGTCGACCGCGTCCTGGGTCGCCTGCGGCCCGGCCATGATCCGCGCCGGATCGCCCGGCAGCATCCGCACGGCGCCGAAGATCAGGAACGAGACGCCGAGCAGGATCAGCGGCAGCGCCACCAGCTTGCGGGTGAGATAGGCCTTCATGCGGCGGACGCCTCGAACAGAGCGCGTCGCCTCTCCCGCCTGGCGGGAGAGGTCGGGCGTCCGCAGGACGACCGGGTGAGGGTTGGCCCGGGCCTCGACAAACTCCCCTCACCCGGAGCCGCTTCGCGTCTCCGACCTCTCCCGCAAGCGGGAGAGGCAACGCGAAAAGCTTCGGTGGTTTTGAACGTCGTCGACATCAAGCCTTCGTCGCGCGTTCCGGGACGATCTCGCCGCCGGGCTGCAGCCAGGCGCCCTTCACCTCGGCGCGGGCGGCGGCGAGGTCGTTCGGGTAGTACAGCAGCACATGCGCCGCATCCTGGACGATGATGCGCTGCGCCTTGGCGTAGAGGGTCTTGCGCTCGGCGTCGTCGGTCGACGACCCGGCCTTGTCCAGGATGCCGTCCAGCTCGGCATTGCTGTAGAAGCCGAGATTGGCGCCCTTCGGCGACCAGCTGTCGGTGTAGTACAGCGGCTTCAACTGCAGATCGGCATCGAAGGTGCCGGTGGACCAGGAGGCGATGACGCTGTGCACGCCCTGGGCCGCCTTCTCCTCCGGCTTGCCGAAGGCGGCGGCGGTCCACACGCCGCTCTCCATCCGCTGGATCGTCAGGGTGATGCCGGCCTGGGCCCACATGCCCTGCAGGATCTCGGCGATGCTCGCCTCCGGCTCCTGCACCGCGACGGTGATGGTGATGCCGTCGGCATGGCCGGCCTCGGCCAGCAGGGCCTTGGCCTTGGCGATGTCGAATTTGTAGCCCTCGACCGTCTTGTCATAGCCGAACACGGCGGGCGACAGCGGCGAGTTCGCCGGCAGGCCGAAGCCGTAGAGCAGGTTGCTGACCAGCCCGGCCTGGTCGGTGGCGAAATTCAGTGCCTGGCGGACGCGGACATCGTCCAGCGGCGCCAGCTTGCAGTTCAGCGCCACCCAGAACACCGAGGTCGGGTTGCCCTCGATCAGCGCCAGCTCCGGGTTGGCCTTGATCGGCGCGGCGAAGACCGGCGGCAGCGGCACGACGATGTCGGCATCGCCCGTCTGCACGGCCATGTTCATGACCGCCGCTTCCTGGGTCCAGATCCACTTCAAATTCCTGGTCGGGGCCTTCTCGCCCCAATAATCGGCATTGGCCTCCTCCAGCACATACTCGCCCGACTTGTACTCGGTCAGCTTGTACGGGCCGGTGCCCACCGCGGCGCGGCCCAGCGTGCCGGCCTTGTCGGCCTTCGGGCTGACGATCGAGGCCGAGGCCTGGGCCAGCAGCTTGAGGAAGGCGGGGTAGGGGCGCTTCAGGGTGAAGCGGATGGTGTCCGCGCCGGTGGCCTCGACCTTGCCCACCACGGCGCGGAAGCGGCCGCTGGCGGCCAGGCCGCGCTTCTCGTCAAGGTGCCGGGCGAAGCTGGCGATCACCGCGTCGGCGTCGCAGGGCTCGCCGTCATGGAACTTGACGCCCTGGCGCAGGGTGAAGGTCCAGGTGGTGCCGGTGGCGTCGCCCTCCCACTTCGTGGCCAGGACGGGCACCAGCTCCATCTTCTCGTTGTAGCCGGTCAGGCCCTCATACATCGGCTCCAGCAGGGCCGAGGTGTAGGTCGCGGTCTGGTCCGCGGGATCCATGCTGCGCGGCGCCTCGCTCTGCATGATCACGATCTGCGAAGCGTCGGCGGCCATCACGCCGTGGCCGCGCAGCAGCGCCGCCAGCCCGAACGATCCGCCCAGGGCCAGCGCGCCGCGCCGGTCAATCACAAATGCCATCTCGTCCCCCGTTGGTTGAATCGGTCCGGATGCCCGCCGACTTTGTTAGATTGATGAAGCCTTCGGCTTGATTAAATTCAATTTCTAAACTAACTGTCAAGTCGAACGCACCGGAAACCGAGGCGAATGGCCAACCCCTCCAAACGCTCGCTGCTGCAGGCCGTGGCCGATCACGGGCCGCTGAGCCGGTCCGAGCTCGCGGTCCTGGCCGGGCTCAGCAAGGCGGCGATCACGGGGCTCAGCCGCGAGCTGATCCAGGACGGCGCGCTGGAGGAGAGCGAGACGGCCCCGTCGCGCCAGGGCCGGCCGTCGATCCTGCTGCGGCTGAACCCGACCCATGGCTATTTCATCGGCGCCTCGATCGTGGAGGAGCCGGTGACGCTGGTGCTGGCCGATCTGCAGGGCGCGGTGCTGGGCCAGCGCACGGCGCCCTGGTCGAACGATCCCCAGGCGATCGCCGTGGCCATCCGCGAGGCGATCCCGCATCTGCTGGGCGAAGCCGGCGTGTCGGCCGAAAGGCTGCGCGGTATCGGCGTTGCCCTGTCCGGCCTGGTCAACCACGGCCAGGACCGCTGCCTGCACTCCACCAATCTCGGCTGGATCGACCTGCCGGTGGCGGCGGTGGTGGAGCAGGCGACCGGTGTGCCGACCTTCCTGGAGAACGACGCCAACGCCGTCGCCACCGGCGAGCGGCTGTACGGGCTGGCGCGCGACTACCGCACCTTCACCACCGTCACCTTCGGCGACAGCATCGGCTGTGCCCATTACGTCGACGGGGCGCTGTATCGCGGCCACGGCGGCGGCGCCGGCGAGATCGCGCATTGCACGATCGAGCCGGGCGGGCTGCCCTGCCGCTGCGGCAAGCGCGGCTGCCTCGACACCGTGGCGCCGCGCCAGGCGATCCTGGCCCAGGCGCGGGCAAGGGGCCTCGACGCGTCGACGATGGCGGAGATCGAGGCGTTGGCGGCGCAGGGCCATGCCGACGCCATCGCCATCCTGCACCGGGCCGGCGCGGCGCTGGGCCTGGCCATCGCCCATGTGATCCAGGTCAACGACCCGGAATTCGTGCTGATCGTCGATGTCGAGGGCGCCATGGGCCCGCTGTTCCGCACCGTCACACGGCAGGCGATCGAGGCGAACGTGCTGCCGCGCCTCGCCGCCTCGACCACCATCCGCTTCCACGAGGCGACCCGCGACCTGTGGGCCCGCGGCGCCGCCAGCATCGCCGCCCAGAAGTTCCTGACCCGCGCCGAAGAAGGCTGAAGACATGGCATCTCCCCCGCGCATTGCCGTCGGCGGCATCCACACCGAATGCAGCACCTACAGCCCGGTCCTGGCGACCGAGACGGATTTCCGCGTGCTGCGCGGCGACGCCCTGACCGCCGACCCGTCCTTCGCCATGCTGCGCGACTACGACGCCACCTTCCTGCCGACGCTGCATGCCCGCGCCATCCCCGGCGGCCCGGTCGCCCGCGCCACCTATGAGGCGTTCAAGGCGGAGTTCCTGGAGCGGCTGACGGCGCTCGGCCCGATCGACGGCCTCTACCTCGCCATGCACGGCGCGATGAATGTCGAGGGCATGGAGGATGCGGAGGGCGACTGGATCACCGCCGCCCGCGCCGCGGTGGGGCCGGACTGCCCGATCAGCGCCAGCTACGACCTGCACGGCAATGTCAGCCAGCGCATCATCGACGCGCTCGACATGTTCTCGACCTACCGCACCGCGCCGCATATCGATGTGGAGGAGACCAAGCGCCGCGCCGTCAGCATGCTGATGCAGCGGCTGACCGCGGGCGTGACGCCGCTGCTGCTGTGGGTGCCGGTGCCGGTGCTGTGGCCGGGCGAGCGCACCAGCACGGTGGACGAGCCGGCGAAGTCGCTCTACGCGCAGCTGCCGGCGGTCGACGCCGTCGACGGCATCCTCGATGCCTCGATGATGGTCGGTTATGTCTGGGCCGATGAGCCGCGGGCGACCGCCGCGATCATCATGACGGGCACCGATCCGGTGGCGATGGAGCGCGAGGGCACGCGCCTGGCCCGGGCCTATTGGGATGCGCGCGACGACTTCGTCTTCGGCAGCCGCACCGGCACCGTCGACGAGTGCGTGGAGTGGGCCGTCGGCTCGGCCACGCGGCCGGTGATCCTGGCCGATTCCGGCGACAACCCGACCGGTGGCGGCGTCGGCGACCGCGCCGACCTGCTGCGGGCGCTGCTGGCGCGGGATGCGCAGGACGTGCTGATCGCCGGCATCACCGACCGACCGGCCACCGAGGCCTGCTTTGCCGCCGGCGCCGGCGCCCGGCTGCGCCTGAGCATCGGCGCGACGCTCGATACCCAAGGAAGCCAGCCGGTCGAGGCGGAGGCCGAGGTGCTGGTGCTCGATCCGGGCGTCGATGTCGCCGACCGTCAGGCCTTGGTCCGTATCAGCGGCATCTGCGTCGTCCTGACCGCCCGGCGCCGGCCGTTCCACACCATCGCCGACTTCACCCGGCTGGGCGCGCACCCGGCCGAGGTGTCGATCCTGGTGGTCAAGTCCGGCTACCTGTCGCCGGAGCTGGCGCCGATCGCCAACCCGAACCTGATGGCGCTGTCGCCCGGCGTGGTCGACCAGGATGTCGAGCACCTGCCGCGCCACCGCACCACCCGCCCGACCTTCCCCTTCGACCGCGGTTTCGACTGGCAGCCCCGGCCGGTCTGGTCCGCCCGGTCGCTCAAGGCCCTCGGCCGATGACCCTCGCAGCGAAAGTCCCGTCCATGACCACCCCCCTGATCGAGATCTGCGTCGAAGGCCTGGACGGGTTCCTGGCGGCCCAGGAGGGCGGGGCCGACCGGGTCGAGCTCTGCGCCAGCCTGATCGAGGGCGGGCTGACCCCCAGCATCGGCACCATACTGGAGGTGAAGGCCCGCGCCCGCATCCCGTTCCACGTCATCATCCGGCCGCGCGGCGGCGACTTCCTGTACAGCGACACCGAATTCGCCAGCATGCTGGCCGATGTGAAGGCGCTGCGGGAGCTCGGCGTGCCCGGCATCGTCATCGGCTGCCTGACCGCCGACGGCCGGATCGACGAGGACCGCACGGCACGGCTGGTGCAGGCGGCGCGGCCGATGAAGGTCACCTGCCACCGCGCCTTCGACATGACCCGCGACGCGGAGGAGGCGCTGGAGGCGCTGATCCGCTGCGGCGTCGACCGGGTGCTGACCTCGGGCCAGCGGCCGGACGCCATGGCCGGCCTGGCCATCCTGAAGCGGTCGGTGGAGCAGGCGGGCGACCGCATCGTCATCATGGGCTGCGGCGACCTGGACGAGGCCAATATCGCCGAGGTGCGGCGCGCCACCGGGCTGCAGGAGATGCACTTCGCTGCCCTGCGGCAGGAGCCGAGCGGCATGGTCTTCCGCAACGCCGATGTCGGCATGGGCGGCACCGATCTGGAGCGCGAATACACCAACACGGTCACCGATCCGGACCGGGTGCGGGCGACCATCCGCGCCGCGCGCGCCTGATGGCGGGAGCCGCCGACATCCTGCTCTCGGTGACGGATCTGAAGACCGTCTTCGACACCGATGACGGCCCGATCCGCTCGGTCGACGGCGTCACCTTCCATATCGGCCGCGGCGAGACCCTGGCGCTGGTCGGCGAATCCGGCTCGGGCAAAAGCGTCACCAGCCTGTCGCTGATGCGCCTGATCCCGACCCCGCCGGGCCGCATCGCCGGCGGCGAGATGCTGTTCACCGGCCGCGACGGCCGGCCGCGCGACCTGGCCAGGCTGTCGGAGGCCGAGATGCGCGGCATCCGCGGCAACGACATCGCCATGGTGTTCCAGGAGCCGATGACGTCGCTGAACCCGGTCTATCCGGTCGGCGACCAGATCGCCGAGGCGGTGGCGCTGCATCAGGGGCTGGGCCGCCGCCAGGCGATGGAGACGGCGGCACAGATGCTGGAGCTGGTCGGCATCCCGGCCGCGCGCCGGCGGCTGAAGGATTATCCGCACCAGATGTCCGGCGGCATGCGCCAGCGGGTGATGATCGCCATGGCGCTGTGCTGCCGCCCGGCGCTGCTGATCGCCGACGAGCCGACCACCGCTCTGGACGTCACCATCCAGGCCCAGATCCTGGATCTGATGCGCCGGCTGCAGGCCGAGATCGGCATGTCGATCCTGTTCATCACCCACAATCTCGGCGTGGTGGCCGAGATGGCAGACCGCGTGGCGGTGATGTATGGCGGAAGGGTGGTGGAGGAGGGCGGCGTGGTCGAGATCTTCAAATCGCCGCGCCACCCCTACACCATCGGCCTCCTGAACAGCGTGCCGCGCACCGACTACGCGGCGGTCGACCGCGGCGAGGCGCGGCGGCTGGAGGCGATCCCCGGCAACGTGCCGAGCCCGAAGAAGCTGCCGCCCGGCTGCGCCTTCGCGCCGCGCTGCCGCCACGCCGTCGACGCCTGCGCCGCCGCGGTGCCGCCGCTGACCGACACCGGCGGCGGGCACATGTCGCGCTGCATCCGCTGGAGCGAGCTGGCATGAGCATGGTGAGGAAACGCAGGACCGGGAACCCCGTCTATCCCAACACCGTCATGGCGAGGAGCGAAGCGACGTGGCCATCCAGGGGCCGTTGCGAGCTGCCCTGGATGGCCACGCCCCTGCGGGGCTCGCCATGACGAGGTTGGGAACGGTCGAGGACCGGGCCGGTCCCGCGGACCGCCGCAGCGCCATCGCCCTGCCGGCGCCGGGCGAGACCCTGCTCGAGGTCGAGGGGCTGCGCACCTGGTTCCCGGTCGGCGGCGGGCTGTTCGGCAAGAAGGGGCAGCATGTCCGCGCGGTCGAGGACGTGTCCTTCTCGCTGAAGCGCGGCGAGGTGGTCGGGCTGGTCGGCGAATCCGGCTCCGGCAAGACCACGGCCGGCCGGTCGGTGCTGCGGCTGACCGAGCCGACGGCCGGGTCGGTGCGCTTCGCCGGCACCGACATCCTCAAGCTGTCTCGCGCGGCCTTCCAGGCCTATCGGCGCGAGATGCAGATCGTCTTCCAGGACCCCTACGCCAGCCTGAATCCGCGCATGACGGTGGGCGAGATCGTCGGCGAGGCGCTGACCATCCACGGCTTGGCGCGGGGCCGGCAGCGGCCGGAGCGGATCGCCGAGCTGCTGCGCCGGGTGGGGCTGCGGCCGGATGCGATCACCCGCTACCCGCATGAGTTCTCGGGCGGCCAGCGCCAGCGCATCGGCATCGCCCGGGCCCTGGCGGTGGAGCCCAGCTTCATCGTGGCGGACGAGCCGGTCTCGGCGCTCGACGTGTCGATCCAGGCCCAGGTGGTGAACCTGATCCAGGACCTGCAGCGCGATCTGGGCCTGACCGTGCTGTTCATCGCCCACGACCTGTCGGTGGTCGAGTATCTCTGCGACCGCGTGATCGTGATGTATCTCGGCCGGATCATGGAGTCGGCGCCGGCCCGGTCGCTCTACACCGCGCCGCGCCACCCCTACACCCGGGCGCTGCTCTCCGCCGCGCCGGTGCCGGACCCGACGGTGCGGCGCGAGCGCGTCCTGCTGCAGGGCGACATCCCCAGCCCGATCAGCCCGCCCAGCGGCTGCGTCTTCCGCACCCGCTGCCCGCATGCTCTGCCGGAGTGCGCGACCGCGGTGCCGCCGCTGCGCGAGGTCGCGCCGGGGCATGTGAAGGCGTGCATCCGGGACGATCTGTAGCCGAGCCATACCCGGCACCGTCATTCACCGGAACAAGCTTTTATAGTCCCCCCTCCCCTTGCGGGAGGGGGGTAGGGGGAGGGGTCTGCGCGCGTCCGCGCGCGAATGCGTAGGATCGTACCGGTCAGAGTAGGCCGGTGCTCGCCGCGGGAACCCCCTCCCCCTAACCCCCTCCCGCGAGGGGAGGGGGGACTCAAAGGGAGCGGTTCCGGCCCGACCGTCGATCAGCCCTGCGCCTGGCTCCAGGGGCCGTGGTGCTGGCCCTCGGCGTCGATGCGGCCGAAGCCGTGGGCGCCGAAGAAGTCGCGCTGGCCCTGGGTCAGGTCGGCGGTCGAGCGCGGCTGGCGCAGCGCCAGCCAGCGCGAGGTCGCGGCCGACAGGGCCGGCACCGCATGGCCGTGGCGGAAGGCCTCGGCCACCACCTCGGTCAGCGCGCCGGCGGCGCCCTCGAACAGCGGCGTCAGGCCCGGCGCCAGCACCAGCGTCTCCAGGTCCTGCGTCTCGTCATAGGCCGAGGCGATGCGGTCCAGCAGGGTCGAGCGGATGATGCAGCCGGCGCGCCAGATCCGCGCCACCTCGGCCAGCGGCAGCTTCCAGCCATATTCGCGCGACGCCGCCGACATGATGGCGAAGCCCTCGGTGTAGGCCAGGATCTTGCCGGCCAGGAGAGCCTTCTCCAGCAGCTCGATCGCCGCCTCGCGGTTGCCGGCCAGGGTCAGCTTCTGGGCCGCGCCGGGGAAGCGCTCGGACAGGGTCTTGCGCAGGGCGCGCTCTGCCGAGACGCCGCGCGCCTCCACCGCCGCGGTGATCGAGGAGGCGGGGGCGCCCAGCGCCAGCGCCTCGATCGCCGACCAGCGGCCGGTGCCCTTCTGGCCGGCGCTGTCGACGATGACGTCGACCAGCGGCTTGCCGGTCTTGGGATCGGTGGTCTTCAGCACGGTGGCGGTGATGTCGACGAGGTAGGAGGACAGCGGGCCCTTCGACCAGCGCTCGAACACGTCGCCGATCTCGGTGGGCGTCAGCCCCAGGCCGCGGCGCATCAGGCCGTAGACCTCGCCGATCATCTGCATGTCGGCATATTCGATGCCGTTGTGGATGGTCTTGACGAAGTGGCCGGCGCCGTCGGTGCCCAAGAGGGCGCAGCACGGCGTGCCCTCGAACTTGGCGGCGATCGCCGTGAAGATCTTGTCGACCCGGCCATAAACCTCGGGCTTGCCGCCGACCATGATCGACGGGCCGTGGCGGGCCCCTTCCTCGCCGCCCGACACGCCGACGCCGAGGAAGGCCAGGCCGGCCTTGTCCAGCGCGCCTTCGCGCCGCACCGTGTCGTGGAAGTTCGCGTTGCCGGCATCGATCAGGGCGTCGCCCTTCTCCAAGAGCGGCTGCAGCCGGGCGATGGTCTCGTCGACGGCGGTGCCGGCCTGCACCATCAGCAGGATGGCGCGGGGCTTGCGCACCGCCGCCACCAACTCCTCCGGCGTGCGGCAGGGCACCAGGCGGTCGGCCAGCGGGCCGGCCAGGGCCATCGCCTCGTCGGTCCTCTCCTGGCTGCGGTTGTACAGCGCCACCCGGAAGCCCTTCTCCGCCATGTTGAAGGCGAGGTTCCGGCCCATGACGGCCAAGCCGACGACTGCGATGTCCGCGTCGCTCATCTGATGCCTCTTCTCTGTCCGCTGATGACCAGACGGCCGATCGATGAGGCTATCGATAGTCAACCGCCGCTGCCTTGTCCATGGCGGCGGCCGGGTTGTCAGACAAGATGGCGCTTCAGCGCCGCCACCACGTCGTCACGGGCCTCGCGGGCCCGGGACAGCAGGCGCGTCTGGGCCAGGAAGCCGTGCGGCATGTCGGGATAGACCTTGAGGCTGTGCGTCGCGCCGATCCGGCTCAGCCGTTGGTCCAGGGCCAGCGTGTCGTCCAGCAGCGGGTCGAGCGCGGCGGCGAGCAGCAGCAGCGGCGGCAGGCCGCCCAGATCGGCGGTCAGCGGCGCCGCCTGCGGGTCGTCGCGCAGCGCCGGGTCGCGCAGATACTGGGTCCAGAACCACTCCAGCTTGGCGGTCGACAGGCCGTAGCGCCCGTCGCCGAAATCGCGATGCGACGGCGTGTCGTGGTTCGCCGACAGCATGCCGTAGACCAGGGCGCCGAAGGACGGCAGCGTCTCGCCAAGGTCGCGCAGCCGCAGCAGCGTGGCCAGGGCCAGGTTGCCGCCGGCGGAATCGCCGCCGATGCCGATCCGCCCGGCATCGATGCCCAGCGTGGCCGCATTGGCGCGCAGCCACTGCACCACGCCCACGGCCTGGTCGCGCGCGGTCGGGAATTTGTGCTCGGGCGCCAGGGCATAGTCCAGGCCGACCACCACCACCCGAGCGTCGCGCGCGACCTCGCGCTTCCAGCGGTCCAGCGAGTCGATGCCGCCCAGCGCGAAGCCGCCGCCATGGGCGTGCAGATAGGCCGGCAGCGGGCCGGACGCGCCGTCCGGATAGTACACCCGCACCCGCACCGGCACCGGCAGCTCGGCCAGCACATGCTCCTCGACCCGGGCCAGCGGCGGCGCGTCCTGGTTCAGGAAGGCCTGCAGCGTCGCCGCATGGCCGCGGGCGACGACGATGGGCGTCGCCAGCACGTCGGCCTGGACGATGCCGCTCTCGCGCAGCAGCGCCTGGCCGGCGAGGAATTCGGGGGCAAGGCCCGGCGGGGTCAGGGCGTCCGGCATAGGAGAACCTCGGTCGTCAGCGGGGCAGGGGCAGCCGGATGGCGGCCCGCACCCGGTCCAGCAGGCGCGGCGCCGCCGGCCGGGTGCGGCGCGGCGGCTCGCAGCGTTCCTCGGGCCCCTCGGGCAACCGGCTCTCCAGTGTGTGGATCAGCCAACCGATCGTGTCCATGGGCCCTCCGGTGCTCGGGATGTCAGAAGGTCTCCACCCAGGGCCGCAGCTCGATCTCCCAGCTCCAGGCGTTGCGCGGCTGGCGCAGCAGGTCGACATAGCTCTGGGCGATGGCGTCGGGGTCCAGGGTGCTGTCCGGCTTGGCCGGCGGGTCCTCGCGCCCGGCCTCGCGGATCTGGCCGTCGATCACGACATGGGCGATATGGATGCCCTGCGGCGCCAGCTCGCGCGCCATGCTCTGGGCCAGGCCGCGCAGCGCGAACTTGCCCATGGCGAAGGGGGCCGAGCGGGCATAGCCCTTGACGCTGGCCGAGGCGCCGGTGAACAGGATGGCGCCGCGCTTCTTCGGCAGCATCCGCCGCGCCGCCTGCTGGCCGACCAGGAAGCCGCCGAAGGCCGTGACCGCCAGCACCCGCTGCACCTCGGCCGGGTTCAAATCGGCCAGCGGGCCGCGCAGCCGGCCGCTGGCGTTGTAGACCACCACATCCGGGTCGCCGCCGAAGCGCTGCTGCACGGCGTCGAACAGCCCGGCCACCGCCTGGGCGTCCGATGCGTCGGCGGCAAAGCCGGCGGCGCCGGTCTCCTCCAGCAGCGGCCTCAGCTTGTCGGTGTCGCGCGCGGCGACGGCGACGCGCATACCCTGGCGGCTGAGCAGCCGGGTCAGCGAGGCGCTGAGCCCGCTGCCGGTGCCGACGATCAGGGCTGTCTTGTAGCTCTCGCGGCTCATGGCTGTCCTCAGGACCGGGATGGCTGCGCCGGGTTCGGCTCCACCCCTGTCCTATCATGTCGTCGGCGACTTCCCCAGCCGCAAGACGGGATCTCAGGCGGGCGGGCGGATCGCGCCATAGGCGCCGCGCCAGTACAGCAGCGGATCCGTGCCGGGGGCACCTCCGGTGCCGCCGGCGCCATGCAGCGCCTGCACCCGGCCGATCAGGATGTCGTGGGAGTGGCGCTGGATCCGCTCCTCCAGCGTGCAGTCGAAGGCGACCAGCGCGTCGGCCAGGATCGGCGCGCCGCTGGCCAGCCGGATCCAGCGGGCGCCGGCGAAGCGGGCCTCGCCCTTCTCGCCGTTGCGGCCGGCGAAGCGGTCGGCGATCGGGTGCTGCGACGCCGCCAGCACGTTGATGCCGAAATGGGCGTGCCGGACCAGCAGCGGCCAGGCCGAGGCCGAGCGGTTGACGCAGACCAGCACGGTCGGCGGGTCGGCCGATAGCGACACCACCGAGGTGGCGGTCAGGCCGTTGCGCTCCGCCCCCAGCCCGGCGGTGACGATGCTGACCGCCCCCGCCAGGTGGCGCATGGCGCCGCGGAAGGCGTCGTCGGTCACCGGCGGGTGGCGTTCTTCCAGGGGCTCCAGCCCGGCCGCAGCCAAGGCGAGCAGGGTGTCGAGGCTCATTTCTTCGCCAGCTCCGCCAGCACCGGGTCGTTGAACGAGCGGTCCAGCACGGTGTTCGCGTCCAGCTGCGTCTGGATCAGCCCGGCGCGGAAATAGAGGTCGATGGTCTTCTGCTCGTCCGCCACCACGGTGTCGTCGATCGCCACCGGCCGCACGGCCTGGCGCGACAGGTATTGCAGCGCCACCTCCTGCGGCAGGCCGACCAGCTTGCTCCAGATCCCGGCATAGGCCGGATAGTTGGTGGTGCCCCAGCTTCGCGCCTTCGCCAGCCGGCCGACGAAATCCTGCAGCGCCGCGCGCTTGGCCTCGATCGCATCCGGCCGGGCGACCAGGAAGCTCAAGCCCGGCGTGATGCCGACGCCGGTGACCACACGCCGCGCGCCCTCCTGCAGTTCCAGCTGCGAGGTGTAGGGCTCCCAGGTCGACCAGCCGTCGATGGCGCCGCTGGACAGGGCGGCCTTGGCCTCGGCCGGCAGCAGGAAGACGATGGTCACCGCGTCCGGTTTCAGCCCGGCATTCTCCAGCGCCGCCAGGATCAGCTGGTGGCCGATCGAGCCGCGGCCGGTGCCGACGGTCTTGCCGGCCAGGTCCTGCAGGCCCTGTACCGGCGAGTCCTTGGGCACGACGATGGCCAGCCCGTCCTGCTTCGACCGGATCGCGGCGATCGCCTTGACCGGCACCCCGGCCGCGGCGGCGAAGGTGAAGGGCGCGTCGCCGACGCTGCCGGCATCGATGGCGTCGGCGTTCAGTGCCTCCAGCAGCGGCGCGGCGGCCGGGAACTCGCTCCATTCCACCCGGTAGGGCAGGTCGGACAGCACGCCCGCCGCCTCCATCACCGACCGGGCATTGCCCTTCTGGTCGCCGACCCGCAGCACGGTCTCGGCGTTGGCCGTGCCGGTGATCGCCAGGGCCAGGACGAGCCCGGCCAGGATGCGCTTCATGACAGGAACTCCCATCTCATTCGGCACCGAGCCACCCCCTCACCCTCCCGTCGCCAACGCGACGGGCCCCTCCCTCTCCCCAAGGAGAGGGGAACAGGAGCTGCGGCCCCTTTACCTCTCCCCAGGGGAGAGGTCGAAATCGCGCAGCGATTTCGGGTGAGGGGGTGGCTCCGGCCCATCCGATGTCTCACTCCGCCGCCGTCGCGCTGGCGCGGACCCGGTCGGCGACCAGCTTGCGGGTCAGCGGGATCAGTTCGCGGCCATAGTCGATGGCGTCGTCCAGCGGGTCGAAGCCGCGGATCAGGAAGGTGGTGACGCCGAGGTCGTAATAGTCCAGCAGCGCGTCGGCCACCTGCTCCGGCGTGCCGACCAGCGCGGTCGAGTTGCCCTTGGCGCCGGTCAGGGCGGCGATGCCGGTCCACAGCCGCTTGTCCAGCCGAGGGCCCTGCGCGGCCGCCTCCAGCAGGCGCAGCGACCCGGAATTGGCGGGGTCGGCGGTGCGCTTGTAGCCGGTCCTGTCCTGCACCGCGCGCGCCTGCTCCAGGATCGCATCGGCGCGGGCCCAGGCCTTCTCCTCGGTGTCGGCCAGGATCGGCCGCAGCGACAGGCTGAAGCGCAGCTGCCGGCTGTGCTTCGCGGCGGAAGCGCGCACCCGGCCGGTCAGCTCGCGCACCTGGGCGTGGGTCTCGCCCCACAGCGCGTAGATGTCGGCATGCTTGCCGGCCACCTGGATCGCCGCGTCGGAGGCGCCGCCGAAATAGATCGGGATGTGCGGCGGCCGCACCGACCGGACGGTCGAGAAGCCGCGCTCGAACCGGTAATGCGCCCCCTCATGGTCGAAGGGCGCGTCGCTGGTCCAGATCTTCCGCAGGATGCCGAGATATTCGTCGGTGCGGGCGTAGCGCTCGTCCTTGGTCAGGAAGTCGCCGTCCTGGCGCAGCTCGGCATCGTCGCCGCCGGTGATGATGTGCACGGCGACGCGGCCGCCGGTCAGCTGGTCCAGCGTCGCGAATTGCCGCGCCGCCAGGGTCGGGGCGGTGAAGCCGGGCCGGTGCGCGATCATCAGCCCCAGCTTTTCGGTCACCGTGGCGGCATGGCCGGCGACCAGGATGCTTTCCGGCGAGGTCGAGTGGAAGGCGACCAGGGCGCGGTCGAAGCCGGCGGCCTCATGCGCCCGGGCCACGGTCTCGATATAGGGCACGTCGATCACCGGCCCGCTGGCGGGGCGGGTCTCGGAGAAGTCGCGGGTGCCGATGAAACCGATGAATTCGACGCTCATGGCGAAATCCTCGAAGCGATGTCAGAGGCCGAGGGCCAGGCGGCCGGCGGCGAGGCGGATGGAATCGTCCTGCGGCGTGTGGATGCGGGCGCACAGCACGTCGCGGTAATGCCGCTCCAGCGGGTTGGCCCGGGCCAGGCCGGGATTGCCGGTCAGCCGCACCGCGGCCTCGACCGCGGCGATGGCGTTGCCGGTGACGGTCAGCTTGACGATGCCGCTCTCATTGGGGGAGGGCGGGCGGCCGTCATCGACGTCGCGGGCGGCGCTGGCCAGGAGGCGGGCATTGACCGCCAGCCTCGCCTCGATCTCGCCGACCGCGTCCTGCATTCGCGGCAGGGTGGCCAGCGGCGCGCCGAGATTGGCCGGGGCGCGGGTCTTCAGGAACCCGACGAACCAGTCGCGGGCGGCGCGGGCGATGCCGTCATAGAGGGCGCCGATCAGCACCGCGCCCCAGGCCGACTTCACCGGCTCCGGCACGCGCCAGGCCTCGGGCGGGCGCAGGTCGACCGCGTGGTCCAGCGGCACCGGCACGTCGTCCAGGATCACGTCATGGCTGTTGGTGGCGCGCATGCCGAGCTGGTCCCAGCTCTCGACCACGCGGATGCCGGGCGACTTCGCGGGCACCAGGATCGTCCCGACGCGCGGCTCGGCCTCGTCGGTCACGGCCCAGACCGCGAGCCAGGACAGGATCGGGATGCCGGTGGCGAAGATCTTGTGGCCGGAAACGCGCCAGCCCTCCGGCGTGTGCCGCGCCACCGTCGCCGGCACGCCGCCGCGGGCCGGCGTGCCCAGCTCCGGCTCGACCCTCAGGGCGTTGATCAGCGACACGCCGGCGGCGGCCTCACGGCCCAGCCGCTCCGCCAGGGGCGCCGGCCAGCCGCGCTCCTCCATCGAGGCGTGCTGCAGATACTGCATCGACAGCACCAGGGCGGTGGACGGCTCGCCCCGGGCGATGCCGCCGATCACCGCGGCGGCGTCCCGCAGCCCGCCGCCGAGGCCGCCGAAGCGCCGCGGCGTCACCAGGGCCAGCAGACCTGCCTCGGCCAGCCGGTCGAAATTGGCGAAGGGGAAGGCGCCGTTGCGGTCATGCTCCGCCGCCGTCCGGGAAAACTCCCCGGCCAGGGCGGCCACCGTGTCCGCCAGGGTCGGCGGCGCATCGATGCTGCGCAATTGGTCCGGCCGGGCCATCGCCTCAGGCTCCGGCCGGGGCAGCAACCGGATGGCCGGCGGGCACGGGCCGCCCGGCGGGACGATGGGCAACCGGCGCCGCCTCGCCCTCGAACTCGTCGACGCCGAGATCGGCCAGCAGCCGGGCGCGCAGCCGGACGAAGCCGGGGTCGCCGTGGCGGCGCGGGCGGTCCAGCGCGATCGGGATGTCGGTGGCGATGCGGCCGTCGGCCAGCACCAGCACCCGGTCGGCCAGCAGCAGCGCCTCGTCGACATCGTGGGTGACCAGCAGCACCGCCGGGCGATGCGCCTGCCACAGCGACCCGACCAGCCCCTGCATCTTCATCCGGGTCAGGGCGTCCAGCGCGGCGAAAGGCTCGTCCAGCAGCAGCAGGCGCGGCTCGCGCACCAGGGCTCGGGCCAGGGCGGTGCGCGAGGCCTCGCCGCCCGACAAGGTCAGCGGCCAGGCGTCGATCCGGTGCGACAGCCCGACCTCCTGCAGCGCCGCGACGGCACGGTCGCGCGCGCCGGCCCCGGGCAGCCCCAGCGCGACGTTGCGCCAGACGCTCTTCCACGGCAGCAGCCGCGGCTCCTGGAACACCACGGTGCGCTCCGACGGCACCGTCACGGTGCCGGAAGGGGCGGGATCCAGCCCGGCCAGGGTGCGCAGCAGCGTCGACTTGCCGGAGCCGCTGCGGCCCAAGAGGGCGACGAAGGCGCCGTCGGCGATGTCGAGGTCGAGATGGTCGAGGATGTTGGGGCCGCCGAAGGATCGGGTCAGGCCGCGGATACGGACGATATCCGGGCGGTCCTGCGGGGCGGCGTCGGCGATCTGGCGGGCGACGGAGAGGGGCACGGGGCGCATCCTTTGCGAAGCTCAGGCCTTGACGAAGCTGGGGCGCCAGCGCAGCACGCTGCGCTCGATCGCGCGGACGAGCTGGTCGGCGCCGAGGCCGAGCAGGGCGTAGACGATCAGGCCGACGAAGATGATGTCGGTGCGCAGGAAGTCGCGCGCCGTCATCACCAGGTAGCCGATGCCGCTGGAGGCGTTGATCTGCTCGCCGATCACCAGGCTGAGCCAGGCGGAGCCGAGCGAGTAGCGCAGGCCGACGAGGGCGGAGGGCAGGGCGCCGGGCAGGATCACCTGGCGGATCAGCTCGCGCTGCGACAGGCCGAAGACGCTGGCGGCCTCGACCAGCTTGGCGTCGACGCCGCGGATGCCGGCGAACAGCGTCAGATAGATCGGGAAGGCCGAGCCGAGCGCGACCAGCGCGATCTTCGGCGTCTCGCCGATGCCGAACCACAGGATGAACAGCGGCACCAGCGCCAGGAACGGCATGGTTCGCAGCATCTGCATGATAGCGTCGACCAGGTCCTCGCCGCGCTTCGACAGCCCGGCGACCAGCGCCAGGGCGGCGCCGGTGGTGACGCCGATGGCCAGGCCGGCGCTGACCCGGCCGAGCGAGACCAGCAGGTGCTGCAGCAGCTCGCCCGAGGCCAGCAGCGTCCAGAAGGTGACGATGATGGTGGCGGGCGAGGCGATCGACCGCGGCGGGATCAGCCCGGCGGAGGAGCCGGCCTGCCACAGCAGCACGATCACCAGCGGCGGGATGAAGCGGCGGAACCGCTCGATCCGGGCCGTGAAGCCGCCGGCAGGCTGGGTCAGCGAGAGGGTGGCCAAGGCGATGTCCTGTTGCCGGATGCGAAAGGGTGACGGCGGGCGCCGCTGAGTTGTAGATAATGACCCACCATATGCGTCAGTCAATGTGATTCTGAATTAAATACCATATAATATATGTATAATATGTAATGGGCTGATCTGGCTAGATTTTATTCCGAACTCTCGATGCCGGGACAGTGGTTCGGATCGGTGTCACACAATAGCGATGCCGGATGATTGCACAGGAGTAATTTGTTTTGACGTTGCTTTGGCCGGTATGACAATGGGCTTTTCCGATCCGCCGCAGCCCCGCCGATCGAACGGGATCGGCTTTGGAGTCGCCATGACCAGTCTCGACGGCCGCGTGGCCGAGCACGACATCGATGCCCTGTTCCTGCGGCGCTGGTCGCCGCGCGCCTTCACCGAGGAGGCGATCCCGGAGGCGGAGCTGCTGCGCTTCTTCGAGGCGGCACGCTGGGCGCCCTCGGCGTATAATTCGCAGCCCTGGCACTTCATCTATGCCCGCCGCGGCAGCGAGCGCTGGCCGGTCTTCCTCGACATCCTGAACGAATGGAACCGCGGCTGGGCGCAGCATGCGGCGGCGCTGGTGATCGTCGCGTCGAAGACCAAGTTTGACCAGCCCGGCAAGGGCGAGACCCAGCTTCTTACCCACTCCTTCGACGCCGGCGCCGCCTGGTCGAATTTCGCGCTGCAGGCCCTGCTGTCCGGCTGGCACACCCACGGCATGTCCGGCTTCGACCGTGACAAGGCGCGGGAGCATCTGGGCCTGCCGCCGGACTACGCCGCCGACGCCGCCATCGCCATCGGCCGGCTCGGCGACAAGGCGACGCTGCCGGAGAAGCTGCAGGAGCGCGAAGTGCCCAGCGGCCGCAAGCCCCTCGGCAGCATCGTGTCGGAGGGTGCGTTCCGGGCGGGGTAGGAAACGCCCCCGCCGTCATTGCGAGGAGGCGCAGCCGACGAATCCATCCAGGGGCCGCTCGCTGTGGCCCCTGGATGGATTCGCTGCGCTCGCAATGACGGAGAGATGTTGGTTCGAGTCAAAATAACAAAAGTAGAAAGCAAAAAATTAAGTTTGACTCAATAAGTTTTGTATATTCTCATAATCCACATCGAATCCCGGCATCGCCGCATCGCACGCTCACCGCAAGGAGCGCCCGTGCCCTTCCTCCTGTCGCGCCGCTCGCTTCTGGCCGGCGGCGCCGGCCTCCTGGCGCTGGCGCCCGGCCTTTCCCAGGCCAAGGCCGGCGTCACCCTGCGCGCCGCCAAGTACAAGGGCCGCGAGGACAACCTGCTGCGCGCCGCCGGGCAGATCGGCACGCCCTACACGCTGACCTTCGGCGAATTCGCTTCCGGCAACGTCATCGTCGAGGCGATGAATGCCGGCGCCATCGATGTCGGGTCGATGAGCGAGATCCCGCCGGTCTTCGCCGCCGCCTCCGGCGCCCGGATCAAGGCGGTGGCGATCATCGCCGACGACGTCAACAACCAGGTCGTCCTGGTGCCGAAGGACAGCCCGATCCGCACGCCGGCCGACCTCGCCGGCAAGCGCGTCGGCTATGTCCGCGCCACCACCACCCAGTACTACCTGGCGCGGATCCTGAAGACGGCCGGCCTGTCCTTCGCCGACATCACCGGCGTGCCCCTGACCCCGGCCGATGGCCGTGCCGCCTTCGACCAGGGCGCGATCGACGCCTGGGCGATCTACGGCTACTCCGTGCCGATCACCATCGCCGCCTCCGGCGCCCGGGTGCTGGTCACCGCCAATGGCTATCTCTCGGGCAACTACATCTACGCGGCGCGGGCCGAGGCGCTGGACGACCCGCAGCTGTCGGCCGCGATCGGCGACTATCTGCTGCGCATCAAGCGGGCCTGGGCCTGGCAGCAGGCCCATCTCGAGGACTGGGCGACGATCTTCAGCGACGCCATCGGCGTGCCGCGCGACATCGTGCTGGGCCAACTGCGCAACGCCAGCCAGCCCAACGACCTGAAGCCGGTGACCGACGACGCCGTCGCCTCGGTCCAGGCCGTCGCCGACACCTTCAGCGAGCTCGGGCTGGTGCCCGGCCCGATCGACGTCGCCCCCCTGTTCGACCGCCGCTACGGCGACCTGCTGGCCAAGAGCGCCTGACTCCCCCGCGAGGACCGACCCCATGAGCCAAGCCACCGTCGCCACCCGGGCCCGGGACTTCTTCACCCTGCCGCAGCACAATTCGCTGGAGGCGGAGCGGCTGCACCGCAAGCAGCGCCTGGCGGCGGCCTTCCGCATCTTCGCCCGCCGCGGCTTCGACCAGGGCCTGGCGGGCCACATCACCGCGCGCGACCCTGAGCTGACCGACCATTTCTGGGTCAATCCGCTGGGCAAGCATTTCGGCCAGATCCGCGTCTCCGACCTGCAACTGGTGAACGAGCATGGCGAGATCGTCGAGGGCAGTCAGCCGATCAACGAGGCTGCCTTCGTCATCCATGCCGCGATCCACAAGGCGCGGCCGGACGTGATCGCCGCCGCCCACACCCATTCGACCTACGGCAAGGCCTGGTCGACGCTGGGCCGGCTCCTGGACCCGATCACCCAGGATTCCTGCACCTTCTACGGCGACCACGGGCTTTATGGCGAGTTCCACGGCGTGGTGCTGGAGGCGGAGGAGGGCCAGCGCATCGTCGGGGCGCTGGGCGACAGGAAGGCCGTGATCCTGCAGAATCACGGCTTCCTCACCGCCGGCCCGTCGGTCGAGGCGGCGGTGTGGTGGTACATCGCCATGGACAACGCCGCCCACGCCCAGTTGCTGGCCGAGGCCGCGGGCACGCCGATCGTGCTGGACCATGAGACGGCGAAGTTCACTTACGACCGGATCGGCGGCCCGACCGGCGGCGCCCTCAGCTTCAAGCCGCTGTGGGACTGGATCGTCGCGGCCGAGCCGGACCTGCTGGATTGATGCCGATGCACAGCACGCTCAGCCGCCGCGACCTGTTGCGCCTCGCCCTCGGCCTGCCGCTGCTGGCGCTGGCCCGCCCGGGACATGCCGAGGAGACGGTGCTGCAGGTCGGCGACCAGCTGTTCGGCAACCGCTCGGTGGTCGAGGTCTCGGGCCAGGCGGACAACCTGCCCTACCGGATCGACTGGAAGCAGTTCCCGGCGGCGCAGCCGCTGCTGGAGGCGCTGAACGCCGGCGCGCTCGATGTCGGCATGATGGGCGACCTGTCCTTCTTCACCGTCTTCGCCGCCGGGGCGCCGCTGCGCGCCATCGGCGCCTACCGGGCCGACCCGCGCACCCAGGCGATCCTGGTGCGGTCGGACTCGCCGATCCAGGGCGTGCCGGACCTGAAGGGCAAGCGGGTGGCCGGCACCCGCGCCGGCTGGGGCCAGTTCCTGATCCTGGCGACGCTGAAGCAGGCCGGCATCGACCCGTCCGAGGTCGAGATCGTGCTGCTGCCGCCGCCCGAGGCGCGGTCGGCGCTGGCGGCCGGCGCGATCGACGCCTGGGCGGTGTGGGAGCCCTATGTCTCCACCGAGATCCTGGAGCGCGGCGCCCGGGTGGTGGCCGACGGGCGCGGCCTGTCGCCGACCATCACCCTGGTCGCGGCCCATGTCGACGCGATCGCGGCCAAGCATGCGGCGCTGCAGGACTTCCTGGGCCGGCTCAGCGCCGGCCGCGCCTGGGTCCGCGCCCATCCGGCCGAATACGCCCGCTACTACGCCGGACTCTCCAAGATCCCGGAGGCGGTGGTGCAGCGGTCGACCGAGCAGCAGCAGGTCGGCTTCGTCGCCCTCGACGACGCGGTGGTGGCAGAGCTGCAGCGCGCCGCCGACCTGACGGTGGAGTTCGGCATCCTGCGCGACCGGGTCGATGTCGCGTCCACCATCGACCGCAGCTTCAGCGCGGTCTGATCCTCTCCGTCGGGGGGCGGAGGAGGGGAGAAGGGCCCGGCCGAGGGGGACTTGGCCGGGCCTTTCAGAGATCGTTTGGAAATGCACTGGCGTGGCCGTCTGACGGCGGTTTCTGCGCTTCCGGTGCTCACGCACCAAATGTGCGCTGCGCTCCGGTTCTCGAAACCACCGCCAGCCGACTCACGCCAGCGCATTTCCAAACGATCTCTCAGTCGCGCTGGTCGATGCCGGCGGCCTCGGCGGCCAGGCCGATCGCCAGCAGCCGGGCATCGTCGCCGGCGGGGGCGGAGAGCAGCAGGCTGGTCGGCAGGCCGCGCCCGTCCAGCCCGGTCGGCAGGGCCAGGCCGCACAGGGTCAGGATGTTGCCGATCATGGTGTTGCGCAGGGTGCGCAGGTTGACTTGGTGGTACAGGTCAACATCGGCCTCCAGCGGCGCGATCTCCGGCGCCGCATGCGCCACGGTGGGGAAGGCCAGCAGCGCGCCGTCCAGCTCCGCCGCCAGGGCCGCGGTCAGCCGCCGGCGCATGGCCTGGATCGCCAGCAGGTCCAGCGCCGTCATCCGCTTGCCGTTGACGATGCGCGAGGTGATGCGCGGGTCGACGCGCGCGGCGTCCGGCCCCTCCATCAGCTCGCGGTGGAAGGCGTAAGCCTCCGCCCCCGTCAGCGAGCCATGGGCGGCGCCGGCCGCGAACATCTCGTCGATGATCGGGATGCGCCGGCGCTCGACCTTGGCCCCGGCGGCGGCCAGCACCGCCAGCGCCCGCTCGAAATTGGCGACCACGCCGTCCTCGGCCTGGTCGAACACCACATTTTCCGGCACCACCAGCCGCAGGCCCGACAGCTCGGCGCGGCGGATGTCGGTGGCGACGGCGCCGCGCAGCGCCGCGTCCAGCAGGATGCAGTCCTCCACCGTCCGGGCCAGCGGGCCGACCGAATCGAGGGTCTGCGACAGCGGATAGACGGCGCTCTTGTCGATCCGGCCCTCGGAGGTCTTCAGGCCGACCAGCCCGTTGAAGGCGGCGGGGATGCGCACCGACCCGCCGGTGTCGGTGCCGATGGCGCAGGGCGCCAGGCCGCGCGCCACCGCGACGGCGGAGCCGGAGGAGGAGCCGCCGGGCACCCGCGGCGTGGCGGCGTCGAACGGGTTCGCCGGGGTGCCGTAATGCGGGTTGATGCCGAGGCCGGAGAAGGCGAACTCGCTGAGATTGACCTTGCCCAGGCTGACCATGCCGGCGGCGGCCAAGTGGCGGGCGATCGGCGCGTCGGCCCTGGCCGGCGGGGCGTGCCGCAGCACCTCGGCCCCGGCGGTGGTGACCGTGCCCTCCAGGTCGACCAGGTCCTTCCAGGCGAGCGGCACGCCGTCCAGCGGCCCCAGCGGCCGGCCGGCGCGGTAGCGCTTCAGGCTGGCCTCGGCCTCGCGCCGCGCCCGCGCCTCGGTCAGCAGCAGGAAGATCGCCCTGTCCGGGCAGGCGCGGATGCGGTCGAGGAAGAACTCGGTCGCGGTGACCGGGTCGGCGGCGCCGGAGAGGTAGAGGCGGCCGAGGGCGGCGGCGGAGAGCTGGGACAGGTCGGTCACGGGCGTGTTCCACGGCCCCGGATCCCGTCGCCCCGGCGGGCCGCCGGCCGGGTGCGATCCGCTACTCGACCAGCCGGCGCCGGGTTTGTCGAGACCCAGTGCGAAGGGTTTGGTTTGCGTGGCCTCTCCCACAGGCGAGATCTTTTCGGAATTCTCGCCATCGTCATTGCGAGCGCAGCGAAGCAATCCAGGGGCCGGTGCGAACCGGCCCCTGGATTGCTTCGTCGGCTTCGCCTCCTCGCAATGACGGCGAGGGAGGGGCGTTTGAAAAGCTCCCGCAAACGGGAGAGGCAACTGAATGCCGCGTCTTTATTCCGTCAGCGCGAACACCCGCAGGCGGTGGCCGTCGGGGTCGAGGGCGACGAAGGTGTGACCGAAATCCATCGTGGTCGGCGGCTGCAGGATCGGCAGGCCGCGGCCGCGCCATGCCTCGTGCAGGCTCTCGACCGCGGCGGCGTCGGCGACGCTGAAGCCGATCTCGCCGCCGCCGCCGGCCGCGGTCGCCGCCGGCTCGACCGTGTGGCGCGACCACAGGCCCAGCTTGGCCCCGCCCTCGAGGACGAAGAGGGCAAAGGTGGGCTGGGATTCAACCGGCTCGCGGCCCAGCAGCCCGGCATAGAAGGCGGCGCTGGCCGGCGGGTTGTCGACATAGAGCAGGGTGTAGCTGGGGATCGGCATCGGGCTCTCCAGGTGCGGTGACAGGCCAAGGATGCGCGCCGATGCTGTCAGTTTCCGGCAGCAGTCAATTGCGCAGAGCGATGCCCTGGCTCTCACGCCACTCCTTCAGCAGGGCCTGGCGGCGGCGCGGATAGCGCGCCTCGATGGTCGCCAGCTCGACGATCCGGTCGGTGCGGAAGTGGCGGAAGCCCTGGCGCAGCTCGCACCACGCCACCACCATTCGGACCTGGTCGAAGAAGCCGAGGGCGAAGGGCCAGATCACCCGCCGCGTCTCCGCCCCCTCCGGGCCGCGATAGGCGATGGCCAGCTTGCGCTCGCCGCGGATCGCCTGGCGCACCGTCGCGAGGTCGATGCCGCCGCCGGCGATCGGCTGGCCGGGGCCGACCAGCAGGGTATTGGCGTCGAGGCTCTCGCGCAGATCCTCGGGCAGCACCGCCGCGATCTTGGCCAGGGCGTTGCGGGCGGCATCGCCCAGCCGATCGTCGGCGCGCCGCGCCACCCAGCGCGAGCCCAGCACCAGCGCCTCGATCTCGTCCTCCGAGAACATCAGCGGCGGCAGCATGAAGCCGGGCCGCAGCACATAGCCCAGCCCCGGCTCGCCCTCGATGTCGGCGCCCTGGGCCTGCAGCGTGGCGATGTCGCGGTAGAGCGTGCGCAGGCTGACCCCGGTCTCGGCCGCCAGGGCCCGCCCGCTGACCGGCCGGCGGTGACGGCGCAGCACCTGGATCAGCCCCAGCAGGCGTTCGGATCGCGACACGGCCCCTCCTGGTCGAGGCGGCCATGCTGCCAGATCCTGGCAGTAATGTCAGCGCGCGCCCGGCACCAGGACCCGGCCGGTGAAGGGGCCCTCCACCGCCTCGACATAGGTGCGGGCGATTTCGGCGGCCGGCGTGCCGCCATCCCGGCCCATCGCCTGCAGCGTCTCGCGCACCCAGCCGGGGGTGACGGCGTTGATCCGCAGGCCGCGCGGCAGCTCCAGCGCCGCGGCGCGGGTGAAGGCCTCCAGCCCGGCATTGACCAGGGCGCCGAAGGCGGCGCCGGCCATCGGCGGGTCGAAGGTGCCGGCGGTCAGGGTGACCGAGCCGCCGTCGCGCAGCCGGGGCAGGGCCAGCCGCAGCAGCGCCACCTGGCCCAGCAGCTTGCCGTGCAGGCCATCCAGGAACGCCTCGTCCGGCGCGTCGATCGGCGCCATCCGGGCGCTGGCCGCGCAGCACACCACGGCGTCGACCGGTGCGGCCGCGGCCAGCAGCGCAGCGATCGAGCCCCGGTCCTCGATGTCCACGGCCGGGACGCCATGGCGCGACGCCCGCACCACCTCATGCCGCGGCTCCAGCGCGGCGGCGACGGCCGACCCGATCGTGCCGGTGGCGCCGATGACGATGATCTTCATGAGGGTTCCCTCGGTGTCTGGCCCCGAGGATGCGATCCCGCTTCCCTGAAGAGAATGACCCATAATCTTCAATGGCTGTGAAGCGGACGGTGCAAAATGCGCGGCGCGCGCCGTCCCGGCGCCCGAAGCGGCGTTTACAAAAAATAACATTTGGACGGATGATCGGCCGTCGGCCCGCTGAGACAATGGGCCATGGCCGGACCCAAAAAGACCATGCCGACCGCCGCAGCGGCGCGCCCGGAGGCACAGCCGCATGTCCTCCTCGTCGAGGACGATCTCGAGATCTCGCGGATGCTGCAGGGCGTTCTCGCCGAGAGCGGCTTCACCGTCTCCGCCGTCGCCAATGCGGGCGAGATGGATGCGGTGCTGCGCCTGGTCCCGGTCGATCTCGTGGTGCTCGACATCATGCTGCCGGGGGAGGACGGGCTCAGCATCTGCCGCCGTCTCCGCGCCGCCTCGGCGATCCCGATCATCATGGTGACGGCGCGCGGCGACGCGGTCGACCGGATCGTCGGGCTGGAGATCGGGGCCGACGACTACCTGCCCAAGCCGTTCGATTCCCGCGAGCTGGTGGCCCGCATCCGGGCGCTGCTCCGGCGCGTCCAGGGCGGCCGCGACGCCGGCCGCGCCCGGTCCCTGCGCTTCGCCGGGTGGCGGATCGACCCCGCCTCGCGCCAGTTGCACGACCCCGACGGGGTGCAGGTGGCCATGACCAGCGTCGAGTTCGACCTGCTGGCGGCGCTGTGCCGCCACCCCGGCCAAGTGCTGTCGCGCGACCAGCTGATCGAGCTGACCCATAGCGGCCTGGCCAGCCCGGTGCAGCGCAGCATCGACGTCCATGTCAGCCGCATCCGCCAGAAGATCGAGCCCGATCCCGACAATCCGCGCTTCATCAAGACCGTGCGCCTCGGCGGCTACATGTTCACCGAGCGGGTCGAGCCGGCCTGATGCGGTTCCCCTCCCGCCTGATCCCGCACAGCATCGCCGTCCAGATCACCGGGATCTTCGCCGTGTCCGTGCTGCTGGGCATCGGGCTGACCAGCGCCATCCTGTTCCTGTTCTTCCGGGAACCCGATGCGCGGGACGGGGATTCGCTCTCGGCGACGGGGATCGGCAAGGTCATTCAGATCGCCCAGACCGCCGAGACCCTGGAGGAGCTCGACAAGATCCTCGACGTCGCCCGGCGGGCCGGTTTCAGCGCCGTCCGGGTGCCGTCGGCGGAGTTCACGGCCCGCCCCGCGGATGCGCCGATGCCGTTCGCGACCGGCGTGATCGCGTTTCAGCTGAGGACCCTCTGGGACATCGAGGTGCGCAGCGCCGACTTCCACCCCGGCGCCGGGGACGGCCTGATCGTGCAGCTCGACGACCGGTCCGCCCTGGTGTTCGCGGCCCCCACCCTGTCCAGCCTGTGGCGGTTCATCCTCCGGCCCACCGTCCTGATCATCATCACGATGCTGGTCTTCGTCGTGTTCCTGTCGGTTTATGCGGTGCGCTGGATCATCGCGCCGCTATCGGCGCTGGGGCGTGCGGCCGAATCCTTCGGCCATTCGCCCGACGATGACCGCCTGATCGATCGCCGGGGGCCGCGCGAGATCGGCCAGGTCGCCGATGCATTGAACGACATGCGCACCCGCATCCGTGCCCTGATCGACGACCGGACCCGCATGCTCGCGGCCATCAGCCACGACCTGCGGACGCCGCTGACCCGGCTGAGGCTGCGCGCCGAGCGGATCGGCGATGCGGAGCTGCGGGACGGTATCCTGCACGAGGTGGTGCGGATCAGCGGCCTGCTGGACGAGACGCTGGAGTATCTGCGGCCCGGCCTCCGCGAGGAGCCGATGTCGCGGGCCGACCTGCCCAGCCTGCTGCAGACGATCTGCGCCGAATTCGGCGATGTCGGCCATGACGTCGCCTATGCCGGGCCGTCGCGTCTGGTCCGGGTCTGCCGGCCCAACGCCTTGGGCCGGGCGGTCAGCAATATCGTGGACAACGCGATCCAGCACGGATCGACGGTCCGGGTCAGCCTTCGCGCCGGGACGAGTGGTGCGGCGGAGATCGCGGTGGCGGATGACGGGCCGGGCATCCCTGCGCCGCTGCGCGAGAAGGTGTTCGATCCCTTCTTCAAGGGCGATGACGCGCGGCCGGCGGGCGCGGGCCGGGGCTTCGGGCTCGGCCTGTCGATCGCGCGCGATGTCGTCCGCGGCCATGGCGGCCGGATCGAGCTGCTCGACCATGCCCCGCGCGGCCTGGTCGTCCGCATCTCGCTGCCGCCCACCGATCCGTTGGCTCGCGGGGCTGCGGGTCGCGGCAACATCTCTTAACAGAACTTAAAACCCGTCCATCCGGCCGGCTTCTACTCTCGCGGCTCCATCGAGCCACGGGATGAATCGCATGTCAGTGTCTTCGTTGACCGCCCTCGCGTCTTCGGGGCGAATTCTTCGCGCGGCCGGCGCCGGCGTGATCCTGGCCGTCACCGGCATGCCGGCGGTGGCCCAGGAGGCCCCGGATGCCGGCCGCGGCGACTGGAGCTTCGTGCTCGGCGGCGGCGCCCTGGTCCGGCCGAGCTACGAGGGCTCGGACAAGTTCTCGGTATCGCCGCTGCCCTTCGTCTCGATCAACTGGCGGGACCGGGTCTTCCTCGAGATGGGGCGCGGGCTGGGCGTCAACGTCGTCCGCACCGACGCGCTGCGGCTGGGCGTGTCGGTCGGCCTCGCGCCGGGGCGAGACGAGGATGACGAGGATCATCTGCGGGGGCTGGGCGACATCGACGCGGCCGCGCGCGGCCATGTCTTCGGCTCCTATTCCTTCGGCATGGTCCAGCTCGGCCTCGACGTCAGCAAGGATTTCGGCGGCAGCGAGGGCGTGCTGGTCCGGCCCGACGTGTCGGTGAAGGTGCCCCTGTCCGAGAGCTGGACGCTGTCCTCCAGCGTCTCCGCCACCTGGGCCAATGACGACTACATGCAGAGCTTCTTCGGCGTCTCGTCGTCGCAGTCGCGGAAATCGGGGCTGGAGCGCTACGACGCCGGGGCCGGGTTCAAGAGCGTCGACTTCCGCGTCGGCCTGAACTGGGCGATCTCGGAGAGCTGGTTCGCCACGGCGAATGTCGGCGTCGGCGTCCTGCTCGGCGACGCGGCGGACAGCCCGATCACCGAGAGCGAGGTGCAGCCCTCCGTCGGGCTGGCGGTCGGCTACCGGTTCTGAGCGCCCGCCCGCCAGGGGCGGCCGCCGGTGCGGGCGCTGCCACCATGTCCGGCTTCATCGGAATGCTGGAAGGACGCATCATGATCTTCGCCATGCTCTGGCTCGGCGGCATCCTGCTCTGTGCCGCCCCCTATCTCTGGGCGCTGTGCCGCGCCGCCCGGGACTGACACCGTCGGAGATGCCGCCATGGATCTGGGGATGCTCTGGCTCGGCGCCGTGATCGAGATGGTGGAACGGGGCACCCTGGTCGTGGCCGTGCTCTGCTCCGCCGCGATCCTGCTCTGCGTCCTGCCGCGGCTCCGGGGGCTGCGGTGATGCGCGCCGCCGGTCAGGGGCGGGCGGCGCTCGCCGCCGGGCCGCGGCGGCTGGCGGAGGAGACGATGGCGATGCCGGCCAGCACCACCAGCCCGCCGGCGACCTCGTTCAGGGCCACCGTCTCGTGCAGCACCAGCACGCCCAGCAGCACGGTCCAGACCGGGGTCAGATAGGCGTTCATCGACCCCAGCGTCGGCCCGGCCACCCGCAGGATCTGCATGTACAGCGCGATCGGCACGGCGGTGGAGAAGATGCCGAAGAACAGCAGCGCCAGCGCGTGCGACGGCACCGCGGCGAAGGCGGCGGGGCCGGTGACGGCCAGCACCGCGACCATGCTCGGCAGGCCGGAGAAGACCTGCTGGCCCAGCGCCAGCCGCACCGGCTGGGGCGACGGGATGCTGCGGACATAGATCACGCCGAAGGCGTAGCTGGCGGCCGTCGCCGCCATCGCCAGCGGCCCGAACAGCCCGGCGGAGGTGCCGGCGAAGGCGGCGGGGCCCAGCAGGATGGCCATGCCGGCGAAGCCGACCAGGACGCCGGCGGCGCGCCGGCCGGCCAGCCGCTGGTCGCTGAACAGCAGATGCGCCAGCACCGCCACCATCAGCGGGCTCGACGCCGCGATCAGCGCCGCCAGCCCGGCCTCGGTGTCGGCCAGGGCATAGGCGGTCAGCGTGTTCGGGATGATGCCCTGCAGGACGCCCAGCACGATCCAGTCGCGCCATTCCCGGCCGCGCGGCAGGATGGTCTGGCCGCGGGCCAGCAGCCACACCGCCAGCAGGCCGCCGCCCATCAGGCCGCGGATGGCGGCCAGCGGCACCGGGGCGATGTCGGTCCCCAGCACCTTCATCAGCAGATAGGCGGTGGCCCAGAGGAAGGAGCAGAGCAGCAGCAGCCCCAGCAGCGGCGCGCTGCCGGAGGCCTTCGCCGCGGCGATGTCGGCGGACGGGCTCATGCGCGCCCCACCGGCCTGGTGTCGAGATCGATCACGGTCCGCTTCCTCCCACAGGGCCGGCAGGATGGCGGAACTCCGGCCATGCGGGAAGGGGCCGCGGGTCAGCCCTGCAGCAGCGGCGCCACGGCGACGCTGCGGCCGCTGTCGATGCTCTCCAGCGCTGCGACACCGCACAGCACCGCCAGCGCCCCGGCGCGGGCGTCGGCGCGCAGGCCCAGCGGGTCGGGGATGCCCGGCCGGAACAGCATCGCCTGCATCTTCGGGTCGCCGCCCCAATGGCCGCCATGCTCCTGCGGCACCCAGATGTGCTCGACCGCGCCGAAGTTGCGCATCAGCAGGATCTCGTCGGCCGGCGGCACGGTCCAGGGCTGGCGCTCGTATTGCCGCACCTCGATCCGCCCCTTGGTGCCGTTGAAGGCCAGGTGGTGGCCCTCGATCGGCATGAAGGTGTTGAGCGAGTAGGAGACCTGGACGCCGTTCCGGTAGCGCAGCGCCGCCGACATCGTGTCCGGGATGTCGATGTCCTCGCGGAACACGCAGGCGTCGCGGACATAGCCGTCCTCGCGCGACGGGTCCTCGTACAGCATCTCCAGCCAGGCGTCGGACGAGATGTCGAAGTGGAAGTCGCACTCCCCCGCGCGGGCGCAGTCCTTGCAGCGGGTGCCGCGGAACGGGCCCTTGCGGCCGTAATGGCGCAGCTCGCCGCGGGCGAACACCTCCTCGGGCTCCGACGCCAGGTACCAGTTCAGCAGGTCGAAATGATGGGTGGCCTTGTGCACGAACAGGCTGCCGGAATAGGCCCGATAGGCGTGCCAGCGGCGGAAGTAATCGGCGCCGTGTTTGGTGTCGAGATACCAGTGGAAGTCGACCGACACGACGTCGCCGATGGCGCCGTCCAGCAGCAACTGCTTGATCCGCTGCGAGGTCGGGGCGTAGCGGTAGTTGAAGGTGACGTCGACCCGGCGGCCGGTGCGCTTCTCCGCCTCCAGGATGCGGCGGCACTTCTCCGCCGTGGTGGTCATCGGTTTCTCGGTCATCGCGTCGACGCCGGCTTCCAGCGCCTGGACGATGTGCTCGTCATGCACGCTGTCGCGGCTGCACACCATCAGCCGGTCCGGCCGGGTCTCGCGCAGCATGGCGCCGAGATCGGTGAACACCGGCGCGTCGAGGCCGATCGCCGCCCGCGCCCGCTCCAGCCGCAGCGGGTTCTGGTCGCACAGACCCACCATCTCGACCACGTCGCCGACCTGGGCCAGCAGCTCCCGGCCCCAGGTCCCGGCGCCGCGATGGCCGGTCCCGACCAGCGCGACCCTCGTCTTGCCCATTTCCGCCTCCAGACCCCGTTACAGGGTACAATGCGAGTGATAACGCTCGACGCAGGTCTTCAGCACCTCGTCGCCCGGGCGCTTCCACCAGGTCTCGGCCGAGAAGATCTCGACCTCCTGCGGGCCGGTGAAGCCGGCGGCCTCGATCGCGGCGCGGATGCCGCGCAGGTCGATCACCCCGTCGCCCATCATGCCGCGGTCCAGCAGCAGGTCCGTGGTCGGCACCAGCCAGTCGCAGATGTGATGCGCCAGGATGCGGCCTTCGGCGCCGGCCCGGGCGATCTGCGGCATCAACTCCGGGTCCCACCAGACATGGTAGACGTCGATGGCGACGCCGATGCCCTCGCCCAGCAGGTCGCAGATGTCCAGCGCCTGCTTCAGCGTGTTCACGCAGGCGCGGTCGGCGGCGTACATCGGGTGCAGCGGCTCGATCGCCAGCGGGATGCCGCTGGCCCGGGCATGCGGCAGGATGGCGGCGATGCCGTCGGCCACCATCTGCCGGGCGGCGCCGATGTCGCGCGACCCTGCCGGCAGCCCGCCGACCACCAGCACCAGGCAGTCGGCGCCCAGCGCCGCCGCCTCATCGACCGCGCGCAGATTGTCGTCGATCGCGGCCTTCCGCGCCTCCGGGTCGCCGGCCGGGAACATGCCGCCGCGGCACAGGCCGGTGACCTTGAAGGCATTGTCGCGCACGATCCGCGCCGCCTCGTCGAGGCCGATCTTCTGCACCTGGTCGCGCCAGGGGGCGATCGCGGTGATGCCATGGCCCAGGCAGGCCTCGGCCGCCTGGCGCATGTCCCATTGCTGGCGCACGGTGGCGAGGTTGATCGACAGACCTTCAGCCATGGATCAGATCTCCGTCGGTCCGTCGGCCATCGCCGACCAGTCGGGGGTGAGGGCGGTGCCCAGGCCGCGCGCGGCCAGCACCGAGCCGATGGCCAGGCGTCCGCCGCGGATGCTCAGCCGGGCACGGCCGCGGGAATCGGCATAGAGGTCCGGATGGGCGGCCAGGAATTCGCGCTGCTCCGCCGCCGGGGCGCCGGCCATGCCGTCGACATAGTGGTGGCCGTTGCGCTCGACATGGCCGGCGCCGCCCAGCGCGGCCAGCACCAGGTCCTGCTGCAGGGCGACGCCGCCCTGGGTGGTCAGGTCCTCGGCCGACAGGAAGTAGCGGATGCCGTCCTCGGCGCTCCATCTGGCGATCCGCGCCCGGTTCAGCAGCGCCCGGTGGAAGCCCTTGCAGGATTTCGACGAGATGCCGCGATAGCCCAGGGCACGGGCCTGCGGGAAAGCGTCGATGCTGGCGTCGGATTCGTCGATCTCGACCGGCACGCGCTCGGCCAGGGCATGGATCGGCTCGGCCAGCGCGCGGGCACGGGCGATCGGCTGCTCCAGGAACAGCACCGCGGAGCGCAGCCGGGCGAGGGCGGGATCGGCGCCGAGGCGGTCCCAGAATTCCGCCACCGGCCCGGCCTCGGCGAACTGCTCGTTGCCGTCCAGGGTGACGCGGTAGTCGGGCAGCCGGTCCAGCACGGCGGCGATGCGGCGCAGCCGGTCCAGGTCCGCTTCGGCCTGGCCGCTGAGCTTCAGCTTGAAATGGGTGTGGCCATAGGCGGCCACCGCCTGCTCCAGGCTCTGCGGCAGCCCGTCATCCAGGGACTCGGCGATCTCGGTGGTGGTGATGGGGTCGGCCAGCCCGACCGTGTGGCGGGCGTGCAGGCTGTCAGCCGGCGCCAGCCCGGCCAGGAACAGGCCGAGGTCGAAATCGCCGAGATCCGGCGCGGTCGCGGCGGTCAGCCCGATCCGGTTGGTGCGCACCGCCGTGACCGCGTCGATGCCCTCGATCCGGCACAGCGCGTCGATCACGGCGCGGTCGAACAGGGCGAGGCCGAAGGAGGCGATCAGCCCGCCCAGCCCCTCCGCCGCGCAGGCGGCGTGCTGGCGCGGCTCGACCGCGGCGCTCAGGGCGAAGGCGGGGGCCGGCCGCTCCTCCAGGTAGAACGGGCGGGCGAGGGCGAGCGACCGGCGCAACTGGTCGAAATTCTGCGCTTCGGTCAGGGCCGGGTCCTTGTCGAACCATTTCGGCACCATCAGCTCGGCGGCCTGGCCCTCGGCCCGGCGGCCGTCCGCGGCTTCGACCGTCAGCCGCAGGAAAGCCTGCGGTGCTGCGGTGACGGTGGCGGCGCCGAAGCGGAAGGGCAGCCGGAACCGCACCGGCCGCTCATGCAGCCGGGCCTCGACGACGCGCAGACGAGGGGCGGTCACGGCCTCATTCCACCCCGCCCAGCGCCAGGACCTTGCGCATCCGCTGCACCGCCAGGTCCGGGTCGCGCAGCACGCGGGCGGCGTCGGCCAGGCGGAACAGCTCGGCCAGATGCGGCAGCGACCGGGTGCTCTGCTGGCCGCCAACCATCAGGAAATGATCCTGCAGCCCGTTCAGATAGGCCAGGAACACGACCCCGGTCTTGTAGAAGCGGGTCGGCGTCTTGAAGATGTGCCGGCTCAGCGGCACGGTCGGCGCCAGGATGTCGTGGAACCCGGCCTCGTCCCCCGCGGTCAGCCGCGCCAGCCCGGCTGAGGCGGCGGGGGCGATGGCGTCGAAGATGCCGAGCAGCGCGTCGGAATAGCCGTGCGCGTCGCCGGCGATCAGCTCGGCATAGTTGAAGTCGTCGCCGGTGTACATGCGCACGCCCGCCGGCAGCCGGCGGCGCATCGCGATCTCCTTCTCCTTCGACAGCAGCGAGATCTTGATGCCGTCGACCTTGGCGGCGCTGTCGCGGATCACGGCCAGGCAGGTGTCCATCGCCCGGTCGTGGTCGGCGTCGCCCCAATAGCCGGCCAGGGCCGGGTCGAACATCTCGCCCAGCCAGTGCAGGATCACCGGCTGCTTCACCTGGCCCAGGATCCGGCCATAGACCCGGACATAATCGTCCGGACCCTTGGCCACCGCGGCCAGGGCCCGGCTGGCCATCAGGATCACCCTTCCGCCCAGGCCCTCCACCGCCTCGATCTGCTGCTCATAGGCGGCGATCACGTCGGCGATGGTAACGCCGGGGCCGGGGGGCAAGTGGTCGGTGCCGGCGCCGCAGGCGATCACCGCGCCCGGCCGCTCCTTCGCCCCGGCCAGGGCCCGGCCGATCAGCGCCTTGGCGGTCGGCCAGTCCAGCCCCATGCCGCGCTGGGCGGTGTCCATCGCCTCGGCCACGCCGAGGCCGAGGTCCCAGAGATAGTGGCGGAAGGCGATGGTGCGGTCCCAGTCGACCGCGGCGTCCAGCCAGGGATCGTTGTCGGCCAGCGGATCGGCCACGACATGCGCCGCGGCATAGGCCACCCGGTTGAAGGCCGGGGCGCTGCCCGGCGCCGGCATCGGCAGCGGCGCATTGCGGATCGCGTAGGTTTCAAGACCGCCGCCGGAGCGGGGAAGGGTGAGGGCGGCCATGGCTCAGCGCTCCAGCGCCGGCAGGTCGACCCAACGCCGCTCGGCCCAGCTCTGCAGCCCGGCCTCGGCCAACTGCACGCCCTTGGCGCCTTCCCACAGGGTGAACTTCCAGGGCGTGCCGGCGACGACGTGGCGGATGAAATCCTCCCACTGCGCCTTGAAGCCGTTGTCGTAGACGGTGTTGTCCGGCACCTCTTCCCACTGGTCGAGGAATTTCATGGTCTGCGGCTGGTCCGGATTCCACACCGGCCGCGGCGTGTTCACGCGGTGCTGGGTGAAGCAGCGGGTCAGCCCGGCCACCGCCGACCCATGGGTGCCGTCGACCTGGAAGGTCACCAGGTCGTCGCGCCGCACCCGCACCGCCCAGGAGGAGTTGATATGGGCGATCACGCCGCCCTCGAGCTGGAAGGTGGCATAGGCGGCGTCGTCGGCATCGGCGGCGTAGCGCTTGCCGTTCTCGTCCACCCGCTCCGGGATGTGGGTGGCGCCGAGGCAGCTGACCGACTTCACCTCGCCGAACAGGTTGTCCAGCACGTAGCGCCAGTGGCACAGCATATCCAGGATGATGCCGCCGCCATCGCCCTTGCGGTAGTTCCAGCTCGGCCGCTGCGCGGCCTGCCAGTCGCCCTCGAACACCCAGTAGCCGAACTCGCCGCGCACCGCGAAGATCCGACCGAAGAATCCGGAATCCCGCAGCATGCGGATCTTCTGCAGCCCGGGCAGGAACAGCTTGTCCTGGACCACGCCGTGGCGGATGCCGCGGGCATCGGCGTGGCGGGCCAGCTTGGTCGCCACCTCCAGCGTCTCGGAGATCGGCTTCTCGCAATAGACATGCTTGCCGGCGTCGATGGCGCGGGTCAGCAGCTCGGCCCGCATCTGGGTCGACCCGGCGTCGAAGAACAGCGTGTCGTCGCGGTTGGCCAGCGCCTGGTCCAGATTGTCGCTCCAGCGCGCGATGCCGTGGCGCTTGGCCAGCTGCTCGACCTTCTCGGCGTTGCGGCCGACCAGGATCGGGTCGGGCATCACCCGGTCGCCATTCGGCAGGACCACGCCGCCCTGGTCGCGGATGGCGCAGATCGAGCGCACCAGATGCTGGTTGTAGCCCATGCGGCCGGTGACGCCGTGCATGATGAGCCCGAGGCGCTGGGTGGCCATGCTTCCCTCCCCTTGCGGCACGGGCGGAATTCCCGGCCATGATTGTAACCAACTGGTTACTAGCCGACCACGGAACGGCCCTGCGCGTCAAGAGGCCGCGGTACCGATCGGGGCCGGGATCAGGGGCGCAGCGACGCCAGGATCATCGAGGCGATGTGCTCACCCCATTCGGCCAGGGCCTTGGGCTCGGTCAGCTCACGCCGGAAGATGGTCGACAGGGTGTACCGATTCGACAGGTAGAAGGCGCCCAGCGAGGCGATGCTGACATAGACCTTCACCGGGTCTGCATCGGCCCGGAACACGCCCTTGGCCGCGCCGCGCTTGAGCAGGTCGGAGATCACCGCGACCAGCGGCGAATGCAGGTCGAAGATGCGGGCCGAGCGCTTCAGGTGCTTGGCCTTCATCAGGTTCTCGGTCTGCAGCAGGCTCAGGAATTCCGGGTGCTCGATGAAGTAGCGCCAGGTGAACAGCGCCAGCTCGCGGATGCCGTCGACCGGGTCGTGGTCGGCCAAATGCAGCTTGCTCTCGGCCGACCGGATGGCGACATAGGCGCCTTCCAGCACCGCCAGGTACAGGGCTTCCTTGTCGCCAAAATAGTGGTACAGCATGCGCTTGTTGGCGCCGGCGCGCTTGGCGATTTCGTTGATGCGCGCGCCGCTGTACCCTTTCTCCATGAACTCCTTCACCGCGGCGGCGAGGATCGCCGCGCTGGTGCGTTCCGGGTCGCGCACGGCCTTGGTGGCGGTGCGTTTCGGCGTATCTTTCGTCGGGGCGTCGATGGTCTCGTCGCTGATGCTCACGTCTGGGCGGCCTCGGTCAGGGCCGGGGGCGACGCAGCGCCGCCGCCGGGGTTCGTGTTGACAGCCATCATCGCATCGATCTAGCTTGTAACCAACTGGTTATAACATCGTCTCGCCGGCCTTCGGTCGAAGGCCTGCCTCAGGCACCAACCGACCACCGCTTGCAGCGCCGCGCCGACCGACGGGGCGGGGCAACAGGAGGAACGCGATGACGCCGCTGCGGTTGACCCGCAGGCACGCCCTGGAGGTCGGGACCGGCGTCGCCGGTCTCGCCGTGTCCGGGCTGGCCCGTCCCGCGGGGGCGGCGGGGATCGCGTCGCGCAGGGCCTCCCGGGGGACCGGGACCATTCCCTTCATCAAAGGCAGCAGCGGGCCGCCGCCGGGAGGCGGCACGGCCGCGATGCCCGGCCGCGGCTGACGCGGGACAACGACCAGCGCCTTCGGGAGAAGGGGCGCGAACCAGAGGAGGAACACGAGATGGCGACGCTGATCACGAATCGCAGGCAGGTGCTGAAGGCGGGGGCCGCCCTGGGCGCGCTGGCCGCCTCCGGCCTTTCGATGCCGGCGCTGGCCCAGGACACGCGGCTGCGCATGTTCTGGTGGGGCTCGAAGGAGCGGGCCGACCGCACCAACGCGGTCAACAAGCTGTACGAGGCCGGGCACAGCGGCATCGGCATCAACGGCGAGACGCTGGGCTGGCCCGACTACTGGCCGCGCCTGGCCACCCAGACCGCGGGCCGCAACGCCCCCGACCTGATCCAGATGGACTACCGCTATATCGTCGAATACGCGCGGCGCGGGGCGCTGCTGCCGTTCGACGAGTTCATGCCGTCGATCCTGAAGATCGAGGATTTCGGCAAGGACGCGATCGATTGCGGCCGGGTCGACGGCAAGCTGTACGGCGTCAATCTCGGCAACAACTCGACCGCCTGGGTCTACGACGCCGAGACCATCAAGCAGCTCGGCCTCGAGGAGCCGCAATGGGACTGGAGCTGGACGCAATGGGGTGAGTGGTCCGGCCGCGTCGCCCAGAAGAAGCCGGGCTACTGGGGCATGCAGGATGCCGGCGGCGTCGAGCCGTCGCTCGACTGCTGGACCCGCCAGCGCGGCAAGTCGCTGTACACCGCCGAGGGCCGGCTGGGCTTTGACGCCAAGGACATGGAGGATTGGTTCGGCTTCTGGCATGGGCTGCGCCAGAAGGGCGCGGTGCCGCCGGCCGACGTCCAGGCGCTGGACAAGAACGCGCCGGAGAGCAGCATGCTGGCGCTGGGCAAGGCCGCGGCGATCAGCACCAACTCGAACCAGCTCGTGGCGCATCAGGCGCTGGTCAAGACCAAGCTGAACATGACGATGCAGCCCAGCGGCGGGCAGGGCGCCAAGCCGGGCCAGTACCTGAAGCCGTCGATGCTGTGGAGCATCAGCGCCCGCAGCAAGGTCGCCGAGGAGGCGGTGCGCGTGGTCAACTACTACGTGACCGATCCCGAGGCGGGGAAGGTGCTCGGCGTCGAGCGCGGCGTGCCGGCCTCGAAGGCGTTGCGCGACGTGGTGGGGCCGACGCTCGACGCGCAGAACAAGATCGCGCTCGACTACATCTCCTTCATCACCGACAAGGTCGGCCCCCTGCCGCCCTCGGCGCCCAAGGGCGCGGGCGAGATCGCCTTCCTGCAGAAGCGGGTGAACGAGTTGATCTCGTTCGAGCAGGCGTCGGTGGCAGACGGTGCGAAGCAGTTCGTCGACGAAGCCAACAGCATTCTCGATCGCGGGTGACGCCAATGACCATTGCGGTGCAGGCCTCAGGCAGGGCGGAACGGGCGCGTGGGAGGCGGCGGCTCACGTCCCGCACCCTCTCGGGCTACATGTTCCTCACGCCGTGGCTGATCGGGTTCATCGGCCTGACCGCCGGGCCGATCCTGGTCTCGCTCTACCTGTCCTTCACCGATTTCGACCTGCTGCAGGACCCGCGCTGGATCGGGGCGGCGAACTACGTCCGGATCGCCACGGCCGATCCGAAGTTCCTGTCCTCGATGAAGGTGACGTTCCTGTTCGTGCTGTTCGCGGTGCCCTTGAAGCTGGCCTTCGCCCTCGGCGTGGCGATGCTGCTGAACAAGGGCATCGCCGGCCTGCCGGTGTACCGGGCGCTGTTCTACCTGCCGTCGCTGCTGGGCGCGAGCGTCGCCATCGCCGTGCTGTGGCGGCAGCTCTTCGCCGGCAACGGGCTGATCAACCAGGCGCTGGCGATCTTCGGCATCCAGGGGCCCAGCTGGATCTCCAACCCCAGCTACGCGCTGTCGACGCTGGTGATCCTCAGCGTCTGGCAGTTCGGGTCGCCGATGATCATCTTCCTCGCCGGCCTGCGGCAGATCCCGCGCGACCTGTACGAGGCGGCGTCGATCGACGGGGCGAAGCGCTGGCACCAGTTCTGGCGCATCACCCTGCCGCTGCTGACCCCGGTGGTGTTCTTCAACGCCGTGATCCAGACGATCGAGGCGTTCAAGGCCTTCACCCCGGCCTTCATCATCAGCGAGGGCACCGGCGGGCCGATCGACTCGACTCTGTTCTACACGCTGTACCTGTACCAGGAGGCTTTCAGCAATTTCCGCATGGGCTACGCCTCGGCGCTGGCCTGGGTGCTGGTCGTGATCATCGCGCTGTTCACCGCCTTCTCCTTCCTCTCGGCGCGCTACTGGGTGCATTACGATGAGTGACGTCGCCCTCGGCCAGGTCCGCCGGCCGCTGTCGCGGTCGCTCCTGATCCACATCGCGCTGTGCGCCTGCTCGCTGGCGATGCTGTATCCGCTGCTGTGGATGCTCGCCAGCTCGTTCAAGGACGACAGCCAGATCTTCTCCTCGGCCTCACTGTGGCCGGACAGCTTCAGCCTCGACGCCTATGTCCGGGGCTGGAGCGGGCTGGACATCAGCTTCGGCCAGTTCTTCTGGAACTCGGCGGTGATCTCGGGGCTGTCGGTGGTCGGCAATGTCTTCGCCTGCTCGCTGACCGCCTTCGCCTTCGCCCGGCTGCGCTTCCCCGGCCGCGGCTTCTGGTTCGCGCTGATGCTGGGCACGCTGATGCTGCCCTACCACGTGACCCTGATCCCGCAATACGTGCTGTTCCTCAGCCTCGACTGGGTCGACACCTTCCTGCCGCTGGTGGTGCCGAAATACCTGGCCTCCGACGCGTTCTTCATCTTCCTGATGGTGCAGTTCTTCCGCGGCATCCCGCGCGAGCTGGACGAGGCGGCGATGATGGATGGCTGCAGCCCGTGGAAGATCTACTGGAAGATCATCCTGCCGCTGTCGAAGCCGGTGCTGGCCACCGCGGCGATCTTCTCCTTCATCTGGACCTGGGACGACTTCTTCGCGCCCTTGATCTACCTGAACGACATGGGCTCCTACACGGTCCAGCTCGGCCTCAGGAACTTCGTCGATTCCACCGGCAAGTCGGACTGGAGCGCGCTGTTCGCCATGTCCGTCCTGACCCTGCTGCCGGTGTTCTTCTTCTTCCTGTTCTTCCAGCGCCTTCTGATCGAGGGCGTCGCCACCACCGGCATGAAACGCTGAACCGGGACTTGGGAATGACCATCCGCTTCGCCGCCATCGGCATCAACCACAACCACATCTTCGGGCAGGTCGACGCGCTGCTCGGCGCGGGGGGCGAGTTCGTCGCCTTCCACGCGCCGGAGGACGACCTCGCCGGCCCGTTCCAGGCCCGCTACCCGCAGGCGAAGCGGGTCGCCGACCCGCGCGCCATCCTGGACGACCCGTCGATCCGGCTGGTCACCTCGGCCGGCATCCCGGCCGACCGGGCGCCGCTCGGCATCGCCGTGATGCGGGCCGGCAAGGACTACCTCTCCGACAAGCCGGGCATGACCACGCTGGAGCAGTTGGCCGAGGTGCGGCGGGTGCAGGCGGAGACGAAGCAGATCTACTCGATCTGCTATTCCGAGCACTTCCAGACCCGGTCGACCGTGAAGGCGGGCGAACTGGTGCAGGCGGGCGCGATCGGAAAGGTGATCAACACCGTCGGCCTCGGGCCGCACCGCCTGAACGCCAAGACCCGGCCGGACTGGTTCTTCAAGCGCGCCCGCTACGGCGGCATCCTGACCGACATCGCCTCGCACCAGTTCGAGCAATTCCTGTTCTTCGCCGGCACGCTCGATGTCGAGGTGGTGTCGGCCGCGGTCGCCAACCGGGCCAACCAGGAGACCCCGGAGCTGCAGGATTTCGGCGAGGCGCTGCTGCGCAGCCCGGACGCCACCGGCTATATCCGGATCGACTGGTTCACGCCGGACGGGCTGCCGACCTGGGGCGACGGCCGTCTGACCATCCTCGGCACCGAGGGATACATCGAGCTGCGCAAATATGTCGACCCGACCGGCCGGGACGGCACCGACCACTTGATCCTGGTCGACCGCAAGGGCATGCAGCGGATCGACTGCAGCCAGGTCGAGCTGCCCTTCGGCCGGCAGCTGGTGGCCGACGTGCTGGAGCGGACGGAGACGGCGATGACCCAGGCGCATTGCTTCAAGGCGATGGAGCTGGCCCTGCAGGCGCAGGCGCTGGCCGAAGGCGGGAGGGCCTGACCATGGCGATCCACAACGTGGCCGTGATCGGCCTCGGCGTCGGCCGCGGCCATATCGCCGAAGGCTATGCCGCCCATCCGGACAAGTTCCGGGTCGAGGCGATCTGCGACCTGAACCCGGAGCGGCTGACCGAGATCGGCGACGAGTTCGGCATCCCGGTCCGGACCACCAGCTTCGACGAGATCCTGCGCATGCGGGAGATCGAGGTGATCGACATCTGCACCCCGCCCACCGTGCATATCGGCCAGATCCTGGCGGCGCTCGAGGCCGGCAAGCAGGTGATCTGCGAGAAGCCGCTGGTCGGGTCGCTGGCGGATCTCGACCGGGTGGTGCAGGCCGAGGCGGCGGCGCCCGGCCGGGTGATGCCGATCTTCCAGTACCGCTACGGCGACGGGCTGCAGCGGGCCCGGCGCATCGTCGAGGCCGGCATCGCCGGCAAGCCCTATCTGGCGACGGTGGAGACGCACTGGAACCGCGGCGCGAAGTACTATTCCGTGCCCTGGCGCGGCCGGCTGGACACCGAGCTGGGCGGCGTGCTGCTGACCCACGCCATCCATTCGCACGACATCATGACCTGGATGCTGGGGCCGGTGGCCTCGGTCTACTGCCGCACCGCGACCCGGGTGAACCCGATCGAGGTCGAGGACTGCGCCGTGGCCAGCGTGGTGATGCAGAACGGCGCCCTGGTCTCGCTCGCCGCCACCCTCGGCTCGCAGGCCGAGATCAGCCGGCTGCGCTTCTGCTTCGAGAACGTGACCTTCGAGAGCGGCCTCAAGCCTTACGCCCCCGGCGACGGGCCCTGGCAGATCATCCCGGCCTCGCCCGAGATCCAGCAGCGGATCGACGGCGCCCTGGCGGATTGGCAGCCGGTGCCGTCGCGCTTCGCCGGCCAGCTCGGCGCCTACCACGCGGCGCTGGAGAGCGGCGGACCGCTGCCGGTGACGCTGGAGGATGCGCGCCGGTCGCTGGAGCTGGCGACGGCCCTGTTCCATTCCGCGGAGGCCGGCGTCGCGATCGAGCTTCCGATCGGCCGGGAGCACCCGAAATACGCCGATTGGCGCCCGCAGCCGAAGGCCGTGGCATGAGCCTCCATCCCGACCGCCTGTTCTCGCCGGACCCGACCCAGCGCGACATCGCCCGGCGCCTCTATGCCGAGGTCGCCGGGCTGCCGCTGATCAGCCCGCACGGCCACACCGACCCGTCCTGGTACGCGAAGGACGAGGCGTTCCCGGACCCGGCGGCGCTGCTGATCATCCCGGACCACTACATCTTCCGCATGCTCTACAGCCAGGGCGTGCGGCTGGAGGATCTCGGCGTGCCGCGCCGCGACGGCGGGCCGGTGGAGACCGACCCGCGCGCGATCTGGCGCCGCTTCGCCGAGCACTGGCACCTGTTCCGCGGCACCCCGACCCGGATGTGGCTGGACCACACCTTCGAGACCCTGTTCGGGGTGGAGGAGCGGCTGACCCCGGCCAGCGCCGACCGGATCTACGACCGCATCGCCGACCGGCTGACCCGGCCGGAGTTCCGGCCGCGGGCGCTGTTCGAGCGCTTCCATCTCGAGGTCATCGCCACCACGGAATCGCCGCTCGACCCGCTCGACCACCATCGCGCCATCCGCGACAGCGGCTGGCAGGGCAGGGTGGTCACCGCCTTCCGCCCCGACCCGGTGGTGGACCCGGAGTTCGACGGCTTCCGCGACGGGCTGCAGGCGCTGGGCGAGATCACCGGCGAGGACACGCATTCCTGGCGCGGCTATCTGGCGGCCCTGCAGCAGCGTCGCGGCTTCTTCAAGCAGATGGGCGCGACCTCGACCGACCATGGCCACCCGACTGCGGCGACCGCCGATCTCGACCCGGTGCCGGCGGTGACGCTGTTCGAGACCATCGTCTCCGGTCGGTTCGAGCCGCAGGATGCCGAGCTGTTCCGCGCCCAGATGCTGACCGAGATGGCGCGGATGAGCCTGGAGGACGGGCTGGTGATGCAGATCCACCCCGGCTCCTTCCGCAACCACAACCCGACGCTGCAGCGGGAGTTCGGCCGCGACAAGGGCGCCGACATCCCGACCCGCACCGACTATGTCCGCGCGCTGAAGCCGCTGCTCGACCGCTTCGGCAATGAGCGGGACCTGTCGGTGATCCTGTTCACGCTGGACGAGAGCACCTATGCGCGCGAGCTGGCGCCGCTGGCCGGGCATTACCCGGTGCTGCGGCTCGGCCCGCCCTGGTGGTTCTTCGACAGCCCGGAAGGGATGCTGCGCTTCCGCGAGCTGGCGACCGAGACCGCCGGCTTCTACAACACGGTCGGCTTCAACGACGACACCCGCGCCTTCCCGTCGATCCCGGCGCGGCACGACGTGGCCCGCCGCATCGACTGCCGCTACCTGGCCCAGCTGGTGGCCGAGCACCGGCTGGACGAGGACGAGGCGGCGGAGGTGGCGATCGACCTCGCCTACCGCCTGCCCAAGGCGGCGTACAAGCTTTAAACGGATGGATCGACCCAAACCCGTCATGGCGAGGAGCGAAGCGACGTGGCCATCCAGGGGCCGATGCGAGCGGCCCTGGATGGCCGCGCCCCTCCGGGGCTCGCCATGACGGGTTGATCTTGGTTCCGATCCCGCGCCGCCATCATGTCGCCAAGGGTTTGATTGACATTTGTCCGGTTAGGGTACGGAGTCTCGCTCCTATCGCTGCGCGCAGTCCCGTCGAGAACAGGCTTTGAGATCATGAATTTCCAACCCGGCCGAAGCGAGGAAAGCGCGGCCGTGGTCCCTGCGGCTCCCGGCCCGTCCCTGCGCGAGCGACGCATCGAGATCTCGGCGCAGATCCTGGCCGGCCTGGCCCTGCTTGGCACCCTCTGGTTCGGGCTGCTCGCGGCGCTGCTCGCCGGGCTCTTGATCCACGAGCTGGTGCATGTGGTGGCGCCCGCGTTCCGGCGCTTCGGCTTCCTGCCGAATATCGGCCGCATCATCGCCCTCGGCCTGCTGACGGCGGTGATCAGCCTGGCCCTGGTCTTCGGCGCGATCGAGCTGATCTCGTTCCTCACCGACCGGCCGCAGGGCCTGGTCGCGGTGATGCGGAAGATGGCCGAGGCGGTGGAGCAGGCCAGCCAGCAGCTGCCGCCCTGGATCGTCGCCTATATCCCGAACAGCGGCCAGGACCTCGACACCATGATTGCGCAGTCGCTGCGCGACCATGCGCGGGACCTGCTGCGGATCACCACCGATGTCGGCCGCATCCTGGTCCACATCATCATCGGGCTGGTGATCGGCGGCATGATCGCCATCGCCGACCTGACCGAGAAGCCAGGGCGCGGCCCGCTGGCCCGGGCGCTGGGGGAGCGGGCGCGGCTGCTGGCCCTGTCCTTCCGCCGCGTCGTCTTCGCCCAGGTGCGGATCTCCGCCTTCAACACGGTGCTGACCGCGATCTACCTGGTCGGCGTCCTGCCGGCCTTCGGCATCCACCTGCCGCTGACCAAGACCATGATCGTGGTCACCTTCGTGGTCGGGCTGCTGCCGGTGATCGGCAACCTGATCTCGAACACCGTGATCGTGGTGATCAGCCTCAGCCTGTCGGTCTATGTCGCCGCGGCGTCGCTGGCCTTCCTGATCATCATCCACAAGCTGGAATACTTCATCAACGCCAAGATCGTCGGCACCCAGATCCATGCCCGGGCCTGGGAGATCCTGATCGCCATGCTGCTGATGGAAGCGGCGTTCGGCGTGCCGGGGGTGATCGCGGCCCCGGTGTTCTACGCCTATCTGAAGGCCGAGCTGGGGCGCAGCAAGCTGATCTGACGCTGACGATCAGACCCGTCTCCCTCGCGAAGAACCGTCATTGCGAGGAGGCGAAGCCGACGAAGCAATCCAGGGGCCGGTTCGCATCGGCCCCTGGATTGCTTCGCTGCGCTCGCAATGACGGTGTTGGGAGCGGTGTTCGGCCTGAGAGACCGTTTGGAAATGCGCTGGCGTGAGTCGGCTGGCGGCGGTTTCGAGAACCGGAGCGCAGCGCACGTTTGGTGCGTGAGCACCGGAAGCGGAGAAACCGCCGTCAGACGGCCGCGCCAGTAGCATTTACAGACGGTCTCTTACATCGGCGGCACCAGCCCGTCCTTGCCGACCTGGACGGCGTGCGAGACCAGCGACCCGTCATCGGCCTTGACCGCGCTGACGATGACATGGGCGCCCTTGACCAGCTGGCTGCGATTGCCGGGCTCATAGGTGATCACCGGCACGTCGGGCGGCACCACCAGCTTGGTCTCGACGCCCTGGTAGCGCATCGTCACCACCCGCCCGTCGGTGCCGGTGACGTCGCCGGCGGTGGCGTTGGTCATGGTGCTGCCCGGCTTCAGGTCGAAGGGGTGCTGGCCCTCGCCGACGCCGCGCATGCTCTCCGGGAACACCTGCACCTCCAGCGCCTGCAGGCTGCCATCCGCCTGCGGCATGGCGGCGCTGCCGATATAGGTGCCGGGCTTGATGTCGTGGATGTCGGCCGGGGCGATGGTCCGCACCTGGGCGTCGTCGGCCATGGTGACGGTCGCGGTGGTGCCGCCGCGGGCGGCGATGGTCATCACCGGCCCGTCCATCGCCTCGATGGTGCCGCGGATGCGCTGCTGGGGCTGGCTCTGGGCCATGGCCGGCAGGGCCGACAGGATCCCGAACAGGGCCAGGCCCGCAATCGCGCTGCGCTTCATGATGCTGTCCTCGCTGGAGCGTCGACGTCCCCCCGACACCCGTACGGCCCGACCGCGCCGGCGGTTACATGAATTCTGTCCGCGACCGATGTCGGGAACGGTGCGTCAGGACGGCGGGGCGGCCTTCCATTCCCGCCGCGCCAGCGCCACCAGCAGCGCGTCGTCGACGCCGTCGGCCGCCGGCAGGCCCTCGGCGCGGCGGAAGGCCTCGGCCGCCGCCTGGACCACGCCGTCCCCGGTGCCGCCGCCCGCGGCGGCATAGCCGAGCGCGGCCAGCAGGCGCAGCGCCGCCGCGGCCTTGGCCGCGGGCGACCGGGCACCGAGCAGCATGGCCGCGTATTTCGGCGTGTCGTCCCCGTCGGTCAGGGCGCGGGCGAACCAGATCACCGCCTCGGTCTCGTCGCGGGCGATACCGCGGCCGGTCTCATAGGCGATGCCCAGCTCGTTCTGCGCCTCGGCGTCGCCCTTGTCGGCGGCGATGCGGAACCAGCGCAGCGCCTGGCCGTCATCCTGGATCACGCCGCGCCCGGCCTGGAAGCACCGGCCGAGGCTGCGGGCGGCCTCGGCATTGCCCTTGTCGGCGGCGAGGCGATACAGGCGGATGGCCTTGAGATCGCTTCGCGCCACGCCGCGGCCCTGCTCGTACATCCGGCCGAGGTGCAACTGCGAATAGGCGTAGCCCCGCTCGGCCGAACGGCGGTACCAGCGTGCCGCCTCGGCATCGTCATCGGGCACGCCGCGGCCGCGCTCATACATCCAGCCGAGATTGGCCTCGGCGCGGGCGAAGTCCTGGTCGGCGGCCAGGCGGTACCAGCGCACCGCCTCCGCATCGTCGCGGGCCACGCCCTGGCCGTCGCGGTAGAGGTCGCCGAGATCGGTCTGCGCCCGCGCCAGGCCCTGGTCGGCGGCCAGGCGATAGAGGCGGGCCGCCTCGGCATCGTCATCGGGCACGCCGCGGCCGCGTTCATACATCCAGGCGAGATTGGCCTGGGCCCGGGCCAGGCCCTGGTCGGCAGCCAGGCGATACCAGCGCACCGCCTCCGCATCGTCGCGGGCCACGCCCTGGCCGTCGCGGTAGAGGTCGCCCAGATTGGTCTGCGCCCGCGCCAGGCCCTGATCCGCGGCCAGGCGGTAGAGGCGGGCGGCCTCGGCGTCGTCCTTGGCCACGCCGCGGCCGCTCTCATACAGCCAGCCGAGATTGCTCTGGGCATGCAGGTAGCCCTGGTCCGCGGCCAGGCGGTACCAGCGCGCGGCCTCGGCATCATCCGCGGGCACGCCCTGGCCGAGCTCGTACAGGATGCCGATGTTGTTCTGCGCCTCGGCATAATCCTGCTTGGCGGCCAGGCGGTACCAGCGCATCGCCTTGGCGTCGTTCTCCGGCACGCCGCGCCCGGAATCATAGAGGCCGCCGAGCTCGGTCTCGGCCCGGGCGTAGTCCTGCGCCGCCGCCAGGCGGTACCAGCGCACCGCCTCGGCCGTGTCCTGGGGAACGCCGTGGCCGGCGTCGTACATGAAGGCCAGGTTGGTCTGCGCCCGGGCCAGCCCCTGGTCGGCGGCGAGGCGGTAGAGGCGCACGGCCTCGGCCTCGTCCTCCGCCGTGCCGCGGCCGACCTCGGTCATCCAGCCGAGATTGGTCTGGGCCTCGGCATTGCCCTGCTCGGCGGCCAGGCGGTACAGGCGCACGGCCTCGGCGTCGTCCTGCGGCACGCCGTGGCCGAAATAGTACAGCGACCCCAGCAGGCGCCGGCCGACGGCGGATCCGGCATCGGCCGCGCGACCGTACCAATACGCCGCGGCGGCATAGTCCTGGCCGGCGCCCCGGCCATTCTCCAGCATGTAGCCGAGGCTGGTCTGGGCCGGGATGTAGCCCTGCTCGGCGGCCAGACGGTACAGCCGGACCGCCGCGGCCTCGCTGCGCCCGACGCCGCGCCCGTCCTGGTACATGTAGCCCAGATAGGTCTGGCCGCGATCATCGCCCTGGGCCGCCGCCAGGCGGTACCAGCGCACCGCCTCGGCATCGTCGCGGGCGACCCCGATTCCGTCCCGGTACATGTCGCCGAGATAGGCCTGGCCGCGGGCGCTGCCCTGCTCGGCGGCCCGGCGGTACCAGCGGGCGGCTTCGGCCGGGTCCCGGTCGACGCCGTCACCGGCCTCGGTGCGATAGCCGAGCCGGATCTGCGCCTCGGCATCCCCGGATTCGGCGGTCAGCCGCAGCGCCCGCAAAGCCGCCTCGGGCCCCGCCTCGCGGATCGCCAGGATATCGTCGGAACGGTCAGGTGCCGCCGGAATGAAGGACGGCGGAGAGGCCAGGGCCGCCGGCGAGGCCAGAACGATCCCCAGCATGAAATGACGGATGCGCATCTGAAATGACGGTGCGAGAAATTCCCCCTGATCACACCATCCTCATCGAAACCGGTCCCGCTGTCGATGGCCGATCGCGGCGGGGCCGGGCGGCGCCGCGTTCGCAGCTTGGTTCGCGTCGCGACCCCGATCCACGTGCTGCCCCTTTCGCGGGGATGACAGGTGAGGGTGAAAAATCTCGCAGGCGGGAAGGGGCGCGCAGCCTCCTCCCCTTATCCCCTCCCGGAAGGGAAGGGGAGTGTGGAAAGTTGGGCAGGCGGGTGCATTCGGAGGTTGGGTTCGCGGCAAGCGAACCCAACCCTGCTCTCCACCCCAAGCCGTCATGGCGAGGAGGCGAAGCCGACGTGGCCATCCAGAGATCGAGCCGCTGGATGGCCACGGCGCTGCGCGCCTCGCCATGACGGCTTATGGTTTGGGCTGTTGATCCTTCAACTGCTGTCCGGTCCCGCCGGACTCGGCGGGGGCCGGCTGCCGACGGGCGCATCCGAAGGACGGAACCAGCCCTGCGCGGGTGCGTGTCCGGCGGTCTCCGTCCCGGCCTTCCCGGGCACCTCCATGGTCCCGGCGACGGCCGCGGCGATCGCGGCCCGGTCGGGCGGGATGCCGAGGGCGCGGCACAGGCTGCGGATCAGGTCTTCGATCGGCAGGGCCCTGTCGGCCCCGTCGCGGCCGTCGGCATGGTCGCCGGCCAGCCGGTCCCAGAGATCGGCGGTCAGCCGTTCGCGCGTGTCGGGATCGGCGGTCGCGGCCGCGATGGCGCCGGTGACGCCCTGGGCGACGCGGCGGCGGCGGTCGGCCGCCCGGGCCACCTGGTCGTCCCGGTCCTGGTCGGCGGCGCGCCGGGCCTCCTGCTGCTGGCGCAGCTTGGCCCTCAGGGCAATGGCGCGGCGGATGCCGAGGAAGAGGCGGCTGAAACGGGTTTCGGCCTTGCAGGCACGATCGAGGTCGTCGGCCTGCAGGGCGGCGAGGGCCTCGGCCTGGAACGCCCGGGCCATCGCCGCGCTGAGCTCGATCAGGCCGGACAGGATCGCGTCATCGTCCGGACCCGGCGGGGCGGCGAGCACAATCTCGGTCCTGGTGTCGGCATCGGCCATTGCAGAATGAGAACATAATAGGAACATTAAGTCAAGAAAATACGGCCCCAGCCATGGCGAAGGCGAAGCCGACGACTCCATCCGGGGACCGGTGCGCACCGGCCCCCCGGAGCCTCGGGTCAAGCCCGAGGATGACAGGAGGGAGGAAGGGCGAGTGGCCCTCCTCCTACGCTTTCCTCTCCGGCGCGCTCTCCGCCCAGCGGGCCATCAGGGTGTTGGAGGGCAGGCCCTCATCGACCAGCTTCTTGGCCGTCTCGACCCCGGCCACCGGCAGGCCCTCGGGGTCCAGCAGGCCGATCTGCACCAGCACCGACGCCTGGTCCCAGTAGATGTGCTCGTTGTACAGCCGGTCGCCGCGGAAGCGGACGATCGCGACCAGCGGGATCTCGACATATCGGCCGGTCGGCGGGATGCCGGGCAGCATCCAGTCGATCTCGACGTCGTGGGTGAAGCAGAACAGCATCTCGTCGACCAGCCGGTCGACCCCGACGGTGCGGCTGATCGGGACCAGCTTCGTATCGGCCGGCGTCTTCGGGATGAAATGGTTGGCGTAGAAGCGGTACAGGTCGTCCTGGCCGACGCCGCCGGTCATGGTCGGGATGTGGTTCACATAGGGCTCGGCCACCATGGTCTTCATGGTGGCGCGGGCGTCGCGGGTGGCGAATTCCAGCTCGGTGTGCCGCTCCCACAGCGCCGGCAGGTCGTATTTCGGTCCCAGCGCGGCGCGGAACACGGCCAGGCTGCGGGAATGGGCCATCAGCGAGGCCGGCTTGTCGTAGGCCGCCCGGGCCGGCACGTTGAAGCCGTGCTCGGCGCCCGGATAGACGAAGAGCTGGACGTCGTCGCGGCCGGCGAAGGCGTCGGCGATCGCCTCGCGCACCGGCGGCGGCAGGTGGCGGTCCTTCTCCGGAATGTGGAAGACCATCGGGCAGCGGATCGCCCCGGCCTCGCCCAGCAGCGGCCCCATCCCGGTGCCGTAGTAGCTGACCGCGGCGTCGACATGGTGGCGCGCGGCGGTCAGATAGGCCAGGCGCCCGCCCAGGCAGAAGCCCAGCGCGCCGATCTTGCCGCGGCATTCCGGCAGCCGGCGCAGCGCTCCTAAAGCAGCGCCGCAATCGGCGACCGCACGGTCGATATCCAGGCGGCCCAGCAGCTCGCGGGCGCGGGCCACGTCGGTCTCGACATAGCCCAGGTCGACCTTCGGCTCCAGCCGCCAGAACAGGTCCGGCGCCAGCACGACATAGCCTTCCTCGGCATACAGGTCGGCCACGGCGCGGAGATGGGCGTTGACGCCGAAGATCTCCTGCAGCAGCAGGAGGCCGGGGCCGCTGCCGCTCTCCGGCACCGCCAGATAGCCCTGGAACCGGCCGCCGTCATCGGCCGGGATGTCGATCCACCTGCTGGTCATGGCCCTGGTCTCCGCTGGCTCCGGAAGCGGCCGGGCGCCCTTCTGGAAGGCCGTGGCATCGGGGGCTGCGCCGTCCGCGGTTATACTTTAAACTTAAAGCAGATCGGGCGGCCAAGGCCCGTGTGCAGGATTGACGCAGAATGATCGATGCCGAGACCGCGGTCGCCGACCGGCCCAAGGACCACCGCGTCGAGCTGCGGCTGTGGCTGCGGCTTCTGACCTGCACCACGATGATCGAGCGCGAGGTGCGGCGCCGCCTGGCCGAGAGCTTCGACACCACCCTGCCGCGCTTCGACCTGATGGCGCAGCTGTACAAGATGCGCCAGGGCCTGACCCTGGGCGAGCTCAGCCAGCGGCTGATGGTCTCGAACGGCAACATGACCGGGCTGGTCGAGCGGCTGGTCGAGAACGGGCTGGTGGCGCGCGAGCAGTCGCGGGCAGACCGGCGCAAGCACGTCATCCGGCTGACGGAGGAGGGTGAGCGCCAGTTCGCCGCCATGGCCGCGGCGCATGGCGACTGGGTGGCCGAGATGACGGCGGGCCTCGAGACCGGTGAGATCGAGCGGCTGATGGAGCTGCTCGGCCGCACCAAGACCTCGGTCGCTGATGCGACGAGGCCACGGGGGCGGAGCCGGGCGGAATAGGAAGGCGTTGAGTTGTTGCCTCTCCCGCTTGCGGGAGAGGTCGGAGACGCGAAGCGGCTCCGGGTGAGGGGAGTTCGTCGAGGCCTGGACCAGCCCTCACCCGGTCGTCCTGCGGACGCCCGACCTCTCCCGCCAGGCGGGAGAGGCAACGCAAAGACAACTCGAAATCCAACTGCCTCTTCTGATCGCGCTGGAGCGATCTATTCTCGGACCGTCTGCCCTCAGGCGGCGCGCGCCACCCGCGGTGCCACCACCAGGTTGACCAGCACCGCCACCACGATGTTGGCGGCCAGCGCCAGCAGCCCGGCATAGACCGTGACCGTGCTGCCGCCGATGCTCAGCGCGTGCAGCGGCTTCAGCCCGTCGGACCAGACGACGAAGCTGCCGCCGAAGAAGCCGACGGCCCAGCCGGCGAACAGCGCCGGGGCCCGGAACCAGCCGACATACAGGCCGCACACCAGCGCCGGCAGGGTCTGCAGGATCCAGACGCCGCCGAGCAATTGCAGGTCCAGCGCGAACTGGGTCGGCAGGAACACGATCACCAGCAGCGCGCCGACCTTGACCACCAGCGAGGTGACCTTGGCCACCTGCGCCTCCCCGGCATGGCTCACGTCCGGGTCGACATAGGCCTTCCAGAAGTTGCGGGTGAACAGGTTGGCGGCGCCGATGCTCATCACCGCCGCCGGCACCAGGGCGCCGATGGCGATGGCGGCGAAGGCGAAGCCGGCGAACCAGCTCGGGAACAGCGTCTGGAACAGGGCCGGCACCACGTCGTTCGGGCTGGCGACCTGCAGATGCGCGGCATGGCCCATATAGCCGAGCAGGGCCAGCAGGCCGAGCAGCAGAGTATAGGCCGGCAGCAGCGCCGCGTTCTTGCGGATGGTGTTGGCGCTGGCCGAGGCGAAGATGCCGGTCAGGGTATGCGGATACATGAAGGCGGCGAGGGCCGAGCCCAGCGCCAGCGTGGCATAGGCCACCATCTGGCTGTCGCCGAGCAGCAGGCCGCCCGCGCCCTTGGCCTTGAAGGCGTCGTCGGCGGCCTGGAACACGGCGCCGTAGCCGCCCAGCTCCCACGGGATCAGTGCCACCGCGGCCAGCACCGCGATGTAGATCATGATGTCTTTGACGAAGGCGATCAGCGCCGGCGCCCGCAGGCCCGCGGAGTAGGTGTAGAGCGCCAGGATGACGAAGGCGATCGCCAGCGGCAGCTCGCCGGTCAGGCCCAGCGCCTTGATCACCGCGGCCATGCCGACCAGCTGCAGCGCGATATAGGGCATGACGGCGAGGACGCCGGTGATGGCCACCGCCAGCTCCAGCCCGCGCGAGCCGTACTGGCCGAACACCACGTCGCCGGCGGTGACGTAGCCGTGCTCCTTGGCCCGCTTCCACAGCTTCGGCATCACCAGGAAGACGAAGGGGTAGACGATGATGGTGTAGGGCAGGGCGAAGAAGCCGTAGGCGCCGACGGCATAGACCAGCGCCGGCACCGCGATCACGGTGTAGGCGGTGTAGAAGTCGCCGCCGACCAGGAACCAGGTGACCCAGGTGCCGAACTTGCGGCCGCCCAGCCCCCATTCATCGATATGGGCCAGCGTCTCGCCCCGCTTCCAGCGGGCGGCCATGAAGCCCATGACGGTGACCAGGATGAAGAAGAAGGCGAAGACGCAAAGGGCGACGACGTCGAGCTCAGTCGTCATGGCGCACGCTCCGATAGGCGATCCAGATGATCAGCGCGGTCAGCGGCACCCAGGCGAACTGGTACCAGTAGAAGAACGGGAAGCCCAGGATCTCCGGCTCCCGCGCATTGTAGAACGGCACCCACAGGAGCCCGATATAGGGCAGGAGCAGCAGCCACAGGATCGGCCGCCGTGAACGCTCTGGCATGGCAATTCCCTTCCATCGCGGGCCGTTCTCCCGGCCCGAGTCTCCGTCGGCGTCCCCGGGCAGGTTTAGCAGGAATGAACGCGGGGCGGTAAAGTCGCGGATGGGGCCGCCTCAGGACTTCAGCCGGTATCCGGTCCTGAAGATCCAGGCGACGATGGCGAGGCACACCGCCAGGAAGGCCAAGGTCATGCCCAGGCTGACGGCGACGTTGACGTCGGCGACGCCGTAGAAGCTCCAGCGGAAGCCGCTGATCAGGTAGACCACGGGGTTGAACAGCGCCACGGTCTGCCAGAAGGGCGGCAGCATGGTGATCGAATAGAAGCTGCCGCCCAGGAAGGTCAGCGGTGTGATGATCAACAGCGGGATCACCTGCAGCTTCTCGAACCCGTCGGCCCAGATGCCGATGATGAAGCCGAACAGGCTGAAGGTGACGGCGGTCAGCAGCAGGAACACCACCATCCAGAAGGGGTGCACCACCTGCAGCGGCACGAACAGCCCGGCCGTGGCCAGGATGATGATTCCGAGGACGATCGACTTGGTGGCCGCCGCCCCGACATAGGCGACGACGATCTCGAGATAGGAGACCGGGGCCGACAGCAGCTCGTAGATCGTGCCGATGAATTTCGGGAAGTAGATGCCGATCGAGGCGTTGGAGATGCTCTGCGTCAGCAGCGACAGCATGATCAGCCCGGGCACGATGAAGGCGCCGTAGCTGACGCCGTGGATCTGCTCGATGCGCGAGCCCAGGGCCGAGCCGAAGACGACGAAGTACAGCGAGGTCGAGATCACCGGCGACAGGATGCTCTGCATCAGGGTGCGGCCGGTGCGCGCCATCTCTGCCATGTAGATCGCGCGGATCGCGTAGAGGTTCATGACCGTTCGCTCACCAGCTTGACGAAGATCTCCTCCAGCGAGCTCTGGCTGGTGCGGAGATCCTTGAACCGGATGCCGGCATCGGACAGGGATTGCAGCACGGCGGTGATGCCGGTGCGCTCGCCCTGGGTGTCGTAGGTGTAGACCAGCTCGGTGCCGTCGGCCGACAGCGCCAGGTGGTGCGCGGCCAGCGCCTCGGGCAGGCTCTGCAGCGGCGCCTGCAGCTGCAACGTCAGCTGCTTCCTGCCCAGCTTGTGCATCAGCTCGGCCTTGTCCTCGACCAGGATGATCTCGCCCTTGCGGATCACCCCGATCCGGTCGGCCATCTCCTCGGCCTCGTCGATATAGTGGGTGGTCAGGATGATGGTGACGCCCTGGTCCCTCAGGGCGCGGACCAGCCGCCACATGTCCTGCCGCAGCTCGACATCGACGCCGGCGGTGGGCTCGTCCAGGAACAGGATGTCCGGCTCATGCGCCAGCGCCTTGGCGATCAGCACCCGGCGCTTCATCCCGCCGGACAGCGTCATGATCTTGCTGTCCTTCTTCTCCCACAGCGACAGGTCGCGCAGGACGCGCTCGATATGGGCGGGGTTGGCCGGCTTGCCGAACAGGCCGCGGCTGAAGGCGCAGGTGGCCTGGACCGTGGTGAAGGTGTCGGTGGTCAGCTCCTGCGGCACCAGCCCGATGCGCGACCGGGCGGCGCGGTAGTCGGACCCGATGTCGTGGCCGTCCACGGTGACCGACCCGCCGCTGGCACGGACGATGCCGCAGACGATGTTGATCAGCGTGGTCTTGCCGGCGCCGTTGGGGCCGAGCAGGGCGAAGATCTCGCCGCGCCGGATCTCCAGGTCGACGCTCTTCAGCGCCTGGAAGCCGGAGGCATAGGTCTTCGAGAGGTTCGAGACGGTGATGATCGGCGGCATGGCGGCGACCATAGCCGAAGCCGGGGGTGATTCGATGCGGCTTCGTGCGACGGTCGACATCATCGGGAATTTCCATATTCTCGGTGGCCTGTTCGCCGATCAGCGAGGGGAGCGCGATGGCCGGCCGGAAGACAGCCGCGACGAAAACAGGCACGGCGAAGGCGGCCAAGCCGGCCGCCACCGATCGGAAGGCCGGCGAGCCGGTCCTGCTGTCCGGCGGCAACCCGCAGATCGCCAAGGGCCATGGCGACGGGCCGGTGCAGGCCTATATCGCGGCCATGCCGGGCTGGAAGAGCGAGGTCGGGCGCCGCCTCGACGCGCTGGTCGAGCGCGCCGTCCCCGGCGTGCGCAAGGCGGTCAAATGGAACTCGCCGCTCTACGGGATGGAGGAGCAGACCTGGTTTCTCGGCATCCATTGCTTCGCCAGATACATCAAGCTGGCTTTCTTCAACGGCGCATCGCTGGACCCGCTGCCGCCCGTCGCCTCGAAGCAGCAGCGCGTGCGCTACTTTCATATCCATGAGGGCGACGCGCTGGACGAAACCCGGCTCGCCGACTGGATGCGGCAGGCCAGCCGGCTGCCCGGCGAGCGGATGTGAGCGGGGCCGCGAGCCGGGGCCAGGATCCGGCGCTGCTGCGCCGCCTGCTGCGCGCCAAGGACCGGATGGACGCCGCCTCGCATGAGGACTGGCCGGTGCCGCGGCTGGCGCGGGTCAGCGGCGTCTCCGAGGCGCATTTCGCCCGGTCGTTCAAGGAGGCCTTCGGCGTCCCGCCGCACCGCTACCTGCTGACGCGGCGGATCGAGCGGGCCAAGGCGCTGCTGCGCGACACCGACCTGCCGGTCACCGAGATCGCGTTCGAGACCGGCTGGAACAGCCTGGGCACCTTCGGCCGCACCTTCCGCGACGTCACCGGCGAGAGCCCGGGCGAGCTGCGGGCGCGCGAGAAGGCGGTGCTGCACCGGCTCGACCGGGTGCCGCCCTGCTTCCTCAGCGCCGCCCACCGGCCGGACCTCACAATCGCAGTTTCGGAGAAGCGGCGGCAGGAGGCCGACGATAGGGTGCCCGCGTCCCAGCAAACGGAGGTCCCATGAGCCAGGGTGTCGGGGTGGTCGGCCTGTATGTCCGCGATCAGGACGAGGCCCTCGAATTCTATGTCGGGAAGCTCGGATTCCGCGTCCACACCGATGTGCGGAACGGCGATTATCGCTGGCTCACGGTGCAGCATCCGGACCAGCCGTCCTTCCAGCTCGGCCTGTTCACGCCGCAGGCGCCGATGGTCGACGCGGCCACCGCGCAGACCCTGCGCGAGGCGGTGGCGAAAGGCGCCATGCCGCCTTTGGTGCTGGATGTCGACGACTGCCGCGCCGCCCATGACCGGATGCGCGCCCGCGGCGTGGAGTTCACGCAGGAGCCGATCGAGCGCTATGGTGCGGTCGACGCCAGCTTCCGTGATCCGTCGGGGAACGGGTGGAAGATGATCCAGCCGCGACGGGACGCGTGATGGAGGCCGGCGTCGGGCGACATTCGAGCGACGGGCGGGCGACAATGCCGATGACCGGGGCGAAGGGCGATGCGGCGGAGGGGGCGGAGTCCGCCTCCCGCCTGATCGACGGGCGGATCCGGGAGCTGGGCGACTGGCGGGGCGAGACGCTGGCCCGGATCCGGGCGCTGATCCGGCGGGCCGACCCGGAGGTGGTCGAGGAGTGGAAGTGGCGCGGCGTCCCGGTGTGGTCGCATGCCGGCATCCTCTGCACCGGCGAGACCTACAAGGCCGTGGTCAAGCTGACCTTCGCCAAGGGCGCGGCACTGCCGGACCCGGCGGGCCTGTTCAACTCCAGCCTCGACGGCAACACCCGCCGCGCCGTCGACATCCGCGAGGGCGAGGCGATCGACGAGGCGGCGCTGACGGCCCTGGTCCGCGCGGCCGTGGCGCTGAACGCGGGGGGCCGCGCGAAGAAGGCGCCGAAAGGGGGCTGAGGCACCCGGGCGCCGTCACCGGCCATTCCGTTCGTCGCTGGTCACGACCCCGTCGACCAGATGGATCCGGCGGTCCATCCGCGCCGCCAGGTCGACGTCGTGGGTCACTGCCACCACGGTCTTGCCGCGCTCATGCACCAGCGCCGAGAGGATGGCGAAGACCTGCTCCGAGCTATGGCTGTCGAGGCTGCCGGTCGGCTCGTCCGCCAGCAGCAGCGGCGGGTCGTTGGCCAGCGACCGGGCCACCGCCACGCGCTGGCGCTGGCCGCCCGACAGCTGGTCCGGCCGCTTGCCGCGATGGTCGGCCAGGCCGAGCGCGTCGAGCAGCCCGTCCGCCCGCTCGCGCATCTGCCGGGCGCCGAGGCGGCCGAGCTTGCGCATCGGGATCTCGACATTCTCCCGCGCCGTGAACTCCGGCAGCAGGAAGTGGAATTGGAAGACGAAGCCGATCGAATCCAGCCGCAGCCGGGCCCGATCTCGCTCACCCAGCGCCGATGCATCCTTCCCGGCGATATGCAACTCCCCGCCCGTCTGCCGGTCGAGCAGGCCGAGCAGGTAGAGCAGCGACGACTTGCCGGAGCCGGACGGGCCGGTGACGGCGACCAGCTCGCGCTCGCCGATCGCCAGCGACACGTCCTTGACCAGCGTCACCGGCACCGTCTCCGGCAGCACCCGGGTCAGGCCCCTGGCCTCGACGAGCGCGCTCATGTCGCCCCCCGGATGATGTCGACCGGATTCAGCTTGGCCGCCTGGCGCGCCGGCAGGTAGCCGGCGATGCCGGCCGCCACCAGGGCGAAACCGGCGGCGATCAAATAGTGCCAGGGGCTCCAGGTCAGCGGCAGCCGGGTGATCTCGCGCCCGACATTGGCGCCGGACAGGTGCAACTCGATGCTGGACAGCCCCAGGCACAGGGCGAAGCCCAGCAGCCAGCCGGCCAGCGACCCGGCGAGGCCGAGCGTCAACCCCTCCAGCAGGAACAGCCGGCGCATGTCCCGCGCCTCGAAGCCGAGCGACTTCAGGATGGCGATGTCGCGCGCCTTCTCATGGGTGATGGTCGAGACGATGTTGAAGATGCCGAAGCCGGCCACCAGCAGGATGGCGCCGACCACCGTGTACATGATGATGTTGCGGATGACGAAGGCCTGCAGCAGCGACTCGTTCGCCTCCTGCCAGGCCACCGCCTTGTAGCCGATCAGCGCCTCGGCCCGCTTGGCCACCGCCGGCGCGGCGTTCGGATCATCGAGCTTCAGCCGGATCTCGTTGATGGCGTTCGGCCGCTCGCTCAGGATCTGGGCGATCTTCAGCAGGACATAGCCCTCGCCCTCGTCGCGGGCGGTGACGCCGGTGTGGAACAGGCCGACGATCTTGACCGCGCGGGTCTGGCCGGTGGCGGAGACCAGGGTGACGGTGGTGCCGAGATCGGCGCCCAGCCGCTTGGCCAGGCTGTCCCCGACCACGATGTTGTTGCCCCCGGCGATCAGCGAATCGAAGCTGCCCTGGCGGAAATCCTGGGCGATCGAGGAGACGCGCGCCTCCTGCCGCGGCTCGACGCCATAGATGCTGATGCCGATGTCCTGCCCGGCATAGCGCACCACACCCTGGGTCTTCAGGCTCTTCGACATCCGCCCCGGGATCCAGCCGCTCAGCGCCGCCACCGCCGCGGTCGGGTTCAGGATGCCGCGCCGGTCGTCGCGGGGGCGGAGGCCGGCGATGGCCACCGCGTCGAACTCGTCCTCGGCCGGCTGCCGCGCCGCGGTGCGGCGCTCGTCGGTGATCTGGACATGCGGCATGGTGTCGATCAGCTGGGCGACGAAATCGTCCTCGCCGCCCTGCATCAGCGCCGCCATGGCGATCGAGAAGCCGACGCCCAGCGCGGTGCCCAGGATCGCGACCAGCGTCTGACGGCCACGGCCGATGATGTGGGTGACGGCGAGGTCGAGCAGCAGCCGCATGGCTCAGCCCTCCGGCGCCACCCGGGCGCCGTCGGCCAGCGCCTCGGGGAAGGGGGTGATCACCCGGTCGCCCTCGGCCAGGCCGGAGCGCACCTCGATATCGCGGATGCCGCGGATGCCGGCCGCGATCGTCCGGCGCCGGGCCCGGCCGTCGCCATCGACCGTGAAAACGGCGTCGCCGTTCACCGCCTCGGCCGGCACCAGCAGGGCGTCGGGCACGGTGCGGTTGACGATGTTGACGTCGACCGTCATGCCGATGCGGATGGGCGTGTCGTCCGGCAGGGCCAGGCGCACGCGATAGGTCTTGGCCACCGGGTCGCCCTTCGGGGTGATGCTGTCGACCGTCGCCGGCAGCGCCTGGCCGGGAAAGGCGTCGGCGCGCAGCAGCGCCTTCTGCCCGACCGCGACCAGGGGGATGTCCTCCTCATTGACGTCGGCGATGACCCAGAGCGGCTTCGGCTCGCCGACCCAGAAGATGACGGTGCCGGGGTCGATGATCTCGCCGACCTCGCCGTCCTTGCGCAGCACCAGGCCGCGCATCGGCGCGCGCAGGACGTAGTTCTCCAGCGTCGCGGTCTGGCCGGCGATCATCGCGTCCAGCCGCGACAGCTCGCTGCGCGCCTGGTCCAGCGCCTGGGCGCTGGCGACGTTGCGGCCGACCAGGACCATCTGCCGGTCGTGCTCGGCCGCCGCCAGCTTCTGCCGCGCCTTCAGCTCGGCCAAGGTCGCCTCGGCCTCGCGGCTGTCCAGCCGGGCCAGCTCGGCGCCGGGCTCGATCGCCTCGCCCTCGCAGTCGCAGATCGACACGATCCGCTCCCGCACCAGCGGCGTCACCTTGGCCCAGACGCGCGGCTCGATCACGCCGGTGGCGTAGACGATCTGCGCCGCCTCGCCGCGCCGGGGGGCGACGGTCGTCACCGGGGCGGCCCGGCCGAACAGCCAGAAGACGGCGCCGGCAATCAGCGCGAGCACAAGGACGGCGGACAGGATGCGGACGGTCTTCAACTGCGGCTCCGAAAGCGGCGAGTCGATGAGAATATATATACGAAACAGTATCGTTTCGATATATGATTCGAGAGCAGGCGCGGAGGGCTCGATGTGACGACAGCGGAAACCGGGGGGAAGCGGGCACCGGGGCGGCCCCGCAGCCAGGCGGCGGAGGAGGCGATCCTGAAGGCGGCGCTGGCGCTGTTCCTGGACCATGGCGTCGAGGGGGCGAGCATCGAGCGCATCGCCAAACGGGCCGGGGTCGGCAAGACCACGATCTACCGCCGCTGGTCGTCGAAGGAGGAGCTGCTGGCCCAGGCGATGGGCCGGGTGCGCGAGAACGCCGAACGCGACATGGGCGTCACCGATTTCCGTGACTTCGCCGCACTGCCGCTGGGGCCGACGCTGCGCCGGATGATGGAGCAGGGCGCGGAGCTGATGGCGAGCGACGACAATCGCAAGCTGCTGGCGCGGCTGATCGGCTCGGTACAGAGCCATCCGCGGCTGATGGCGATCTACTGGGAGACCTATCTGCGGCCGCGGCGCGAGGCCTTCGGGGTGCTGCTGGAGCAGGCGAAGGCGCGCGGCGAGCTGCCGGCCACGGCCGACACCGGGATGCTGCAGGACATGATGGGCGGCGCCATGCTGCACCGCCTGCTGATCGACCCTGCGCCGCCGACGGCGGAGGACCTGCGCGGCTATCTCGCCCGTCTGCTGCAACAGCTCGGCCTGGTGGGGCCCGAAGAAGGGTGACGGCTGTTTGCTTCCCTCGCCATCATTGCGAGGAGGCGAAGCCGACGAAGCAATCCAGGGGCCGGTGCGCACCGGCCCCTGGATTGCTTCGCTGCGCTCGCAATGACGGTGTGGGGTCGGAAGGATCTCCCCATCCCTACAGGCCCTTGCTCGCGAGATGTTTCAAGCTTAAAATATCTCTCGGGAGGTCGGCATGACGACAGCTTCATCCCTGGGAGGGCGCCACGCCCTGGTCACCGGCGGCGGCAGCGGTATCGGAGCGGCGGTCGCGGCCGCCCTGACGGCGCGCGGCGCGGCGGTGACCGTGCTGGGCCGGACCGAATCCCGCCTGGCCGCGACCGTCGCCGCCGGCAAGGCGGCCGCCCATGCCGTCGCCGACGTGACGCAGCCGGAGCAGCTGGAGGCCGCCATCGCGCGGCTCGCCGCCGCCCACGGCCCGATCGACATCCTGGTCAACAATGCCGGGGCGGCGGAAAGCGCGCCCTTCGCCCGCACCGACCGGGCGCTGTGGGACCGGATGATCGGCCTCAACCTCGGCGCGGTGTACGACGCGACCCGGCTGGTGCTGCCGGGCATGGCCGGGCGCGGCTGGGGCCGGGTGATCAGCATCGCCAGCATCGCCGGGCTGACCGGCTACCCCTATGTCGCCGCCTATTGCGCCGCCAAGCACGGCGTGGTCGGGCTGACCCGGGCGCTGGCCCAGGAATTCGCGACCAAGGGCGTCACCGTCAACGCCGTCTGCCCCGGCTACACCGACACCGAGCTGGTGCAGGGCGCCGTCGCCCGGATCGAGGGCAAGACCGGCCGCAGCCCGGACGAGATCCGGGCCGAGCTGATCCGCGGCAACCCGCAGGGCCGCCTGATCCAGCCGGACGAGGTGGCGGCCGCCGTCGCCTGGCTGGCCGGGCCCGAGGCGGCGAGCGTCAACGGCATCGCGCTGCCGGTCGCCGGCGGCGAGGTCATGTGAGCGAAGGTCTCTGAGGTCCCGATGAACCAGCCCCCCATCGCCCCGCCGCTCTCCGCCTACCGGGCGCAGCATGTCCTGTGGTCGGTCGAGGGCAAGGTGGCCACGATCACCCTGAACCGGCCGGAGCGGAAGAACCCGCTGACCTTCGACAGCTATGCCGAGTTGGTGGCCATCTTCCGGGCGCTGGCCGCGGATCCCGACATCAAGACCGTGCTGCTCACCGGGGCCGGCGGCAATTTCTGCTCCGGCGGCGACGTGTTCGAGATCATCGGCCCGCTTTTGGACCGCGACATGGCCGGGCTGCTCAACTTCACCCGCATGACCGGCGACCTGGTGAAGGCGATGCGCGCCTGCCCGCAGCCGATCGTGGCGGCGGTCGACGGCGTCTGCGCCGGGGCCGGCGCGATCCTGGCCATGGCGTCGGATCTGCGCCTGGGCACGGCGCGCAGCCGCACCGCCTTCCTGTTCACCCGCGTCGGCCTGGCCGGCTGCGACATGGGCGCCTGCGCGATCCTGCCCCGCATCATCGGCCAGGGCCGGGCGTCGGAGCTGCTGTTCACCGGCCGCAGCATGGACGGGGCGGAGGCCGAGCGCTGGGGCTTCCTGAACCGGCTGGTCGAGCCCGAGGCGCTGCTGGCGGAGGCCACGGCCCTGGCGATGTCGCTGGCCGACGGCCCGACCTTCGCCCACGCCATGACCAAGCGGATGCTGCACCAGGAATGGGACATGGGCGTCGACCAGGCGATCGAGGCCGAAGCGCAAGCGCAGGCGGTGTGCATGCAGACCCGCGACTTCCGCCGCGCCTATGAGGCCTTCGCCGCCAAGTCGAAGCCGGTGTTCGAAGGAAACTAGCGATGCCCGATCGCAGCTTCCTCGACTGGCCGTTCTTCGACGACCGCCACCGCGCTTTGGCGGCGGAGCTCGACGCCTGGGCCGGCGCCACCCTGCCGGGGCTGGTCGACCATCACGACGTCGACGGCTCCTGCCGCCGGTTGGTGGCGGCATTGGGCCAGGCCGGCTGGCTGCGCCATGCGGTGCCGGCCAGCCATGGCGGCGTGGCCGAGCGGCTGGATGTCCGCAGCCTGTGCCTGATCCGCGAGACCCTGGCCCGGCATGACGGGCTGGCCGATTTTGCCTTCGCCATGCAGGGGCTGGGCACCGGCCCGGTCACCCTGTTCGGGTCGGACGCGCTGAAAGACCGGATCCTGCCGCCGGTGCGCGACGGCCGCGCCATCGCCGCCTTCGCCTTGTCGGAGCCCGAGGCCGGATCCGACGTCGCCGCCACCGGCACCATTGCGGTGCCGGATGGGCCGGATTCGGTGCGGATCGACGGCGAGAAGACCTTCATCTCGAATGGCGGCATCGCCGACCATTACGTCGTCTTCGCCCGCACCGGCGAGGCGCCGGGCGCCCGCGGCCTGTCCGCCTTCCTGGTGCCGGCCGACGCGCCGGGGCTGATTGTGGCGGAGCGGATCGAGGTGATCGCGCCGCATCCCCTGGCGACGCTGCGCTTCGAGGGCTGCCGGGTGAATCTGTCCGACCGCATCGGCGGGGCGGGGGAGGGGTTCAAGGTGGCGATGGCGACCTTGGACGTGTTCCGCTCCACCGTCGGCGCCGCGGCGCTGGGCTTCGCCCGCCGGGCGCTGGACGAGGCGCTGGGCCGGGCGCGCGGCCGGAAGATGTTCGGCGGGGTGCTGGGCGACCTGCAGCTCAGCCAGGCCGCCCTGGCCGAGATGGCGACCGAGATCGACGCCAGCGCGCTGCTGATCTATCGCGCCGCCTGGGCCAAGGACCGGGGCGCCGTGCGGGTCACGCGCGAGGCGGCGATGGCCAAGATGCACGCGACCGAGGCGGCGCAGCGCGTGATCGACCGGGCGGTGCAGCTGTTCGGCGGCCTCGGCGTCACCCGCGGTGTCAAGGTCGAGGAGCTGTATCGCGAGATCCGCGCCCTCCGCATCTATGAGGGCGCCACCGAGGTCCAGAAGATCGTCATCGCCCGCCAGCTGCTGGCGGAGGGCTGATCGCATGACCGCCGCCGGAGCCACCCCCTCACCCGGAATCGCTGCGCGATTCCGACCTCTCCCCAAGGAGAGGTGTCCTGTGGCGGACGCTCCGATCCCCTCTCCTCGGGGAGAGGGAGGGGCCCGGCGCCGCAGGCGACGGGAGGGTGAGGGGGCAGAACCGACCCGGAAGAACCGGGCGTAGGGAGAGGCGAGATGGAGACGAAGAGCGCGCATGTCGACAGCTTCGCCCGCGACAATCTTCCGCCGCGGGAGCAATGGCCGGAGTTCCGCTTCACTTTGCCGGCGCTGCAGTATCCGGCGCGGCTGAACTGCGTCGCCGAGTTCCTGGACCGCCACGTCGCCGAGGGCCATGGCGGCCGGCCCTGCCTGATCGCGCCGGGCGTCGAATGGTCCTATGCGGAGCTGCTGGACCGGGTGGACCGCATCGCGCAGGTGCTGGTGCGCGATGCCGGGCTGGTGCCGGGCGACCGGGTGCTGCTGCGCTCGGCCAACAACCCGATGATGGTCGCCAGCTACCTGGCGGCGCTGAAGGCCGGGGCCGTGGTGGTCGCCACCATGCCGCTGCTGCGCGCCAAGGAGCTGGCCTTCATGATCGAGAAGGCCCGCGTCCGCCTCGCCATCTGCGACTCACGGCTGCTGGCGGATCTGGAGACGGCGCGGGCCCAGGCGCCGGTGCTGCGGCACATCCTGACCTTCGGCGGCGGCACCGAAGCCGATCTCGAAGCCCGGATGGACACGGTGCCCGCCGGCTTCGCGCCGGTCGACACGGCGGCGGAGGATATCTGCCTGATCGGCTTCACCTCCGGCACCACCGGGGTGCCGAAGGGCACGATGCACAACCACCGCGACCTGCTGGCGATCTGCGACGCCTATTCCCGCCAGGTGCTGCGGCCGAACGAGTCCGACCGCTTCATCGGCAGCCCGCCTCTGGCCTTCACCTTCGGGCTCGGCGGGCTGGTGCTGTTCCCGATGCGGGCCGGCGCCTCCACCGTGCTGCTGGAGCGGGCGTCGCCGGCCGAGCTCTTGGACGGCATCGAGCGCTTCCGCCCGACCATCAGCTTCACCGCCCCCACCGCCTACCGCGCCATGCTGGCGCAGCGGCCGGGGCGCGACCTGTCCAGCCTGCGCCGCTGCGTCTCGGCCGGCGAGGCGCTGCCGGCCGCCACCTACGAGGCCTGGCGCGACGCCACCGGCATCGAGATCACCGAGGGCATCGGCGCCACCGAGATGCTGCACATCTTCATCGCCTCCAGCCCCGGCGCGGTGCGGCCGGGATCGACCGGCACGGTGGTGCCGGGCTATGAGGCCAAGATCGTCGACGACGACTTCAACGAGCTGCCGGCCGGCGAGGCCGGGCGGCTGGCCGTGCGCGGCCCGACCGGCTGCCGCTACCTCGCCGACGACCGCCAGCTTGCCTATGTCCGCGACGGCTGGAACCTGACCGGCGACACCTATCGCTGCGATGCCGATGGCTATTTCTGGTACCAGGCGCGGTCGGACGACATGATCGTCTCCGCCGGCTACAACATCGCCGGGCCGGAGGTGGAGAACGCGCTGATGACCCATCCGGCGGTGCAGGAATGCGGCGTGGTCGGCGTGCCGGACCCCGACCGCGGCCAGATCGTGAAGGCCTATGTCGTGCTGAAGCCCGGCCAAGCGCCCGACGCCGCGACCCGCAAGGCGCTGCAGGACCATGTGAAGGCCGAGATCGCGCCTTACAAGTATCCGCGGGCGGTGGAGTTCCTGGAGCGGCTGCCGCGCACCGAGACCGGCAAGCTGCAGCGCTTCCAGCTGCGCCGTATGGCCACCGAAGCCTCGGCGGCCTCGGCGAAGGCATCATGAGCGACACTCGCTCCGCACCGCTCCCGGCCGCCGAGCTGCCGGCCGCCGCCTTCACCGCCCGGCAGCCGATCCGGTTCGAGCATTGCGACACCGCCGGCATCGTCTTCTTCGCCCGCTACTTCACCATGATGCAGGGCGCGGTGGAGGCGTGGTTCGCGGCGGAACTGGGCCTCGACTATGCCGACATCATCCAGCGCCGCCGGGTCGGGCTCGGCTATGTCCGGGCCGAATGCGACTACGTGAGTCCGGCGCGGCTGGGCGATGTGCTGGCCCTGACCCTGCTGGTCGAGCGGGTCGGGCGCAGCTCGATCGGCCTGGCCTTCCACGGCCATCGCGACGGCGGGCCGGCCCTGATCGGCCGGCTGGTGCTGGTGACCACGGATATCGCGGAGACGGTGTCGATCCCGGTCCCGGCGGACATCCGGGACGCGGTGGAATCCTATCAGCGGAGATGCGCGACGTGACCATGATCGACCAGACGGTCCTCAGGGCAGGCGAAGGCGGCCTGGTGACGCTGCAGCCGGAAGGCTGGCCGGCGCCGAAGGGCTATGCCAACGGCATGGCGGGGCGCGGCCGGGTGGTCTTCGTCGGCGGCCAGATCGGCTGGGACGCCGAGGGCCGCTTCGCCGAGGGCATGGTTGGCCAGATCGCCCAGGCGCTGCGCAACATCCTGGCGGTGCTGGCCGCGGCCGGGGGCGGGCCGCAGCACATCGCCCGACTGACCTGGTACGTCACCGACATGGAGGCCTACCGCGCCAACCTCAAGCCGCTCGGCCGCGCCTATCGCGAGGTGATGGGCGCGCATTACCCGGCCATGGCGGTGATGCGGGTGGTCGAGCTGGTGGAGCGCGAGGCCCTGGTCGAGATCGAGGCCACCGCCGTGCTGCCGGAGTGACGGGGATGGCCGCCCTCCGCTACGACGACCCGGCTTGGTGCGAGCGGGAGTACAGCACCGGGGCCGTGCCTCCGGACATGGCCGCCGTGATGGGCCGATGGATCGATACCGCCGCGGCCACGCGGGCGCGCCTGCCGCATCAGGCGGACATCGCCTATGGCCGGAACCCGCGCGAGGTCCTGGACCTGTTCCGGGCCGATCGGCCGCGCGGCGCCGTCGTCTTCATCCATGGCGGCTACTGGCGCGCGCGCTCCAAGGACGACGTGTCCTGGGCTGCGGCGGCCCTGGTCCCGGCCGGCTTCACCACCCTGGTGCTGAACTACCCCCTGTGCCCGGAGACCACGATCGCCGGCATCACCGACAGCTGCCGCCAGGCCATCGCCTTCGCCTGGACGACCCTGCTGGGCGAGGCGGAGCGGCGCTGCCTGATCGTCGGCGGCCATTCCGCCGGCGGCTATCTGACGGCCGCGATGCTGGCGACGGGCTGGCCGGCCTTCGGCCTGCCGGCGGCGCCCCTGGCCGGCGGCCTGTCGATCTCGGGTGTGTTCGACTTGCGTCCGCTCATCAACACCAGCATGAACCAGCAGATCCGGCTGACGCCCGGCCAGGCCAGGGACTGGAGCCTGCATGAGGCGCCGCAGCCGGCGCCGGGCGCACCCTTGGAGCTTCTGTTCGGCGGTGCCGAGACATCCGAATTCCACCGCCAATCCGCGCTGATGGCGACCGCCTGGCCGGGCCTGGCCCGCCCCGCGATATCGGTGCCGGGCAAGCACCATTTCAACGTGGTCGAGCAGATCGGCCATCACGGCACACCCGTCTTCGACGCCGTGCTGCGGCTGGCGCAAAGCCGATGACCATCGACCGCGCCCAGTGCGAAGCCCTCGACCGGGACGACCCGCTGCGCCACTGCCGCGGCCGCTTCACCCTGCCGGACGGCGTGCTGTATCTCGACGGCAACTCGCTCGGCGCCCTGCCGCGCGGCGTGGCCGAACGGGTCGGGGCGACGGTGGCGGAGGAGTGGGGGCGGGGCCTGATCCGCTCCTGGAACTCGGCCGGCTGGTACGCCTCGCCGCAGCGCGCCGGGGCGAAGACGGCGCGGCTGATCGGCGCCGCGGCGCATGAGGTCACGGTCACCGACGCGATCTCGATCAACCTGTTCAAGCTGCTGGTCGCCGCCCGCCGGATGCGGCCGGACCGCAAGGTGATCGTGGCCGAGGCCGGCAACTTCCCCTCCGACCTCTATGTCGTCGACAGCGTCGCCCGGCTGGTGGGCTGCAGCGTCCGCCGCGTCCGGGCAGGCGAGGTGGCGGCGGCGGTCGACGGCGATACGGCCGTCGCCACGCTGTCCGAGGTCAATTTCAAGAGCGCCGAGCGCCAGGACATGGCGGCGGTCACCGCGGCCGCCCACGCCCAGGGCGCGCTGATCCTGTGGGACCTCGCCCATTCCAGCGGCGCGGTCGATGTCCAGCTGAACCGGGCCGGCGCCGATTTCGCCATCGGCTGCGGCTACAAGTTCCTCAATGGCGGGCCGGGGGCGCCCGGTCATCTCTTCGTCGCCGAACGGCACCTGGCGGCGGTGGACCAGCCGCTGACCGGCTGGTTCGGCCATGCCGAGCCCTTCGCCTTCAGCGAGGAGTTCGCCCGGGCCGAGGGCATCCGCCGGATGCTGTGCTCGACCCCGCCGATGCTGTCGATGGCGGCCTATGAGGCGGCGCTGGACGCCTATGACGGCGTCACGATGGACGCGGTCGAGGCCAAGGCGCGGGCGATGGGCGACCTGCTGATCGCGCTGTTCGACCAGCGCCTGGCGCCGCTCGGCTGCCGGCTGGAGAGCCCGCGCGACGGGACCCGGCGCGGCAGCCATGTCTCGATCGGCCACGATCAGGGCTATGCGGTGATGCAGGCGCTGATCGCCCGCGGCGTGATCGGCGATTTCCGCGCGCCGGACGTGATGCGCTTCGGTCTGACCCCGCTCTATCTCGGCTATGCCGATGTCTTCGACGCGGTGGCGGCGGTGGAGGACGTCATCACCAGCAAGGCGTTCGAGGCCCCGGAGTTCCAGCGGCGCCACGCGGTGACCTGAGGCGGGGAGGGCGGGGCAGCCCCCTCACCCTCCCGCCGCTTCGCGTCGGGCCCCTCCCTCTCCCCTGGGGAGAGGGAATGGGAGAGCCGGCGCCCTTCACCTCTCCTTGGGGAGAGGTCGAAATCGCGTAGCGATTTCGGGTGAGGGGGCAACCGGCCCCTCAGCAAGAGCCTTACCCCTCCGGCGCCAGCCAGCCGCGGTAGCGGACGATCAGGCCGGCCCAGGGGTGGCGGATCTCGACATGGAAGCGGAACCGCCCCTCCGCCGCGGTCTCCCAGGCCTCGCCGCCCGGCGCCAGGGCCAGCGGCATCGGCAGGCCCAGCAGGCTCCAGCGCCGCACCACCAGGCGCAGCCGGTCGCCGTCCAGCACCAGCGCCAGCCCGACCCGCACCGGGCCGAAGCGCTCCTCCAGCAGTCCCTCGGACCGGCCGCGCCCGGCCTGCTGGGTGCTGGAGAAGGCGCGGCCGGCGAAGCGGCGCCGCCAGGTCTCGACCCCGTCCCGGACCTGGAACGTCACCTCGACCGGCACGTCCTGCCCGGCCGCGGGGAAGCCGATCACCGCCGCCACCAGCCGGGCCGGCAGGCCGGCGCCGCGCTCGACCTCGGCCCGGCCGGCCACCCGCCTGTCGCCGGACAAATCGTGCATCGCCCGCACCGGCTCTGGCAGGTCCGCCCAGGCCTCGCCCAGCATCCGGCGGTACAGCGGCTGCCGTGCCGTTTCCGCCGTCACCTCGCGGCAGCCATGGACGATCGCGCGCCCGGCGAAGAGCGGCTGGTAATCCGCCAGCTCCAGCGCCTCGGTGGCGGCCCGCGCTCCCGGCTCCGGGCGCAGGCCCCGCAGCCGGCGCAGGATCACCGCCGCCGCGGCCATGGATGGGATCAGCGGCCCGTCATCGCCCTCCGCCAGCATGTGCCAGGATCGCTCCACCGGCTGGCCGGCGGCGTCGCGGCCGCGGACGACCACGATCATGCCGCCGCGATGCTCGCCCCAGCGCAGCCGGTTGATGGCGGCGTGGAACAAGGGCGCCAGCGGCCGCAGCGTCGGCACCAGTCCGATCCGCACCAGCCGGGCCAGGGCGTTCAGGCCGCGATGCAGCGCCGCGGGCACCGGGCCGGCGCCGATCCAGATCCCGCGCAGCCCCGGCCACAGTTCCGGCAGCAGCCGCAGATCGGGCACGTCGACCAGGGAAAAGCGGGTGCGGCGCAGCGGCAGCCGGCCCGGCGGCGCGACGGTCCAGCGCCTGGTCTCGACCAGCGCCCGGCCGGTGGCGGGCGCGCCATCCCGCGTCAGCCGCACCTCCCGCCCGGCATAGGAGGCGATGGCGCGGATCACGTTCAGCCCGACCCCGGCATAGGGCGAGGGGGCGATGCCGCCCTCGATGCAGTCCACATGGGCGAGGTCCCGGGCGAGGTGCCGGACCACCGCCGCGGTCAGCACCGGGAAGCTGCTGACGCCGGCCAGCACGGCCACGCCGCGGGCGCGGGCGGCCTCGTCGAAGCGGCCGATGCCCGTGACGAAATCAGCGCCGTCGGCGAGGTCGAGATAGTCGGCGCCGGCGGCGATGCAGGCCTCGACCATGCGGTACGGCGCCTCGCCATAGGTCTGGAACGGGCCGGTGGCGTCGACCACGATCTCGGCGCCCGTTGCGGCGATCCGCGCGGCGTCGGCGGCGTCGCGGTCGACGGCCAGCGGCACCGCCTCGGCCGCGCCGCCCAGCTCCCGGCAGAATGCCTCCGCCTTCGCCTGCGACCGGCCGGCGATCAGCAGGGTCAGCCCAGGCTCCTGCGCCAGCAGCCGGGCCAGCCGGCCGCCGAAGGTGCCATAGCCGCCCAGGATCAGGATTCGCAGGCGGCCGTCGGTCATGTCAGGAAGCGGTCCTCCTGCCCCGGCACCGGCAGCATGCAGCTGTCGCGGCGGCCGAACAGGCGGAAGCGGTTGCGGGCCAGCAAGCCGTACAGCCGCTCGCGCCAGCCGAAGGGCAGCACCAGCAGGGCCGCCGCCAGCGACCAGGGGAAGCCCAGCCGCAGCGCGGTGCGGATCACGCTCTCCGATCTCAGCCAGGCGACGCCGTCGGCCAGCAGGATGTTGGTCTCGTAATCCTCGGGGTCGAGGCCGTAATGGATGTAGAGCGCGCGGCCGGTCGGGGATTGCGCCGGCAGCAGCCGGAACCGTTTCGCCCGGTCATATTTGACGATGAACCGGGCCCAGCCGGAGCACAGGACGCAATGCCCGTCGAACACGATCACCGGCCGGTCGTCGGGGAAGGGCGGCACCGCCGGATCCTGCCGCCAGCTGTAGGGATCGCGCCTGATCATGCCGCTCCGGCCCGCTTGGTTGCTGCCGGGAGACCAGCCTAGGGCATCACCGGGAGCCGCGCGCTGCGGCGGATTGTCGGCGGATCGCGGCGGGGCGGCCTGGACGATAGGCCCATCCGCACCAGTATTCCCTTGATCCGGGGCGGGAGGGCAGGTCGACTGTCCCCAAGGATCGACAGGGAGGAGCGCATGGCGACGTCGCTGGCGGAGCAGTTCCGCCTGATGGCCCGCAACAATGCCTGGGCCAATTCCCGGCTGCACGCCGCCTGCCTGCGGCTGTCGCCGGAGGAGTTCGCGGCGCCGCGCACCGGTTTCTTTCCGTCGCTGCGGCGGACGCTGAACCACATCCTGGTGGTCGACCGCGCCTATCTGGCCGACCTCAAGGGCCCAGGCCGGGCGCACGGCGTCGACCCGATCCCCTATCCCGACGCGGTCGACCTGGCCGCGGCCCAGGCCGAGACCGATCGCGAGCTCGTACGCTTCTGCGACGGGCTGGACGAGGCGGGACTCGACCGGGTGATGCCGATCGACCGGCGCGACGGCGTCGCCCATCGCGAGACCGTCGCCGCCATCCTGTCGCATCTGTTCCAGCACCAGATCCACCATCGCGGCCAGGCGCATGCCATGCTGTCCGCCACCCGGGTGGTGCCGCCGCAGCTGGACGAGTTCTTCCTCGCCTCCGACGCGCCGCGGCGGGACGCGGAGCTGAAGCGGCTGGGACTGGAGCGGCGATCGTGAGAGGCGCGCTCTTCTGCCTGGCCGCGGTGCTGCTGCTGGCAGGTGGCTGCGCCCAGGCCGGATCGGCCGCAAAGCCGGTCCAGCAACAGGCCGACCGCAGGATCACTCGCGGCGACGAAGGCGCGATCCGGGACAAGGTCAGGCAGTGCTGGAACGTCGGTCCTCAGGGCCAGCCCATGTCGAAGGTGACTCTCCGTGTGGCTCGGGTGAAGCCGGACGGCACCGTGTCTCCCGGCGCCGTCACTGTCATCGATGACGGCGGCAACCCGCAATGGGCGGTGGCCGCCCGCCGCGCGGTCCTGAACCCGCTGTGCCAGCCCTGGCCGAGGCCGAGCGCCGGCTGGCCGGACAGCAGCTTCATCCTGGTGTTCGATCCGAAGAATATGTTCTGAGCCGGAGAGGCCGGGACCTCCGGCCTCTCCAAGCCTGCCTAGGAGACGCGGCGCAACTCCTCCTGCGGATGCACCTCTTCACGTGGCGCCGGGCCCGGCTTGATCTCCTCGCCCGTGGTCTTGGACGGCTCGGGCTCCTCACCCGGGGCGCCGCCGCGCAGAGACTTGAGGACCTCTCCCCACTGCCTGGCCTTGTCGGTCGATTGCGGCGGGGGATCGGGGATCTTGGTCACCGTTCCGGTGCTCACGCCGTCGATAGCGTCGCGGAAACCCATCGTTTTCTCTCCTGGATGATTGCGATCGGGCCATCCGGATGACCGCCGGGCCCGTCCTGGTCTTCGCCGGGGGATCAGGACTGTTACCGGATCCGAGGGAAAGATTCTTGCGAATTGAATCCGGGAGTTGTCCCGTGATAGTGGCGAAATCTATAGATTTTCCTCAGATTCCAGGGATTGATTGGGAATTTGGAATAAACGGAATCTGTTGTGTCCCTGCGAGGGTGATAATAGAAGTGAGGTGAGAAGATTTCATCAGGCCTTCTGGATCGAATCGAGAGGATTCGATGAGGGCCCTGTTATTGCCTTCACGCCAAAGGGGAGGATGCAATGACTTCGGCGCGCGAGCCTGCCGATCTTCTGGGACTGCTGGTCGATGGCGAGCGGCTGGTGGGCGGCCCCGGCCCCGACACCCTGGCCGGCGGCGACGGCAACGACGTGATCTACGGCAAGGGCGGTGACGACACGCTGCGGGGCGGCGCCGGCAACGACCAGCTGATCGGCGGCGCCGGGGCCGACCAGATCGACGGTGGCGCCGGCATCGATACCGCCTGGTACGGTGCCAGCGCCGGCCATGTCCATGTCGACCTCGGCAGCGGCGCGGGCCATCTTGGCGACGCCGAGGGCGACCAGCTTTCCGGCATCGAGAACGTCCGCGGCTCGCGGTTCGACGACACGCTGGTCGGCGATCGCGGCGCAAACCTCCTGGCCGGCGGCGAGGGCGACGACACGCTTCGCGGCGGGGTGGGGTCAGACATCCTCGATGGCGGCGCCGGAACCGACACGGCCGACTACACGGCCTCCATCGGCGGCGTCACGGTCGACCTCACCACCGGCACCGGTGCCGGCGGCGATGCGACGCGCGACCGGCTCATCGGCATCGAGAACGTCACCGGCAGCGGCTCCGCGGACACGCTGCTGGACGATACCGGGGACAATGTGCTGACGCCCGGCCGCGGCGTGGATCAAGTCTGGATTTCCGGCGGGCATGACCGGGTCGTCTACACCGGAGCCGCCGATTTCGAGGGCACCTATGAGTACATCCACGTTCCTGAAACCGGCTCCGGCACCGTGACGGTCGATCTGGCCGCGGTCGATGCCGACGCTACCCAAGCCGGGAACCAGGCCTTCGTCCTGACCGGCGCCAGCTCCTTCACGGGAACCCCGGGGGAGATGGTGCAGAACGAACTCGACACCGGCATCCTGTACATGTTCGACCTGGACGGGGATTTCGAGTCGGATGGCGGCTTCATCCTCGAATCCAATGGCAATGGCCTGCCAAGCTACGATCTGGACATCATCCTGTAGCGGCTATCCGGCCGGGTGCGGCGTGGCCTCGCCTCGCCCGAGCTGCGCTTCGACCAACGCCTCGGCGGCCCAGACGATGGCGTGGCCGGGGCCGCCGCGGCCGCGCAGGGTTTGGCTGATCGCATAGGCGCCCTCGACCAGCAGCACCAGCCCGTCGGCCAGGGTCTTCGGGTCGGGCGCCCCCAGCGCCTCGGCCAGCCGCAGCAGCCGGCGGCGCAGCTCGCGCTTGTTCTCCTCGGCCACCCGGCGACCGGGATGGCTCGGCTCCGGGAACTCGGTGGCGTCGTTGGTGAAGGGGCAGCCGCGATAGTCCGGCGCGGTGGTGCGGTCGGCCAGGTACTCCATCATCGCCCGCAGCTGCGCCCGCGGGTCGCCCTCATGCCTGGCGAAGGCGCGGTCCCAGCGCTGCCAGTAATCGGCGTTGCGGTCCGCGAGGTAGGCGACGATCAGGTCGTCCTTCGACGGGAAGGCGCGGTACAGGCTGATCTTGGCCACCCCCGCCTCCTTGGCGATGGCGTCGACCCCGACCGCGCGGATGCCCTGGCGGTAGAACAGCTCGTCGGCGACCGCGAAGATCCGGTCGCGCGCCCGCTTCGGCGCCGTGCCGTCCGGCGTCGCGGCTTCCCGGGTCGTCTTCGACTGCGCCATCGTCCCACCTCTTGGGCTTGACATGTAACCGATCGGTTCGTACGTCTTGGCAGCCGACGAACCGATCGGTTACATTTGGGCCGGATCGAGGCCGTTGTCCAGCCGCAACGGACCATCCGCCGAAGCTGTCGAGGACCCGTCGATGACCGCCCTTGTCGCGCGCCTGGTGTCGGGCCGCCTGCATTTCGGTTGGATCGCGGCCGCGGTCGCGTTCCTGGTGCTGCTCGCCGCCGCCGGCGTCCGGGCCACGCCCAGCGTGCTGATCGTGCCGCTGGAGCAGTCCTTCGGCTGGAGCCGCGAGACCATCTCCTTCGCCATCGGCGTCAACATCTTCCTGTACGGGCTGATGGGCCCCTTCGCCGCGGCGGCGATGCAGCGCTTCGGCATCCGCCCGGTGATCATCTTCGCCCTGGCGCTCTTGGCCGCCGCCGTGTCCGGCTCGACCCTGGTCACCCAGGAATGGCAGCTGGTGCTGACCTGGGGCGTGCTGGTCGGCTTCGGCAGCGGCATCGCCGCGATGGTGTTCGGCGCCACCATCGTCAACCGCTGGTTCCAGGAGCGGCGCGGCCTGGTCATGGGCCTGCTGACCGCCAGCACCGCCACCGGTTCGCTGGTGTTCCTGCCGATCCTGGCCGCGGTGGCGGAGGATTTCGGCTGGCAGCCGGTGGCCTGGGTGGTCGCCATCGTCGTCGCCGCGATGATCCCGCTCGTCTTCCTGCTGCTGCCGGAGCGGCCGCAGGATGTCGGCCTGTCGCGGCTGGGCGAGGCGCCGGGCGCCGCCCCCGCTGCCGCCACCGGCAACCCGATCCTCACCGCCTTCCGCATCCTCGGCCGGGCCTCGAAGAAGCGCGACTTCTGGCTGCTGGCCGGCAGCTTCTTCGTCTGCGGCCTGACCACCAACGGGCTGATCGGTACGCATCTGATCTCCGCCTGCATCGACCAGGGCATCCCGGCCACCACCGGCGCCGCCCTCCTGGCCGCCATGGGCATCTTCGATCTGATCGGCACCACCGCCTCGGGCTGGCTGTCCGACCGCTATTCCAGCCGCTGGCTGCTGTTCTGGTATTACGGTCTGCGCGGCCTGTCGCTGATCTACCTGCCGTTCTCCGGCTTCTCCTTCTACGGCCTGTCGATCTTCGCCGTGTTCTACGGCCTCGACTGGATCGCGACCGTGCCGCCGACGCTGAAATTGACCAACGACGCCTTCGGCAAGGACGACGCGCCGGTGGTGTTCGGCTGGATCGCCGCGTCGCACCAGGTCGGCGCCGCCACCGCCGCCTTCGGCGCCGGCGTGATCCGCACCGCCATGGACGGCTATCTGCTGGCCTTCCTGATCGCCGGTGTGATCTGCGTCGGCGCCGCCTTCATGGTGCTGGCGATCGGCCGCGGCCAGCACCCGGCCACCGGCCGGCTGGTCGAGGCGACCGCTTGATCTGGCTGCCGGGGCGGGGAAGCCCTGCCCCGGCGGTTCCGGGGGTGGTCATCGGCGCGGCGGCGCGGCAGTCTCTCCGGCAACGAATCGGAACCGGAGAGGCTTCATGGCGGACAACTGCGCCCAGGCGATCATCGACGCCTTCACCCGCAGCGGCGTGGACACCGCCTTCGGCATCCCCGGCGTGCACACGCTCGAGCTGTACCGCGCCCTCGGCCGCAACGGGCTGCGCCATGTCGCCGTGCGGCACGAGCAGGGCGCCGCCTTCATGGCCGACGGCCATGCCCGGGCCAGCGGCCGCCCGGCGATTTGCGTGCTGATCACCGGCCCCGGCCTGCTGAACGCCGCCACCGGCATCGGCCAGGCCTATTCCGACAGCGTGCCGATGGTGGTGCTGTCCACCGTCAACGCCCGCCGCGATCTCGGCCTCGGCCGGGGCGAGCTGCACGAGATGCGCAACCAGCGTCTTGCGATGGAGGGGCTGGTCGCCTCCGCCCTCACCGTGGTCGACGCCTCCCAGGCGCGTGCCGCGGCCGATCTCAGCCTGGCGCGGATGAGCATGGGCCGGCCACGCCCGGTCTATATCGAGCTGCCGCTGGACATCGCCACCGCCGAGGCGCCGGCGGTGCCGATCACCAGCAGCACCATGGCGGTGGTGCGCACCGCGCCCTGCACCGCCTCGACGAAGC
>NZ_NHON01000024.1 GCF_002195995.1 Inquilinus limosus
GCCCCGCCCGGGCATCGGCCGCCGCCCGGGCCCCGGCCGTCGCCGACGTGCCGGCCCCGCGCACCCAGCTGACGGCCCGCAACGTCACCGAGCAGCGGCAGATCCAGCGGGTCTCCGCGCTCAAGGCCCAGCATCGCCGCTGGTCCTGCGTTCCCTTCGCCCGCGAGCTCACCGGCTTCCAGATCTCCGGCGACGCCTGGCGCTGGTGGGATGCCGCCGCCGGCCGCTACAACCGTGGCCGCATGCCGGTCGCCGGCTCGGTGATCGTGCTGAAGCGCTATGCGTCGATGCGGCGCGGCCATGTCGCGGTCGTCCGCCGGATCGTCAGCTCCCGCGAGATCATCGTCGACCAGGCCAACTGGGCGCCACGCGGCCGGGTGAACGAGCCGGCCCGGGTCATCGACGTCTCCGCCAAGAACGACTGGAGCCAGACCCGCTTCTGGCACCAGCCGACCGGCCAGATGGGAACGACGGTCTACCCGACCTACGGCTTCATCTACGCGCCGAACACCCAGGTCGCCGAACGCGCCGACTGACCAGACCGCATCACACGCTTCCGCTTCCAGCGAGGCCCGCCCACCACCGTGGGCGGGCCTTCGTCTTTTCGGGCCCGACATCCGGTATGGCCGAGGGTGTCGGCGACGGAAGGGTGCATTTTTCACCGGAATAATACTGCACCAGGAATCCCTCTTATACATAACTTCCTTTAAATCTGATCGTATCAGCCCGATGTGATCGATATCAATTGCAATGTTAATTCATCAATTACTTATATACCGAAATATACAAAATTGTAACTACCAGAGCGCGAAGCAACCGGATATTTCTGATCGTGCCGCAGCCCCGGCCGCCACTGGCGGTATCTTCCGGACCGCGGCCGAATGTTCCAATCGAGCAGCGACATCGTGAGCATCGAGGCGGCCTCGTCCGCATCCGTCACCGACTCCCCTGTCTCCCTGGGGATGCACCGCTCCGGCGCGACGCCCACGGCCGGCATCCGCACCGCCTGGGTGCTTGCCTTCGTCTCCGCCGGCTTCGCGGCCTGGACCCTGCTGCCGGCCTGGCTGGCGGGCAACCTGCATCCCGACACGCTCGAAGGCCTCTACTGGGGCCAGCACTGGCTGTGGGGCTATCACAAGCATCCGCCATTGGCGGCCTGGTCCTCCGAGCTGGTCCACGCCGTGTTTGGCAGCGCCAACTGGGCGTATTACGCGCTGAGCCAGGCCTTCATCGCCGCCGCCTTCGCCGGCATCTGGCTGCTGGCGCGCGACATCGCCGGGCGCCGTGCCGCGCTGGCCGCGGTGATCCTGCTGGCCCTGACCCACTACACCACCTACGCCACGCCGCGCTTCAATCCGAATGTCGTCCAGTTCGCCTTCTGGGCGTGGACCATGGCGCTGTTCTGGCGCGCCTTCACCCGCGACCGCGCCGTCTGGTGGGTGCTGACCGGCATCGCCGCGGGGCTGGGCCTGCTGGCGAAGTATTCGATCGGCGTGCTGCTGGCGACGCTGCTCGCCTATCTGCTGCTGTCACCGGCGGGCCGGCGGCACTTCGTTCGGCCGGGCCTCTATCTCGGCCTGGCCGCCTGCCTGCTGGTGATCGCGCCGCATCTGCTGTGGCTGGTCCGGAACGACTTCGTCCCCCTGGGCTATCTGGCCGAGCGCAGCGACGGCACCTTGATCGGCCCGGCGGGCCACATCGTCGGCCCCTTGGCCTTCCTGGGCGACCAGGCCTTCGCCATCGTGCCGATGCTGCTGGCGGCCCTGATCGGGCTCGGCGCCTCCGGCCGGGACCAGGCGACATCCATCGCCCATCTGGCCCGGCGGCGGCTGCGCTCCCCGGCCGGACTCTATCTCGCCTTCGTCTACCTGGTCCCGATCGCGGTGCTGGCTTTCGCCTCGGCGGCCACCGGCATCCGCATCCGGACGATGTGGGGCATGAGCTTCGTGCTGGCCCTGCCGCCGCTGCTGGCGCTGCTGCTGCCGGGGCTGGCCGCGCCCGGGCCGGCCGCGGGGCGCCTGCGCGCCTTCGCCCTCACCGCGGCGCCGGCCTTCATGGTCGCCTTCATCGTGCTGATGCTGGTCAAGCCCGGCCTGTCCGGCGCGCCGAACATCATGAACCTGGACGGGCCGGCCCTGTCCGCGGCGGCGGAATCGCTGTGGCAGAGGAGCCAGCCGGGCGCGCCCGGGACCGTGATCGGCACCATCCCGGAGGCCGGCACCATCTCCCTTTACGGCAGCGCGCGGCCGCAGGTCTTCGAGGATGCGGACCCGACGCTGTCGCCCTGGGTCGATCCCGAAAGGCTGGTCCACGACGGCGCCGTCTATGCGTCCCGGCGCGAGCCTGTGCCCGGCCGCCCGATCGCCGGCCTGTGCCCGCAGGACATCACCGCCTATGCCTGGCCGGCGCGCACGGCGCTCGGGACGCCGCTCGCAAGCCGCACCGTCTGGCTCGCCGTGCTTCCCGGCCGTGACTCCCCCGCCATCACCTGCCCTGCCCCGTGAGGGCCGCGATGAACCACACCCTTCCGACCACCCCGCGCCGCCTGTCGATCGTCGTGCCGCTGTACAACGAGGCGGATTCGGTCGCCACGCTTCACCGGCAGCTGGAGGAGCTGGCCGCCCGGCTCGACACGGCCCACGGCCTTGCGGTCGAGGTGATCTATGTCGATGACGGCAGCCGGGACGGCAGCGCCGGGGTCATCGCCGCCCTGCCCGACGGCCGAGCGCGGGTCGAGCTGATCCGCCTCAGCCGCAACTTCGGCAAGGAGGCGGCGCTGACCGCCGGCCTCGACGCCGCGATGGGCGACGCGGTGGTGTTCATGGATTCCGACGGCCAGCATCCGCCGGAGCTGATCGACACCTTCGTCCGCCACTGGCTGGTCGATGGCGACGACATCGTCTACGCCGTCCGCCGCCGGCGGCAGGAGGGCCCGGTCTACCGCCTGCTGGTCAAGTCCTTCTACGGGCTGATGAACTCGGGCAACGCCTTCCGCATCACGCCGGACGCGGCCGATTTCCGCCTGATCTCCGCCCGGGCCGCCGAGGCCCTGCGGGGCCTGCGCGAGCGCGGCCGCTTCTTCAAGGGCCTGTCGGTCTGGGTCGGCTTCCAGCAGCGCCGGATCGACTACCAGCCGGCGGAGCGGATCGGCGGCACGACGAAATGGTCGTTCTGGAAGCTGCTGCTGCTGTCGCTGAACGGCGTCACCTCCTTCAGCCGGATGCCGCTCCGGATCTCCACGCTGCTCGGCTTCGCCATGGCCCTCACCGCCTTCGTCTACGGGCTGTGGATCACCATCGTCTGCCTGGTCGACGGCGTCGCCCTGCCCGGCGTGCCCGGAGTGATCGCCATCCTGGTGCTGATCGGCGGCGTGCTGCTGATCAATCTCGGCATCCTCGGCGAGTATCTCGGCCAGATCCTGGACGAGGTGAAGGACCGCCCCCTCTATGTCGTCGCCGAGCATATGCGGCGCGACCGCGTGGAAGAGATGAGCCATGTCCTCCAGGCGTATCACGCTGGTCGCCGATGATTACGGCCTCGCCCCCGGCGTGTCGCTGGCGATCCGCCAGCTGCTGGCCGAGGGCCGCCTGTCCGGCACCAGCTGCCTGACCGTCGGGGCCTGCTGGCCGGAGGCGGCCGGGCTGCTGCGCGACCTGCCCGCCGGGCCGGCCGAGATCGGCCTTCACCTCTGCCTCACCGGCCCCTTCGCCCCGCTGTCGCAGCAGCTGCGGATCGATGCGGGCTGGAGCCGGTTTCCGAGCCTCGCCGCCCTGCTGCGCCTGAGCTTCACCCGCCGGCTGCCGTCCGGCGCAGTGTCGGCCGAGATCGAGGCGCAGCACGCCGCCTTCGTCGACGCCTTCGGCCGCGAGCCGGATTTCATCGACGGGCACCAGCACGTCCACCTGCTGCCCGGCGTCGCCGAGACCCTGGCCCTGACCCTGCGCTCCGCCGGGCTGCGGCCGCGCTGGATCCGGCGCTGCGGCGACCGGCCGCGACGGATCCTGCGCCGCCCCTTCGCCGCGAAGGCGCTGTTCCTGCAGGCGCTCAGCCTGCGCTCGGACGCCGTGCTCGCCGGCGTCGCCGGGCGGCGCAACGACAGCTTCTGCGGCATCTACGACTTCATCGACCGCGGCCACGGCGTGCTGTTCGAGCGCTGGCTGGAGACCGCGCCGGACCGGGCGGTGATCATGTGCCATCCCGGCCTGGTCGACGCCCGGCTCGCCGCCCTCGACCCGGTCACCACCATGCGCGCGGTCGAGTTCCGCTACTTCGCCGGGCGGGAGTTTCCCGAGGCGCTGCGGCGGCACGGCGCCCGGCTGGCGCCCTTCGGCGCCCCGCCGGCGGCCAACGGCCGCGCCGCGGCCATGGAGGCTCCCATTCGCCGCGGAATCGGCTAGACTCGCCGATCTGGTCCCGCAGATCCGCGAAATGCCATGCCCTCCTTCGACATCGTCTCCAAGACCGACCTCACCGAAGTCGACAACGCCGTCGCCGGCGTCACCCGCGAGGTGGCGCAGCGCTTCGACTTCAAGGGATCGAAATGCACGATCGAGCGCAGCGACGCGACGCTGACGATCCTGGCCGATGACGACCTGAAGCTGAAGCAGATGCACGAGCTGCTGCGCGGCTATTTCGCCCGGCGCAAGCTCGACGCCGGCGCGCTCGACTTCAAGACGCCGGAGAAGGCCTCCGCCAACATGGTGCGGCAGGAGGTGGTGGTGAAGCAGGGCATCGACCGCGACCTGGCCAAGACCATCATCAAGGCGATCAAGGACGGCAAGCAGAAGGTGCAAGCCGCGGTCCAGGGCGACGAGCTGCGGGTCACCGGCAAGAAGATCGACGACCTGCAGGCCACCATCGCCCTGGTCCGCGGCCTGAAGATCGAGCAGCCGCTGCAGTACCTGAACTTCCGCGACTGAGGGGTGGGCGCCGGGTGCAACCGAACGGGCCGTGGAGCGTTGTCATCGGCAGAACAGCGGCCGCCACGGCCTGCAAGGGGTATCCGATGAACCGCCGATCCTGCATCGCCGTCCTGGCCGTCGCCATGGCTCTCGCCGCCTGCGGCCCGACGGCAGAGCCTGCCGCCCCAACGCCCGCCCCTGCCGCGAGCGCGACCGTGACCGGCACCGCCACCTATCGCGAGCGCATCGCCCTGCCGGCGGATGCGGAGCTGATTGTGCAGCTGGTCGACGTCTCGCTGGCCGACGCGCCGTCGACCGTGATCGCCGAGCAGCGCATCGCCCCGGTGCGCGTGCCGGCCGCCTTCACCCTGACCTACGACCCGGCGCAGATCGACCAGCGCCACAGCTATGCCGTCTCGGCCAAGGTCGAGCGCGCCGGCACGCTGCTGTTCACCACCGACACCCGTCACCCGGTGCTGACCCAGGGCGGCGGCAGCGCCGTCGACATCGTGATGACCCGGGTGCGGTCGCGCTGAGGCCGGCCCGCTCAGAGACCGTTTGGAAATGCGCTGGCGTGAGTCGGCTGGCGGTGGTTTCGAGAACCGGCGCGCAGCGGACGTTTGAGTCCGTGAGCACCGGAAGCGGAGAAACCGCCGTCAGACGGCCTCGTCAGTAGCATTTACAGGCGGTCTCTCAGCCCCGCTGGCGGTCGCGCCACAGCCCGTAGAGGTCGAGCCCGCCCACCCGCACCGGCAGGTGCCGGATGGTCATGGCCTGGTCGGCCAGGGGCTTGGCGAGTTCTGCATAGACTCCGGCGGTGGACAGGCCGTAGGGCGCGCCCTCGTCGTTGGAATGGGCGTAGTAGACCGCCGTGACCCCGGCCATGGTCATGGCGGCGAGGCACATCGGGCAGGGGTGGCCGCTGGCATAGACGGTGCAGCCGTCGAGCCGCAGCGCGCCGAGCGCCCGGGCGGCGGCGCGGATCGCCTGCAGCTCGGCATGCGCCGTCGGGTCGCCGCTGGCGCCCATCTCGTTGACGCCGGTGGCGACCACCGCGCCGTCGCGCACCAGCACGGCGCCGAAGGGCCGGCCGCCCCGCTCCTCGACATTGTGCCGCGCCAGCTCGATCGCCTGCGCCAGGAACTGCTCATGCGTGGTCATGGGGGCCTCCTTCCTCCCGGCCGCCGGCGGCGCCGAGGATCGTCGATTTCTGCGCCAGGTCGCCGCCGCGCCAGAGATACAGCGCCAGCAGCGGCTGCGCGCCCGTGCGCATCGCATGGCCGATGCCGGAGGGGTGGTGGATCAGCTCGCCCGGCCGGCGCGGCCGCCAGCCTTCCCCGCCGCGCAGCCACAGGGCGGTGCCGGCCAGCGGCAGGTAGATCTCCTCCGCCGCATGGCTGTGCGCCGGGTATTCGAGGTCGGGGCCCAGCAGCAGCACGCCGCAGGCCAGGCGGTCGCCGGCGATCGGCCCGCGCAGGCCGACCAGCTCGCTCCAGCCATAGCGATCGAGGAAGCGTTCGCCGAAATCCGTGGCCGCATAGGTCTGGCCCCAGGCGAGCCCCGCCGCCGCCGCGACGATGCCATCGACCAGCGGCCGGGTCTCCCCGGCGGCGTGTGCCGCGAGCCGGTCGAGCCAGCGGAGGACCGGCAGCGGCCGCGGATCGACCGCCCGCCGGGCGGCATCGGGCGCCGGCCAGTCATCCAGGAACGGGAGAAGCTCCGGCCGGCCCGGGCCGTCCAGCAGCGCCCGCGCCAGGCCGACGAGTTCGTCCGGGCCCGCGGCGCTCACGGCAGCCCGGCCCTGGTCTCGGCGATGCGCGCCAGGATCGCGTCGACGGTCTCGCCCACCGTCAGCCCCGAGCTGTCGAGCCAGAGGCCGAGCCGCGGCGTGTCGGCGCGCAGGCCGCGGTCCAGATCGGCCGGCGTCCACGCCCCGTACCCCGTCTTCGGCCGCCCCGCCTCGCGCTCGGCCACCGCCTCGGGCGACGGGCACAGCACGACGATGCCGAAGGACCGGCCGCGCAGCAGCCGGGCGACCCGGGCCAGGGCCGGGCCGAGGATCACGTCCTGCCAGACCACGGTGAAGCCGGAGTCGGCATAGCGCCCGGCCACCGTCGCCGCCAGCTCATAGCGCAGGTCGAGCTGGCGCATCGCCTCGGCCGGCAGGTCGGGCGTCACCTCGACCCGGCCGGAGACGATCATGCGCCGGAACACGTCGCCGCGCAGATGCACCGCCCGCGGCAGCCTTTCGGCCAGTGCCTGGGCCACGGTCGACTTGCCCGCCGCCATGATCCCGGTGACGACGAGGATCCCCGGCGGGTCGGCTTCGGTCGGCATGGTCGATCCCTTCAATCCTCGTCCAGGATAGCCACCGCATGGCGCGACGGCACCGATACGATGTCAACCATCCGTCGCCCACGATGAAGGATGAATCCGATGAAGCAGATCGCCTGCGCCATCCTGCTGCGCGACGGCCGCATCCTGCTGGGCCGCCGGACACCGCAGCGCCGCTTCTACCCGGATTGCTGGGACGTGCTGGGCGGCCACGTCGAATCCGGGGAGACGCCGGAGCAGGCGCTGATCCGCGAGGTTCAGGAGGAGGCCGGGGTCACGCCGGTCCGCCACCACCTGGTCGCGACGCTGGCGGACCCCGATCCGGCGCGAAACGGCGAAGCCCGGCACCATGTCTTCGTCGTCACCGGCTGGACCGGAGGCGAGCCGCGGATGCTGGGCGACGAGCACAGCGAGATCCGCTGGATCCCGATCGACGAGGCCGCCCGGCTGCCCGACCTCGCGATCGAAGCGTATCGTGACCTGTTCCGATCACTGGCTTAGCCGGACACGCTCTTGGATGATGGGGCGCCGGGTTCCGGATAGCACCTCGCCCCGCTCGCCTTGTCGGAAGGAGTGAGAGGAGGTCACACCGCCGACCTCCCTGGAACGAACATGACCGCACGCTGACCGCATGCACCATGGCGCTCACTGAGGTCGACAGGTATGTTTAAATGGAGCTGTCTAGCCTGAAACCAACGCCATGCAATTTCCATGAGACAGGCAATTCTAAATCTCATTCTGCAAATCGGCTTTCCGATTGCCATCGGATTTTCTGTATATCTATTGAATAGAAAGCGCAAGTGGACATTCAAAAGAAGCATCTCGTACGGATACGCTAAGTTGTTCTATTACTTTTCGACTGTCGCGATTTGCGCCGGGATGTTCGTTGCCATGTTCGGAGCACTTAGTTTGCTCACAGGGGAAGATCGACATGCGATGTCGATTTGGCTCGGCATTCTGGTCGCCCTCCTGGCCTATGTATTTCGCTTTATTGGAAAATTCTGGATCGAGTCGGAGCAACAGCGGTCCAATTAGCGTTTCGAAGTTGGATCCAGCCGCGATCGTTTATTAGCTTTGCAACAGCTCAACGAACCGGAAGCGTTGTTCGCTGACGGCAAGCGAGTGCATTTCCGCGATCCGCCCTTCTCGGCCACCAACCGAATGACGGGCTGGAAGCGGTCATGGCGGGGCGGCCGTTGTGCCATCCTGCCACGGCTGCCTCATCCGGCTCCTGAAATCGGATGATTTCAAGCGATGACGATGCGGTTTCTCTTGACCAAATGTTCCCATTTTGTTCTAATTCACGGATGGTCGATCCCGTCACAGCCGAAACTCCGCCCGCCGCTTCGCCGGCCGCGGAGGAGGCTGCCCGGGAGGTCGAGGTGCTGGCCGCGCTGACGCAGCTTGCCCTGGAGATGGCCCGCGCCATCCAGGCCCAGGGACTCGCTGCCCTCGCGGCCGGCGATCTCGACCGCGCCGGCAGGGCCGAGAGCCGCTTCAGCAGCCTGTTTCTCGGCATCCGCCGCGCCGTCGCGCTCAGGGCCCGGCTGCACCGGCAGCAGGGGGAGGTTTCCGCCGTGCCCGCCGCGGGCGAGGCCGCGATGCTGTCCGAGCTGATGGAGCGCGCGCTGGAACTGGCCCGCGGCTTCCAGGCCCTGGGCGTGACGGCCGGCGATCTCGACCGCGCCGGGGAAGCGGAGACCCGCTTCAGCAGCCTGTTCCTCGGCATCCGGCGCGCCATCGCGCTGCAAGCCAAGCTGCGGCAGCAGCGGGAGGACGCACGGCGCAAGGCCGAACAGCGGCGCAAGAGCCGGCAGGACGAGACGGACGACCGGCGCCAGGCCGTCGCCCAGGGCGTCGCCCGCGCCATCGCCGCGGTTCCCGACGCCGACGACCGGGATCGGCTGACCGTGGACCTCTGGGAACGGCTGACCGAGGATGAGCGCATCGACGCCGACCTGGCCGACACCGCCTTGCCGATCGGGGGCCTGATCGCCAGCCTGTGCCGGGCCCTCGGCCTGCCGCCCGGCGGGACTCCTCCAGCCGGCGGGCCTGCGGCCGGCAGGCCTGCTGTCGGCGGACCTGCTGTCGGCGGACCTGCTGTCGGCGGACCTGCCACCGGAGACCCCGCCGCCGCGAAAGCCGGGGCCGATGAGGTCGGCGCCGGTCCGAAGGGCCAGGCCCGCGAACCGGCCTCGGCTCAGTCCGCGCTCAGGCGCGGCCGCTGCATTCGCGCACCATCAGGGTGGCGAACCAGTCGTCCTTCAGCAGGAAGTTCAGGTTCTTCGCAATGGCGTCGTCCACCGCGCGGTCCACCGACTGGCCACGGGCCACGGTGAAGGTGGTGCCGAAGGCCTGGTCGAACTGGACATTGCCGCCCACGGCCAGCTCATAGCGGATGTCGACGCCGTAATGCTCCTCCGCCCCCGCCCGGTCGACCTTGAAGTCGCGGATGGTGGCGTCGAGGATGCAGCGCGACGAATTCAGCCCGGCGCCGGCGCGGCGCAGCTCGGCCTTCAGCGCGTTGGTGACATAGCCCGGCACGTCGCGCACGCTGCCCTGCGGCGCCACGCCCGTGCGCGGCCGGTAGCCCATCGGGTTGACCGCGACCGCCCCGGTCAGATGCGCCGTGGTCTGCGGCTGGTAGCCGGTGCGCGGCGCCGGAACGGGCTGGGTGGCGCAGGCGGCGACGAGCAGGGCAAGGGCGAGCGGCAGGCGGCGCAGCATGGAGGCTCCAGGCGGTTGCGGCGGGGCCCGAGCGCCCCGCCCCGACATAGCCTCGCCGCCGCCGCCGGGTCAATCCGATGCCCGCGCCCGCCCGGGGCAATCGCCTGGAAGCCGGGCGATGCCGACGGGCTTGCATTGCCTCGCCCGCAATCGAGACCTTTTCAGGACGCTCGCCCCCTGCCGTCATTGCGAGGAGGCGAAGCCGACGAAGCAATCCAAGGGCCGGTGCGCACCGGCCCCTGGATTGCTTCGCTGCGCTCGCAATGACGGTGTCGGGAATTCTGAAAAGATCTCGCAAGCGGGAACGGCCATCGGACGGTGCCCTGTCCGCCGCGGGAAGCGCTTCGAGCGATTGCCCTGGCCCCCCTGCCGCCCCTTGCCGTCACGCGCCCCCTCGGCCGTTCCGTCATGCTCGGACGGAACTGGAAGCGGGCCGTCGCGTTGCTACGATGCCGACATCGTCCACGGCCCGCGGCTGTGCCGCCCGTCCGATCCACGCCTTCCCGCCTCTGCCCCGCGGCTGTCGCCCGCGCGCCTGATCGCGCCCATCACAGGGAGAGCCTGCCATGTCCCCGCACGACCTGAACGTCAAGCTCGCCGCCGACATGCCGCAGCTCAAGATCCTGGATCCCGAGCTGCTCGACTACATCCAGCGGCGCCGGGTCGAGGATGTCGCCTTCGCGGCCGGGGCAAGGATCATGACCGAGGGCGATCGCAATCCGCCGCTCTACACCGTCGCCAGCGGCTGGGCCATGCGCTTCAAGATACTGCAGGACGGCCGCCGGCAGATCCTGTCCTTCATCCTGCCGGGCGACGTGATCGGCTTCCAGGCCCAGTTCTTCGACAGCGCCGTCACCTCGATCGAGGCGGTCACCGAGGTCTCGCTGTGCGGCGACGGCCTGAGCGTCAGGCGGCGGCCTGAGCGTCAGGCGGCCTCGGCGGCCGGCGGCACATAGGCCATCCGGGCGGCGCGCACCTTGTCGTGATGCAGGTTCGCCCAGTCCACCAGCGCGTTCAGCGGCTCCAGCAACGACCGGCCGAGCGGCGTCAGGGCATAGTCGACCCGCGGCGGAATGGTCGGATGCACCGTGCGCGACACCAGCCCGTCCTGCTCCAGCCGGCGCAGCGTCTGCGCCAGCATGCGCTGCGAGATGTCGCCGATCTCGCGCTTGACCACGGTGAAGCGCTTCACCCCCGGCGCCAGGGTCTGCAGCACCAGCAGGCTCCAGCGGTCGCCGATGCGGTCCAGCACATCCCGGATCGGACAGGGATGGAACGCCCCGTCCACCATCTCGCGAGCCACCATGATCCGCTCCTTCCGCCCGATCGCGGGCAACGGTCGGTACAATATCGGAACCAGGATCCTGTTCGGAACCATCCCGTTGTCGCAGGCATCGGCACTCTTCGGCAAGGAGATGTCGGCCGCCTGCCGCGGACACCGCAAGCGAAGCCTAACGAACCGGCTGAAAATTAAGGATTTTTCATTGGGAACCTCGTCTCGCTGCGGCCTATTCCCATGAGGTGAGCCCACAGCAAGGGAGCTTCGACCATGGCGGATAGCCAGACTCCGCATCGGGGCGGCACCGGGAACTTCGCCCACAACCGGGAGCGCGCAGCGGAGGCCGGCCGCAAGGGCGGGCAGGTGAGCAGCGGCAACTTTGCCAATGATCCGGCCCGGGCCTCGGCCGCCGGTCGCAAGGGCGGCCAGCACAGCGGCGGCAACTTCAAGAACGATCCGGCCCGGGCCGCGGCAGCGGGCCGCAAGGGCGGGCAGGAAAGCGGCGGCAACTTCGCCAATGATCGCGAGCGCGCGGCGGAAGCCGGGCGGAAGGGCGGCCTCTCCGGACACGGCGCGCACTGACGTCGGCGCCGCTTCCGCATTCACCGCAGGGCAGGCCGGGCCTGCCCTTTTTTTGTCCGGGGGAACGGCCTAGAGGAAACGGTGGCCGGCCGCCGCGTCGGCGCAGGGCACCGGCTCGCATTGCAGCGTGACATGGCCGATGTCGAAGCGCTCATGCAGCATGGCCCGCGCCTGGTCCAGCAGCCCGGCGACGGCCGCGGCGTCGCCGCCCGACACCACCAGATGGGCGGTCAGCGACACGCGGCCGCCGGTCAACGCCCAGATGTGCAGGTCATGGACATCGGTGACACCGGGCAGGCCGCGCAGCGTGGCATGCACCGCGGCCGGGTCGATGCCGTCCGGCACGCCCTCCAGCAGGATGTTCACGCTCTGCCGCAGCAGGGTCCAGCTGCGCGGCAGCACCCACAGGCCGATGGCCACGGCGATCAGCGAATCCACCCATTCCCAGCCGGTGAAGCGGATGATGATCGCGGCGGCGATGACGCCGACCGAACCGAGCAGGTCGCTGAGCACCTCGAGATAGGCGCCCTTCACGTTCAGGCTGTTGTCCTGCTTCGACCGCAGCATCCACACTGCGAACAGGTTCACGCCGAGGCCGAGCACCGCGATCACCAGCATGGCCGTGGAATCGATCTGGCCGGGCTCGCTCAGCCGCCGCCATGCCTCGTACAGGATGTAAAGGGCGACGCCGAACAGCAGCAGGGCGTTGAACGCCGCCGCCAGGATCTCGAACCGCTCATAGCCGAAGCTGCGTCGGGCGTCGGGCGGGCGGCGCCCGATCCGGATCGCGGTGATCGCGATCACCAGCCCGACCACGTCGGTCGCCATATGCGCCGCGTCCGAGATCAGCGCCAGGCTGCCGGTCAGCAGGCCGCCGACGATCTCCGCCACCATGAAGGTCGCGGTCGGCACCAGCGCGATCCACAGGCTGCGCTCATTGCTGCCGGCGCCGTGATTGCCGCTCATCCCGCCCCTCCCCTTCGTCCCCGGCCGGTCATCCTGTCAGGACGCGGCCCGGCCGCAGTGCGGGCAGAACTTCGACCCGGCCGGGACGCTGCCGGCGCAGGCGCCGCAGGCGCCGGCAACCAGGCCGCCGCCGCATTGGCCGCAGAAGCGGCTGCCGCCCGGATTGCCGGCGCCGCAGGCCGGGCAGGCGATCGCGGCCTGCGCCGGCGGCGCACCATAGGCTTCGCCGAATCCGCCGCCATGGCGCCCGCCGCCGTGACGGCCACCACCGTGGTGACCACCGCCGAAGCCGCGGCCCATCAGGTGCTTGAAGATGCTCATCCCATGCCTCCATGGTCTCCGGACATGCCCGGCCGAGACGGAGATGGGAGCTACAGCAACTGTAGCTTCAAGGGGAGCAACCGAGGAAATCGGACCGCCGGAGGGCAGCGGCCGGCCCGGGCCCGGACCGGCCGCCGAAGCCTCAGGCCAGGAGCGGCATCATCGCGGCGACCAGCGGGTGGCGCACGATGTCCGCGGTGGTCAGCCGGACCACGGCGACGCCGTCCAGCGGCTCCAGCCGCCGCGCCGCCTCCTCCAGCCCGGACAGGCCGGGCAGCAGGTCGGTCTGGTCAGGGTCGCCGGTGATCACCATGGTCGAGTGCCAGCCGAGGCGGGTCAGCAGCATCTTCAACTGCTGGAATGTCATGTTCTGCGCCTCGTCGACGATGACGAAGCTGCGCGAGATGGTGCGGCCGCGCATATAGGCCAGCGGCGCGATCTCGACGATCCCCTCCTTGGTCATCTGGCGCACCTGCTTGGCGCCGAGACGGTCGGACAGCGCGTCGTAGATCGGGCGCATCCAGGGGTCCATCTTCTCGTTGATGTCGCCCGGCAGGTAGCCGAGGCTCTCGCCCGCCTCCACCACCGGCCGGGTGATGACGATGCGGCTGACGCGCTCGGCGGTCAGCGCCTCGACCGCCTTGGACACGGCGAGATAGGTCTTGCCGGTGCCGGCGGGGCCGAGGGCCAGGGTCATGGCGTGGCCTTCGATCGCCTTCATCAGGACCTCCTGATTGGCGGTCCTCGGCTTGACCGTCTTCAGGTAGCTCTGCTCCCGGAAATCATCGTCGTAGCCCTCATTGATGGCGACGACACGGGCACTGGAGGCGTTGCGTTTGGCCATGGAACGTCGTCCTTTGCTCTCGCTTGCATCCTCGAACAGCGGATCCCAGACACCGCCCCCTTCACCAGGAGATCTCATTCGCCGGAACCCTCCTTCGGGTCGGGTGGAACAGGACAGGTGACGGATCGGAACGGGCGGCCAGAAACGGCAAACGCCCCTGCGAGGGGCGTTTCGAACGATTGCCGATGCTGATGCTGCCCCTGGTCGGAGCCGGGAAGCGGATGATGATGCCAGGCTGTTGCCCGTCGCATGACGCCTTTCCGATCACTGACGACGAAAATCGCGTCGCCAGGGATGAGAGTCGCACCAACCCTCGTGCTGCACCAGCGAAAAGACGGGACGACACGGAAAATTCATACCAATTGTGGCGGAACGCCCACGCCGCGCGGCTAGATCTAGCGGCTGCCACCATCCAGAGCGTCCGGCCGGGTCGCCATGTCGATGAAGGCCCGCGCGGCCGGTGAGCTCTCGTCCCGCCGCCAGGTCAGCCACATGGTGGTGACGGCGCCGGGGTCGGACAGCCGGCGGAACACCACGCCCTCGACCTGGATCCGCTGCAGCGAGGCCGGCAGCAGCGACACGCCCAGCCCGGCCGCGACCAGCCCGACGATGGTCGAGACCTCGCGCGCCTCCTGCCCCAGCCGCGGGCTGAAGCCGGCGTCGCGGCACAGGCCGATCATCTGGTCGTACAGGCTGGTGCCCTGGTCGCGCGGGTAGCAGACGAAGGCTTCATCGGCCAGCTCGGCCAACGCCACCGGCGCGGGCGCGCCCGCCGCCAGCGGATGGTCGGTGCGCAGCGCCGCCACCAGCGGGTCGCGGAACAGCTCGCGCACCTCAATCCCGTCCGGCACGGGCGGGAAGGTCGGGTTGCGCAGGAAGCCGATCTGCAGGCGCCGCTCGGCCAGCGCCTCGATCTGCTGCCGGGTCGGCATCTCCTGCAGCTCCAGATGCACGTCCGGATGGCTGCGGCGGAAGGCGAAGATCGTCTGCGGGATCAGCGTGGTGAAGGGGGCCGACGCCGTGAAGGCGATGCGGATCTCGCCGATCTCGCCGCGCTGCGCCCGGCGCGCCACCTCCGCCGCGCGGTCGGCGGCGGCCAGCACCGTCCGCGCCTGTTCCAGGAACAGCCGGCCGACCTCGGTCAGCGCCACCCGCCGGTTGCTGCGCTCGAACAGCCGGGCGCCGAGCTCCTCCTCCAGCGCCTGGATCTGCTGGCTCAGCGGCGGCTGGGAGATGCCGAGCCGCGCCGCCGCCCGGCCGAAATGCAGCTCCTCGGCCAGGGCCACGGCATAGCGCAGATGCCTCAGCTCCATCATTCGCCAAACCTATCAAACATGCCGCCAAACATATTGGACACTATCAATTCCCGTCGCCATCTTTTCCGGGAGGGTCGGGCGCCTTTCCCCTTCGCAGGCCCGGCCGGAGATCTCCCGTGACCTCATCGGTCCAGTCGCTGCCGCGCCATCCCGCCGCCCCGTCGATCGCCGGAGCCATGCCGGCCGGAACCGTCGCGGCCGAGGACGTCGTCGCCTTCATCGAACACGGCACCACCGCCTTCCACCGCACCAACCTGGCGCTGTTCGCCGCCGGCTTCGCCACCTTCGCCCTGCTGTACTGCGTGCAGCCGCTGATGCCGGTCTTCGCCGAGACCTATGGCATCGGCGCGGCGGAGAGCAGCCTGTCGCTGTCGCTGACCACCGGGGCGCTGGCCTTCGCCATGCTGGTGGCCAGCGCGCTGTCCGAGACCTGGGGCCGCAAGCCCGTCATGGTGGCCTCGCTGTTCGCCTCGGCGGTGCTGACCGGCCTTGCGGCGCTGATGCCGTCCTGGCACGGGCTTCTGGTGCTGCGGGCGCTGATGGGCCTGTCGCTGAGCGGGCTGCCGGCCGTCGCCATGGCCTATGTCAGCGAGGAGATGCATCCGAAGTCGGTCGGGCTGGCCATGGGGCTGTTCATCGGCGGCAGCGCCCTGGGCGGGCTGGGCGGGCGGCTGATGGCCGGCATCCTCACCGACCTGGTCTCCTGGCGGTTCGGGCTCGGCGTCGTCGGGCTGAGCGGCCTGGTCTGCGCCGTGCTGTTCTGGCGCAGCCTGCCGCCCTCGGCCCATTTCACGCCCCGGCCGCTGCGCCCGCGCCTGCTGCTGGCCGCCTTCGCCGACCATCTGCGCGACCCCGGTCTGCGCTGGCTGTTCCTGGAAGGCTTCCTGCTGATGGGGGCCTTCGTCACCCTTTACAACTACACCGGCTTCCGCTTGCTCGCCCCGCCCTACGACCTCAGCCAGACGGCGGTGGCGGCGATCTTCGTGGTCTATCTGATCGGCATCGGTGCCTCGATCTGGGTCGGCCATCTCGCCGGCGTGCTCGGCCGCCGCCGGGTGTTCTGGGCGCCGATCGTGCTGATGCTGGCCGGCGTCGCCCTGACCCGCGGCGACGACCTGTGGGCGATCATCGCCGGCGTGGCGGTGCTGACCTTCGGCTTCTTCGGCGCCCATTCGGTGGCCAGCAGCTGGGTCGGCCGCCGGGCGCTGCATGCCCGCGCCCAGGCCTCCTCGGTGTACCTGTTCTTCTACTATCTCGGCTCCAGCGTGGCCGGCTCGCTCGGCGGCGTCGCCTGGGCCGATTGGGGCTGGTCCGGCGTCGCCCTGATGATCGGCGCCCTGGCCCTGGCGGCGCTGCTGATCGCCCTGCGCCTCGTCGTGCTGGCGCCGCGTCAGGCCTGACCGAGGCCTTCGGCGAGGTACAGCCGGGTCATCAGCCGCAGCTCGGCCAGGGCCGCGGCGCGCGCCTTCAATCCAGGCTCGGTGCCGAGCGCCGCCGCCGCCTTCATCTGCAGCAGCACGACGATCGCCATGGCCTTCGCCCGCTCCGGCGGCAGGCCAGGCGCGCGCAGGGCCAGGATCCGGGCGACGCCGGCGCGCAGGGCGTCGCGCAGCGTCAGGGGCTGGGCCGCCACGGCGTCCCGCCGCGCCTCGATCAGCGCCAGCGCCGTCACACGCTGCTGCTTCAGCCCGACCAGCAGGTCGATCAGCGCATCCGCCAGCGCCGGGACGGCCAGCCGCGCCGCCTGCGCCTCGACCGCCTGCAGCCCGGCCAGCACCTGCTCGCCATAGCCGGCCAGCAGCGCGTCGGCCAGCGCCTCCTTGTTCGGGAAGAACTGGTACAGCGAGCCGATCGATGCGCCGGCCCGGGCCGCGACCTCGGTCATCGTCGTCGCCTCATAACCCTTCTCGGCGAACACGGCCGCCCCCGCCTGCAGCAGCGCGGCAACGCGGTCGCGGCCGCGCTGGCGCCGGGGCTCACGCATCGCGGCGGCATCGGAGGCGGTTGACTTTTGTGAGGACATGCTCATAAAACTATCTGCGAGGCTATCCTCATATTTTCACATGCACCCGCCCCCGTCCATCCGCCCGGCTCGCCGCCGGGGCCGGAGGGGTGCGGCCTGCGCCCCGAAAGGTGACGACCATGCCCACCCTCGACCCCCGCCGCACCGCCCTGGTCCTGATCGATCTGCAGGCCGGCATCCTGGCCATGCCGCTCGCGCCCCGCAGCGGCGCGGAGGTGCTGGCCACGGCCAAGACGCTGGCCGCCCGCTTCCGCGCCGCCGGTGCCCTGGTGGTTCCGGTCCGCGTCGGCTGGGCGCCGGATTTCGCCGATGCGCCACGGCAGCCAGTGGACCAGCCGATGCCCCGACCGGCCGGCGGCCTGCCTGCGGGCTGGAGCGACCTGGCCGAGGGCGTGGCCGAGCCCGGCGACGTCGTGGTCACCAAGCGGCAATGGGGCGCCTTCACCGGCACCGATCTCGACCTGCAGCTGCGCCGGCGCGGCATCGACACCATCGTGCTGGGCGGCATCGCCACCAATTTCGGCGTCGAATCCACCGCCCGCCATGCCTGGGAGCTGAACTACGCCGTGGTCTTCGCCGAGGATGCGATGACCAGCCGGTCGGCGGAGATGCATGGCTTCGCCATGGAGTCTATCCTGCCCCGCATCGGAATCGTCTCCCAGGCCGCCGACATCCTGCTCGGCCAGTCCTGAGGCGGAAAGCGAGGCTGCTGTGGTGACCGTGAACGGCCCGGCCCTGCCGGCCCTGGCCAGGCTTCCGCGGGCTGGCCAGTGGGCGGTGCTGCTGGCCGCCTCGGCCGCCATCGCGGCGCTGCTGGAGATGGCCGCGCTGCCGGCCGCCCTGCTGCTGGGACCGATGATCGCCGGCATCCTGCTCGGCGTCGGCGGCGGCACCATCCGGGTGCCGCGGAAGCCCTATTTCGGCGCCCAGGCGATCATCGGCTGCCTGATCGCCGGGGCGATCACGTCGTCGATCGTGGTGTCCTTCCTGCGGGACTGGCCGCTGTTCCTGGCGATCGTGCTGTCGACGCTCTTCGCCAGCAGCGTGCTGGGCTGGATGATGAGCCGCTGGCAGGTGGTGCCCGGCACCACCGGCGTCTGGGGCTCCTCCCCCGGCGCCGCCACCGCCATGGTGCTGATGGCCGAGGCCTTCGGCGCCGACGCGCGGCTGGTCGCCTTCATGCAGTATCTGCGCGTCGTCTGCGTCGCCACCGCCGCCTCGCTGATCGCCCGCTTCTGGGTCGATGCCGGGGATGCCGGGCCCGCGGCGATCGTCTGGTTCCCGCCGATCGATGCCGGCCCCTTCGCGGCGACGCTGATCCTGGCCGGGCTGGGCGCCGCGGCCGGATGGCGGCTGCGCATCCCCGCCGGCCCGATGCTGGTGCCGATGGTGGTCGGGGCGGTGCTGCATTCGCTGGGCCTGATCGAGATCGCGCTGCCGGAATGGCTGCTGGCCGCCGCCTATGCGCTGATCGGCTGGAACATCGGCCTGGGCTTCACCCGGTCGGTGCTGGTCCACGCCGCCCGCGCGCTGCTGCAGATCCTGCTGTCGATCATCGCCCTGATCGCCTTCTGCGGCGGCCTGGCCTTCGTGCTGGTGCGGACGCTCGGCGTCGACCCGCTGACCGCCTATCTGGCGACCAGCCCCGGCGGCATGGATTCGATCGCCATCATCGCCGCGTCCAGCGATGTCGACCTGCCCTTCGTGATGGCGCTGCAGACCGTGCGCTTCTTCCTGGTGGTGCTGCTGGGCCCGGCGGTGGCGCGCTTCATCGCCCGGCGGTCCCCACACGCGACATAGCGGTCAGGCCGCGGCGGCCTTCAGCCGGCCCAGCTCTTGCAGGAAGCGCTCCGCCGCCAGGTCGGGCGCCCAGGGCTCCCAGGCTGTGCCGCCATAGATCGGCAGCAGCGGATCGTCGTCGATCGGCTGGAACCGGATCTTCAGCACCTTCGCGACCTCGTCGCGGGTCCAGCCGACGACGTGGATCGCCTCGCTGGCCGCGGCCACGCGGTCGGCGCGCTTGTGGAAAACCTTCTGCTCCGCCGTCCAGCGGGTCAGGCCATAGCGCAGGAACACCGTGTCCTCGAGCCGCGCGGCGAGGTCGCGGAACTCCTGGCCCAGGAAGGGCTTGATCACCGACAGCGGGTCGAAGCCGAGCAGCCCTTCATCGGCGTCGTGCAGCAGCTCGCGCAGCTCGGCCAGCGGCGACAGCGGCGCCGGCGCCCAGGCCCGGCACAGCGCCAGCACGGCCAGCGAATGCTGGGCGACGGAGAGCGGCAGCGGCCAGGCGGAATGCCCGCCCCAGCGATAGGTGCGGGCGAGGCCGAGGGCGAGGTCGCGATCGTCCCAATCGAACGGGGTGGGGTTGAGCAGATCCAGCCGCTTGCCCGACGGCAGCCGGACCCAGGCCCGCGCCATCGCCGTCCGTCCCTCCCAACGCATCCGGTGTCCTCGATCCCCTGGCTGCTCCGCCCTTCCCGGTAGCACCGAACCCGGCGGGCTGTCATCCATGGCAGGCAAAGACCGGCGGGCCGCGTCGGCGGCCGCCGGTCGGATCGAATGGAAGCGTATCAGGAAACGGCTAGAGCTTGATGCCGTTCGTCTGCGGCTGGCGCGGCGCCCAGTTGCGCACCACGGAGCTGGCGGGGCCGTAGCGGCGGGCGAATTCGGCCTGGGACAGGCGCAAGCCCCGGCACAGCATCTCGGCCCGGAGCGCCGCCTGAACGCGGGACGGACGGGTTGGGGCGGGCTGTGGGGCCTCGGCCGAAAGATCCATCTCCGCGATCTCCCTCATCGGGACCACAGTGTCGGTATCGTTCGCGGCCTTCGGCGGAAGAGTGTTCAGTTCGTGCTCATCCGCCCGAAGCGGGGCCGGACTCGTCCTGGGACGCCTGCGGTGCTGACCAGCCATGGCGGTTCCTCCAGCGGCTTTTGTCGTTGCGGCTGCGGCAAGCCAAAAGCCCGACGCGCCGTGGTTCCCACAGGAATGAAGACCGGGTGGCTGCATGTTCATCGGCGATGCGACGGATCCTGTGAAGCGCATCGGCACCGGGGGGCGGCGCCAAACCGACAAACACACGGCCGGCAAGGGCTGGCGGCGATATCACGCTCGGCCCCTTGCGGTCGACCTCCGACCTGCAGGCTGCGCACTCTGCGCCAGCGGCTGCGCCTCGACAAGGAAAATCATCAATGAAGACATAATATTATATTGTGGTGACGGACCGATGAACGGGCCGGCGAACATGTGTTCAGGGGCCTACTGAATTGAACACTGAAGACACCTCGGCCGGGTCCAACAGCCGCCATTTCCCCTCTGCCAGATCGCCGAGCGCCAGGCCGCCGACGGCCGACCGGTGCAGCGCCTCGACATGGTTGCCGACGGCGGCGAACATGCGCCGCACCTGATGATAGCGGCCCTCGGTCACGGCCAGCCGGGCCTTGCGCGGGCCGAGAGGCTCCAGCACCGCCGGCTCAAGCGGCGTGGTCTCGGACCGCAGCATCAGCGTGCCGGAGGCGAAGGCCGCCGCCTCCTCCCCGCTGAGGTCGCGGGCCAGCGTCGCCTCATAGACCTTGAGGATCCGGCTTTTCGGCGAGATGATCCGGTGCAGCAGCGGCCCGTCATCGGTCAGCAGCAGCAGGCCGGTGGTGTCGCGGTCCAGCCGCCCGACCGGGGCGATGATCGGGTTGCGCAGGCGGAAGCGCGGCGGCAGCAGCTCATACACCACCCGGCCCGGATCGCTGGTCGAGCAGGTGAAGCCGGCCGGCTTGTGCAGCATCAGCACCGCGCCCGGCGGCGGGTCGAGCGGCTGGCCGTCGACCCGGATCGCCTCATGCTCCGGCTGCGCCTCGGCGTCGAGCGGCGCGCTGCCGGCATCGGTGACGCGGCCGTCGCGCAGCAGCGCCTCGACCTGCCTGCGGCTGCCATAGCCAAGATTGGCGAGGCGGCGAACCAGCTTCATCGCCCGCCCCTCATCGAACGCCCTTCGACGCCTCGATCACCTTGTAGGTGCCGTCATCGGCGATGCGGCGGACCATGACGAAGGTCTGCTCCAGCGTCGCCTCATAGGGCAGGTGCCGGTTCGCCACCAGGAACAGCCGGCCCTTCTGGCGCAGCGCCGCCGCCGCCGCGGTGATGAAGGCGCGGCCCAGATCGTGCCGGTCGGCCCGGCCGCCCTCATGGAAGGGCGGGTTGGTGACGATGAAATGGTAGCGCCGGTCGCGCGGCAGCCCGGCGGCGACGTCGTGCCAGAGGAAGTCGAGTGCGAACCGGCCGGCATGGGGTTCCAGGTTGCGCCGCGCCAGCTCCAGCCCCCGCGCCTCGGCCTCATAGAGGTCGATCGAGGCGACCTCCGGGCAGCGGTCCAGAACCTCGGCCGCCAGATAGCCGAAGCCGGCGCCGAGATCGGCGCCCTGCCCCTTCAGATCCGCCGGCAGATGGGCGGCCAGCAGGGCAGAGCCAGGATCGATCCGGTCCCAGGCGAACAGGCCGGGACGGCTGAGGAAACGGCCATCCGCAACCGGGCGAGGCACATCCAGCGCCGACCATTCCGCCCGCAGCGCCGGATCGCCGGCGCCGGCCCGGACCCAGAACACGCGGCAGCGATTCTTCGACAGGCTCTCGACCGGGCCGGCCAGTCGCTCCAGATCCTCCTCGACCGACCGGGCGCCATCGGTGTTGGCCAGGCTGACCACGACCATGCCGCCGGGCTCGGCCTGGTCCAACGCCCGGGCCAGCAGCGCCCGCGCCGCCTCGCGCTGTCGCGGCGGCAGCACCAGCACCAGCGGGAACCGGCCCTCGACCCGGGTCGAGACGGTCAGCCCCGCCGCCTCCAATGCCGTGGCCCGGGGCCGGAAACTCTGCTCGCAGGCCAGGGCCGGCGAGGCGAATTCGGCCAGGGCGGCACCGGCGCGGGCGCCGAGGAGCAGCGCCCGGCCCTCTTCCGGCCAGGTCAGGGTGCCGTTGCGGAACGGCAGGAACAGGGTGTCGAGCGCGGGATCGTCGGTCATGCCCGCCCTCCCTGGCATATCGACGCCGAAAACGGAAGCGTTCCCCCTCGCCCTCCCGTTCGCCAACGCGAACGGCCCCCTCCCTCTCCCCGAGGAGAGGGACACGGGACAGCAGCGCCGAGGCGCCTCTCCTTGGGGAGAGGTCGAAATCGCAAAGCGATTTCGGGTGAGGGGGCGGGCGCGGTATCGGGCAAGCGCGTTACCCTCCCCGCCCGGCGCTGCCCAGCAACTGGGCGGGACGGCGCAGCGCCGGGTCGAAGGGGTTGATGCGGGGCCCGATCGCGGTCGCCTCGCGCTTCAGGATCTCGACCACCGTCGGCAGCCGGTCCTCGCCCAGCCGCTCCGAGATCGTGCCGATGCTGAGCGCCGCAACCGCCCGGCCCTCGCGGTCGAGCACCGGCACCGCGACGCCGCCCATGCCGGGCAGCGCCACGTCGCGGCGGGAGGCGAAGCCGGCCTCGCGCGCCTTGGCGATCTCGGTGCGGAGATAGACCTCGTCCATGAAGCCCTGGCCCAGCAGGCGCGGGACGTTGAAGCGGATCACCTCCTCCCGCTCCGCCTCCGGCAGGAAGGCCAGGATCACCAAGGCACCCTGGCCGACGCCGAGCGGCACCCGGCCGCCGATGTCGCCGGTGAAGGAGCGGATCGGGAACGGCCCCTCGCAGCGGTCCAGGCACATCGCGTCGAAGCCGCTGCGCACCAGCAGGAAAACGGTGTCGTGGAGCATGGCGGACAGGCGCTGCAGCACCGGCCAGCACAGGTCGCGCAGATTGCCCGGATTGCCCGCTCGCGCCGCCAGGGCGAAGAAGTCGATGCCGAGCCGGTACAGGCGGCTGCGGCCGTCCTGCTCGACCACCCCTTCCGTCTGCAGCGCCTGCAGCAGCCGGTGCACGGTCGCCTGGGTCAGGCCGGTGGCCTCGGCGATGCGGATCAGCTTCGCCCCCTCGCCGCCCGCCTCGGCCAGAGCCCGCAGGATGGCGAAGCCGCGCTGCAGGCTCTTGCCCGGGGCTTCGCTCTCTTTCGCCATTTTCGGAAACTCCAGATCGATATCCGCCCTTCGAATTCCGATTTCCGGAATCTAAATCACAATACTCTCAATAAAATGGAATGTCGCCTTGACTCACCGCCACGAAAGAGTCTTCTGAGAAGACGCGTCGGCGCCTTCCGTTCCACGGAAGCAAGACCGGCGGCCGAAGCGCGCCAGCGCCGAACGGCCGTGGACAGGGATGCCAGGGAGACTGCAGTGACCTTCCTCCGTCTCGAGCGGATCTCGAAGCTCTATGGCGACGTCGCGGCGGTCGCCGATCTCGATTTGACCGTGGAGCGCGGCGAGTTCGTGTCGCTGCTCGGCCCCTCCGGCTGCGGCAAGACCACGACGCTGCAGATGGTCGCCGGATTCGTCCCGGCCACGACCGGGCGCATCGTGCTGGACGGGCAGGACCTGACCCGGGTGAAGCCGAACCGCCGTGGCCTCGGCGTGGTGTTCCAGAGCTACGCCCTGTTCCCGCACATGACCGTGGCCGACAATGTCGCCTTCGGGCTGGAGATGCGCGGCGTCGCCAAGCCGGAGCGGGCGAAGCGGGTCGAGGAGGCGCTGGCGCTGGTCCATCTCGACCATCTCGCCGGCCGCTATCCGCGGGCCCTGTCCGGCGGCCAGCGCCAGCGCGTCGCCCTCGCCCGCGCCCTGGTGATCGAGCCGCCGGTGCTGCTGCTGGACGAGCCGCTGTCGAACCTGGACGCCAAGCTGCGCGAGGCGATGCAGTTCGAGCTGCGCCAGATTCAGCGTCGCACCGGCACCACCACGATCATGGTCACCCACGACCAGGCCGAGGCGCTGTCGATCAGCGACCGGGTGGTGGTGATGGAGCGCGGCCGCATCACCCAGATCGACCAGCCCTACCGGATGTACGAGCACCCGCGCAGCCGCTTCATCTCCGACTTCGTCGGCAAGGCCAACCTGCTGGACGGCGTGGTGGCCCAGCCCGGCGCGGTGGCGCGGGTGACGGTCGGCGCCGCGACGCTGGAGGCGCCGGGCGATGGCCTGCCCGTCGGCGCCCGCGTGCTGCTGTGCCTGCGGCCGGAGAAGCTGGCGCTGGGCGCGCCCGGCACCGGCCGGCTGCCCGGTACCGTCTCGCGCCGCTACTTCCTGGGCAGCCAGTGGCTGTACCACCTGGACACTGCGGCCGGCGAGCTGCTGGTGGCGGCGCCGAACCTCGGCGGCGAGCCGCTGGCCGAGGGGGCGCAGGCCGGCATCGACTGGGCGCCGGAGATGGTGCGGGTGCTGTGCGACGCCGAGGCCGCGGAGGCCGCCCGATGAGCGCCACGATGGCCGAGGGGCGCCTGGCCCCGGCGGCGATGGCCCTGCCGGCGACGATCCTGTTCGCCGGGCTGGTGCTGACGCCGCTGGCGCTGACCCTGATCCTGTCCTTCCACGTCTACGACCACGCCACCGGCGTTCAGGACGCCTGGACCGTCGGCCAGTACCTGACGGTGCTGACCGACCCCTACTATTACGAGATCTTCCTGCGCACCTTCCGCCTGTCGGCCCTGACCACGCTGATCTGCATCGTGGTCGGCGCGCCCGAAGCCTATGTGCTGAGCCGGATGCGCAGCCCCTGGCGCTCGATCTTCCTGCTGGTGGTGCTGGCGCCGCTGCTGGTCTCGGTCGTGGTCCGTGCCTTCGGCTGGAGCATGCTGCTGGGACCGACCGGGCTGGTGAACGAGGCGACGCAGGCGCTGGGCCTGGGCCGCGTCCGGCTGCTCTATACCGAGACCGCGGTGGTGGTGGCGCTGGTCCATATCATGCTGCCCTTCATGGTCATCCCGGTCTGGACCTCGCTGCAGAAGCTGGACCCGGCGGCCGAGCAGGCGGCGCTGTCACTGGGCGCGTCGCACGCCACCGTGCTGCGCCGGGTGGTGCTGCCGCAGATCCTGCCCGGCCTCCTGTCCGGCAGCCTGATCGTGTTCGGCCTGGCCGCCAGCTCCTTCGCCATCCCCGGCCTGCTGGGCGGGCGGCGGCTGAAGATGGTCGCCACCGTGGTCTATGACGAATACCTGAACTCGCTGAACTGGCCGCTGGGCGCCGCCATCGCGGTGATCCTGCTGGTCGCCAACCTGGCCATCATGCTCGGCTACAACCGGATCGTCGAAGGACGGTACCGGAAGACCCTCGGGTAGGCGCCAATGTCCCGCAACGGCCCCCTCGCCCTGGTCTTCCACGCGCTGGTCGTGATCTTCATGCTGGCGCCGCTGGTGATCGTCTGCCTGGTCGCCTTCACGCCGGAGAACACGCTGAGCCTGCCGACCGCCGGCGCCTCGCTGCGCTGGTTCGAGGCGGTGTTCGACCACGCCGATTTCCTGCAATCCTTCTGGAACAGCCTGGGCCTCGCGACCCTGTCGGCGACGCTGTCGACCGCGATCGCCGTGCCCGCCGGCATCGCCACCACCCGATACGCCTTCCGCGGCCGCGACGCGCTGAACGCGCTGTTCCTGTCGCCGCTGCTGATCCCGCACCTCGTGCTGGGCGTGGCGCTGCTGCAGCTGTTCTCCCAGCTCGGCGCCGCCGGCAGCTTCTTCTGGCTGGTGCTGGCGCACAGCGTGATTATCACGCCCTACGCCCTGCGGCTGGTCATCGCCGCGCTGGTCGGCTTCGACCGGTCGACCGAGCAGGCCGCGGCGTCGCTGGGGGCCAGCGCCTTCACCGTGTTCCGCCGTATCACCCTGCCGATGATCCTGCCCGGCGTGGCCGGCGGCTGGCTGCTGGCCTTCATCAACAGCTTCGACGAGCTGACGATGTCGATCTTCGTCACCTCGCCCGCCACCGTCACCTTGCCGGTGCGGATGTACATGTATGCGACGGAATCGATCGACCCGATGATGGCCGCCGTCTCGGCCCTGATGGTCGCCGTCACCGCCGTCGCCATGGTCGTGCTCGACCGCATCTACGGCCTCGACCGCATCCTGGTCGGCCGCCAGTGACCGGATCCCTCTGATGCCCATCCTGACCCGCCTGGCCGAGACCGCCAGGCCCGAGATCCGCTTCCGCCTGGACGGGCGGCCGGCGATCGCCCTGGCCGGCGACACGGTGCTGACCGCGATCCTCACCTCCGCCGACCGGCTGCGCCGGTCCGAGTTCGGCGGCGGTCCTCGCGCCGGCTTCTGCCTGATGGGCGCGTGCCAGGATTGCTGGGTGGCGACCGAGGACGGGCAACGCTTCCGCGCCTGTTCCACCGCCATCGCCGAGGGCATGCGGCTGGTGACCGGCCCGACGGGAGACGCGGCATGAGCGGCGAGATCCGCCCCGTCATCGTCGGCGCCGGCCCGGCCGGCATCCGCGCCGCCCAGGCCCTGGCGGCGGCCGGGCTGCGCCCGGTCGTGGTGGACGAGGCGGCGAAGGGCGGCGGCCAGATCTATCGCCGCCAGCCGGATGGCTTCACCCGCGACGCGAAGACTCTCTACGGGACCGAGGCGGCCAAGGCCGAGGCGCTGCACCGGACCATCGACGGGCTGGCCATCGACCACCGACCGCAGACCCTGGTGTGGAACATCGAGGCCGGGGCGCTGGACCTGCTGCGGGACGGCCAGGCCGAGCGGCTGCCCTACAGCCGTCTGATCCTGGCCACCGGCGCCACCGACCGCATCCTGCCGATCCCCGGCTGGACCCTGCCCGGCGCCTACAGCCTGGGCGCGGCGCAGGTGGCGCTGAAATACCAGGGCTGCGGCATCGGCCGGCGCGTCGCCTTCATCGGCACAGGCCCGCTGCTGCCGCTGGTCGCCTCGCAGTATCTCAAGGCCGGGGCGGAGGTCGCGGCGGTGCTGGACACAGCGCGGCAGGCCGACAAGCTGGCCGCCCTGCCCGGCCTGCTGCGCGGCCCCGCCACCATGGCCAAGGGCCTGCGCCTGCTGGCGGCGCTGAGGGCCGGCGGCGTGAAGCTGCGCCACGGCGCCCGGCCGCTGCGCATCCTCGGGACCGAGCGGGTCGAGGGGCTGGTCTGGCACGACGGCGAGCGCGAGCAGCGGATCGACTGCGACGCCGTCGCCTTCGGCTATGGCCTGCGCTCCGAGACCCAGCTGGCCGACCTGGCCGGCTGCCGCTTCCGCTTCGACCCGCTGAACCGCGCCTGGCTGCCCGAGCGCGACGCCGCCGGCCGCAGCAGCGTGGCCGGTGTCTACCTGGCCGGGGACGGCGCCGGTATCGCCGGGGCGGATGCGGCGGAGCTGGCCGGCGAGCGCGCGGCCCTGGCCCTGCTGGAGGATCTCGGCCGGCCGGTCGACCGCGCCCGCGCGGCACACCTGGAGGGTAAGCTGGCCGCGATCGGCCGGTTCCGCCAGGGGCTGGAGCGTGCCTTCCCCTTCCCCGCCGGCTGGGCCGCCCAGGCGCCGGACAGCCTCGTGATCTGCCGCTGCGAGGAGGTGTCGGCCGGCACGCTGCGCGCCACCGCCACCCGCTGGGGCACCCCGGAGCTGAACCGGCTGAAGGCGCTGTGCCGGGTCGGCATGGGCCGCTGCCAGGGCCGCATGTGCGGCACCGCGGCGGCCGAGATCCTGGCCGCCCATCGCGGCGTGCCGATCGAGGCGGTGGGCCGGCTGCGCGGCCAGGCCCCGGTCAAGCCGATCCCGATCGCGATCGAGGCCGCGCCGGAGGAAGCGGCATGACCGCCACCGAACGGATTACCACCGACGTCGCCATCATCGGCGGCGGCATCGCCGGCGCGGCGGCGGCCCTGGCGCTGCGCCGCATGGGGATGGCGGTGCTGCTGCTGGAGCGCGGCTTCTGCGGCGCCCAGGCCAGCGGCGTGAACTATGGCGGCGTCCGCCGCCAGGGCCGGCCGCCGGAGCAGATCCCGCTGTCGCAGCGCGCCCATGCGATCTGGCAGCGCCTGCCCGAGACGATCGGCATCGACGGCGAATACATCCGCTCCGGCCACCTCAAGCTGGCGCGCAGCGAGGCCGAGCTGGCGTCGCTGGAAGCCTATCAGGACCGGGTGCGCGATTTCGGCCTCGGGCTCGAGATCGTCGCCGGCAACGCCTTCCGCGCCCGCTGGCCCTGGCTGGGCGACCGCGCCATCGCCGGCTCCTGGTGCCCGGCCGACGGCCATGCCAATCCACGGCTGGTGTCGCCCGGCTTCGCCCGGGCCGCGCGCAAGGCCGGGGCCGACATCCGCGAGCAGACCGCGGTGCAGGAGGCGGTGCGCGACGGCGACGGCTTCCGCCTGCTGGCCGGCGAGGGGCTGGAGGTACGGTCGCGCCTGCTGCTGAACTGCGCTGGCGCCTGGTCCGGCCGCTTCGCCGCCGCCTTCGGCGAGCCGGTGCCGCTGGTCTCGGCCCATCCCAACATGGCGGTGACCGAGCCGCTGCCGCGCCTGATGGACATCAATGTCGGGGTCGAGGGCGGCAGCATCTATGCCCGCCAGGTCGAGCGCGGCAACTGCGTCATGGGCGGCGGCCGCGGCATCACCCTGGACGAGGACCGGGCCCGGCCCGGCCGCAGCGCCATCGCCGCGCTGCTGCGCCAGGCGGCGGAGCTGTTCCCGGCGCTGCGCGGCGCCCAGGTGATCCGGTTCTGGAGCGGGGTCGAGGGCGACACACCCGACCGCAACCCGGTGCTGGGGCCGAGCGGCACGACGCCGGGGCTGATCCATGGCTTCGGCTTCTCCGGCGCCGGCTTCCAGATCGGGCCGGCGGTCGGCGAGGTGCTGGCAGAGCTGGCGCGCGACGGCCGCAGCACCACCCCGGTCGAGGCCTTCGACATCGGCCGCTTCGCCACAACGGCGACGGCCTGAGCATCAACAACCGAAAACAGGAGAGAGCGACATGAACGGACGGATCACGACGGTACTGCTGGCCACCACGCTGCTGACGTCAGGCGCGGCGATGGCGGAGACCAAGACCCTCTATATCGGCATGAACGGCGGCGACATGGAGAAGGCGTACAGCCAGTACGTCTTCCCCGACTTCGAGAAGGCCAACGACGTCAAGGTCGTGGTGGTGCCCGGCACCTCGTCGGAGATCCTGGCGAAGGCGCAGGCGGCCAAGGACAACCCGCAGATGCACCTGGTCTTCCTCGATGACGGCGTCATGGTCCGCGCCATCGGCATGGGGCTGTGCCAGAAGACCGAGAGCGCGCCGGTGATGGCCGACCTGTACCCCGCCGCGCGGATCAAGGACGACATGGCGCTGGGCGTCACGGTCACAGTCACCGGCCTGGCCTACAACACCAAGATGTTCGAGGAGGAGGGCTGGGCCGCCCCGACGTCCTGGATGGACCTGGCCGACAAGAAGTTCGAGGGCAAGGTCGTGTTCCAGTCGCTGTCCAGCAGCACCTACGGGCTGCACGGCTTCCTGATGTTCAACCGCATCCAGGGCGGCACCGAGGAGAATGTCGATCCCGGCTTCGCCAAGTGGGGCGAGACCGTCGGCCCGAACGTCCTGGAATACATCCCGAGCTCGGCCAAGCTGTCGGAGATGGTGCAGACCGGCGAGGCGGCGATCTTCCCGCTGACTCCGACCGCCGTCGCCAGCTTCAAGGACAAGGGCATCCCGGTCGCCTACGCGCAACCCAAGGAAGGCGCGGTGGTGCTGATGGTCGCCGAATGCGTCGTCGCCGGGAACTCCGAGCCGGCGCTGGCGCAGAAGCTGGCGCAGTACCTGCTGACGCCCGAGGCCCAGGCCAAGGCGCTGCAATACGGCAACCAGATCCCGTCCAACGCCAAGGTCGACGGGTCGACCCCGGAATCGGCGGCGATGGTGAAGGAGATGCGCGGCTATCTCGACAACGCGGTCACGGTCGACTGGGACCAGATCAACGCCCACCGGCCGGACTGGAACGACCGCTGGAACCGGACGGTGGAACGGTAAGGCTACCCTCTATCGTCATTGCGAGGAGGCGAAGCCGACGAAGCAATCCAGGGGCCAGCGCGCACCGGCCCCTGGATTGCTTCGCTGCGCTCGCAATGACGGTATTGAGGCCGAGTCACCCCAGCCCCAACGCCCGGCGGACGAAGGCCTGCAGCTCGGCCACTAGGCCGGCGACATCGGTGCGGCCGTCGGCGATGGCGTGGTCGACGCCGCCATGGAAGGCGTAGAACAGCAGGATCCCCGTCATCTCGGGGTCGTCCGCCACCCAGGCCCCGGCCGCGGCGCCGTCGCGCAGCAGCTCCACCAGGCCGCGCACCGGCTCCATATGGCCGTCGACACGGCGCTGGCGCGGCAGGAAGTCGGGCGTGTGGAACAGCACGTCATGCAGCTCGACCTGGTCGAGATAGCCGTGCACGCCGCCCTCCAGCCAGGCGGCGAGCTGGCTCGACCAGTCGGCCGGATCGGCTTTCGCCCGGGCGGCGGCGATGCGGGCGCCGAACCGCTCGGCGAAGCGCTCGCGCAACGCCTCGACCAGCGCCTCCTTGCTGGCGAAGTACAGATAGAAGGTGCCCTTGGCCACGTCGGCGGCGGCGACGATGTCGTCGATGCTGGTGCCGGCGATGCCCTTGCGCAGCACCAGCGCCTCCCCCGCGTCCAGCAGCTCGCGCCGGCGCACCTCGGACGGCTTGGTCCGCGGCCGCCCCGGTTCGGCGGCGGCAGGCCGTCGTCTGCGCGTCTGGGATTCGATCATCGCCGCACTCTGCGTCGATCGGCCGGCGCGATGCAACCTCGGGACGGCCGAGCCAGCCCCTGAGCCTCCGCCGGATCGATCCGTCGGACCTCAGAATGGGGAAGCAGCCCCTCCCCCGCTTCTGATCCGGATGAAGTAGTCGGGCGCCCCCATCTGGCCGCCTTTCAGCGCGATCTCCAGCCCGGCCAGCGCCGGGTCGTCGCCATGCGCCCGGAACAGCGCGGCCCCCGGCACGGTCGGCGCCAGCGCCGTCAGGGCATGGATGCCGAGGACGCTCGCGCCGTAGCCGGAGGTGTCGCCGCCGGCGATGATGCCGCGCTTCAGCCGCCCCCGGCGCAGCACCTGCTGCAGCGCGGTGCCGAGGCCGGTGCCGATGCGCTCATTGACCACGGCCGGGTCGGCGCCGGAGGCGGCGAGCGCCTGGTTCAGCGCGGCCACGGCCGGATCGTCGGGGCCGCGGGCGGTGAACAGCAGCGGGTCGCGCCCGGCCCCGATCGCGGCCAGCGCCGCCTCGACCGTACGGCCGATCTCGCCGGCCCAGGCGGCCTCTTCGACCGCAAGGCGGGCATCGACCGGGATGGGGTGGAAGCCACGCTCGAGCGCATGGACGATCTGGGCCGCGGTCTGCGGCGCGCAGGAGCCGGAGACGACCGCGACACGGTCAACCGCCCCGGCGCTGGGCGCCGGCGGGGGTGGGTCGATCAGCCCGGCCTGCCGCCAATGGGCCAGCAGCGCATATTCCAGCCCCTGCGAGCCGATCGCGAACAGCCGGTCGCCGCGGCTGCGCCAGATCAGGCCGCCGACCGCGGCGAGGTCGGCCTCGTCCACCACGTCGAAGGCGACGATCTCGGCGCCGGCCGCGATCTCCCGCTCCAGCGCCGCCTCCCCGCGGCCGGAGCGCAGGGCGGTGAGGTCGACGAGGCCGAAGGGCTTGTCCGTCTGCCGCGCCAGATGCCGCCGGACATCGGCCTCGCCCATCGGCGTCACCGGGTGGCGGCTCATCGTCGGATGCCGGTCGAGGCGGTGGGCCGTGCCGTCGAAGGCGGCGAAGAGGTTGCCGAAGCACTGCCACCGCCCGATCGCCGGCGCCGCCACCACGAAGGGATGCCAGGCGCCGCCGAGTACCGGCACCGCGAGGTCGGCGGCCTTGCCGATCGACCCGACATGCGGCGCGGAATCGAGGGTCGAGCAGATCTTGTACTGTGCGACCGGCGCGCCGAGCCCGGCCAGGGCCTCGAACACCGGCGGCAGGTGCCGCTCCATCCAGGCCGGATCCTTCGACCGCGCCACCCCGGCGATGCCGATGCCGCGATAGCCGGCGAAGGCGGCGAGGTGTTGCGGCGTCGGCACGTCGAGGAACAGCACGGAGGGCACGCCGCCGAAGGTCAACACCTCCATCACCGCGGCGGCACCGGTGAAGTCGTCGCCATACCAGGAAACGAGCGGGCCTGGGGGGAGAGAGGTCATGCGGCGGCTCGCCAAGCTAAATAAGCTAAAGGAGTCCCCCCTCCCCTCGCGGGAGGGAGATAGGGGGAGGGGGTTCTCGCAGCTTGGCCTAGCCCTGCCGATTGGGCTTCGAGGCGAGTCGAAAGCGCATTCGCGCGCGGACGCGCGCAGACCCCTCCCCCTGCCCCCCTCCCGCAAGGGGAGGGGGGACTAAAATGGAATGGGGAGACAGGAGCTCGTCGGAGATCACTCATCCCCGATACGCCTCCAGCGCCTGGGCCAGGGCCGGCCGGGTGCGGGCGTACTCCGCCAGCGGAACGCCGCCGACCGCGGCCTCCCAGGCCTCGCGCAGCGCGGCGACGCCGGCGGCCGGGCCGGCGGGGTGGGCCATGATGCCGCCGCCGGCGGCGAAGATCAGGTCGGTCGAGCCCAGCGCCTTCCAGGTGCCCGGCGCCTGCCGCACCGTCTGGCCGGAGGAGAAGACCGGCATGATCGAACAGGGCTTGTCCGGGAACAGCGGCGCCAGGCAGGCACGGGCCGAGGCGATGACGCTGTCGTCATCCTCCGAGAACTTGTTGGCCAGGCCGTTGACATGGATGTGGTCGGCCCCGGCCAGCCGCCAGATTTTGTGCCAGGCGGTGAAGCTGAAGCCGAGCAGCGGGTGGCGCGAGAGGTACCCCCAGCCGTTGCGATGGGCGTGGATCGGCAGCGCGCTGTGGCGGCCGAGCGCGATCATGCCGGCCAAGCCGACCGAGTTGACGCTGGCCATGACGCAGGTGCCGCCCAGCGCCTGCACCAGGTCGTGGCGGCGCCGCATCTCGTCCAGGTCGCCGGTCAGGTTGAAGGCGACCATCACCTTGCGGCCCTTGCGCTCGGCGACGTCGTTGACCGCACGCATCACGGCGCGGGCGCGGTCCTCGAACGGGCAGGCGGGGCCGTCGGCTTGCAGCTCGTCATCCTTGATGAAATCGATATCGGCCTCGGCCAGGGTGCGCACCAGCTCCGCCGTCTCCTCCGCCCCGAGGCCGACGCTGGGCTTGATGATGGTGCCGATCAGCGGCCGGCCCTCGACCCCCGCCAGGCGCCGCGTGCCGGCGATGCCGAAGCGCGGCCCGGCATAGGCGGCGGCGAAGGCCGGCGGCAGGCGGAGGTCGAGCAGCCTGAGGCCGGAGAACTGCTTCAGCTCGAACAGGTTGCCGGCGACGGCCGCCATCAGGTTCGGCAGGGACGGCCCGAGATTCGCCAGCGGCCAGGACAGGGTCACCCGCGCCCGGACGACCGGCCCCGCTCCGCCCGCGCCCGGCAGGGATGGCGCCGCGGCCTCGCCGACCACCTCGAGCCGCTCGACCCGCGCCGCCGACCGCTCCTTCAAGGCCGGCGTCTCGCCCGGCACCGCGACGAAGGTGCCGGAGGACTGCTCGCCCGCCATCGCCTCGGCCGCCGCCCGCGGGTCATAGGCCGTCTCGATCAGGTAGTCGGCCTCGATGCGCTCCATCCCCTGCCCCCTCATCCGTGCGATGATCAAATCATGCTGATTGACTCATCATACCAGTTGTCTTACTCGTCTCGGCAAGAACCTGGCAAGAGAGGGCGCACCCATGACGTCGATCGCGTTGTTCGGGGCTGGCGGCAAGATGGGCTTCCGGCTGTCCAGCAACCTGAAGGGGTCACGCTTCGACGTGCGCCATGTCGAGGTCGGCGAGGCCGGCCGGGCCAATCTGAAGGCGAAGCTCGGCGTCGACTGCGTCCCGGCCGAGGCGGCGCTGGACGGCGCCGACGTCGTCATCCTGGCCGTGCCCGACACGCTGATCGGCAAGGTTGCCGCCGGGATCGAGAAACTGCTCCGCCCCGGCACCATGGTGGTGGCGCTGGATGCCGCCGCCCCCTTCGCCGGCCACCTGCCGAAACGGGACGACCTGACCTATTTCGTCACCCATCCCTGCCACCCGCCGATCTTCAACGACGAGACCGAGATGGCGGCGAAGACCGACTATTTCGGCGGCATCGCGGCCAAGCAGCACATCGTCTCCGCCCTGATGCAGGGGCCGGACGAGGCCTATGCCCTGGGCGAGGAGATCGCCAAGGTGATCTGGGCGCCGGTGATGCGCTCGCACCGCGTCTCGGTCGAGCAGATGGCGCTGCTGGAGCCCGGCCTGTCCGAGACCGTCTGCGCCACGCTGCTGGTGGTGATGCGCGAGGCGATGGACGAGGTGGTGGCCCGCGGCGTGACCCATGACGCGGCCCGCGACTTCCTGCTGGGCCACCTCAACGTGCTGGCCTCGGTCATCTTCGACGAGCGCGAGGGCGTGTTCTCCGACGCTTGCAACAAGGCGATCGAGTTCGGCAAGCCGGTGCTGATGCGGCCGGACTGGAAGCGGGTGTTCGAGCCGGACGAGATCGCGGCCAGCATCCAGCGCATCACCTGAGATCCGGCGGGCCGCAGGCCCGAACCGGGCGAGACAACGACATCCACAGGGAGGATCATATGCGTTTCACCAAGGCGCTTCTCGCGGCCGGCATCGCCGGCACCCTGGCCCTCGGCGTCAGCGTCGCCGCCCAGGCGGCGGACCTGGTCGCCATCATCACCCCGTCGCACGACAACCCGTTCTTCAAGGCGGAGGCCGAGGGCGCCCAGAAGCGGGCCCAGGCGCTGGGCTACGACACCATCGTCCTGGTCCATGACGACGACGCCAACAAGCAGATGGAGCGGATCGACACCGCCATCGCCCGCGGCGCCAAGGCGATCATCCTCGACAATGCCGGGGCCGACGCCACGGTGGCGGCGGTGCAGAAGGCGAAGGACGCCGGCATCCCGTCCTTCCTGATCGACCGCGAGATCAACGTCACCGGCGTCGCCGTCGCGCAGATCGTGTCGAACAACTACCAGGGCGCCCAGCTGGGGGCGCAGGAGTTCGTCCGCCTGATGGGCGAGAAGGGCAACTATGCCGAGCTGGTCGGGCGTGAGGCCGACACCAATGCCGGCATCCGATCGCAGGGCTACCACGACGTCATCGACGACTATCCCGACCTGAAGATGGTCGCCCGCCAGTCGGCCAATTGGAGCCAGACCGAGGCGTTCTCGAAGATGGAGTCGATCCTGCAGGCCCATCCCGACATCAAGGGCGTGATCTCCGGCAACGACACCATGGCGATGGGCGCCTGGGCGGCGCTGACCGCCGCCGGTCGCACCGACGTCATCCTGGTCGGCTTCGACGGCAGCAACGACGTGCGGGATTCGATCAGGCAGGGCGGGATCAAGGCGACCGTGCTGCAGCCGGCCTACCGCCAGGCGGAGCTGGCGGTCGAGCAGGCCGACCAATTCCTGAAGACCGGCAAGACCGGCCAGTCCGAGAAGCAGCTGATGGACTGCCTGCTGATCACGCCCGACAACGCCGGCAAGCTGGAAACCTTCGCGATGAAGTGACGGGCGAGTCCGGAGATCCGAAATGGCGGGCGTTATCCAATTGCCTCTCCCGCTTGCGGGAGAGGTCGGAGACGCGAAGCGGCTCCGGGTGAGGGCTCTTTGTCGAGGCCTGGGCCAGCCCTCACCCGGTCGTCCTGCGGACGCCCGACCTCTCCCGCCAGGCGGGAGAGGCAAAATAAGGCCGGCTGCATCGGCCGCTCGTGCCCTTGGTGTAGCAGTCGCGCTCCTGGCTGCCGGGCTGCCGCTGGCCGCCTGCAAGCTTGTGAAGAACGAGCCGCCGCAGGTGGCCTCGGCGGCGGGCAGCGTCGCCACCTCCTTCGACAACCCGGCCTTCGACCCGGAGAAGACGGTCGAGGAGATCTGGCAGCCGAAGCTGCTGCCCTATCTCAAGGCCAAGGCCGGGCCTTTCGCCGAGGTACGGGCGCTGTCCCCGGACGAGGCCGGCAAGCGCTTCGGCTACCGCGCGGTGGACAGCATGCCCTGGACCGTGGCGGCGACGGTCGAGGGCAAGATCACCGCGGCCGACACCGGCACCCGGGCGGCGACCATCGAGGTCGATACCGACGGCGACGGCACCGCCGACCTGACCGTCCAGATCGGCCCGGTGTTCAAGGGCACGGCGCTGCGCGACAGCCTCGACTTCATCTCGTTCAACAGCTTCGCCAACCAGATCGAATACGCCAAGTTCGGCAAGGCGCTGAACGCCCATATCCACAACGCCACCCTGGCCGCCCTGCCGCGCGACAAGCTGGTCGGCCGCACCGTGACGCTGCTGGGCGTGTTCACCCTGGACGACCCGAAGGCCAGGCCGCTGGTCACCGCGGCCGAGCTCAGCCTGGGGGCGCCGCCGTGACCGAGGCCCCTGCCCTCCAGGTCGAGGGGGTGACCAAGGTCTATCCCGGCACGGTGGCGCTGAAGGGCGTCGACTTCACCGTGCATCGCGGCGCGGTCAACGTGCTGGTCGGCGAGAACGGCGCCGGCAAGTCGACGCTGATGAAGATCATCGCCGGCGTCGAGCAGCCGACCGAGGGCCGCGTCCTGGTCGACGGCCGGCCGGTGGTGCTGCACAGCCCGCAGGACGCCGCCCGGCAGGGCATCGGCATCGTGTTCCAGGAGCTGAACCTCTGCGCCAACCTGTCGGTGGCGGAAAACATCTTCATGGCGCGCGAGCTCAAGGCCGGGCTGCGCGGCATCGACCATCGCGGCCAGAACCGGCGGGCGGCGGAGCTGCTGCGCCGGCTGGAGCACGACATCGACCCGCGCGCCGAGGTCGGCGATCTCGGCATCGGCCAGCAGCAGATCGTCGAGATCGCCAAGGCGCTGGCGCAGGACGCCCGCATCCTGATCATGGACGAGCCGACCTCGGCCCTGAGCGCCGCCGAGGTCGAGATCCTGTTCCGGGTGATCGCCGAGCTGAAGGCGCAGGGCGTCGCCATCGTCTACATCTCGCACCGGCTGGAGGAGCTGGTGCGGATCGGCGACTTCATCACCGTGCTGCGCGACGGCCGCATCACCGGCCATGAGCGGATGGGCCAGATCGACGTGCCCTGGATCGTGCGGCAGATGGTCGGCTCCGCCATGAAGGATTTCGCGGCGCCGGGCGACCGGCCGCCGGGGCCGGAGGTGTTCCGGGCCGAGGGCATCTGCCTGCCGCGCGCCGCCGGCGGCTATGCCGTCGACCATGTCTCGCTGTCGTTGCGGGCCGGCGAGATCCTCGGCCTCTACGGGCTGATGGGCGCCGGGCGGACCGAGCTGTTCGACTGCATCATGGGCCGCCATCCCTATTCCCGTGGCGCCATCTATCTCGACGGCGAGCGGGTGACGGCGCGCGACGTCACCGGGCGGATCCGCCGCGGCCTCGCCATCATCCCGGAGGACCGGCAGCGCGACGGGCTGGTGCCGATCCTGTCGGTGGCCGAGAACCTGACCCTGTCCAGCCTGCGACGCTTCCTGCGCGGCTTCCATCTGCGCCGGTCGGCCGAGATCGAGGCCGCGCGGCGGTCGATCCGCGAGCTGGCGATCAAGGTGTCGGATCCGGGGATCGAGGTCAGCGCGCTGTCCGGCGGCAACCAGCAGAAGGTGGTCATCGGCAAGGCGCTGATGACCGGCCCGCGGGTGCTACTGATGGACGAGCCCAGCCGCGGCATCGATGTCGGCGCCAAGGCCGAGATCTTCCGGGTGATGCGCGACCTGGCGTCCCGGGGCCTCGGCATCCTGTTCGCCACCTCGGACCTCGAGGAGGTGATGGCGCTGTCGGACCGGATCGCGGTGATGAGCAACGGCCGGCTGGTCGAGACCTTCGACCGCGCCGAGGCGACCGAGGACCGCGTCGTCGCGGCGTCGGCCGCCGGGCACGGACCAGCCCTCAGGGAGGAGGCGCGCGCATGATGGCAGCGGACAAGGCGGCCGGGCGGGAGGGGTGGAGCGGCGACGCCGTCGCGCTCCATCTGATGAAGCTGCGCACCTTCATCGCGCTGTTCGCGGTGCTGATCGTGTTCTCGGCGATCGCGCCGAACTTCCTCAGCGCCGCCAACCTGATCCTGATGTCGAAGCATGTGGCGCTGAACGCCTTCCTCGCGATTGGCATGACCTTCGTCATCATCACCGGCGGCATCGACCTGTCGGTCGGGTCGATCGTCGGGCTGTGCGGCATGGTGGCGGGCGGGCTGATCCTGCACGGCATCGACCTGTCCGCGCTCGGCTTCGAGTACACGCTGTACTTCACCGTGCCGGAGATCATGCTGATCACCCTCGCCCTCGGGGTGGTGATCGGCGCGGTCAACGGCCTCCTGATCACCCGGCTGAAGGTGGCGCCCTTCATCGCGACGCTGGGCACGCTGTATGTCGCCCGCGGCGCCGCGCTGCTGCTGTCCGACGGGGCCACCTTCCCGAACCTGGCGGGCAAGGCGGAGCTCGGCACCACCGGCTTCGCCACGCTGGGCGCCGGCACGCTGCTGGGCCTGCCGCTGACCATCTGGCTGCTGATCCTGGTCGCCGCCGGGGCCGCCTATCTCGCCGCCCGCACGCCGCTGGGCCGGCACATCTTCGCCGTCGGCGGCAATGAGCGCGCGTCGGGCCTGTCCGGCGTCCGGGTCAACCGGGTGAAGCTGTTCGTCTACATGTTCTCCGGCTTCTGCGCCGCGCTGGTCGGGCTGATCATCTCCTCGCAGCTGATGGCCTCGCATCCGGCGACGGGCGAGACCTTCGAGCTGAACGCCATCGCCGCGGCGGTGCTGGGCGGCACCTCGATGTCCGGCGGCCGCGGCACGATCGGCGGCACCATCATCGGCGCCTTCGTCATCGGCATCCTGTCGGACGGGCTGGTGATGATGGGCGTCAGCTCGTTCTGGCAGACCGTGATCAAGGGGCTGGTGATCATCACCGCGGTGGTGGTCGACCAGGCGCAGCGCCGGCTGCAGCAGCGCGTGGTGCTGCGCCGCATGGCGCGGGAGGGTTGAGGCGATGCTGCGTGGCGCCCTGATCGGCTGTGGCTTCTTCGCCGTCAACCAGCTGCACGCCTGGCGCGATGCCGAGGGGGCGGAGATCGTCGCCCTGTGCGACCGCGACCCGGCCCGGCTGGAAGCGGCGGGACGCGATTTCGGCATCGCCCGGCTCTATGCCGACGCGGCGGAGATGCTGGCGCGCGAGGCGCCGGACTTCGTCGACATCGCCACCACCGTGCCGAGCCATCGGCCACTGGTGGAGCTCGCCGCCCGGCATCGCGTGCCGGTGATCTGCCAGAAGCCCTTCGCCGCCACGCTGGGCGACGCGAAGGCCATGGTCGCGGCCTGCGAAGCGGCCGGCGTGCCGCTGATGGTGCATGAGAATTTCCGCTGGCAGTCGCCGATCCAGGCCGTGCGCCGGGTGATCGACTCCGGCCGGATCGGCGAGGTGTTCTGGGGCCGCGTCTCCTTCCGCTCGGCCTATGACGTGTTCTCCGGCCAGCCCTATCTCGCCACCGGCGAGCGCTTCATCATCGAGGATCTCGGCATCCACAGCCTCGACATCGCCCGCTTCCTGTTCGGCGACGCCACCCGCCTCACCGCCCGGACCCGCCGGGTCAACCCGGCGATCCGGGGCGAGGATGTCGCCACCATGCTGCTGGATCATGAAGGCGGGATCACCTCGGTGGTCGACTGTTCCTACGCCACGCGGCTGGCGGCCGAGCCCTTCCCGGAGACGCTGGTCGAGGTCGACGGCAGCGAGGGCACGATCTGCCTCGGCCAGGGCTATCGCATGACGGTGACCGGCCGCGACGGCAGCGAGACGGTCGACGTCTCCCCGCCCCTGCTGCCCTGGGCCAGCCGCCCCTGGCACAACATCCAGGAGAGCGTGGCCGCGATCCAGCGGCACTGGGTCGATTGCCTGCGCGCGGGGCGCGAGCCCGCCACCTCCGGCCGCGACAACCTCAAGACCCTGGCCCTGGTCGAGGCCGCCTATGACAGCGCCGGGACCGGGCGGACGGTCGGGCTGACGGACCTGCTGTAGCCGCTCGAGACGCGCCGGTGAGCCGGCGCCGCGCCTGCCGACCTGCCGGGCGATGGCATCGTGCGCAGCGTCGGGAACCTGCGGGGCCGTCGCGCGTCCAATATGATGTAAACCATGTTCGAGGCTGCAGTCGGGTTCCGATGATGCTGGCGATCAGCGACGACGCGCTTACCGAATCCGAGCTCGTGGACCTCGCCAGGGCCGGCGACCCCGATGCGTTTCGCACGATCATGCGCCGCTGCAATCAACGCCTCTTCCGGATCGCCCGCAGCGTGGTGAAGGACGACAACGAGGCCGAAGACGTGGTGCAGGAAACCTATCTGCGCGCCTTCGCGGCCATCGGCGGGTTCCGAGGGGCTTCGAGCCTGTCCACCTGGCTGACGCGGATCGCCCTCAACGAAGCGCGTGGACGCCTCCGCAAGAGTCGCCCGAATGTCAGTCTCGACGTCATCGAAGCCGAACAGGCAAGGGGCGCGGATGTGATCATGTTCCCTCGACCCCTCGGCGCCGGCACGCCCGAGAGCGATGTCGCCCGCGCCGAGGCCCGCCGGTTGCTGGAGGTGGCGATCGACGAATTGCCCGAGGCGTTTCGGCTCGTCTTCATCCTGCGCGAGATCGAGGAATGCTCGGTCGAGGAAACGGCGGCGCAGCTGGGGGTGTTGCCGGAAACGGTGAAGACGCGCCTGTTCCGCGCCCGCAGGCTGTTGCGCGACGCGCTTTACGAAAAGCTCTCGTCCAGCGTCATCGAAGCCTTTCCGTTCCTCGGCGCCCGATGCGACAGGATCACCGAGGCCGTGCTGCGGCGCCTCGCAGGCCCCGCCCTGCCCTGACCGCCGGCGTCCGCCCTGCCGGCATGTCTCTATTTCCGCACGACGATGCGGCCCGTCATCCCGGGATGGAAGCGGCAATAATAGGCGATCTCACCCGCCGACCTCACGACGATGCGCGCCGTCGCCCCGGGCTTGAGATCCAGGTCGAAGCTGCGGTCCCGCGCCGTCGCGGTGTGCTCGAACAGATCGGCGTTCACCCACTCGATGACGTCCCCGACCCGGACGCCGGCCGGCGCGGTCCCGAAGCGCATGTCCGCGATACGGACCACATGCACCGTCGGATCGGCCGCCGCCGGTCGGGCCGCGAGAGCCGCCGCGATCAGAAGCGCCGCAAGGAATGCAGGTCGACCGCGGCTCATGGCCTTACGAACCGAGTTCCTGCGCCAGATGCTCGGCGTGCATCTGGTGTTCCTGGAAGAGCTTGAGGCCGGTGCCGAGCAGCGCCTTCAGCTCGGGGTTCTTCGCGTCGGGGATCAGCGTATCGCTCAGGGCGCCGTTCACGGTCTTGTGATAGGCGACCTCGTTCTCGATATAGGCACGGTCGAATGCCGCCCCGTCGAGCTTGGCCAACTCGTCCAGCCTGGTTTTCGCCTGGCTGGAAAGAGAGGCGCTCGTGGCATTGGGCTCAGGCGTGACGCCGAGCTTCTTCACCAGAGCAAGCGCTTGGTCGTTGACCGCCTGGTGATCGCGGACCATCTCCTCGGCGAAGGCACGGACCTTGGCGTTCTTGCTCTTCTTGAGCGCCTGTTGGCCGGCCTCGACATCGATCTGGCCTGCCGTGTAGGCGATATGGGCGATCTGCGGATCGGTCGGAGCAGCCGCCGTCTGAGCCGGTGCCGAGCAGCCTGACGCCAACACCGCCAACGCGCCGATGACGAGAGAGTTCCAGTTCATTGCAAGCTCCTGCCGGGATCACCCGAGGCGCGGGCGAGACGAGATTGTCGGCCCCGCACGAGCATTGGATGAGCCGGCGGCCCCGAGGTTCCCGTCCCTGGGCGGCCTCGGCACCCCGTCCGGGTCGGCCGCTGATCGAGCCGCCCCGGACCGGCAGTGCTATGGGCGCACGCTACGGGATCTCGTAGAGCGTCACCTCGGCCTCGATCCCGCGCAGCATGTGGCGCTGGGCGATCGGCTCGATGCCGCTGGTCTGCAGCAGCCTCGCAGTATCTGAATCCGTCACCACCGGCTCGGTCGCGAAGATGGCGCGCGAGTTCACCAGGGTCTGCACCCGGGCGGCGATGTTGACGGTCTGGCCGAAATAGTCCTGCCGCTCGTTGAGCGTGACCGCCAGGCACGGCCCTTCATGGATGCCGATCTTCAGCACCAGGTCCTCGCTGGCATGGGCGTTGTTCAGGCGCCCCATCGCGTCGCGCATGCGCAGCGCGGCGGCCACGGCCCGGTCGGGCGTCGGGAAGGTGGCCATCACCGCGTCGCCGATGGTCTTGACCACGGCCCCGGCCTCGGCCGCGACGATCTCGTGCAGCACGCGGAAATGGGCGCGCACCAGGTCGAACGCCGCGAGGTCGCCGACCCGCTCATACAGCGCCGTCGACCCTTTGAGATCGGTGAACAGGAAGGTCATGCTGGTGATCTTGAGCCGCTGGTCGACGTCGAGCGTGTCGGTCCGGTAGATGTCGCGGAAGGTCTGGTTGGTCAGCAGCCGCTTGGCCGTCAGGAACGGCTTGCGCCGGCCGAGCAGGTCGTGCAGCGCGTGCCCGGCGATCCACATCCCGGCCAACACCCGGCGGTTGGTGCGGTTCTCGACGGACAGGCGCAGCGGGCCCGGCCGCAGCGCGATGGTCTCGTTCAGCCGATGCACCGGATCGATGATGAAGGTCAGCGACTGGCGGTCGCGCGTCGGCTCGCCCTTCACGTCGATGAACTGGGTCGCGTGGCTGACGGGATCGAAGGCGATCAGGAACTCCGCCGGCAGCTGCAGCGACAGGATCGCCTTCTCCCCGGCCGGCAGCTCGACGAAGTCGAGGGTGATGTCCTCGATCAGCTGCTCGAAGTTCGGCGGCAGGTCGACGCCGGATCCCCAGAACACCTGGCGGCAATACTCCACCGGCGGCAGCATGTCGGGGTCGTGCGCGCCGATCCGGCGCACCCGCGGGCTGACGGTGAAGGCCACCTCCACCATCTCGTCGAGCGTCGGCTCGTAGCCGGCGGCGCAGAGGGCGCAGTGATACTCGTCGCGGTCCAGGGACTTCAGGGTGGCGCCGGCATCGAGGACGCCGCCGCAGCCGGGGCAGAGCACGTTCCAGGACAGCTCGAACAACCCGAGGCGTGCGGCATGCAGGAACACCGCGATGGCGCGTTCGACATCGATCCCGGCCTGGGCCGCGAAGTCGAAGACGTTGACGCGGCAGAGCGCGCGGTCCGGCGCCTCCTGCACCAGCCGTTCCACCGCCGCCGCAGCCTCCCCGTCGGCAAGCTGCCGCAGGGCCGCAAACAGGGCCTGAGTTTCGCTCATGCCGAGATTTTACATCAAAATCGATGAAAACACCAAGGCAGCGTGCTGTCGCTCACCCGTGATGCGCGTACAGGGCCGCGGACCGGTCGAGGTGGCGGACCATCGCCGCCTCGGCCGCGTCCGGATCGTGCCGGCGGATGTGGTCGAGGATCTCGCGATGCTCGGCCAGGGTGACGTTCTGCTTCCCCGTCCAGATCAGCATCTCGGTGTGATAGTCGCGCAGCCAGCTCAGCATCGCCTCGCTGACCGCCTCGAAGATCGGATTGCCGGAGATCGCTGCGATCCGGCTGTGGAAGCGCATGTCGGCGGCGATGAAGGCGGCCGGGTCAGCGAGCTTGCCGCCCTGGTCCTGCAGCGTCTCCTCCAGCCCCGTGACGTCCGCCGCCGTCGCCTTCTCCGCCGCCTCGCGCACCATGCCGCGCTCGAAGAACCGGCGCGCCTGCTTCAGGTGCTCGAGGCTGTCCGGCGAGGCGGAGAGCAGCATATGGGCGGAGAGGTCGACCTGCTGAAAGATCGACTTCGCGGTCAGCTGCCGCACACGGGCGCGCTCGCCATGGCTGATGGTGATCAGGCCCATGTTGGCCAGCGCCTGCATCGCCTCCCGGATCGCCGGGCGGCCCACGCCGAACCGGTCCATCAGGTCCCGCTCCGACGGCATGGCGTCGCCCGGCGCCAGCTCGCCGCGGGTGATCATGGCCTTCAGGCGATCGAAGACCTCGTGCCACAGCTTCCGGCGGACGATGGGGTCAGTCGAGTCCCGCACGTGATATCATCTCCTGCGCCGCCACCCCGATCTCGCGGGTGCGCCTGTCCTGGCACGATGATCATACCACCTGCTTCGGCCACCGGCACCTTCGGAGCGATGCGCGCGATCGATGCCGGCTCGGTCGCTCTTGGAAGCGCATGCGCCGAAACCCGCCGCTTGCACGGTCACAGCCAATCATGTTACCGGTCACATCAATAAGAACGACAAATCGACCCTGGCCATGGGGAGGGCCGACATCGTGCTTGCCGACGACCGCTTTCGCCCGACCGCTCCGCGCATCCGGCCCTGACCGATGACGCGCCGCATGGCCTGCCGCGCCCCGGCGCGGCCCAGCCCCATCCGCCGTGCGGCCGTCCGCCGATTGCGGGACCCGCGATCCCGTCGGCGCACGGCCCGGCGCGGCATGGCCCCGCGGCCGACCGAAAGCCATCCCATGCCCAAGCGCTCCCTCCGCCCCACCATGCGGGACGTCGCCCGCCTCGCCGGGGTCTCGCCCATGACCGTGTCCCGCGTCCAGGCCGGCAGCAGCCGGGTGGCGCCGGAGACGCGCGAGCGGATCCGCCAGGCGATCGCGCAGCTCGGCTATGTCGACGACAAGGTGGCCGCCGCGCTGTCGTCGCGCCGCACCGGCTTCATCGCCACGCTGGTGCCGACCATCACCAATTCCAACTTCGCCGACACCGCGCACGGCCTGACCGAGGCGCTGCGCGAGACCGGCTACCAGCTGCTGATCGGCTACACCCTCTATCGCATGAGCGAGGAGGAGGCGCTGGTCCGGGCGATGCTGGAACGCCGGCCGGAGGCGATCGTGCTGGCCGGGATGAACCACACCGAGGCCGCGCGCACCATGCTGCGCAGCGCCGGCATTCCGGTGATCGAGATCTGGGATTGCGGCGCCGCCGAGCCGATCGACCGCGCCGTCGGCTTCTCCAACATCGAGGCCGGCCGGGCCGCGGCGCGGCACCTGATCGCGCTGGGGCACCGACGCATCGGCGCGATCGGGCCGGCGATCGGCGGCGCCAGCCACGACTTCCGCGGCGAGGCGCGCCTGGCCGGCTTCACCGAGGTGCTGCGCCAGGCCGGACTGCCGGCCGACGCCGTGGTCCATCGCGGCCAGGTGCCGGTGTCCTTCGCCGGCGGCGCCGCCGCCATGGCCCATCTGCTCGACGCCGACGAACCGGTCGAGGCGATCTTCGCGGTGTCGGACCTCGCCGCCGTCGGCGCGCTGATGGAATGCCACCGCCGCGGCATCGCGGTGCCGGACCAGGTATCGATCCTCGGCTTCGGCGATTTCGAGATCGGCGGGCAATGCGTGCCGGCGCTGTCGACCGTGCGGATCGACGCCGAAGACATCGGCCGCCGGGTCGGCGCGCTGCTGCTGCGCGTGCTCGAGCCCCGGGACGGCGCGCCGGCACCGTCCCGGGTGATCGATGTCGGCTTCGAGATCGTCGAGCGCGGTTCGACGGCCAGGAGGCCCGGCCGCGCCTGACCCTTCCCGCTTCCGGCCGTCCGGAAGCCACCAGCAAGACGGCAGAAGCCGCGCCCCAACCTCAGCTCTGGGAGAAGTTCCATGCCCAAGATCGGTCTCCGCCACCTCATGGCGGGTTGTGCCCTGACCCTCGGCCTCGCCGCCACCCTGCCCGCCCAGGCGCAGGACACGCTCACCGTCTGGGTCACCAAGGGGTTCTACAAGGGCGAGGACGACGCCCTGCTGGCCCTGATCGACCGGTACCAGAAGGCCACCGGCGTCAAGGTCGAGCTGTCGCTGTACTCGACCGAGGACTGCATCGTGAAGTCGGTCGCGGCGGTCGAGGCCGGCACGCCGCCGGATGTCGGCTACTGCACCACCTATGATTTCCGCACCACCGGCCAATGGGCCTATGAGGGCCGGCTGGAGGATGTCAGCGACGTCATCGCCCCGATCAAGGACAGCTTCCAGCCCGATGCGCTGGCCACCACCTTCCTGATGAACGGCAAGACCGGGCAGAAGGCCTATTACGCCTTCCCGATCGAACGCCAGACCATGCACATCTTCTACTGGAAGGACATGCTGCAGGACGCCGGCTTCAGCGAGGGCGACATCCCCGGCACCTGGAACGAGTACTGGGACTTCTGGTGCGGCAAGGTGCAGGACGCGCTGCGCGCGAAGGGCAAGCGGATCTACGCCATTGGCCAGCCGATGAGCGTCGCGGCGTCGGACACCTTCTTCAGCTTCCTGACCTGGGCCAACGCCTACAACGTCAAGATCGTCGACGAGACCGGCAAGATCGTGCTCGACCAGCCGGAGAACCGGGCGGCGATGATCGAGGCGGTGAAGAGCTACAGCTCGATCTTCACCCGCGGCTGCACCCCGCCCTCCTCGGTCAACTGGCTCGACACCGACAACAACGTCAACTTCCACAACAAGACCACAGTCCTAACTCACAACGCGACGATCTCGATCCCCAGCAAGCACCTGGACGATTCGACCAACCAGACGCTGACCGAGGAGCAGCGGGCCCAGGCGAAGAAGAACTATGAGGAGAACATCCGCACCACCCTGTTCCCGAAGAAGCCGGACGGCGGCACGCTGCCGAACCTGGCGGCGACCAAGACCGCGGTGATCTTCGCCGATTCCAAGAACAAGGCCCGGGCCAAGGAATTCATGGCCTTCATGATGAAGGACGAGAACCTGACGCCCTTCGTCGAGGGCTCGGTCGGGCGCTGGTATCCGGTGACCAAGTCCGGCGCCGCCCGGCCGTTCTGGACCGACGGCACCGACCCGCACCGCGCCGTGGTGTCGAAGCAGTTCACCGAGGGCACCCTGCCCTTCCCCTTCGTCTACAACTACCACTTCACCACGGTGAATGCGGAGAATGTCTGGGCCAAGGCGCTGAACCGCGTGGTCCAGGACGGGGTCTCGCCCGACCAGGCGGTCGATGAGATGATCGCCCGGATCAAGGAAATCGCCGGTTAGGACCGACCTGCCGGCCCGGTCCGCGTGGAGCGCCGCGCGGGCCGGGCCGCAGCCCTTTCTCAGAGAGGACCAGCCGATGACAGCGACCACGATCCACGGGATCCCGGCAGCCTCCCGCGGCAGCCACCGCCGCACCTGGGCGACCTGGGGCGCGATCCTGCTCATCCCCTATATCGCCGTGTTCCTGGTGCTGGTGGCCTATCCGGTCGGCTACGGCCTCTATCTCGGCGCCAACCCGGCCAGCTACCGCCGCCTGTTCGCCGACCCGATCTTCCTGACCGCGGCGGTCAACACCATCCTGTTCCTGCTGATCGCGGTGAATGTGAAGATGCTGATCGCGCTCGGCCTGTCCGGATTCTTCGCCGTGCCGCGCTGGTGGATCCGGCTGCTGCTGGTGCTGTTCATCCTGCCCTGGGCGGTGCCGTCGATCCCGACCATCCTGTCCTTCCGGGTCATGCTCAACCCCGAGACGGGGATGATCAACCAGCAGCTGTTCCAGCTGTTCGGCATCTTCGAGGGCCCACCCTGGCTGACCAGCCCGTGGCTGGCCTTCTTCGGCGCGGTCGTGGTCCACATCTGGAAATCGCTGCCGTTCTGGACCCTGATCCTCCTGACCGGACGCCTGGCCATCGCCCGCGACCTGTACGAGGCCGCCGCGGTCGACGGCGCCTCGCGCTGGCAGCGCTTCCGCTTCGTCACCTGGCCGTCGGTCGCGGCGCTCTACGTCACCTCGACCATCCTGTCGACGATCTGGACGCTGGGCGATTTCAACAGCGTCTACCTGCTGACCGGCGGCGGCCCGAACGACAGCACCCAGGTGCTGGCGACGCTCGGCATCCGCTACCTGCGCAACAACAATCTCGATCTCGGCGTCGCCTCGATCATCGTCGCCATGCCGCTGATCCTGCCGCTGGTCTTCGTCATGGTGAAGCGCCTGTCCAAGGGAGGCGAGGCATGAAGCGCTTTCTCAACGAAGCGGCCCTGATCGCGATCGCCATCCCGGTGGTGCTGTGGACGGTGGTGCCGCTGTATCACCTGTTCGTCCTGGCGATCTCGCCGCAGGACGCGGTGCTGGCCGGCACGCTGTGGCCGGAGCATCCGACCTTCTCCAACTTCCTCACCGTGTTCCGGCAGCAGCACTATTATCTCAGCAATTTCTGGCTGCAGCTCGGCAACAGCTTCTTCATCGCGGTCACGACCGGGGTGGCGACCCTGTTCGTCGCCACCTGCGCCGCCTTCGCCATCAGCCGGCTGCGCGTGCCGGGCGGCCGCCATATCATGAACATGGCCCTGGCCACCTATCTGATCCCGGCCGCCTTCCTGGCCGTGCCGATGTACAAGACCATGGGCTCCTACGGCCTGCTCGACACCCAGACCGCGCTGATCCTGGCGATGATCGCCCTGGCCTCGCCCTATGCCATCTGGGTGCTGAAGCAGGCCTCGGACAAGCTGCCGCGCGAGTTGGACGAGGCGGCGATCATGGACGGCGCCAAGCCGCTGCAGATCTTCCGCATGGTCTATCTGCCGCTGATGCGCCCGACCCTGGTGGCGATCGGCATCTACGCGCTGCTGCTGGCCTGGAACGAGTACCTCTACGCCTTCCTGCTGCTGTCGAGCGAGAAGGCGGCGCCGCTGTCGGTCGGGCTGGGCCTGTTCCTGTCGGCCGACGATTCGCCGTGGAACCTGCTGATGGCGACCGGGCTGATCTACGCCGTGCCGCCGGCCGTGATCTACTATGTCTTCCGCAACGCCATGACCAGCGGGCTGACGGCGGGGGCGGTGAAGGGCTGAGCCTTCCCCGCCCCGCGCGGCTCAGACCAGCGTCACCCGGCCGGTCGCCAGGTCGTAGACGCCGCCGACGACCTTGACCTTGCCCTGCTTGACCAGCCTGGACACGACCGGGTCGCCGGTGACCAGGAGCCGGACGTTGCGGCGGACATTCTCGACGGTGGCGTCGGCGAGAAGGTCCGTCCCGCCCTTGGCCTTCGCCGCCACGACCGCCGGCTTGATCGAATTGACCAGCTCGGGGAGATGGCCGGGCAGCCTGGTGCCGTCCTTCAGCACCTTGATGGTCGCGTCGACCGCCCCGCAATTGCTGTGGCCGAGCACCATGATCAGCGGGATGTTCAGGACCAGCGCCCCGTATTCGAGGCTGGCGAGCCCGTCGTCGTTCAGGAAGTTGCCGGCGACCCGGACCACGAACAGATCGCCCGGTCCCTGGTCGAAGGCCAGCTCCGGCGCGACGCGGGAATCGGCGCAGCTCAGGATCGACGCGAAGGGATACTGGGCGGCCACCCGCGCGGCGCGGCCGGCCGAATAATCCTTTTCCGTCGGCGCGTTGGCGACGTAGCGGGCATTGCCGTCCATCAGCCGCTGCAGGCCCTCGTCACCGGAGATCGGGGTCGTCGCCGCCGGTCCCTTGCCCTGTGCCTCGGCCGGGCCGCAGGCGGAGAGAGCCGCGCCGGCCGACAGGAGTGCCGCGCCGACGAGCAGGCCGCGGCGAGAGACCGGGAGCGGCGACCGCTCCGCCGCGACGGAACAATGCTGATCGCACATGAAATTTCCTTTCTCAAAAACATCGAAAAACGAGGCCAGTTCTTCAAAATTCGCCTCAACCGGAATATTGTTTCTCAGTCGTGAAATTTCCAAGCCCAAACCGCATGGCGACGTTTCGAAGCCGATCAACGAAAAAAGGCGGCCGAAGCCGCCCTTCCCGTCCGGATTGCCGCCGGCCTTACTTCGGCGTCGCCTCGGTCATGATCTGCTGCCGCGCCACCGCCAGCAGCGCGTCCATCTTCTTGCGCAGCCGGTGGTCGGACAGGTCGACGTCGTGGATCTTCAGGTCGGCATAGACCTTGTCGTGCACGTCCTCGTCGGTCTGCTTCTCGAAGTCGGACATGATGACCTCCTTCGCATAGGCCTCGGCGTCGGCGCCGGTCTTGCCCAGCAGCTCGGCCGCCCACAGGCCCAGCAGCTTGTTGCGCCGGTTCTGGATCCGGAACAGGAGCTCCTGGTCGTGCTGGAACTCCGCCTCGAAAGCCTGGCCCCGCGAGTCGAACGTCGTCATGCCGTGTCCTTCCACCTGCCCGCGGCCGCGGGCGCACGTCGCATCATGGCGCAGGATATAGCGACTCTGGGCGCCGCGGTCACCCCCGAGGCAACAGGGAGCGTGCAATTGTTTAGCAGACGTGCGCTTGCTATATGTGCGCAGACGCGGACGTCCTGCCGGACGCCCCGACCCTTTTTGTTGGCATCACCGTGGACGTTTCGACATGAGCCGCCGCAGGCGCATCTACGAGGGCAAGGCCAAGGTCCTCTACGAAGGACCGGAGCCCGGCACGATCGTCCAGTATTTCAAGGACGATGCGACGGCGCATAACGGGACGAAGAAGGCGGTGATCTCGGGCAAGGGGGTGCTGAACAACCGCATCTCCGAATACCTGATGACCCGCCTGTCCGAGATCGGCGTGCCGACGCATTTCATGCGCCGCCTGAACATGCGCGAGCAGCTGATCCACGAGGTCGAGATCATCCCGCTCGAGGTGGTGGTGCGGAACATCGCCGCGGGGTCGTTCTCCAAGCGCTTCAACGTGCCCGAGGGCACGCCGCTGCCGCGCTCGATCATCGAGTACTACCTGAAGTCGGACGAGCTCAACGACCCGATGGTGTCGGAGGAGCACATCACCGCCTTCGGCTGGGCCAACGCCCAGGACCTGGACGATATCGTCTCGCTGTCGCTGCGGGTGAACGACTACCTCACCGGCCTGTTCCTCGGCATCGGCCTCAAGCTCGTCGACTTCAAGCTCGAATTCGGCCGTCTCTACGACGAGAACGACGAGATGCGGATCGTCCTGGCCGACGAGATCAGCCCGGACAACTGCCGCCTGTGGGACGTGCAGACCAACGAGAAATTCGATAAGGATCGCTTCCGCCAGGATCTCGGCGGCGTCCTCGAGGCCTATCAGGAAGTGGCCCGGCGCCTCGGCATCCTGCCGGAAGGAAGTGTCGTCGACATCCGCGAGAACCAGGTCGCCCCATGAAAGCCCGCATCCACGTCATGCTGAAGCCCGGTGTCCTCGACACCCAGGGCAAGGCGATCGGTCACTCCCTGCAGGGCCTCGGCTTCGACGAGGTCGGCGAGGTGCGTCAGGGCAAGGTGATCGAGGTCGAGATCGCCGCCGCCGACGCCGCCCAGGCCAAGGCGCGCCTGGACGAGATGTGCCGCAAGCTGCTGGCCAACCCGGTCACCGAGAGCTACACGATCGACGTCGTCGCCTGAGACGGCCCCTCCCCTTTTGTCATTGCCGGGCTTGACCCGGCAATCCAGGGGCCACCGAGAACCGCCCTGGCCGCCCCTGGATCCTCGGGTCAAGCCCGAGGATGACAGCGAGGGCTGTCACACCACCGCGGCGGCCTGCGCCTCGAGATGGGCCGCCAGCCCCTCGGGCAGCTTCAGCCGCGCCGCCAGGTCGTCGAGATAGGCCTTCTCGCGCGGATCGTCCGCGTCGATCGCCAGCCGCGAGGCCAGCCAGATCTCCGCCGCCTGCTCCGGCGTCGCCGCCAGGGCCGCGATCGCGGCGATGTCGAGCGGCTTCGCCAGCTCGTCCATGACGAAGGCCTTCTCCTCGGTGCCGAGGCCGAGCTGGCCGATGCGGTCGAACAGCGCCTTCTGCTCGGTCGCGTCGATATGGCCGTCGGCCTTGGCCGCGGCAATCATCGCCCGAACCACCGCGATGCGCGCATCCCCGCCGCCGGCGGCGCTCTGCGTCTCCAGGTCGAACGGGCTGCGCGGCGGCGGCAGCGGGATCGGCTGCTGCGCCGGCGGCTGGGCCGGGGCCGGCGCCCGGTTGGCCGACCAGTCCTGCCAGGCCTTGTAGGCCAGGCCGCCGAGCACCGCGGCGCCGCCATAGCCGAGCATCGAACCGCCGAACTTGCGGACCTTCTTCGAGCCGAGGAGAAGGCCGATCAGCCCGCCGCCGACGGCGCCGGTGGCCAGCGTGCCGAGATTGCCGGACAAGCCGGAGGTCTTGCCGCCGGGCTGCTTGGCGCCGCCCAGGAAATCCTCGAACAGCTTCTTCGGGTCGATCACGCGCCTGTCCTCCAGTCGTTGCCACGGAGGGCAGATGGCCCGGCCGGCGAGGCCCGGCAAGGCCGGGCTGCGCCTAATCCGCCGGGCGCGACGACATGTCCGGTTCCCGCGGCACCCGGATGGTGCCGGCCGCAGCGGCGACGATCCAGTCGCGGAACGCCCGCACCATCGGCCGGCGCAGCGATCGCGCCGTGGCGACGAAGTGGTAGCTGGCGGCGCTCGGCACCGACAGGTCGAGCGGCCGCACCAGCCGGCCTGCCGCCAGGTCGTCGGCCACCAGGGAGAACACGGCCAGCGCCACCCCCTGCCCCTCCACCGCCGCCTGGATGGCCATCGAGGAGTCGCTGACCCGCGGTCCGCGCACCCAGTCGACATCCGCCATCCCGACGGCCCGCAGCCAGTCGCGCCAGGGCGCCAGGGACTGGTCGTGCAGCAGCGTCTGGCGGTGCAGGTCGTCGAGGGTGCGCAGCCCCGGCGTGCCGTCGCGCAGCGCCGGGCTGCACACCGGGAAGGTGTCSTCGGCGAACAGCCGGTCGCAGGACAGTCCCTCCCACCCGCCCTGGCCCCAGCGGGTGGCGCAATCGGCCTCGCCGCCCTCCAGATCGACCCGGGCCAGCGACGCCGTGACGTTGACGTCGATGTCCGGATGCGCCGAGGTGAAGCCCTGCAGGCGAGCCGTCAGCCATTTCGCCGCGAAGGACGGGGTGGTGCTGATGGTCAGCACGCCGGCCGCGCGGCCCGGCGCGATCTGCGCCGTGGCGTCGGCGATGCCGGCCAGCGCGCCGCTGACCAGCGGCAGGTAGACGCGGCCGGCCTCGGTCAGTTCCAGGCTGTTCTCGCGCCGGTGGAACAGCCTGACCGACAGCCACTCCTCCAGCCGGCGCACCTGCTGGCTGACCGCCGCCTGGGTCACCGACAACTCGGCCGCGGCGCGGGTGAAGCTGCGATGCCGCGCCGCCGCCTCGAAGGCCCGCACGCCGTTCAGCGGCGGCAACCGCCATCCCACATCCCGCCTCCCGCCCGCAGGCCAAGTTTTTGTTGGGCTAGGGCCAGACTATCCCGTTTGCGGCCGCAGCCGCCAGGACCGATCTTCAGGGAACGGGTCGACCCCTGATCTGCAACCCCGATCAGGACCGTAGCCAATGACCAGCTGCTGCATCGACGAGCCCCGCCCCGCATCGCGCCGGCGGCCCTCCCCCCTCCTGTCCCTGCTCCGCCGTATCGCGGCCCTGCCGGCGCTGTGGAGCGCCCGGATCCAGGCCCGCAGCCGGATGCAGCGGATGGACGACGAGACCCTGCTCGACCTCGGCCTGCGCCGCGACCAGGTCGAGACCATGCGCCGCAAGCCGTTCTGGCGGGAATGAGGACTATGATCCCGGCGCGGCCGCCCCTCTCGTTGCGCTCCCGCGGCCGGGGTAGGTTCACCAAGGATGGGCAGATGAGGCGCGACCTTCAGATCAAGACCTCGGACGGGACGGCCAAGGCGGCGCTGTTCCACCCCGACGGCGCCGCCGCCGGCGGCAAGGCGCTGCGCGGGGTCATCCTCTACATGGACGCGATGGGCCCGCGGGCCTCCTTGGCCGGGATGGCGCAGCGGCTGGCCGATTCGGGCCATGTCGTGCTGCTGCCGGACCTGTTCTACCGGTTCGGCGCCTATGGCCCGTTCACCGGCGCTTCCTTCGCCGACGAGACGGCGCGCGCCCGGATCATGACCATGCTGCGCGAGACCAGCCAGGAGATGACCCGGCGCGACACGGCCGCCTTCATCGACGCGCTGGACGCCGAGACGATCGCCGGCCCGATCGGCACCGTCGGCTACTGCATGGGTGGCGCCCGGGCCCTGACAGCCGCGGCGGCCTATGCCGACCGGATCGGCGCCGCGGCCAGCGTCCATGGCGGCAACCTGGCCAGCGAGGCGGCGGACAGCCCGCATCTGCTCGCCGACAAGATCAAGGGCCGCGTCTATGTCGGCGTCGCCGGAGTCGACAACAGCTTCCCGCCGGAGCAGTCGGCGCGGCTGGCCGAGGCCCTGCGGCGGGCCGAGGTGGACCACATCATCGAAAGCTATGTCGGCATGGCGCATGGCTGGGCGGTGCCCGACCACAGCGTCTACAACGAGACCGGCGCCGAACGGCACTGGAAGCGGCTGCTGACCTTCTTCGACGAGGCGCTGGCCTGAGCCGGCCCCTGCCGGCGGTGGTCACGCCGCCGGCAGGGTCATCGGCTCCTCCGGCGACGCCTCGGCCTCGGCGGCGACGGCGAACAGCCAGTCGCGGAAGGCCCGCACCAGCGGCCGGTTGAGGGCGGTCGGCGGCGCCACGAAATAATAGGCGTAGTCGCTCTTCAGATGGTCGCGCGGCAGCGACTGCCAGAACGGCCGCACCAGCCGGCCGGCGCGGAGGTCGTCCATCACCAGCACCCGCTGCGCCAGTGCCACCCCCTGCCCTTCGATCGCCATCTGGATCAGCAGCGCCGAATCCTGCGTCCGCGGGCCGCGGACCCAGCCGAGATCCTCCATCCCCGCCGCCCGCAGCCAGTGCTTCCACTGCACCAGCGTCTCGTCGTGCAGCAGGCGGAAGCGGCGCAGATCCTCCAGCTGGCACAGCCCGGCCTCGACCAGCGCCGGGCTGCACACCGGGAAGGTGTCCTCGGAGAACAGCTTCTCCGCCACCACGCCCTCCCAGGCGCCGCTGCCGAAGCGGATGGCGCAGTCGACCTGGTCGCGGCTGAAATCGACCAGCCGGGATTCGGCGTCGAGATTGACGTCGATCTCCGGCTGCTGTTCGTTGAAGGACGGCATCCGCGACACCAGCCATTTGCGGATGAAGGACGGAATCGCCGACACGGTGAGGATGCCGGAATGCGGCAGCGGCCGGATCCGTGCCGTGGCCTCGGCGATGGCGTCGAAGGCGTCGCGCAGCACCGGCAGATAGGCCCGGCCGGTGTCGGTCAGCTCGAGCCCGCCCTCGGTGCGGTTGAACAGCTTGGCGCCCAGCCAGTCCTCCAGCCGGCGCACCTGCTGGCTGACCGCCGCCTGGGTCACCGCCAGCTCCTCGGCGGCGCGGGTGAAGCTCTCATGGCGGGCCGCGGCCTCGAAGGCGCGGACGCCGTTCAGCGGCGGCAGGCGACGGCGCATGGGTTCCCTCATCGGCTCGATAGATTCTCTTATCCCGTTCACGAGAATATCCTGTTTGCGGTTTGTTCTCCAGATCGCGATCATCAAGGCATTCCCGATGACAGATCGAACGCCCTGCCGGAAAGGGAAATGCCATGACGACCGCCTGCACCGACCACGCCGCCATCCAGCCTCGCGCCACCCTGCCGACCAGCCGGTCCGGGCTGCGCGCCCTGATCGGCGCCGCCGCATCCGCGCTGGGCGGCCGCCGCCTTCCCCGGCTGCCGGTCGAGGCGCTGGACGACCACATGCTGCGCGACATCGGCGTCGACGGGCCGGCGCCCGCCAGCGACCCGCGCGACCTGCTTCTGCGCCTGTGACCTGATCCCCCTGCGATCGAGCCACCTCGGGCCGGATCCGCCGCGGATCCGGCCTTTTCATTTCCGGGAGGAAGCCGGGATCCGGCCTCCTGAGGACACCGCCCGGTGTATCCCGGGTGACACGCGGCGACTGCCGGAGGCGATAGGGTCGAGTCTCATCAACCCGCGATGGAGACGACCATGACCCTGTCAGTTGCGGACCGCGGGGCGCGCAGCGGTGCAGCCGATGGTGCGAGCGAACGACGGCGCTGCGGCTTGAGCCGGCTCTGGTTCGCCGCGGCCGGTCATCTGGCCCGGTGGTCGTGCCGTCATCAAACCCGGCGCCAGCTTCGGATGCTGGACAGCCGCATGCTGAACGATATCGGCCTGTGCCGGGACGAGGCGCTGGCGGAAGCGCTGAAACCCTTCTGGCGCGCATGACAGCACATCCTGCGCCGCCCTTGCCAAGGCCCGGCAGGACCGCTACATCCCGGCCATGCAAGCCGCCGTCATCGTCTTCCCGGGATCGAACGCCGACCGAGACCTCGCCGTGGCACTCTCCCACGCGACCGGACGGCCGACCCACATGGTCTGGCACCGCGACACCGAGCTGCCGCCGACCGACCTGATCGCCATCCCCGGCGGTTTCTCCTATGGCGACTATCTGCGCTCCGGCGCGATGGCGGCGCAGTCGCCGATCATGGGCGCGATCCGCGAGGCGGTGGCCCGCGGCGTGCCGACCGTCGGCATCTGCAACGGCTTCCAGATCCTGACCGAGGCGGGGCTGCTGCCCGGCGCGCTGCTGCGCAACGCCGGCCTGAAATTCTGCTCCCGCACCGTGGCGATGCGGGTCGAGACCTCGAACAGCCCGTTCACCCGCGGCTACAACGCTGGCCAGACGGTGCGCATCCCGATCCAGCACCATGACGGCTGCTACTTCGCCGACCCGGACACGCTGAAGCGGCTGGAGGACGAGGACCGCGTCGCCTTCCGCTACATCGCCGACCAGGACGGCCGCGGCAACCCGAATGGCAGCCTGAACGACATCGCCGGCATCCTGTCCGAGAACCGGCGGGTGCTCGGCATGATGCCCCACCCCGAGCGGGCGGCGGAGCCGGAGCACGGCAATTCCGACGGCCGCGCCATGTTCGAAGGCCTGGCGCAGATTCTTTCATGACCCATCCGTCCAACGCCCCCCAGGAACCGGACGTCACCCAGGCGCTGGCGGCCGAATTCGGCCTGACCGCCGACGAATTCGCCCTGACCCAGACCATCATGGGCCGGATGCCGACGCTGACCGAGCTCGGCATCTTCTCGGTGATGTGGTCGGAGCACTGCTCCTACAAATCCTCGCGCCGCTGGCTGAAGCAGCTGCCGACCGAGGCGCCCTGGGTGATCTGCGGCCCCGGCGAGAATGCCGGCGTGATCGACATCGGCGACGGCCAGGCCGCCATCTTCAAGATGGAGAGCCACAACCACCCGAGCTTCATCGAGCCCTATCAGGGTGCGGCGACCGGCGTCGGCGGCATCCTGCGCGACGTGTTCACCATGGGCGCGCGGCCGGTGGCGAACATGAACGCGCTGCGCTTCGGCAGCCCGGACCACCCGAAGACCCGGCACCTGGTGGCCGGCGTGGTCGAGGGCATCGGCGGCTACGGCAACTGCGTCGGCGTGCCGACGGTGGGCGGCGAGACCAACTTCCACGCCTCCTACAACGGCAACATCCTGGTCAACGCCATGACCGTGGGCGTGGCCAGCACCGACAAGATCTTCTATTCGGCCGCCGGCGGCATCGGCAACCCGGTGGTCTATGTCGGCTCCAAGACCGGGCGCGACGGCATCCACGGCGCCACCATGGCCTCGGCCGAGTTCGACGAGGCGTCGGAGGAGAAGCGCCCGACCGTGCAGGTCGGCGACCCCTTCACCGAGAAGCTGCTGATCGAGGCCTGCCTGGAGCTGATGGCCACCGACGCCATCGTCGCCATCCAGGACATGGGCGCGGCCGGCCTGACCTCCTCCTCCGTCGAGATGGCGAGCAAGGGCGGCTGCGGCATCGAGCTTGATCTCGACCATGTGCCGCAGCGCGAGACCGGCATGGTCCCTTACGAGATCATGCTGTCGGAGAGCCAGGAGCGGATGCTGATGGTGCTGGAGCCCGGCCGCGAGGCCGAGGCCGAGGCGATCTTCCGCAAATGGGAGCTGGACTTCGCCGTGATCGGCCGGGTCACCGACACCGGCCGCATGGTGCTGAAGATGCACGGCATGGTCTGGGCCGACATGCCGGTGGCGGAGCTGGTCGACGCCTCGCCGAACTATGCCCGGCCGTGGGAGCCGACGCCGAAGCAGCCGGAAATCGCTGCCGCGTCCCTGCCGCTGCCGGACACGGCAGAGGCGGTGCTGACGCGCTTGCTGGCCTGCCCCGACCTCGCCTCCAAGCGCTGGATCTGGGAGCAGTATGACAGCCAGGTCGGCGCCGACACGGTCGCCCTGTCCGGCCAGGCCGACGCGGCGCTGGTGCGGGTGCACGGCACCGGCAAGGTGCTGGCCATCACCACCGACTGCACGCCGCGCTACTGCCTGGCCGACCCCGAGGCCGGCGGCGCCCAGGCCGTGGCCGAGGCATGGCGGAACCTGACCGCCACCGGCGCCCGGCCGCTGGCGATCACCGACAACATGAACTTCGGCAACCCCGAGAAGCCGCGGATCATGGGCCAGTTCGTCGGCTGCATCCAGGGCATGAGGGCCGCCTGCGAAGCGCTTGATTTCCCGGTCGTTTCCGGCAACGTTTCGCTCTACAACGAGACCTCGGGCGAGGCCATCCTGCCGACCCCGGCGATCGGCGGCGTCGGCTTGATCCAGGATGGCGGGCGCCATGTCCGGCTCGGCTTCAAGGCCGCCGGCGAAGCCATTGTCCTGGTTGGCGAAACCAAGGGTCATGTCGGCGCGTCGCTGTATGCCCGCGAGATCCATGACCGCGAGGACGGCGCGCCGCCGCCGGTCGACCTGGCCGCGGAACGCCGCAACGGCGACCTGGTCCGGGCGCTGATCCAGGACGGCACGGCCACCGCCTGCCACGACCTCTCCGACGGCGGCCTCTATGTCGCCGTGGCGGAGATGGCGATGGCCGGCCGGATCGGCGCCACGGTCGATCTTCCGGCCGACGCCGGGCTGCTGTTCGGCGAGGACCAGGGCCGCTATCTGGTGACCGCGGCCGACGGCGAGGCGCTGCTGGCGCGGGCCCGGGCGGCGGGCGTGCCGGCGCAAATCATCGGCCGCACCGGCGGCGACGTGTTGAAGCGCGACGACGGCAGTGCCATATCGGTGGCTGAACTGCGCCGCGTCAACGAGGCGTGGCTGCCCAACTACATGACCGACATCGTGCAGTCGGGAGAGGCGTGAGATGGCGATGGACCCGGCGGAGATCGTCCGCCTGATCAAGGACGGCCTGCCCGGCGCCGAGGTGCGGATCGAGGATCTGCGCGGCGACGGCGACCATTATGCCGCCTATGTCACCAGCCCCGCCTTTGCCGGCAGGAGCCGCGTGCAGCAGCACCAGATGGTCTATCAGGCCCTGGGCGGCCGGATGGGCAATGAGCTGCACGCGCTGATGCTGCACACCTCGATCGCCGCCGAAGCCTGACCCTCAGCCAGCGAGTACCCCCATGGACAATCCCGTCTTCGAGCGCATCCGCAACGACATCGCCGGCACCGACGTCGTCGTCTACATGAAGGGCACCCCGGTGTTCCCGCAATGCGGCTTCTCCGCCGCCGTGGTGCAGGTGCTGACCCATCTCGGCGTGCCGTTCAAGGGCATCGACATCCTGACCGACCCCGGCCTGCGCCAGGGCATCAAGGAATTCTCGAACTGGCCGACCATCCCGCAGGTCTACGTCAAGGGCGAGTTCGTCGGCGGCTGCGACATCATCCGCGAGATGTACCAGACGGGCGAGCTGACGGAGCTGCTCGAGGCCAAGGGCGTCGCCGTCCCCGCCCAGGGCTGACACCGACCGCCGAGATCATCTGCGTCAGACAGAGCGCCCGCCCCTTCCGGGGCGGGCGTTGTCATATGGGCACCGACCGTTCCTACAGGACGAAGTCGGCCGCGACCAGCGTGGGCGTGCCGGTGAGCTGGATGTGGAAGTCGGACACGCCGTCGCCGTTGACGTCGCCGGCGATGGTGGTCACGCCGGGGCTGGTGATGGCGAAGCGCAGCTCGCCGGCGTGATGGGTGAAGAGGCCTGTGCCGATGAAGGTGAAGGCCTGGTTGCCGGCCAGGCCCGTGTTGGCGTCGATGGCCGAGAGGTCGATACGGTCGCCCTGGGCGTGGCTGAAATCGACGATCCGGTCGGCATTGACCCCGACCGTGCTGTCGCCGATGCTGGCATAGACGAAGCGGTCGGCGCCGGCGCCGCCGGTCATCGTGTCCTTGCCGGCGCCGCCCACGAGCTGATCGTTGCCGTCGCCGCCCGCGAGAGCGTCGTTGCCGCTCCAGCCCTGCAGGGTGTTGGCCGCGGCGTTCCCCACCAGGCTGTCATTGCCCTGGCTGCCGCTGACGTTCTCGATGTTGTACAGAGTATCGCCCTGGGCATCGCCGCCGCTGCCGGTGCCGGCCGTCAGGTTGACCACCACCCCGACCGTGCCGGTGTAATAGCTGACCGTGTCGATGCCGGCGCCGCCATCCTGATAGTCGGCCCCGGCATCGCCGCGCAGCACGTCGTTGTCGGCGCCGCCATAGAGATAGTCGTTGCCGGCCGCGCCGGAGATAGTGTCGTTGCCGGCGTCGCCATACAGGCTCTCGGCATCGACCGATCCGACCAGGACATCCGCGCCGTCGCCGCCGGAGCCGTAGTCGCTGCCGCCGCCTCCGGTCTCGATCCGGTCGTCGCCGGCGCCGCCATACATATAGTCGCGGCCGACGCCACCCTTGAGAACGTCATTGCCGTCGTTTCCTGACAAGCTGTCGTCGCCGGTGCTGCCGCCGATCGTGTCGTTGCCGGCCCCGCCGCTGAGGGTGTCGTTGCCCCCCGCCCCGTTCAGGGCATCGGCCCCATCGCCGCCATAGATGGAATCATTTCCGGCGCCGCCCGCGATGCTGTCGCTGCCCGTCCCGGCATAATAGGTCATCAACTCCATGTTGACGGCGCGGCTGCCGTCGCTGCCGGCCGCCCCGTTCAGGACGAAGGTGACCCCGACGGTGGTGGTGCTGCGGTCGACATAGAGCGTGTCGGTGCCCGCCCCGCCGTCGACGACGTCGACGCCGATCCCGGTGGCGATATAGTCATCGCCGTCGCCGCCGGCGATCGAGTCATTGTCGGCCCCGCCATAGAGCGAGTCGTTGCCGCCATAGCCGTAGATCGTGTCGTTGCCGGCATCGCCATACAGGCTGTCGGCATCGTTCGACCCGACCATCGTGTCCTTGCCGTCGCCGCCGGAGCCGTAGTCGCTGCCGCCGCCCCCGGTCTCGATCCGGTCGTCGCCGGCGTTCCCGTACATGTAATCCCGGCCGAGGCCGCCGCGGAGGGTGTCGTTGCCGTCATTCCCCGACAGGCTGTCGTCGCCGTCACCGCCCGCGAGCGTGTCGGTGCCGGCGTTGCCATTGAGGGTGTCGTTGCCCGCCGCCCCGTTCAGGACATCGGTCCCGTCGCCGCCATGGATGGCGTCGTTGCCGCCGGCCCCGGTGACGGTGTCGTTGCCCGACCCGGCATAGTAGGTCATCACCTCCATGTTGATGGCCCGGCTGCCGTCGCTGCCGGCCGCGCCGTTCAGGACGAAGGTGACCCCGACGGTGGTGGTGCTGCGGTCGACATAGAGCGTGTCGGTGCCCGCCCCGCCGTCGACGATGTCGGCGCCGATCCCGGTGGCGACATAATCGTCGCCGTCGCCGCCGGCGATCGCATCATTGTCGGCCCCGCCATAGAGGAAATCATTGCCGGCATAGCCGTAGATCGTGTCGTTGCCGGCATCGCCGTACAGCGTATCGGCGTCGGACGACCCGACCATCGTGTCCTTGCCGTCGCCGCCGGAGCCGTAGTCGCTGCCGCCGCCCCCGGTCTCGATCCGGTCGTCGCCGATGCCGCCATACAGGTAATCCCGGCCGGCATTGCCGCGGAGAATGTCGTTGCCGTCATTCCCCGACAGGTTGTCGTCGCCGTCGCCGCCGCCGAGCGTGTCGGTGCCGTTACCGCCGTTGAGATTGTCGTTGCCGGCGGCGCCGTTCAGGACGTCGGTGCCGTCATAGCCGTAGATCGTGTCATTGCCGCCGGCGCCGGTGATGGTGTCGTTGCCCGACCCGGCATAGTAGGTCATCACCTCCATGTTGATGGCCCGGCTGCCGTCGCTGCCGGCCGCCCCGTTCAGGACGAAGGTGACGCCGACAGTGGTGGTGCCGCGGTCGACATAGAGCGTGTCGGTGCCCGCCCCGCCATCGACGGTATCGACCCCGACCCCGGCGGCGATGTAGTCGTCGCCGTCACCGCCGCCGAGATTGTCGTTGCCGGCGCCGCCGTAAAGCGAATCGTTGCCGGCCGCACCGGTGATGGTGTCGTTGCCGTCATCACCATAGAGGCTCTCGGCATCGGCCGATCCGATCAGCGTGTCGTTGCCGGCACCGCCCGAACCGTAGTCGTTGCCGCCGCCACCGGTCTCGATCCGGTCGTCGCCGTCGCCGCCATACATGTAGTCCCGGCCGGTGCCGCCGCGGAGAATGTCGTTGCCCGCATATCCCTGCAGCATGTCGTCGCCCGCCAGGCCGTCGATGGTGTCGGCGCCGGCGGTTCCGGTCAGATTATCGTTGCCAGGGGTTCCTGGGATGATCGCCATCGTGACTATGCCTTCTGTTCAAATCGCCGGATGTCCAGGCCGGCCCCGGCACAACGCCATCAGCCCGGGCCGAGGCCCAGGGGACGCGCCGGCGGGCCGCGTGCCTGAAGAAGAACGCCAAGCCTGACGCGAAACGAGGCGTTCGGCATCATCCGAACGGAGGGTGCGCCGTCCGGGGCGGATGTGTATTTTCGCCGCCCCTCTTTTCGATTCGCCCCTGACCGACGGCCCCGCCGGCTGCGCGGACCGCGTCATGCCGAGCCCTGGACCCTGGCATGACGAGGTGGGGCGGGCGGTGACGCCCCGCCCCGTCCAGAATGGCGGCCAACCGCCCGGGAGCCGACCGGCGCGGAGTTGTTGCGTGCCAGGAGGATGCCCGTGGTGTCGACAGCCGAGCAGGATCGGAAGGCCCGAGCCGTGCCCCATGACCTCTCCGACGAGCTGCTGATCGACGCCGAGGTCGACGACATCCCGGCGCCGGCAACGCCGTTGAAGGCCGGGTGGCTGCTGGTCGTCAGCCTGGTGCTGATCGCGCTCAACCTGCGACCGGCGCTGTCCAGCCTGGGGCCGGTGCTGAAGGAGATCATCGCCGATACCGGCCTGTCCGCCGGCGGCGCCAGCCTGCTGACGACCGCGCCGGTGGTCTGCCTCGGCCTGTTCGGCGTGCTGGCGCCGCGGATCAGCCGGCGGCTGGGCACCGAGCGCGCGGTGCTGGCGCTGCTGCTGGTGCTGGCGGCCGGCACCGCGCTGCGCGGCCTGGGCACGCCGCCCGCCCTGCTGCTGGGCGCCGTCCTGGCCGGCGCCGGCATCGGCGTCACCAACGTGCTGCTGCCGGGGATCGTCAAGCGCGACTTCCCGGACAAGGCGCCGCTGATGACCGGCGTCTACACCATGGCGCTGTGCGCCGGCGCCGCCCTGGCCGCCGGCGCCACCCTGCCGATCACCCAGGCCGCCGGCGGATCCTGGGCCGCGGCCCTGGCCTTCTGGGCCGTTCCGGCGGTCATCGCCGCCCTGGTCTGGCTGACGCAGATCCCGCCGCGCCAGGGCCCGGCCGCCCATGCCGGCTTCACCGTGCGCGGCCTGTGGAGCGACCCGCTGGCCTGGCAGGTGACGCTGTTCATGGGGCTGCAATCCTCGCTGGCCTACAGCGTCTTCGGCTGGCTGGCGCCGATCCTGCGCGACCGCGGCATCGATGGCGTGGCCGCCGGGATCATGGTCTCGGTCTCGATCATGGTCCAGGTCGCCGCGGCGCTGGTGGCGCCGTCGCTGGCGACCCGCGGCCGCGACCAGCGCCTGGCCGCCGTCCTGTGCATGGCGTTCTCGCTCGTCGGATTCCTGGGCTGCATCTTCGCGCCGCTGGGCACCATCTGGCTGTGGATCGTGCTGCTCGGCATCGGCCAGGGCGCCGCCTTCGCCGTGGCGCTGACCCTGGTGGTGCTGCGTACGCCGGACGCTCATGTCGCGGCCCATCTCTCCTCGATGTCGCAGGGCGTGGGCTACACCCTGGCCTCCGGCGGGCCGCTGCTGATCGGTTTGCTGCACGACTGGACCGGCGGCTGGGCCGCGGCGGGCTTCTTCGTCCTCGCCATCGGCACGGCGGCGGGGATCGCCGGTGTCGGCGCCGGCCGGGCCCGCCTCGTTGCGGCCCGGGCCGTTGCCCGCTGACGCCGGACCGGGGACCACGATGTCGGCCGACACTCAAGCCAGCCGCAGCCATGCCGGCTTCGGGGCGGGCGCGGCGCTCGGCGCCTTCCTGATCTGGGGCTTCGCGCCGCTCTACTTCAAGGCGGTGGAGCATGTCGGCGCCTGGCAGATCGTGGCGCATCGCATCCTGTGGAGCGTCGTCATGCTGGGCCTGCTGCTGCTGGCCCTCGGGCGGTTGCACGAGATCGGCGACGTGCTGCGCAGCCGCCGCCGCTTCCTGACCTATTGCGCCACCACCGCCCTGGTGACCGCGAATTGGAGCGTCTTCATCTGGGCGGTGCTGAACGGCTATCTGGTGCAGTCGGCGCTCGGCTATTACCTGAGCCCGCTGATCAATGTCCTGCTCGGGGTCGCCTTCCTGGGCGAGCGGCTGAGCCGGGCGCAGGTGGCAGCCGCGTGCCTGGCCGCGGCCGGCGTCCTGATCTCGGTGATCGGTGCCGGCGAGATCCCGTGGATCGCGCTGGCCCTGGCCCTGACCTGGGGCTTCTACGGCCTGATCCGCAAGCGCGAGAGGATCGATCCCTTCGTCGGGCTGATGGTCGAGACGGCCTTCCTGCTGCCGGTCTGCCTGGCCTATCTGCTGTGGCTGTGGAGCCAGGGCGCAGGCGCCTTCGGCCCGCTGGCCGCCGGCGGTGAGGGCTGGGCGATGTCGCTGGCGATCATGGCCTCGGGGCTGATCACCGGCCTGCCGATCGTGCTGTACATGATCGGGGCACGGCACCTGCCGCTGTCGACCGTCGGGCTGCTGCAGTACCTGTCGCCGAGCATCAACCTGGTGCTGGCGACGCTGGTGTTCGAGGAGCCGCTGCGGCCCGCCACGCTGGTGACCTTCGGCTTCATCTGGGCCGGCCTCGTCCTGTTCACCATCGACGCCACCCGGCGCGCCCGCCTGCCGGTCGCGCCACGCCACGGCGTCGGCTAGAGCGGAATGAATTGAGGCCGGGTCGCGTCAGTCCGTTCGGACCGGCTGACAGGATGTCGAGCGTCTTCGCGCGTTGCCTCTCCCGCCGGACGCGGGAGAGGTCGGGCTCGCGCAGCGAGACCGGGTGAGGGCTGGTCCCGGCCTCGACAAACTCCCCTCACCCGGAGCCGCTTCGCGTCTCCGACCTCTCCCGCAAGCGGGAGAGGCAACACCTTACCGGCCTGGCGAGATCGGGATAGCCCGATCGACCCTCAACTCATCCAGCTCTCAACGAAAAAGGGGCGCCCCGGAGAGCGCCCCTTCTTCCGTCGGACAGCCGGCCGAGGATCAGCGGCTGTAGAACTCGACCACCAGGTTCGGTTCCATCTGGACCGGGTACGGCACGTCGGCCAGGGCCGGGGTGCGCACGACCTTGCCCTTGAAGGCGCCGTGGTCGACCTCGATGTACTCCGGCACCTCGCGCTCGGACGACGCGATGGCGCCCAGGATCAGGGCCATCTCACGCGACTTCTGCTTGATCTCGATCACGTCGCCGTCCTTGACCTGGTAGGAGGCGATGTTGAGACGCTTGCCGTTCACCAGGACATGGCCGTGGTTGACCAGCTGGCGGGCGGCGAACACGGTCGGGACGAACTTCATCCGGTAGACGACGGTGTCCAGGCGGCGCTCCAGCAGGCCGATCAGGTTCTCGCCGGTGTCGCCCTTGCGGCGCACGGCCTCGTCGAACAGGCGGCGGAACTGCTTCTCGCCGATGTTGCCGTAGTAGCCCTTCAGCTTCTGCTTGGACATCAGCTGCGTGCCGAAATCGGTCGGCTTCTTGCGCCGCTGGCCGTGCTGGCCCGGGCCGTATTCGCGGTTGTTCAGGGGGCTCTTCGGACGGCCCCAGAGGTTGACGCCAAGGCGGCGGTCGATCTTGTGCTTCGAATTCTGGCGCTTGCTCACGCGCGCGGTCCTTCTTCTCTCATGTTGTCCCGGTAGGCCCTGCCAATGGCAGAGCGGGGCGCCGGCTCACGCACCGGACCCGCGTTCCCGGGAATGGAAGCGGTGAAGAACGCCATTTGGGCCGCAATGTCAAGCCTGAAGCGGCTTTCAGCCCGGCGGGGAGTGCCACCGGCGTCACCCCGGCAAATAATGGATATGCGGCCGGCCGTGATGCGGCGACCGCTCGACATGCGCCCGCACGTCGAACACCTCGCGGATCCGCGCCTCGGTCAGGATCTCCTCCGGCGCGCCGGCGCAGACCACCCTTCCCTCCCGCAGCAGCGCCACGGCGTCGCAGAACATCGCGGCCAGGTTGAGGTCGTGCAGGGCGACGATGCTGGTCGCCGGCAGCCGCCCGACCAGCGCCAGGATCTCGAGCTGGTGCTGCACGTCGAGATGGTTGGTCGGCTCGTCCAGCAGCAGCTCGGACGGGGTCTGGGCCAGGGCGCGCGCGATCTGCACCCGCTGCCGTTCCCCGCCCGACAGCGTGTGCCAGGACTGGCCGCGCTTGCCCTCCAGCCCGACCCGGCGCAGCGCGTCCGCCACCGCCGCATCGTCGCGGCCGCTCCAGGGCGACAGCGGGCCGCGATGGGGCGTGCGGCCCAGCCGCACCACGTCCAGCACCGTCACCTGGGCGTCGGTCATCGCCTGCTGCTCGACCAGGGCGACCCGGCGGGCGATGGCCGCGCGGGGCAGGTCGGCGATGTCGGCGCCGCCCAGGGTGATCACCCCGCTCTCCACCCGCCGCAGCCGGCAGATCAGGCGCAGCAGGGTCGATTTGCCGGCGCCGTTCGGGCCCAGCAGGCCCAGCATCCGGCCGGGCGCCGCCTCCAGCGTCACGCCGTCGACGATCATGCGGCCGCCGGCGGCCCAGCGCACATCCTGCGTCGCGATGGTCATGCCGCCCGCCTCGCGCGATAGAGCAGCACGGCGAAGGCCGGCGCGCCGAACAGGGCGGTGACCACGCCGATCGGCAGGATCTGCTGCGGGATGATGATGCGCGAGACGATGTCGGCCAGCACCATGAAGATGGCGCCGATCATCGCCGAGGCCGGCAGCAGCCGGGCATGGCCGGGCCCGACCAGGAAGCGCGCGGCATGCGGGATGACCAGGCCGACGAAGCCGACCGACCCGATGATGCTGACCATGGTCGCCGTCATCGCCGCGGTGGCCGCGAACAGCACCACCCGCACCCGGGTGACGGCGATGCCCAAGGAGGCCGCGGCATCCGCCCCGAAGGTGAAGGCGTCGAGCGCACGGGCGTGCAGGATGCACAGCACGAAGCCGATCGCCGCGACCGGCACCGCCACCTGCACATCCGGCCACCGCACCCCGCCGAGGCTGCCGAGCAGCCAGAACATCACGCCGCGCGCCTGCTCGGCATTGGCCGAGGTGGTGACGATGGTGGAGGTCAGCGCGTTGAACAGCTGCGACCCGGCGACGCCGGCCAGGATCACCCGGTCGATGCCGCCGCCGACCCCGGCCGCCAGCAGCGACACCAGCAGGAAGGCCAGGACGGCGCCGATGAAGGCGCCGCCGGACAGCGAGATCGCCCCGCCGCCGATGCCCGCGATCATCACCGCCACCGCGCCGGTCGACGCGCCGGCGGAGATGCCGAGGACATAGGGCTCCGCCAGCGGGTTGCGCAGCAGCGCCTGCAGGATGGCGCCGGACAGGGCCAGCGCGGCGCCGCAGCAGGCCGCCACCAAAGCGCGGCTGAGCCGGTAGTCCCAGATCACGCCTTCCTGGATCGGGCTGACAGCGAAACCGGCGCCGAACAGCCGGTTGGCCAGCGCCCGGACCGTCGTGGTCAGCGGGATCGCCATCTCGCCGATCGACACGGCGAGCGCGATGGCCACCACCAGCGCCGCCAGCGACAGCACCGCCAGCAGGGCGCGGACGCCCCAGCCGCCGTCGAAGAGCGGCTTCATCCCCCGAGACCGAAGCTCTTGATGCCGCGGGCCAGCGCCTCGATGCCGTCGACCGCGCGGATGGAGGGCTGCATCGCCTGCACGTCCATCACCACGAAACGCTTGTGCTTCACCGCCTCGAGCTGGCTGGCGACAGGGTCGGTGGCGAGGAAGTCCAGCTTCACCGCGGTGTCGTCGGCGGCATAGCGGCGGCGGCTCATCTCCGCCATTACGATGATCGCGGGGTCGGCGGCGGCGATGCGCTCCCAGCTCACCAGCGGCCACTCCTCCTCCGTGGTGATGACGTTGCGGGCGCCGAGCTGCTGCAGGATATAGGCCGGCACGCCGTTCTTGCCGCCGACGAACGCCTCGCCCGCCACCTCCTTGCTGGAGAACCAGAACACCACCGGCACGTTGTCGAGCCTGGCGCCCGCCACCGAGGCGATGGCCGCGGCCTCGCGCTTCCGCAGGTCGGCGACCAGCGCCTCGCCCCGGTCGGCGACGTCGAAGATCCGGGCCAGGTCGTGGATCTCCCGGTAGACGAGGTCCATGGTGAACAGCTGCTTGCGCACGCCGTCGCCGCCGCCGGAATTGTCCTTCTCGACGCAGTCGGCCGGCGAGATGTAGGTCGGGATGCCGAGACCGGCGAACTGCTCGCGCGTGCCGACCGACCCCTGCGGCCCGACATGCCATTCGAACTGGGCCGTCACCAGATCCGGCTCCTTCCCCACCACGGATTCGAAGCTGGGGTCGTTGTCGGCCAGGCGTGGGATCCTCGCGTTCGCCGCCTCGTATTCCTTCAGCACCGGGCCGAACCAGACGGCGGTGCCGACGATGCGGTCGGCCAGGCCCAGCGCCAGCAGGATCTCGGTGCTGCTCTGGCCGATCGAGACGGCGCGCTGCGGCGCCTCGGCGAAGGTGATGTCGACGCCGCAGTTGCGGAGGATCAGCGGATACTGCGTCGGGTCGGCCCAGGCCGCCGGCGACAGGGCGAGGAACGCCAACCCGGCCAGGGCCAGGGCGCGTGAAGGGAAGGAACGGAATGCCGTCATGGAGCCTCCTGCCCGGGCCACCCCGCCCGGAAAACGGATTGCGCTGCGACGGCAGGTCTCCTGGCTCGCGGATCATGGCTTGGCGCCGGCCTTCCCACCCGCGCCGCGGGCAGTGGCCTGGCCCTTGAGGGGCCCGTGACGTTCGGCGATCCGCTGACAGTTGCGGGGGCAGCCACGGATTCCGCCCCTCCACCTGATGGGGAAGAGCGCCACCGTGTTCCCTTTTGATCCCATGCGGGAACCGTCGCGCCGATGTGTATCAGCGCGGCCGAGAGCCGGTCAATCGAGGCCGGCATGTCATCGGTTCTGCCCTCTCATACCAACTCTCATTGAGGCCGACTCTCCGGCCCCTTCCTCGTCATGGCGAGCCCCGCAGGGGCGTGGCCATCCAGGTTGGCGAGGCCCGCTCCGACGGCGGGACTGGATGGCCACGCTTCGCTCGCCATGACGGTGAGGATCATGGGTCATCCTCAATAAGGGCAGGTATTACTCCCCTCTCTCACCCACACCGTCATTGCGAGCGCAGCGAAGCAATCCAGGGCCGCTTGCCGTGGCCCCTGCCGAGGCAGAGCCGGATACACCGGGACGGCTAGCTGCTGTCCGGCTTCGGCGGCCTGGGCGGCGGCCGCGGGGGCGGCTGATCCGGCATCGGTTCCGCGACCGGGGGCCGAGGGTGCTTCGGCGTCGCCGGGGCGGCTTCGGGCCGGGCATAGGGCGACAGCGGGTGCCCGGCCTCCTCGATCGCCCAGGGCTCGGCCTGCCACAGGCTCCAATCCGGCTCGACGCGCAGCCCGCGGCAGAACCGGGCGACGACCTCGCCGATCGGCAGATCGCCGATGTCCTGCTTGAACCCGTCATCCTCGAGCCGGTCGTCCAGTTCGAGCAGCATGTCTTCGCGATGGAACACCAGATCGGGGTTCCGCTCGTTCACATTGACGTCGCTGACGGCCTCGAAGACCAGGCGCTTGACCAGGTTCCGCCGCCGGCGCCAGCAGTCCTGCGCCGCGGCGGCGGCCCGCTCGGCCGCCGCCGCCCGATCGTCGGCCGCGAGTCGGGCTTCCAGCGCAACGGTCTGGCGCACCTCGTAGGAGAGCCGGGCGAACACCAGGCCGAGCCCGCGGGTGCGATCGGCAGCCTCCTCCGGCGCTTGGCGCGTGGATTCCACCGCCTGGCCCTGCACCGCCTCGGCCAGGCCGAGGGCGAGTTCGCCCAGCCGCGCCAGCATCCGCGCATGCCGCTCGCTCCGCTCCCGGTCGGGATCGGTCGGTTCGGCGAGGGCCGGGTCAGAGGCGGATGGCGCCATGTCCATGGAACGTATCATGAACATATCGATGAGTTAAGGCAACCAAACGTTGCGTTCACACAGGCCGTGAGTGCCTGCGATGGTCGGCAAAGGGCGGATTGCGGATGGGAAGGAATCATGCCTCGATACCACGTGCTGGGTCAGGATGAGACTACAAGATGGAGCGCTCTTACGACAGCCTGCCTGGTTTCGAGCATCTCTACCTGGAGGACAGCTTTGTGCTGGGCCTAATCGAGGGCGAGCAGGACCTGCAATTCTCAATGGAATTTGTGCTCACCCGCGATCATCCAGATTATCATCCTCCTCACAAGAACGAGAGGCACTGCTATCGCTCCGGATACATTCTCTTTGAAGGAATTAAGTCTAAGCAGTGGTTGCGTAGAGTATTTAAACCCTTCCATGATCCGTCTGGCCAGAAAGATTATGGAAACATTGACGCATTCTTGTGCGGTTCGAGCGGCTACTTCCTCGAAGGAGACTGGGGCGAGCTACGCATAGAAGCTGATGCGGTTTGCGCGCGCCTCGATCCGATGAGAGTTTGAATACATCGCCGACGGTCCGCAACGGGTCGATAGCCATCGACGGCGGCGCGGTCGCTCTCAACCTCGCCCCTCTGGTACGGACGCCTTCAGCCTTGGCAGAGTTACCCTGTGACACATCTTAAGATATATCTTGAAACCGGTCTTTGGCCGCCATATCTTACGATATATCGAACCTATGGAGTGAATTCGATGTTCGGAAGACATCATCGCGGTCATCGCGACGATCATGGCTCCCGCGGCGATTGCGGCGAGGGCTGGGGCGGCCGGCAGGGCCGGGACGGCGACGAGATGTGGGCTGGCGGCCGCGGGCGCGGCGGCCGGTGGGGCCATGGCGGCGGCTTCGGTGGCCGTGGCTTCGGCGGGTTCGGCGGCGGCGGCGACATGATGCGCGCCGGCCGGATGCTGGCCCAGGGCGATCTGCGCCTGCTGGCGCTGGCCCTGATCGAGCAGCAGCCGCGCCACGGCTACGAGATCATCAAGCTGATCGAGGACAAGACCGGCGGCTGGTACAGCCCGAGCCCTGGCACGGTCTACCCGACCCTGACCTATCTGGAAGAGGCCGGCTACGTCACGGTCGAGGCGGCCGAGGGCAGCAAGAAGCTCTACACCATCACCGCCGAGGGCCGCGCCTATCTCGACAGCAACCGCGGCATCATCGACGCCGTGCTGGGCCGCCTGGCCGCGGCCGGCGAGAAGATCGCCTGGGTCAACAAGATGATGGGCGGCGAGCGGGAGCGCGAGCGCGACCGGTCGAGCCGCCTGCCCTCCCTGGTCGCCGCGGCGCTGGACAACCTGCGCGAGGCGACCGAGCAGAAGCTGGACGCCGGCGCCGACCCGGACGCGGAGACCCGGATCGTCGAGATCCTGGCCCGGGCCGCGGCCGAGATCCGGCGCGGCTGAGGGCCATGAGCCCCGCCTTCCCTTCCCCGGCCCTGGCCCGGCTGCGCGATGCCGGGCTGCGGCCGACCCGGCCGCGCCGCGTCCTGCTGGCGGTGCTGGCCGAGGCCGACCACGCGCTCGACGCCCAGGAGATCCTGGGCCGGGCGCGGCGGCTGGACCCGCGGATCAGCCTGGCCACCGTCTACCGCTTCCTGGCGGCGCTGCGCCGGACCGGCATCGCCGGCTGGCGCGACCAGGCTCCGCGGCGACTGGCGGCCACGCCGGCCGTCGAGCCGGCACCGCCGGTGGAGACGTTGACGCTGGGCGACATCCAGCTGCGCGCCGCCCTGGCCGATGTGCTGCGCCAGTTCGGCTACCGCCTGGTCCGCGCCCGGCTTGAGCTGCAGGTCGAGCGGCTGCATCCCGACGCGCCCCTCGCCGACGCGGCGCCGGCCGGCACGGCCTGGCCGGCGCCGTCCTGATCCCCGGGTCCTGATCCAGCGCCGGGCCACGCCCCGGCATCTGAGGAGGACATCTCATGTCGGACGGCCTGCTGCTCGCGGCGGCATTGCTGCTGATCGTCACCGCCGCGGTGCATTCCGTGGCGGGAGAGCGGCGGCTGATCGGCCCGGTGCTGGCGCGCCGCGACGGCATCCTGAAAAGCCCCCTCGCCCGCTTCATCCTCCGCTTCGCCTGGCACATCACCAGCGTGGCCTGGGCGGTCGTCGCCCTGATCCTGGCTGCGCTGGTGCTGGACCCGGCGGCGGTGCGCTGGTGGGCGGCGGCCGGGACCGGCGCGGCCTTCACCGCGATCGGCGCGTTCACCGCCCTCTCCAGCCGCGGCCGGCACATCGGCTGGCCGTTGCTGCTCGGAATCGGCCTTACGGCCCTGGCGTCGCTGCTGGTCTGAAGCTCCGGCCGCCATGCTAGGCTCCGGACCATGGCACCGACCTTCCTGATCGACGGGCCCGCCGGGGCCCGCACCACCCTCCTGCTGGCGCATGGCGCCGGCGCGCCGATGGATTCGGCCTCGATGACCGCGGCGGCGATGGCCCTGGCTGAAGCCGGGTTCCGGGTCGCGCGCTTCGAGTTCGGCTACATGGCGGCGCGACGTGACGGGCAGCGCAAGCCGCCGACGCGGGCCGAGGCCGTGATCCCGGAATACCGGGCGGCGGTCGACGCCCTCGGGACGAAGGGGCCTCTCATCATCGGCGGCAAGTCGATGGGCGGCCGCGTCGCCTCGATGGTCGCGGACGAGTTGTTCGCCGCCGGTCACATCGCCGGGCTGCTGTGCCTGGGCTATCCGTTCCACCCGCCGGGCAAGCCGGCGCAGCTGCGCACCGCACATCTGGTCGATCTGAAGACCCCGGCACTGATCTGCCAGGGCACGCGCGACGCGTTCGGCACCCGCGACGAGGTCGCCGGCTACCCGTTGTCGGACCGGATCGAGCTGCTGTGGCTGGAGGATGGCGACCACGATCTGAAGCCGCGCAAGAGCGTCTCCGGCTTCACCGCCGCCGACCATCTGAAGACGGTGGCTGCTGCCGTATCGGACTGGGCCGGGCGGATCACTCGGCCGGCGGGGTGATCCCTGGGGCCAGCGCCCAAAACATTATCCGTCATGGCGAGCCCCGAAGGGGCGTGGCCATCCAGGGCGGCTCGCACCGGCCTCTGGATGGCCACGGCGCTCCGCGCCTCGCCATGACGGGTAAGGAACTGGAAGAGTCGGCCCAAGCCGCCGGGACTACTCCCCGCCCTTCCGCCGGCCGGCCAGGGCGACGATCATGCCGTGCAGGGTGCGCACCTCCTGCTCCGACAGCCGGGCCCGCTGCAGGAAGGCGCGGATGTTGCGCTGCATGCTCGGCTTCTTCTCCGGCACCCGGAAGAAGTGCCCGGCGTCCAGCGCATCCTCCAAATGCTCGAACAGGTTGACCAGCTGCTCCTTGCTGGCCGGCGGCGCGTCCTCCTCATAGTCCAGCCGCCGCTCCGGCGTCGAGTCGCCCGAGGTGAACCATTCATAGGAGACCAGCAGCACCGCCTGGCCCAGATTCAGCGAGGAGAAGGCGGGGTTCAGTGGCACATTGACCACGGCATCGGCCAGGGCGACGTCGTCATTGGTCATGCCGGTGCGCTCCGGCCCGAACAGGATGCCGGCGGCCACCCCCGCGGCGTGATGCGCCCGCATCTCCTCCGCCGCGCGGCGCGGCGTCACCACCGGCTTCAACTGGTCGCGCAGCCGCGCCGTGGTGGCGTAGACGGCGCCGAGATCGGCGATCGCGTCCTCGGTCCGCTCGAACACCCGGACATGGTCCAGCACCGCGTCGGCGCCCGATGCGGTCGGCACCGCCTTCGGGTTCGGCCAGCCGTCGCGCGGCCGCACCAGCCGCAGGTCGGTCAGGCCGCAATTCAGCATCGCCCGCGCCGCGGTGCCGATATTCTCGCCCATCTGCGGCTCGATCAGGATGACCGCCGGACCGCCCAGCAGCGGGTCGCGGGTCTGGTCGGTGCCGGCCATCAGACGGGTGCCGTGGCGCCGGCCCGCAGCAGCGCATAGGTGAAGCTGTCGCCCAGCGCCTCGAACGAGGCGTCGATGACGTTGGTCGAGACGCCGATCGTCGACCAGCGGGTGCCGTCGGCATCCTCGGTCTCGATCATCACGCGCGGCATGGCGCCGGTGCCTTCGTTGGAGCGCAGGATGCGGACCTTGAAGTCGACCAGCCGCAGCGGCTTGAGGCCGGGATAGATCGGCTCCAGCGCCTTGCGCATCGCGTTGTCCAGCGCGTTGACCGGGCCGTTGCCGAAGGAGACCTCGTGCAGCGTCTTGTCGCCGACGCGGACCAGCACCGTGGCCTCGGATTCCTGCACCACCTCGCCGCGGGCGTTGAAACGCCGCTCATCGACCACGGTGAACCGGTCCATGGCGAAATAGGCCGGCACCTGGCCCAACATGCGCCGCGCCAGCAGCTCGAAGCTGGCGGCGGCGGTGTCGTAGGAATAGCCCTCGAACTCGCGCTGCTTCACCAGGTCGACCAGCCGGTCGACATTGCGGTCCTTCGGGTCGATGGCGACGCCGATCTCGGCGAAGCGCGCCAGGATGTTGGCCCGCCCGGCCTGGTCGGAGACGACGAGATGGCGGCGGTTGCCCACCCGCTCCGGCGCCACATGCTCGTAGGAGCGCGGATCCTTGGCGATGGCGGAGACGTGCAGCCCGCCCTTATGGGCGAAGGCGCGGCCGCCGACATAGGGCGCGCCGGACAGGGGCGTGCGGTTCAGCCGCTCGTCGAACCAGTGGCTGAGATCGGTCAGCGAGGCCAGGCCGGCCTCGGTCACCCCGGTCTCGTAGCCCATCTTCAGCATCAGCGTCGGGATCAGCGTCACCAGGTTGGCGTTGCCGCAGCGCTCGCCCAGCCCGTTCAGCGTGCCCTGGATCTGCCGCACCCCGGCGCGCACCGCCGCCAAGCTGTTGGCCACGGCGTTGCCGGTGTCGTCATGGGTGTGGATGCCCAGCCGGTCGCCCGGGATGTGCCGGGCCACGGCGGTGACGATCTCGGTCACCTCATGCGGCAGGGTGCCGCCATTGGTGTCGCACAGCACCACCCAGCGGGCGCCGGCCTCATAGGCCGCCCTGGCGCAGGCCAGGGCGTAGTCCGGATTGGCCTTCCAGCCGTCGAAGAAGTGCTCGCAGTCGAAGCCGACCTCGCGGCCGCGGCCCACCACCTCGGCGACGCTGTCGCGGATCAGCTCGAGATTCTCCTCGCGCGGGATGCCCAGCGCGACGTCGACATGGAAGTCCCAGGTCTTGCCGACCAGGGAGATCGACCCGACGTCGCTGTTCAGCAACGCCGACAGGCCGGGATCGTTGGCGGCGCTGCGGCCCGGCCGCCGGGTCATGCCGAAGGCGGTGAAGCGGGCCTTGGCCAGCTTCGGCGGGTCGCGGAACAGCGCGTCGTCGGTCGGGTTGGCGCCCGGCCAGCCGCCCTCGACATAGTCGATGCCCAGCGCGTCGAGCCGCTTGGCGATGGCGATCTTGTCGGCCACCGAGAAATCCACGCCCTGGGTCTGCGCCCCGTCGCGCAGGGTGGTGTCGAACAGCCAGATCCGCTCGCTCATCGTCTCACCCCACCCGGCGCCACAGCGTGCGGTCCGGCTTGTCCTCCAGCGCGATGCCGGCGGCGGTCAGCACGTCGCGGATGCGGTCGGCCTCGGCGAAGTCCTTGGCCGCCCGCGCCGCCCGCCGGTCGGCCACCAGCGCGTCGATCTCGGCATCGCCCAGCCCCGACGCGGTCTTGGGCTGCCAGCGGAACCAGTCCTCCGGCGACTGCTGCAGCAGGCCCAGCAGCCGGCCGCCGGACAGGATCTCGCCCTTCAGCCGCGCCTGCACGGCCGGATCGCCCGCCTTGTTCAGCGCCCCGGCCAGGTCGTGCAGCGCCGCCAGCGCCTGCGGCGTGTTGAGGTCATCCTCCAACGCGATCTGCACCACATGCGGCGCGTCCGACGGGTCCTTCGCCGCGATCGTCTCGACCGCGCGCAGGGCGCCATACAGCCGGTCCAGCGCCGCGCGGGCCTGGCGCACGCCCTCCTTGGTGAAGTCGAGCGGCTGGCGGTAGTGGCCGGACAGCAGGGCGTAGCGCAGCGCCTCGCCCGGGAACTCCTCCAGCAGCTCGTGCGGCGTGTAGAAGTTGCCGAGCGACTTCGACATCTTCTCGCCCTCGGCCATGACGAAGCCGTTGTGCAGCCAGGTGCGCGCCATCAGCTCGGTGCCGTGGGCGCAGCGGCTCTGCGCGATCTCGTTCTCGTGATGCGGGAAGATCAGGTCGACGCCGCCGGCATGGATGTCGAACTCGTCGCCCAAATGAGCCTCGGCCATGGCCGAGCATTCGATGTGCCAGCCCGGCCGGCCGCGGCCCCAGGGGCTGTCCCAGCCCGGCTGGTCATCGGTCGAGGGCTTCCACAACACGAAATCGGCCGGGTCGCGCTTGTAGGGCGCGACCTCGACCCGGGCGCCGTCGATCAGCTCCTCGCGGTTGCGGCGCGACAGCTGGCCGTAATCCGGCATCGACGGCACGTTGAACATGACATGGCCCTGGGCCGCATAGGCATGGCCCTTGTCGACCAGCGTGCCGATCATCGCCTGCATCTGCGGGATGTATTCGGTGGCCCGCGGCTGGACGTCGGGCGGCAGCGCCCCCAGCGCCGCCATGTCCGCGGCGAAGGCCTCGCCGGTGCGACGGGTCAGCGCCTCGATCGGCTCGTTGTTCGCCTTCGCCCGCTCGATGATCTTGTCTTCGATGTCGGTGATGTTGCGGACATAGGTCACCCGCGGATACAGCGTCCGCAGCAGCCGGGACAGCACGTCGAACACCACGATCGGGCGGGCATTGCCGATATGGGCGTAGTCATAGACCGTCGGGCCGCAGACATACATCCGCACATGGCTCGGGTCGATCGGGACGAAGGCTTCCTTCGTCCGGGTGAGCGTGTTGTGCAGAGAGAGCGCCACGGGTCGCGATCCTAAGTCAGGCCTGTCCGGTCGGGACCGCGACGATTACCAGATCGGCCCCCTGGCGTCCAAGGGTCAGGCCGCAGGGCAGCCCGGTCAGCGACGCTTGCCGAACCAGCCCTTGCGCTGCGGCACCACCGGCGTGCCCGCCATCAGCGGCGGGCCGGCATGGGTGCTCTCCGGCTCCTCCAGCTGGGCGGTGAGCGACGGGCGATGGGCCCGCGCGGCCGCCGAAGGCCGCGGCGGCTCCGCCACCGCCGGCCCGAGCCGGCCGGCGCGGCTGGGCTC
>NZ_NHON01000025.1 GCF_002195995.1 Inquilinus limosus
GGGGCGCTGGCGACGGGTTTCTCCGCCGGCGGGGCGGCGGGCGCGGGCGCGGTGCGGTCGCGCGAGCCGAACCCGACCAGGGCGATGCCCCCGATGCCGAGCACGGCGATGACCGCCGCCGCGACCCAGCCCAAGAGCCCGCCGCGCCGAGCCGGCTGGGCCGCCGCTTCCACCAGGCGGTCGTTCAGCGTGTCGATCTCGCCGCGGGCGTTGCGCAGCTCCTGCTGCAGCTGCAGCACGCTGTCGTTCAGGGATTTGAGTCGGGCCTCTTCCTGCGTCTCGGGCGCGTTCTGCGCCGGAAAGTGCAGGGTGTCCTCAGGGGGCTGCTCGCCGCTCATACCGTATCCTGCCTCGACCGTTTGTCCGACCTGCGCTGCCCCGCATACGCGCCTAATCTTCTATTATGCCGAATTCGGGGCGGCAACGCGCGGTTGCGATGCTGCACCGCCTGGGCTATCAATCCCGCCCGGCCGATTGGGGCGTAGCCAAGCGGTAAGGCAGCGGGTTTTGGTCCCGCCATTCCTAGGTTCGAATCCTAGCGCCCCAGCCAGCCGCATTCTCCGATATTCCGGCTCGCAGGCCCAGGCCTGCATGGGAACCCTGATGGCGGCCCCGCCGTTTCTCCGGTCAGGAGGTACGGATGATGATCGTGGCTCTCCTCGGCGGCTTCGCGCTCGCCATGGTTTACGGCCTTGCCCTGTGCCGCGCCGCCCGGGACGACGGCGACGAGATGGCGCGGCCGACACAGATTTCCCATCGCTGGGTGGTCCGGCCGCGGCGCTGGACGGTGCTGGCGCCGACCCGGCAGACGGTCGTGATCCGCCCGCGGCGCCGCCGCTGACAGGCCTCAATCGACCGCGATCAGGTCGTCCTTGGCGCCGGCCGCAAGGCGGCGGGCGTGCAGCCGCACCAGCGCATCACCGGGACTGTCGGCGGCCAGCGCCGTGAACAGTGTCGCCGCCTCGGGATCGCCCCGGCGCAGCGCCGCATGGGCCTCGGCATAGGCCCCGGCGGGGACGGGGCACAGTTCATCCGGAATCATCGTCTCGATCGGCGCGCCGATGCCGCGCAGCTGCAGCCGCGCCACCGGCCGGAACACCCGCCCCGGGCAGGCCCTGGCGGTGGCGGCCGAGACGCAGAGCGGCGTGCCCAGCGTCTTGTTCGCATTTTCCAGCCGCGCCGCCAGATTCACCGCCTCGCTGTAGGCGGTGTAGTCGAAATGGTGCCGGCTGCCGAAATTGCCGACCACGGCGCCGCCGGTGGTGACGCCGATCCGCGTCTCGCCGAAGGGCATGCCCTCGGCCCGCCGGGCGGCGGCGAATCCGGTGGTGAAGCGGTGGATCGCCAGGGCGCAGGCGACGGCGCGTTCGGCATGGTCCGGCTGGTCCAGCGGCGCGCCGAACATCGCGTGCAGCGCGTCGCCCACCATCTTGTCGATGGTGCCGCCGGCCTCCAGAACGGCGCCGCAGACCCCGTCGAAATAGGCGTTCAGCGTCGCCACCAGCCGGTCCGGCGGCACCGACTCGCTCAGGCTGGTGAAGCCGGCGATGTCGGTGAAGACGAAGGACATCTCACGCCATTCGCCGCCCAGCCGCAGCCGCTCCGGATGCTCGGTCAGCCGGGCCACCAGGGACGGGGCGAGGTATTGCGCGAAGGCGGCGCGGATGGCGCGGCGCTCGCGCTCGACCCGCCATTGCGCCGACGCCGCGACCGCGCCATGGGTCAGCAGCAGACCCAGCGCCGGCAGGGTCGGGTCCAGCAGCAGCCCCGCCTGGCGATAGGCCAGGAAGGCGCCGGCCAGGATGGCGCCCGCGGCCAGCACCGCGAGGCCGCCGGAGACGATCGCCGGCAGCCGGCGCCAGGACGCCACCAGGGCCAGGCCCAGCGCCAGCAGCAGCCCGATCTCCGCCGCCGCGGCCCAGGGGGGACGGGTCAGCGACCCGCCGAGCAGGATCTGCTCCAGCGCCTCGGCATGGGCGGTGACGCCGGCGATGCGGTCGCGCAGCGGCGTCAGCACGGTGTCGCCGAAGCCGGTGGCGGTGACGCCGACCAGCACGATCCGCCCGCGCAGCGCGGCGGCGGGGTCGGCGCCGGCGGGGGCCGGCTCCAGCAGCTGCCAGGCCGGCACCTGGCGGGCCGGCACGTCGCTGGTGAAGCGCAGCCAGAACTGCCCGTCCGGCGCCACCGGCAGGATCGCGTCGCCGATCCGCACCGCGTCCAGCCCGGGGCCGTCGGGCGCGGCCCGCAGCGTCACCGTGCCGGCGCCCTGGGCCACCCGCAGCGCCTCGACCGCCAGCGACGGGATCAGGGCGTCGCCGAGCAGGGCGACGGCCGGCAGGCGCCGCAGCACCTCGTCGCGGCCGGCCGGCGCGCCGATGCTGCCATTGCCCCAGGCCGTGGCCTCGAATTCCGGCAGGCTCGGCACCGCAGCCGCGAAGCGGCCCAGCCCCTGCCGCGCGGGCCCGATCTCGGCGAAGCTGGCCTTGATCAGCGGCATCCGGCCCGGCGTGTCGGTGGGGGCGAAGGCCACCACGCTCGGCACCCGTTCCAGCGCCCGGGCCAGGTCGCGGTCGGGGTCCGGCAGGTCCCTGGCCAGCTGCGCCAGCTCCGGCGGGGCGGCGCGGCCGGCCAGCAGCTCCGCGATCCGGGCCGGCGCGCTGCGGTCCGGCTCGGCCAGGACGAGGTCCAGCGCGACTGCCGCCACCCCGGCCCGGCCCAGCCGGTCGACCAGCTGCGCCAGGCGGTCGCGCGGCCAGGGCCATTGCCCCAGGCGGCGCAGCGAGTCGTCGTCGATCGCGACCACGCGCACCGGCACGTCGGGGTCGTAGATTCGTGGCGCCAGCCGCTGGAACAGGTCGAAGCCCTGCAGCCGCAAGGCCGCGACCGGCGTCGGATCCGCCAGGCGCAGCGCCGTCAGCCCGGCCAGGACCAGCAGTCCCGGCAGCACCAGGGCGAGGCGGCGCCAGGGCCGGCGCATCGGGTCAGGGGGCTCCGGCGTCGGCGATGTCGGCCAGCGCGTCGGTGTCGCAGATCACCATCGCCCCGTCTTCCCGGCGCAGCAGCCCGTCGGCGGACCAGCGGCCGAGCTGCAGGTTGACCTTCTCGCGGCTGGCCCCGATCAGCTGGCCCAGATCGCGCTGCGACAGGTCCAGCGGCAGCAGCATCTCGCCGTCCTTGCCGCGCGAGCCATGGGCCTCGGACAGGGTCAGCAGCAGCCGCGCCAGCCGCGACGGCAGCGCCATCAGCGCGACGCCCTCCAGCTGGTCGCTGGTGCGCCGCAGCCGGTTCGACAGCAGCTCCAGCAGCCGGATGCAGGCGTCGGGCGAGTCCAGCAGCACCGGCAGCATGTCGCGGCGTTCCAGGATCAGCAGGCGGCAGGGGCCGAAGGCGACGGCGTCGGCGCTGCGGCCCCGGCCGTCCAAGAGGGACATCTCGCCGAAGATCTCCCCGGACTCGAGGATCGCCAGCAGGATCTCGCGCCCCTGCGGCGATGTGAGGCGCAGCGCGACGCGGCCGGAGACGACGATCATCAGGCTCGTGCTCTCGTCGCCGCGCAGGAAGATGGTGTCGCCGTCCTCGTGGCTGCGCTCGACCAGCCGGGCGGCCAGGGCATCGCGCTGGCCCGGGGAGAAGGCGGTGAAGAATGGGGTCTCGGACAGAAGGCGACGCTTCTCCGCCAGAGGAACGCTGGCCACTGACACTCTCCTGCCTGGACTGCGCTAAGATAAGGGCTGTCTCCCGCCACGGGAAGGCCCGGTTGCGCCGCGACATGACCCAGGTAACACCGGACGGCCCCGCGCCGAACCATCATCTCTCCGAAAGGGAGATCGCGATGACACGTCTTTCACGCTCCGTCGGGTTCGTCCTTGCCTGCCTGCTGCTGCCGGCCGTGGCCGTGGCGCAGGACCGCCCGAAGATCGGCCAGGTCGACCGGCTGGAGCCGGCGGCCGGCGCCTATTACCAGGGCCAGGACCGGCTGCTCGACCCGGCCTCGCCGGTGTTCCTCGACGACACGCTGTGGACCGGCCCGCAGTCGCGGCTGCAGGTCAAGCTGGACGACGGCACCGAGCTGTCGCTCGGCCCCGCGGCGCGGCTGCTGGTCGACCGTTTCGCCTATGGCGGGGCCGATGGCGGCGCCACCCTGGCGCTGCGCCGGCTGCAGGGCGCCTTCAAATTCGTCGGCGGCGGGGTCGAGCAGGTCCCCGGCCACAGCCTCTCGATCGAGACCGGGGTGGCCACCCTCGGGGTGCGCGGCACCAGCTTCTTCGCCGGCCCGATCGACGGCGCCTTCGGCGTGCTGGTGCTCGAGGGCTCGGTCGAGGTGTCGACCGATGCCGGCTCGGTCACGCTCGGGCCCGGCGAGGGCACGGCGGTCACCAGCCGCAAGGAGCCGCCGGGCGCGGTCAAACGCTGGCCGGCCGAGAAGGTCCAGCGCGCGCTGGCGATGGTGGATGTCCGCTGAGGGTGGCAGATACCGAGGAAATACGGCCCCCTCCAGCTGTCATGCCCGGGCTTGACCCGGGCATCCAGAGAGCGTCGACACCTTCTGGATTGCCGGGTCAAGCCCGGCAATGACAGCAGGGGACCGAGGCCGGTCGAGTTGGATGTCCTACAGCCCCAGGTCGCGCTTGATCTCGGCCAGAACGGCGCAGGCCTTGTTCGGGTCCTGGGCGCTGATCGAGGGCAGCGACTGGATCTTCTTCGAGATCTCCGACAGCTTGTCCTCGGGCAGCGACCCGTCGCGCACCTTCGAGCCCCAGGCCGCGACCACGGCCGCGGATTCGGCGTTCACGTCGCAGGATTCGGCGGCCAGGGCAGGCCCGGTGGCGAGGGTGAGAAGGGCGGCGGTCAAGGCAAGGCGGCGCATGGCATTCTCTGGTCTCGGCGCAGCCGCAGGGGCTGCACGACGGAGAATCGCGGCCGAGCATGGCGAGAACAAGGCCGGCAAACCCTTCCGGAGCCGGTCCGGTTGCGCTATGAAGCGCCAAATCCCCACGGGGTCTTGGAGAACCGTACATGGCCGAGCACGCGTCGTTCCGGAAGGATTTCCCGGTATCCTGGGAGGAGCTGCACCGCAACGCCCGTGCCCTGGCCTGGCGTCTGGCCGAGCTGGGGCCGTGGAAGGGCATCGTCGCCATCACCCGCGGCGGGCTGGTGCCGGCCGCGATCCTGGCGCGCGAGCTCGACGTCCGGCTGATCGACACGGTCTGCGTCTCGACCTACGACCACCAGGACATGCGGGAATCCAAGATCCTGAAGGCGCCGATCGAGGGCGACGGCGAAGGTTGGCTGATCGTCGACGACCTGGTCGACACCGGCCGCACCGCCCGGGTGGTGCGCGACCTGCTGCCGAAGGCGCATTTCGCCACGGTCTACGCCAAGCCGGCCGGGCGGCCGCTGGTCGACACCTTCATCACCGAGGTCAGCCAGGACACCTGGATCTTCTTCCCCTGGGACATCGAATACCGCTACGCCGAGCCGATCGCCGAGATCCGCCAGAAGCGCTGAGGCCGCCATGCCGATCCATTTCGAGGCGTCGGAGCTGGCGGATCGCCGGCGCCGCGTCTGCGCCGAGATCGCCGCCCGCGGCCTCGACGGCCTGCTGGTGTTCCGCCAGGAGTCGCTGTACTGGCTGACCGGCTACGACACCTTCGGCTATGTCTATTTCCAGTGCCTCTGGCTTGGCGTCGACGGCCGGATGACGCTGCTGACCCGCTCCGCCGACGAGCGCCAGGCCTATTTCACCTCGGTGATCGAGGATGTCCGCGTCTGGGTCGACCGGGCGGGGTCCGAGCCGGCGGACGACCTGCTGGCGATCCTCGACGAATACGACGCCCGCGGCGGCCGCATCGGCGTCGAATGGGACGCCTACGGCCTCACGGCAGCGCTTGGCTTCCGGCTGAAGGCCAAGCTCGACGGCTACGCGACCAACGAGGACGCCTCCGACCTCGTCTCCCGCTTCCGGCTGATCAAGAGCCTGGCCGAGCTGGTCTATGTGCGCGAGGCGGCGAAGCTGGCCGACGCCGCCTATGACGAGGCGGCGAAGCTGACCGGGCCCGGCGCCTTCGAGGGCGACATCCTGGCGGCGATGCAGGGTGCCGTCTGGCGCGGCGGCGGCGACGACCCGGCCAACGAATTCATCATCGGCTCCGGCCCCGGCGCCCTGATGTGCCGCTATTTCACCGGCCGCCGGCACCTGTCGGCCGAGGATCAGTTGACGCTGGAATTCGCCGGCACCTACCGCCACTACCACGCCTGCCTGATGCGCACGCTGCTGGTCGGCAAGGCCTCGCCGGAACACCGGGCGATGCACCGGGCGGCGGTCGAGGCGCTGGAGGCGGCGAAGGCGGCGCTGAAGCCGGGCCGGCCGCTCGGCGACGTGTTCGACGCCCATGCCAGGGTGGCCGACGCCGCCGGGCTGCGCCACGCCCGGCTGAACGCCTGCGGCTATTCGCTGGGCACCACCTTCGCGCCGAACTGGATGGACTCACCCAGCCTGTCGATGTTCTTCCACGGCAACCCGACGCTGGCGGCGCCCGGGATGGTGTTCTTCATCCACATCATCCTCTACGACAGCGACCGCGGCCTGGCCATGACCTCGGGCCAGTCCGTGCTGGTCACCGACACCGGCTGCGAGCCGCTGACCCTGGCGCCGACCGAGCTGGTGGTGGCCTGACGGAGCCGACGATGCCGCCGCGGATCTTCCTGATCGGTCCGGGCGGCGTCGGCAAGACCAGCTCCGGGCGGGAGCTGGCGGCGCTGCTGGGCTACGCCTTCGTCGATCTCGACCAAGCGTTCTGCGACCGCATCGGCCCGATCGACGCGTTCCTCCGGACGGAAGGCTACGAGCGCTATATCGAGGCGAATGCGGCACTGTTCGACGCGCTGTGCCGCAGCGATGACGGCGACGTGGTGATGCCGCTCTCCTCCGGTTTCCTGGCGACCCACATCCGGCCGGACCTGGTCGAGCATAACCGGCAGGCGGTGCGCCGCTCCGGCGTCTCGGTGCTGCTGCTGCCGTCGCTGGATATCGATGCGGCGGCTGAGATCGTTGTCGAACGGCAGCTGCGGCGCGGCTTCGGCCTGGAGCGGGAAAGAGAGCTCGAGAAGTTCCGCGCCCGCTTCCCGGCCTATCTCGGGCTCGGCGATCTGCGGGTCGTCTCGACCCAGCCGCCGGCGGAGATCGCGGCCGAGATCGCGGCGCTGCTGCGGGGGCCCGGCTCAGTCGTGGGTCTCGCCTGACAGCGGCGTCGCCAGCATCGACGGGCGGCGGCTGAAGGCGTCGAACCAGGCGGAGAGGCGCGGCCGGCCGGGGCGGAACGCCGGCAGGCCGCGGAACTCCAGCCAGCTCAGCGCGGTGGCCAGGGCGATCTGGCCCAGCTCGACCGGCCCGTCGAGATCGACCTCGCGCTTGATGAAGTCGTAGCCCGCCTGCAGCTTCGCCGCCTGGCCCTCGGCCAGGGCCGGATAGCGCAGCGCCTCCGGTCGCCTCTCCGTCTCCCAGCGCAGGGCGATGCCCGCATCGGCCAGCCCCTGGGCCAGGGCCTGCAGCCGCAGCGTCAGGGCGCGCGCCCGGCCGGCGGGCGGGATCAGCCTCGGCCCGTTATGCAGGCTGTCCAGGTGGTCGCAGATCGCGACGCTGTCGAACAGCGCCAGCCCGTCGGCGCAGACCAGCACCGGCACCTTGCCCAGCGGGTTGGCGGCGAACACCGCGTCGTTGCGCCGGGTCGGGCTGGTCTCGTGGTGGATCACCTCGATCCGGCCGGCGAGGCCGGCCTCATGCGCCATCACCAGCACCTTGCGGGCATAGGGGGAATGGGTCTGGTACAGCAGCTTCATGGCCGGCCCCGGCGTGGAGAGAAGATGCCGTGACCCTATCCGCCCGCTTGCGCGAGGTGCGCGCGATGATCGTGTGCGAACGCAAGGTTTTTGCGCAACGGCCTTGTCGCCAACCGACGTCCTCAAAAGCCGTCATGGCGAGGCGCGCAGCGCCGTGGCCATCCGGGCTCGCCATGACGGTGATGTATGGGTAGGCCGCGCCTATCCGATGCGCCCGACCTTCATCCTCGGATCCAGCAGGTCTCTCAGCCCGTCGCCGATCAGGTTCAGGCCGAGCACCGCGACGGCGATGGCCAGGCCAGGGAACACCGCCTGCAGCGGCGCCTGGGCCAGCAGGGTCTGGGCATCCAGCAGCATCTTGCCCCAGCTGGCCTGCGGCGGCTGGGTGCCGAGGCCGAGATAGCCCAAAGCCGCCTCGGCCAGGATGGCGATGGCGAACTGGATCGTCGCCTGCACGATCAGGGCGTTGGCCATGTTCGGCAGCACGTGGCGCAGCGCGATGTCCAGCCGCGACCGGCCGAGCGACTGGGCGGCGCGGACGAAGTCGCGGCCATAGACCACCAGGGCGGCGCCGCGCGACACCCGGGCGAAGACGGCGATGTTGAAGATGCCGATCGCCAGGATGGCGTTGACCGCGCCGGGGCCCAGCAGCGCGGTGATCAGGATGGCGCTGAGCACGGCGGGGAAGGCGAAGGTCAGGTCGACCGCGCGGCCTAGGATCTCGTCGGTCCAGCCGCGTCGGGCGGCGGCCCACAGGCCCAGCGGTACGCCGAGGACGAGGCCGATGGCGACCGCCACCACGCCAACGGCGACCGAGGTGCGGGCGCCGACCATGATGCGGGACAGCGTGTCCCGCCCCAGCTGGTCGGTGCCAAGCCAGTGCAGCAGGCTGGGCGTCTGCAGCTTCTGCGGGATGGCGATGGCGTTCGGCGCGTAGGGCGTCCAGAGCAGGCTGAGCAGCGCCATGCCGATGAACACGGCGCAGAGGGTTAGGCCGAGGACGAAGCCGCGATGGGCGAGGAGGCGCAGCATCGGCCTCACCCCGCCTGCTTCGGCCGCGGGTCGATCACGGCATAGACCACGTCGACCAGGAAGTTCACCGTGACGACGATGGCGGCCAGCAGCACCACCACGTCCTTGACCACGATCAGGTCGCGCTGGGCGATGGCCTGGAAGGCCAGCCGGCCCAGGCCGGGCAGGGTGAAGACGTTCTCCACCACCACCGCGCCGGCCATCAGGAAGCCGAACTGCATGCCGATGATGGTGGCGACCGGGATCAGCGCGTTGCGCAGCACGTGGCGGCGCAGCACCTGCCCCCTCGACAGGCCCTTGGCCCGGGCGGTGCGGACATAGTCCTCGCGCATCGTCTCCAGCATCGCGGAGCGGACGATGCGGGCCAGGATCGCGGCCTCGGTCAGGGCCAGGGCCACGGCCGGCAGCACCAGCGCCTGCAGCGCCAGGCCCCAGCCGGCAGACCAGCCGGGGAAGCCGCCGGCGCCGAACCAGCGCAACTGCAGCGCGAAGGTCCAGATCAGCATGATGCCGACCCAGAAGCTGGGCACGGCGAGGCCGAGCTGGCTGAACCCCATCACCCCCCAGTCGCCGACCCGGTTGTGCTTCACCGCGGCCAGCATGCCCAGCGGGATGGCCAGCGCGGTCGACAGCAGCAGGGCCAGCAGCGCCAGCGGCGCCGTCACCGCCAGCCGGTCGCCGACCAGCTTCGCCACCGGCATCTTGTAGGTGTAGCTGGTGCCGAAATCCCCGGTCAGCGCGCCACCGGCCCAGTCGAGGTAGCGGACCGGCGCCGGCTTATCGAGGCCCATCTGGCTGCGCAGCGCGGCCAGCGTGTCCTCGCGCGCCTCGGTGCCCAGCATCAGCAGCGCCGGGTCGCCGGGCAGCACCTCCAGCACCGTGAACACCACCACCGAGGCGGCGAACAGCGTGAACAGCAGCGTCAGCACCCGCCGCGCCAGGAAGCCGATCATCGGGTTAGGTGCCCGGCGCGGCGGAGCCGGTGCGGCCGGTCATTCCGCCCAATAGGCCTTGGTCATGTCGTTGGCGGCGATCGGGCTGTTCTTCCACATCCCCAGCAGCTTGGCGTTGCGCACGCCGGTCTTGGCCAGCTGGAACAGGAACACCGCGGCCTCGTCATCCGACAGGATCTGCTGCGCCTGCTGGTACAGGGCACGGCGCTGCTCCGGGTCGACCGTGCTGTTCAACTGCTGGATCACCTGGTCGAAGGCCGGGTTGTCGTAGCCGAAATAGTACTTGTCCTTGCCGCGGGCGTAGATGTCGATGTCCAGCGCCTCGGTGTGCGAGACGATGGTCATGTCGTAGTCGAAGCCCTTGAACACCTGCTCCAGCCACTGCGCCCATTCCACCGGCACCAGCTCGACCTGGACGCCGATCTCGGCCAGCTGCGCCTGGATGATCTCGCCGCCGCGGCGGGCATAGCCGGGCGGGGGCAGCTTCAGCGTCGCCTTGAAGCCGTCGGGATAGCCGGCCTCGGCCAGGAGGGCCTTGGCCTCCACCGGGTCGTAGGGATACGCGCCGGTCAGGTCCTTGTAGGCCGGGTCGTAGGGCGCGAAATGGCTGCCGATCGGGATGCCGTAGCCGAACATGGCACCGTCGATCAGCGCCTGCCGGTCGATCGCCATGGCCAGGGCCCGGCGCACCTTGACGTCGTCGAAGGGCTTGCGGCGCTGGTTCACCGCCATCACGGTCTCGCCGGCGGTGGTGCCGATCTCGACCGCGAAGCGCGGATCGGCCTTGAACTGGTCCAGCGTCTCCGGCGCCGGCATGTTCGGGAAGGCGTCGATGTCGCCCGACATCACCGCGGCGGAGGCCGCCGCCGGGTCGGCGACGAAGCGGAACACCAGCCGGTTCAGCTTCGGCTTGTCGCCGGCATAGGCGTCGGTGCGCTCCAGCGTGACATGGTCGCCCGGCACCCATTCGACGAATTTGAACGGGCCGGTGCCGATCGGGTGGGTGCCGTTGTCGGCGGCGGTGTTCGGCGCCACGATCAGCGCTGCCGCCTGGCCCAGATGGAACAGGAACAGCCCGTCCGGATGCGACAGGGTGATCACCACCTGGTCCGCCGCCGGGGTGTCGACCGACTTGATCGGCTCGAAGAAGACCTTCTGCGGGTTGGTCGAATCCGCCGCCCGGGCGCGGTCCAGCGAGAACTTCACCGCCTCGCTGTCGAATTTGGTGCCGTCATGGAAGGTGGTGCCGCGGCGCAGGGTGAAGGTGTAGGTCAGCCCGTCGTCCGACACCTTCCACTCGGTGGCCAGGCTCGGCTGCACCTGGCCGGCCTCGTCGATCCGGGTCAGTCCCTCGAAGACATTGGCGTAGACGACCTCGGCGATGGCCGCGGCGGCGCCGCCGGTCGGGTCCAGGTTCGGCGGCTCCAGCACCATGCCGATCACGGCCTGGTCCTTGGCGGCCATGGCCGGCGTCGCGATCAGCCCGACCGCCAGCATGGCGGCGGCGAGCAAGCCCCTCATCCCCATCGTCGTCTCCCTGTGCCGGTGGGAAGCGAATCCCCCGGCCCTTCGCGTTCGCCGCGGATGATGGCAGCGCCGCCGGGGCGGGTTCAAGCCTTGCCGTAACGCTCCCGCCAGGCCTGGTAGCGGCCCTCGCTCAGGGTCCCGGCGTGCCAGACGCCGCGGGCGATGGCGCGGGCGACGCAGTCGGCGGCGATGGCGCCGATCCGGGCCAGGTCGATCGGCCGGGGCCCGGGCAGCGCCACGGCGCCGGTGGCCAGGGCGAAGATGGTGTCGCCGTCCATCGGCGTGTGCACCGGGCGGATGGCGCGGGCCAGCCCGTCCTGCGCCATGATCGCCAGACGCTGCGCCTCGGCCTTGGTCAGGGCGGCGTCGACCGCGACGATGCCGATCGTGGTGTTGCCGCCGGGCTCGGGCGCCGGGTGGCGGTGGAACTCCGGCTCCGGCGCCGCCGGCCCGGCCGGGCGGTGCGGGCCGCCGAACTCGCCGTCCTGCTCGAACGGCCAGGCCCAGAAGGTGCCGTCCGGCATGGTCACGGCGCCGACCGGGTTGGCGGCGACCAGCGCGCCGATGGTGATTCCGGTCTCGGGGTCGAAGGCCGAGGCGGTGCCGAGGCCGCCCTTGCAGGTGGCGGTCTTGGCGCCCAGCCCGGCCCCGGCATTGCCCTGCCGCACCTCCGGCCCGGCGGCATCGCAGGCGGCCAGCGCCAAAGCGCGATAGGGCGGGGTGTCGCCCCAGCTCTTGTCGCCGCCATTGGTCAGGTCGAACAGGATGGCGGCCGGCACGATCGGCACCCGGACCTCGCCGACCGGATGGCCGCGGCCGCGCGCAGCGAGCCAGGCGACGACGCCCGACGCCGCCTCCAGCCCATGCACCGACCCGCCGGACAGCACCACGGCGTCGATGGCCTCGACCAGGCAGGTCGGGTCCAGCGCGTCGGTGTCGCGGGTGCCGGGACCGCCGCCGCGGACATCGACGGCGGCGGTGCAGCGCGTCTGCGGCAGCAGCACGGTCACGCCGGTGCGCGCCGCCACATCCTCGGCCTGGCCGACCGTCAGGCCGGCGATGTCGGTGATCGAATTGCGCGGGCCCGGGCGGATGGTCATGGCGGTCTCATCGATTGGCGGCGAGAGGCAGCAGACAGGACCGGCCGGTGCGGCGTCAACGTCCGCGGCGTCAACGTCGCGGTTCCCGTCGGGCGGCGGCGCCCCTATGCTCCGCCGCCATGACCGACCTGCCGCTCATCCGCCTGCAGCCCGGCCGCGACAAGCGCGTCGCCGCCGGCCATCCCTGGATCTTCTCGAACGAGATCGCCATGACGCCGGAGCTGCGCGAGGTGCCGCTGGGCGCCCCGGTGCGGGTCGAGGCGGCCAGCGGCAAGACCCTCGGCGTCGGCGGCTTCAACCGGCATGCGCTGATCGCGGTGCGCATGCTCGACCGCAGCCCGGACGTGGCGATCGACACCGCCTTCCTGCGCCGGCGCCTGGCCGCGGCGGTGGCGCTGCGCGACGCGCTGTTCGACCGGCCCTTCTACCGCCTGGTCCATGCCGAGGCCGACGGGCTGCCGGGCCTGATCATCGACCGCTATGGCGATGTGCTGGTGCTGCAGAGCAACACGGCCCTGATCGACCGGCTGGAGGGCCCGCTCTGCGACGCGCTGGAGGAGCTGCTCAAGCCCCGCGCCATCGTGCTGCGCAACGACAGCGCCGTGCGCGGCCTGGAAGGGCTGGCGGAGGAGGTGCGGGTCGCCCGCGGCGCCGTCGATGGCCCGATCGCGGTGGAGGAGAACGGGGCGAGCTTCGAGGCCGATCCCCTCGGCGGCCAGAAGACCGGCTGGTTCTTCGACCAGCGCGACAACCGCGCCTTCGTGGCGAAGCTGGCCCGCGGCCGGCGGATGATCGACGTCTACACCCACACCGGCGGCTTCGGCATCCAGGCGGCGCTGGCGGGGGCGGAGGCGGTGACGCTGGTCGACCGCTCGGCCCCCTCGCTGGAGCTGGCGGCCAAGGCGGCCGAGGCCAACGGCGTCGCTGACCGTGTCTCCACCGCCCGCGGAGAAGCCTTCGCCGAGCTGGAGCGGCGGGGCGGGGAGGGCGAGCGCTGGCCCGTGGTGGTGGTCGACCCGCCGGCCTTCGTGAAGTCGAAGAAGGACCTCGCGGCCGGCGCGCGGGGCTATGCCAAGCTGACCCGCCTGGCGGCGCGGATCACCGAGCGCGGCGGCTTCCTCTGCGCCTTCTCCTGCAGCCATCACGTCGACCCGGCGCTGTTCGCCGAGCAGGTGGCACGCGGCCTGGTCGATGCCGGGCGCACCGGCCGGATCCTGCGCCAGTCCGGCGCCGGGCCGGACCATCCGGTGCACCCGCTGCTGCCGGAGAGCGCGTATCTGAAGGGCATCGTGCTGCAGCTCGACTGACAGCGCCGTCCCTCGTCCACGGGGTTGACAAGCCGGGCCGCTCCCGCTGGTCTATACCAGCCAAAAGGGGAGGCTCAAGACAATGACCACCATCCTATCCCGCGTCCTGATGACGGGCGCGGCCTTCGTCGCGCTGGCCGGCGCCGCCCGCGCCGAGGACGTGACGCTGACCATCGACAGCTGGCGCAACGACGACCTCAAGATCTGGCAGGACAAGATCATCCCGGCCTTCGAGTCGACGCATCCGGGGATCAAGCTGAACTTCGCGCCCTCGGCGCCGACCGAGTACAACGCCGCGCTGAACGCCAAGATGGAGGGCGGGGTCGCCGGCGACATCGTCGCCTGCCGCGCCTTCGACGCCTCGCTGGCGCTGTTCCAGAAGGGCCATCTGGCGCCGGTGAACGACCTCAAGGGGATCGACAATTTCACCGCCGATGCGCGGACGGCCTGGAGCACCGATGACGGCAAGACCACCTTCTGCGTCCCGGTCGGCTCGGTGATCGGCGGCTTCATCTACAACAAGAAGATCTTCGAGGAGCTCGGGCTGACCCCGCCGAAGACGCAGGCCGAGTTCTTCGCCCTGCTCGACAAGATCAAGGCCGGCGGGGAATACGCGGGGCTCGATATCGGCACCGCCGACCAGTGGGAGGCCGCGACCATGGGCTTCCAGACCATCGGCCCGAACCACTGGAAGGGCGAGCCCGGCCGCAAGGGCCTGATCGCCGGCACCGCCAAGTTCACCGACGCCCCCTATGTCGGCGCCTGGGCCGAGCTGGCGAAGTGGAAGCCCTACCTGCCGGACGGCTACCAGGCGCAGTCCTACCCGGACAGCCAGAACCTGTTCACCCTGGGCCGCACCGCGATCTACCCGGCCGGGTCGTGGGAGATCCCGCTGTTCGAGGCCCAGGCCGACTTCCCGCTCGGCGCCTTCCCGCCGCCGGTGGCGAAGGAAGGCGACCCCTGCTTCATCTCGAGCCACACCGATATCGGCTTCGGCATGAACGCCCAGGGCAAGCATCCGGAGGCGGCGCGCGCCTTCCTGGAATGGGTGACGTCGGCCGAGTTCGCGACGATCTACACCAACGCCCTGCCGGGCTATTTCACCCTGTCGACCCACAAGGTCGAGCTGAAGGACCCGCTGGCGGCGGAATTCCAGGGCTGGAAGGACAAGTGCGGCAGCAACATCCGCCTGGCGCACCAGATCCTGTCGCGCGGCAAGCCCAATGTCGACCAGGCGATCTGGAACGTCTCGGCCCAGGTGCTGAACGGCACCCTGACCGCCGAGCAGGCCGGCGCCAAGGTGCAGGAGACGCTGGACGCCTGGTACAAGCCGCCGGGGAAGTGAGACCGCAGGGCTGACCGCGATAGGGCCATTGGCATAATATGCCAATGGCCCTATCTTATTCCTGAAGATGTGTTCAGGAGGACAGCCCGCGATGCCGACCCGCAACGTCGTCGTGACCGACCATCAGGCCGAGCTGATCGAAGGGCTGGTCAGGTCCGGCCGCTACCAGAACGCCAGCGAGGTCCTGCGCGAGGGGCTGCGCCTGGTCGAGCAGCGCGAGCAGGAGGACGCGGCCAGGCTGGAGCGCCTGCGGGCGGCGGTCGACGTTGGAATCGCTGCGATGGAGCGCGGGGAGTACACCGAGTTCGACTCCATGGACGATTTGGAGCGGCACATGAACGCCATAGCCGAGAAAGCCATAGCCGGCGCCCTCAAATCCGGTTCGGCGGACTGATCCCGGATGGCCGGGGGCCGCTGGCAGGTCCGCTTAAGCATCGCGGCCGACCAGGACCTCGCTTCCATTCTTCATTGGACCACCCAAGCCTTTGGTCCGAAGCAGGCGAGCGACTATCGGCAGACGATCGTCCAGGCCGTCCGGGCGCTGGGAGGCGGGCCGGACCTTCCGGCCAGCAGGGCACGCGATGAGGTCCGGGCGGGTGTCCGCATATTGCATGTCGCCAGGCGTGGCCGCCGCGGCAGGCACATTCTGGTCTATCGGGTCATCGAGGAAGGCGTCATCGAAGTGCTGCGCATCCTCCACGATTCGATGGACCTCGCACGGCATGTGCCGCACTGAACCGCTCAGGGATTTGACGATTCCTGAGGCGCTTCACGCCCCCACCCGGGCCAGCAGCAGCAGGCGGCGGAAGGGGAACAGCGTGCTGCCGTCCGGCTGCGGCGGATAGGCCTGGGCCAGCCGGGCCGAGTAGCTGGCGATGAAGGCGTCCAGCTCCGGCCCCGACAGCGCCGCCATCACCGGCAGCAGCGCCGTGCCGCGCACCCAATGCAGCACGGGGTTGTCGCCCTTCAGCACGTGCAGGTATTCGGTCTCCCAGATGTCCAGCGCCTCGGTGCGCGGCGCCAGCAGGTCGTAATAGGCGGCCGGGGTGCCGACCGGCGGCCGGCGCAGCGGGATCCGGCCGGCCCAGGGCGCCTCCGACGCCAGCGCCCGCATCAGCACATGGCTCGGCGCATCGTGGTTGCGCGGCATCTGCACCGCCAGCACGCCGCCCGGGGCCAGGAAGGACAGCAGGCGCGGGACCAGCGCGTCGTGCCCTTCGACCCATTGCAGGGCGGCGTTGGAGAAGATCAGGTCCACCGGCTCCGCCGGCGCCCAGTCGGCGATGTCGCCTTCGGCCCACTCCAGGTCCGGATGGGTCGCGCGCGCCTCGCGCAGGGCGTTGCGGTCGCGGTCCAGGCCGGTGACCGTCGCACGGGGCCAGCGTTCGGCCAGCTGCGCCGCCAGCGCGCCGGTGCCGCAGCCGAGATCGACGATCCGCCGCGCCTCGATGTCCGGCAGCCGGGTGATGAGGTCGAGCCCGGGCTGCAGCCGCGGACCGGCGAATTTCAGCGTGTGGGTGGGATTCCATGTCATGGCGCTCAATCTACCGGAAGATCCGCGTCGCACGCATCCCCGCACCGATCCCCACGCCGATCCGTGGCCGGATCGATTGACTCGGGCGCCGGTCATGCCTATAACCCGCGACCGTTTTGCGTCCGGAAGGGCGCAGTTGAGCCATCCGGAGTTCAGACCGTGAAGAGAACCTATCAGCCGAGCAAGCTGGTGCGTAAGCGCCGCCACGGCTTCCGCGCCCGCATGGAGACCGTCGGTGGTCGCCGCGTGCTGTCCAATCGTCGTGCCAAGGGCCGGAAGCGCCTCTCCGCTTAACCGGCTCTCGGCTTTCGCGGCCGGGGTGACCGGATGCGCGTCCGCCTTGACGATCCTTCCCTGATCCGCCTCGGCCGGCTGAAGAAGCGGGCCGAGTTTTTGGCCGTGGCCGGCACCCGCCGCAAATGGGCGCAGCCGGGCGTGATCGTGCAGCTGCGCCGCTGGGACCAGGCCGGGACCGACGCCGAGGCGACGGCCGGTTGCGACCTGCGCGTCGGCTACACCGCCAGCCGCAAGGTCGGCAACTCGGTCGCCCGCAACCGGGCGCGCCGGCGCCTGCGCGCCGCTGCGGCCGAGGTGCTGGGCCGCCGGGCCGCGCCGGGCCTCGACCTGGTGCTGATCGCCCGCGGCGAGACCATCACCCGTCCCTTCGCCGACCTGGTCGCCGATCTCGACCGCGCGCTGCAGAAGCTGGGGGCCGTGCGCCCGGCCGCGGAGGCCGGAGGGGCCGCGGCATGAGCCCGCTGGCCCATGCGATGCGCGCCCTGGTGATCGGCTACCGCTACAGCCTGTCGGCGCTGATCGGACGCCAGTGCCGGTTCGCGCCCACTTGCTCCGCATACGCGATAGAGGCTATTGAGCGGCACGGTGCGATCGCCGGGGGCTGGCTGGCCCTGCGGCGCATCGCGCGTTGCCACCCCTGGGGTGGGTCGGGGTATGACCCCGTGCCCGACACCCTGACCAAGGATGCCGGTGGATCCGGCCGCGACGCCTGCTGCGGCGCGGCCCGGTCCACCGACCAATAAACGCACGACTGACCGGCCGGCCAGATTAGACAGGCAGGGGCCGGGACCGGAGCCCTGATGCGATGACCGACCAGAAGAACCTGATCCTGGCGATCGCCCTTTCGCTGGCCATCCTTCTCGGCTTCCAGTTCCTGTTCCCGGCGCCGAAGCCCACCACGCCGTCGGGACAGCAGCAGACCACCACCGCCGCCACCACCTCGACCGCCTCGCCCCAGGCCCCGACCACGGTCGGCGGCGCGGCGCAGGCGCCGATGGACCGCGCCCAGGCGCTGGCCCAGTCCCAGCGGGTCAAGATCGAGGCGCCGCGCGTGCACGGCTCGATCAACCTGACCGGCGGCCGGATCGACGACGTCACCCTGCGCGACTACCGCGAGACGGTGGACCCGAACAGCCCCGAGATCGTGCTGCTGACGCCGCTGGGCGGCCCCTCGGCCTATTACGCCGATTACGGCTGGGCCCCGGCCGACGTCTCGGTCCAGGTCCCCGGCGCCGGCACGGTGTGGACCGCCGACCGCGACACGCTGACCGCGGACGCGCCGGTGACGCTGAGCTGGGACAACGGCCAGGGGCTGGTGTTCAAGCGCACCATCTCGATCGACGCCAACTACATGTTCACGGTGGTGCAGAGCGTCGTGAACAACACCGACAAGCCGGTGCAGCTGGCGCCATACGGCCGGGTGCTGCGCTTCGGCACGCCGGTGACCCAGGGCTACTACGTGCTGCATGAAGGGCCCTACGGCGTGTTCAACGGCACGCTGGAGGAGAAGACCTATAAGGACATCCAGGACGACAAGGCGGTCAAGAACTCGACCACCGGCGGCTGGCTCGGCTTCACCGACAAGTACTGGCTGGCGGCGCTGATCCCGGACCAGGCGGTCAAGGTCGACACCCAGTTCCTGCACCAGTCGGACGGCGAAGGCCGGTACCTGGCGACCTACCAGGCCGACGCCATGACCGTGGCGCCGGGGCAGACTGTGGACTCGACCGGCCGGCTGTTCGCCGGCGCCAAGGAGGTCGACCTGATCAGCAGCTATGCCGACACGCTGCACATCACCAAGTTCGACTTCGCCATCGATTTCGGCTGGTTCTGGTTCCTGACCAAGCCGTTCTTCAAGATTTTGGCGTGGATCCACAGCGTCGTCGGCAATTTCGGCCTGTCGATCATGATCTTCACCCTGGCGCTGAAGCTGCTGTTCTACCCGCTGGCGGACAAGTCCTACCGCTCGATGGCGAAGATGAAGGCGCTGCAGCCGGAGATGGTGAAGCTGCGCGAGCGCTTCGCCGACGACAAGGCCAAGCAGCAGCAGGAGCTGATGGCGCTGTACAAGCGCGAGAAGGTCAACCCGGCTGCCGGCTGCCTGCCGATCCTGATCCAGATCCCGGTGTTCTTCGCCCTCTACAAGGTGCTGCTGGTCACCATCGAGATGCGGCACGCGCCGTTCTTCGGCTGGATGCACGACCTGTCGGCGCCCGACCCGACCACGGTGTTCAACCTGTTCGGCCTGATCCCGTGGACCCCGCCGGCGATGCTGATGATCGGGGCGGCGCCGATCATCATGGGCTTCACCATGTTCATGCAGCAGAAGCTGAACCCGGCGCCGGCCGACCCGGTCCAGGCCAAGGTGTTCATGGCGCTGCCGATCGTGTTCACCTTCATGCTGGCGCATTTCCCGGTCGGCCTGGTGGTCTACTGGGCGTGGAACAACACGCTGACGATCCTGCAGCAGTGGTCGATCATGAAGCGCATGCATGTGAAGATCTCGGGCGGGGTCGAGGAAGGCGCCGAATCGCCGGTCGCCCTGCCGCCCTCGGTCGCCCGCAAGAAGAACGGCAATGGCGACGCCAAGGCGCCCGCCAACCGCAAGCCGGCGGGCCGCAAGGGGTGACCGACGCGCAGGCGACCGGCGCGGACGCGTACGGACCGGAGGCGATCGAGGCGGGGCGGCTGCTGTTCGCGCAGGAATGCCGCTTCACCTGGGGCTCGGCCGCGCTGTCCGACCTGCCGCCCGCGGGCCTGCCGGAGATCGCCTTTGCCGGCCGTTCCAATGTCGGCAAGTCCAGCCTGGTCAACGCCCTGACCGGGCGGAAGACCCTGGCCCGCACCAGCCACACCCCGGGCCGCACCCAGCAGCTCAACTTCTTCGACCTCGGCGGCCGGCTGGCGCTGGTCGACCTGCCGGGCTACGGCTACGCCAAGGTGTCGAAGACGCTGTCCCAGGGCTGGACCGACACGCTGAAGGGCTATCTGCGCGGCCGGGCGACGCTGCGTCGGGCCCTGGTGCTGATCGACGGCCGGCACGGCATCAAGGAGTCGGACGCCGAGATCCTGAAGCTGCTCGACGACACCGCCGTGGCCACCCAGGTGGTGCTGACCAAGATGGACAAGGTCGGCAAGGGCGAGCGCGAGCGCCGGATCCCGGAGGTCGAGGCGGCGCTGAAGCGCCACCCGGCGGCCTTCCCCAAGGTGATGCTGACCAGCAGCGACAAGGGCGAGGGCATCGCCGAGCTGCGCGCCTTCCTGACCGAGATCGCGAAGAACGGATAAACCGGGGCCGATTCCGGGTTTCCCAGACCGTCATTGCGAGCGCAGCGAAGCAATCCAGGGGCCGCTCGCACCGGCCCCTGGATTGCTTCGTCGGCTTCGCCTCCTCGCAATGACGGTCTGGAGAGAAGGGCTTGTCTCCGCGGTTGATCGCGGCGGCGCGCTGGGGCATGAGAGGGGCGCCGGCAACCGCTCGCAGGATTCGAGCCCGATGACCAAGCCCTTCGCCGCCCCGCCCAAGCTGCCCGCCGCCTCGCTCGACAAGGCCCAGACCCTGGTCGAGGCGCTGCCCTTCATGCGCCGCTACGCCGGCGCCACCTTCGTGATCAAGTATGGCGGCAACGCCATGGGCGACGACTCGCTGACCGAGAGCTTCGCCCGCGACGTGGTGCTGCTGAAGCAGGTCGGCATCAACCCGGTGGTGGTGCATGGCGGCGGCCCGCAGATCGGCGCGATGCTGGAGCGGCTGCAGATCAAGTCGGAATTCGTCGACGGGCTGCGCGTCACCGACCGCAACACCGTCGACGTGGTCGAGATGGTGCTGTCCGGCAACATCAACAAGCAGATCGTCTCGGCCATCCAGGCGGTGGGCGGCAAGGCCGTCGGCGTCTCCGGCAAGGATGGCGGCCTGATCTCGGCCCGCAAGCTGCAGCGCACCAAGCGCGACCCCGACAGCAACATCGAGCGCATCCTCGACCTCGGCTTCGTCGGCGAGCCGGCGGCGGTGAACCCGGAGATCCTCGAGGCGTTCGAGGACAGCGACTTCATCCCGGTGATCGCGCCGATCGGCGTCGGCCCGCGGGGCGAGAGCTACAACATCAACGCCGACACCGCGGCCGGGGCCATCGCCGCGGCGCTGAACGCCACCCGCTTCTTCCTGCTGACCGACGTCGCCGGCGTGCTGGACAAGGAGAAGACGCTGATCCAGGAGCTGCCGCTGGCCCGGGCGCGCGAGCTGATGACCGACGGCACCATCTCCGGCGGCATGATCCCGAAGCTGGAGACCTGCATCTCGGCGGTCGACCAGGGGGTCGAGGGCGCGGTGATCATGGACGGCCGCATTCCGCATGCCGTGCTGCTCGAGGTCTTCACCGAAGGCGGCATCGGCACGCTGATCCGGGCGTAAGGCCGGCGGCCCATAGGGGTTTCCTCGTCATGGCGAGCCCCGAAGGGGCGTGGCCATCCAGGGGCGGCTCGCACCGGCCCCTGGATGGCCACGTCGCTGCGCTCCTCGCCATGACGGATCATGGGTCTTGGCCTGCGACTACACCTGCGCCCCCACCAGCCCGGCCACCACGTCCAGCAGCACCTCGGCGCCGGCGGCCAGCTGCTCCGGCGCGGTGAACTCGGCCGGGTTGTGGCTGATGCCGCCGCGGCTGGGCACGAAGATCATCGCCGACGGCGCGATCCGGGCGATCATCTGGGCGTCGTGCCCGGCGCCGGAGGTCATGCGGCGCCAGCGATGGCCGCGCCGCTCCGCCGCCTCGGCCACCCGCCGCACCAGCGCCGGGTCGAACCGCACCGGCTCGAACCGGGCCAGCCGCTCGGCCGCGACCTCCACCCCCTCCGCCGCCGCCAGCGTCTCGAGATAGCCGGCCAGCGCCGCCTCGGCCGCCTGCAGCCGGCCTTCGTCCGGGTCGCGCAGATCGACGGTGAACACGGCGCGGGACGGGATGACGTTGATCGCGTCCGGCTCCAGCCGCAGCGACCCGACGGTCGCAAGGGTTCCGGCATTGGCCCCGGCCACCCGGTCGCGCAGATGGGCGATGACGCGGGCGGCGGCCAGGCCGGCGTCGCGGCGGGCGGCGATCGGCGTGGTGCCGGCATGGTTGGCGGCGCCGGTGATGCTGACGCGCTGCCAGGAGATGCCCTGCAGCGAATCGACGGCGCCGATCGCCAGCCCCTCTGCCTCCAGCACCGGGCCCTGCTCGATGTGCAGCTCCAGGTAGCAGGCCGGGCGGATCGATCCGGGCGCCATCTCGCCGGCATAGCCGATCCGGGCCAGCTCCTCGCCCAGCACGGCGCCGTCGGTGCCGACCGTGGCCAGGGCGGCGTCCAGCTCCAGCCCGCCGGCATGGACCAGCGACCCCATCATGTCGGGCTGGAAGCGCACCCCCTCCTCATTGGTGAAGGCGGCGACCGCCACCGGCCGCGACGGCGCGATGCCGGCCGCCCGCAGCGCCTCGGCCACCGCCAGCCCGGCGAGGACGCCATAGCAGCCGTCATAGATGCCGGCGTCGATCACCGTGTCGATGTGCGATCCGATCATCACCGGGGCGGCATCGCCCGCGGCCGGCCACAGGCCGAAGATGTTGCCGATGCGGTCGACCCGCACCTCCAGCCCGGCCTCGCGCATCCAGCTCGCCAGCAGGTCGCGGCCTGCGTGGTCGGCGTCGGTCAGCGCCAGCCGGGTCGGCCCGCCGGACGGGCCGCGGCCGATGGCGCCCAGGCGCTGCAGCCGGTCGATCAGGCGGGCATGGTCGAGGACAGGGGCGGTCATGTCGGATCCCGGGTCGTTGCCGCGGCAGCATATCGCCGGCCCGGCTCGATCGGTTTGCGTATCCCGCGCCGCGGCGCAAAGCCTTTGCGCCGGCTTCCGGTGCCGGGCGGCATCCTCTAGGGTTCCCCGACTCCCAGAACGCCAAGCCGAGGACAGCGCCGATGGCCGACACCATCACCTATCTCACCACCACCCGCTTCGGGGCGGGCGCGGTCGAGCTGCTGCCGCAGGAGCTGGCGGAGCTCGGCATCGGCAAGCCGCTGCTGGTCACCGATCCCGGCATCGCCCGGCTGCCTCTGCTCGACCGGGTGCGCCGGATGCTGCCGGCGGAGCACGCGCTGTTCACCGAGACGCCGGGCAACCCGACCGAGGCGGCGGTCGACAAGGCGTTCGAGGTCTTCCGGCAGGGCGCCTGCGACGGGCTGGTCGCGCTCGGCGGCGGCTCGGCCATGGACCTGGCCAAGGCCGTGGCCCTGCGCGCCACCCATGCCGGGCAGCTGGCCGAATACGCGCTGATCGAGGGCGGCGCCGGCCGCATCGGCCCGGTGGCGCCGCTGGTGGCGATCCCGACCACCGCCGGCACCGGCAGCGAGGTCGGGCGCGGCGCCCTGATCACCCTGCGCGACGGCCGCAAGCTGGCGCTGATCAGCGGCCATCTGATCCCCGCCCGCGCCATCTGCGACCCGGAGCTGACGCTCGGCCTGCCGCCGCTCTTGACCGCCGCCACCGGCATGGATGCGCTGACCCATTGCATCGAGACCTTCCTGTCGCCCCGGTACAACCCGCCGGCCGACGCCATCGCCCTGGACGGCGCCGCAAGGGCCATGACCTTCCTGCCGCGGGCGGTGGCCGATGGCGGCGACCGCGAGGCGCGGGCCGAGATGATGATGGCGGCGCTGGAGGGTGGGCTGACCTTCCAGAAGGGGCTGGGCGCGGTGCACGGCCTGTCGCACGCGCTGGGCGCCATCCCCGACCCGGTGCTGCATCACGGCACGCTCAACGCCGTGATCCTGCCGGCGGTGCTGCGTTTCAACGCCCCGGCGGCGGCGGCGAAATATCCCCGGCTGGCCCTGGCGATGGGATTGGCGGCGGAGGCCGACCTCGCCGCCGCGATCGAGAACCTCAATGTTCGCCTGGGCCTGCCGGGGAGCCTGCGGCAGATGGGCGTGACCGAGGCGCATCGCGACCGCGCCGTCGCCGGGGCGCTGGCCGACCATTCCACCGCCAGCAACGCCCGGCCGGTGACCCGGTCGGATTACGAGGCGCTGTTCGACGCCGCGATGGGCTGAAGGTGCCCCGACGCGCTCAGAGGAGCGCGCGGCGCTCATCGGATAGGCAATTTCCGGCTGCGGCCATCGGGCATGCAAAAAATTTCGGGGGGGTGGGAACCTCCCCTTTTGCGAGGCGTTCTACGATTGCACGTCCGCATCGTGCATGAACCTCCCTGTTCAACTCGGGCCGGCCATGGGGTCGGCCCGTTCTTTTTGGGACCCCGCCTTCCACCCCATTCGGGGCGTAGATCGCGCCCGCGCGGCCTGCTACCCAGGCGCGGGGGAAAACCCCGACGTCACGGCGAGGGTGGGATGGCGCGCGCGCGATTGCGGGATCTGGGTCTGTCGATCGGCACGCTGCCGCCCGGCCCGAAGAACGGCATCACCGATGTTCCCGGCGTGCTGGTCGGCCAGGTCACCCTGGTCGAAGAGACGCCGCACATCATCCGCACCGGCATCACCGCCATCGTGCCGCAGGACGGCGAGATCTGGCGCCGCAACCTGTTCGCCGCCGGCCATGTGCTGAACGGCAACAGCGAGGTCACCGGCCTGACCTGGATCAACGAGTTCGGCCTGCTGTGCGGCCCGCTGTCGCTGACCGGCACCTTCTCGATCGGCGCCGTGCATGAGGGCATGGTCGATGCCGAGGTGACGCTGGCCACCGGCGCCGACTTCAAGATGCCGCTGGTGTCCGAGACCTATGATGGCTGGCTGTCCGAGAGCGAGCATTTCGTGCTGCGGCCGCACCATGCGCTGGAGGCGCTGCGCCGTGCCACCGCCGACCCGGTGGCCGAGGGCTGCGCCGGCGGCGGTACCGGCACCAACGCGCATGAGTTCAAGGCCGGGACCGGCACCGCGTCGCGCATCGTCGCCCAGGGCGGCGAGAGCTGGACCGTCGGCATCCTGGTGCAGACCAATTACGGCGACCGCGACCGGCTGCTGCTGGACGGCGTGCCGGTCGGGCGTGAGATCCCGGTCACCGACGTGCCCAGCTGCTTCGCCCAACGCCGGGTCGAGGGGTCGATCCTGGTCGTGGTCGCCACCGACGCGCCCCTGTTCCCGCACCAGCTGAAGCGGCTGGCGCAACGTGCCGGCCTCGGCCTGGCCCGCTGCGGCGGGCTGGGCTGGCCGGGCAGTGGCGACGTGTTCATCGCCTTCTCCACCGGCAACGACCTCGGCCAGGCCACCGACACCAGCCGGGCGCAGCCCTTCGACAACCTGCGCATGCTGCCGGATTTCGCGCTGCAGCCGCTGATGGCGGCGGTGGTGGAGGGGACGGAGGAGGCGATCTGGAACTCGCTCTGCGCCGCCGAGACCACGCAGGGCCGCAACGGCCGGGTCAGCCACGCCTTGCCGATCGAGCGGCTGCCGGAGATCATGCGCCGCTACGGACGCACTTGACGCGGCCGGCGCGCGGGATTCTTGTGGCGGCATCGACCGCCGCCAGTCGGAGCCCCATGCGCCGATCCATCACCGCCCTGTTCCTCGCTCTCGCCGCGGCCATGCCGTCCACGGCCCAGGCCGCCGGCAGCGGCCAGCCGGTGCCGCGATTCGTCTCCCTGCGCTCGGACGAGGTGAATCTCCGCACCGGCCCGGGCGAGCGCTACCCGGTCGAATGGGTGGTCAGCAAGAAGGGCCTGCCGGTCGAGGTGATCGCCGAATTCGACACCTGGCGCCGCGTGCGCGACTGGGAGGGGATCGAGGGCTGGGTCCACCAGGCCCTGCTGACCCGCCGGCGCACCCTGGTGGTGACCGGCAAGGAGGATCAGCCGATCTACAACGAGCCCAGCGAGGGCTCCGGCCTGATGGCGAAGGCGGAGCCGGGGGTGCTGGGTTCGCTGCTGCGCTGCCCGGGCGACGGGGCGCAGGCCGACTGGTGCTATGTCGACCTCAAGGGCTATCGCGGCTGGATGCGCCGGGCGTCGTTCTGGGGGGCGTATCCGGGCGAGAAGGTGGAGTAGGGCGCGGCGTCGAGCGTCTTCTCGCGCGTTTCCTCTCCCGCCTGGCGGGAGAGGTCGGGCTCGTGCAGCGAGACCGGGTGAGGGCTGGCCAGGCCTCGACAAAATCCCCTCACCCGGAGCCGCTTCGCGTCTCCGGCCTCTCCCGCAAGCGGAAGAGGCAACACGTCACCACCTTGGCGAGATCGAGATGGCCCGATCCAGCCTAAGCCATCCCGCTCCGTAACCGCGGCCCAACGAAAAAGCCCCGCCTTGCGGCGGGGCTCCTCGAATTCACAATCGTAGCGCGGGGATCAGAGGTTGCTCTCGACCCACTGCGACAGCGCGCCCTTCGGCACGGCGCCGATCTTGGTGGCGGCGACCTGGCCGTCTTTGAACAGCATCAGGGTCGGGATGCCGCGCACGCCGTATTTCGGCGGGGTCAGCGGGTTCTCGTCGATGTTCAGCTTGACGATGCTGACCTTGCCGCCCAGCTCGGCGGCGATCTCTTCCAGCGACGGGCCGATCATCTTGCAGGGGCCGCACCATTCGGCCCAGAAGTCCACCAGGACGGGGCCGGAGGCCTTCAGGACGTCGGTTTCGAAGCTGGTATCCGAGACGGGCTTCGTGCTCATGGGAATTCCTTGCTTAGGGGCGGGACGCCACCTCACCACGTGGAGATAGGGTAGGGAGGGGAACGGAACAAGGTCAAGCCGATGCGCCCGGGGCATGCCGGTCCAGCGTTGCGGGCGGGAGCTCCATCAGCCTCGGACCCTCGGTCCACAGCAGCGCGCAGCGTACTGTCCGGCCTGGATAAACCAGCCGCAGCGCCGCGCGGTAGGCGGCCATCTGCACCAGGTAGGCGCGCGGCACCGACTCGATGCTGGCCGGCGGCGGGCGGTTGGTCTTGTAGTCGACCACCAGCACCGACTCGGGGGTCACCACCAGCCGGTCGATCTGGCCGGACAAAGCGCGGCCCTCGACCAGGCCGACCACCGGCACCTCGGCCCGGCTGCCGGGGCCGAACAGCGGCTCGAAGCCGGGCTGCGCCAGCACCGCCAGGGTGGTGGCCACGATCTCCGCCTGCTCGGCCTCGTCGCGGCCGTGCTGTGGCCGGGCCAGGTAGCGCCGCGCCGCCGCCTCGCGCGCCTCGGGCGGCAGCTCGGGCAGCGCCTGCAGCAGGGCATGGATCAGCGCGCCGCGGCGGAACCGGCCCTGATCGCTGCCCTCCAGCGGCGACCGGGCCGGCGGCTCGGCCTCCGGCCGCGACGGGGTCAGCGGCCGGGTCGGGTCGGGCTCCGGCGGCGGCGGACGGTGCAGCCAGTCCGGCGGTGCCGCCCCGGCCGCCGCTTCCGGCGCCACCGCCTCGGGCCCGGCGATCCGGTCGGCCTGGGGCCGGTGCAGGCGCAGGCCCTCACCCTCGACGCCGTCGATCGCGACCGTCGCGGCGTCGGGCAGCGTCGCCAGCCCGTCGCGCACCAGATGGTACCAGCAGCCATCGGCCGGCTTGCCGCGCTCGGTGGCGTAGTGGCCCAGCAGGTACAGCCGGTCCTCGGCCCGGGTCAGGGCGACATACAGCAGGCGGCGATACTCCTGGTCGCGGCGGCGATCGGCGCGCTCCATCGCCTCGCGATAGGCGGGCGGCCGGTCGGCGGCGCGCGGCGCCCATAGCGGCACCGGCAGCGCCCCCGCGACCGAATCCGGCTCCGGCCACAGGATCTTCTCCCCGGCCCGGGCGCCGCCGCGCGGCATGCCGACCAAATCGGGCAGGATCACGATCGGCGCCTGCAGGCCCTTCGATCCGTGCACGGTCATGATCCGCACCTGGCCGCCGGCCTGCTCCTGCTCGCGCTTGACCTCGGTGGTGCCGGTCTCCAGCCAGTGCAGGAAGCGCTGCAGCGACGGCGGCAACTGCCGCTCGAAGCCCAGGGCCAGCGACAGGAACTCGTCCAGCGGGTCCTCGGCCTCGGGCCCCAGCCGGCCCAGCATGGCGCGACGGCCGGAGATCGGGTCGCCCGGGCAGGGCCGGGCCAGCACGCCGGAGAACAGCTCGAACGGCGCCTGGAAATCGACCCGGTCCAGGATCTCCGCCAGCCAGGCCCGGGTCGCCTTCACCGCCGGGTCGGGCGACGCCGCCATGGCGGCCCACAGCGCGCCGCGCCTTCCATGGGCCAGGGCGAACAGCCGGTCGTCGTCGAAGCCGACCAGCGGGCCCTTCAGCAGCTCGGCCAGGGACAGATCGTCCTCCGGCAGCAGCAGGAAGCGGGCCAAGGCCATCAGGTCCATCACCGCCAGCTGCTCGGTCAGCACCATCCGGTCCATGCCGCCGACCGGCACGTCTGCCGCCTTCAGGGCGCGCATCAGCTCGACGAAGAAGCGGTTGCGGGTGCGCACCAGGATCAGCACGTCGCCGGGGCGGATCGGCCGGCCCTGGGATTCCAGGATCGTGCCGTCGCGCAGCCAGCCGGCGATGCGGGCCGCGATCAGCCGCGCCAGCCGGGCGCCGGGGTCGCTGATGCCACGCTGCTCGGTCGGCGGCTCCCAGGCCGGCGGTTCGTCGCTCTCGCTGGGGCCCAGGAGCGGCCACAGCTCGACCAGCCCGCCATGCAGCCGCCGCCGCTCCGACACGAAATGGCGCGGCGGCTCCGGCGCCACCCCGTCCAGCGCCGGGTCGCGGGCGAAGACGGCGTCGACCAGCTCCAGCACGGCGGAGACCGAGCGGAACGAGGTCTCCAGCGGGATGGTGTGGAACGGCCGCTCGGCCTCGCGGCTGCGCCGGTCGAACAGGCCGTGCACGCGGCTGAACTCGGCCGGGTCGGCGCCCTGGAAGCTGAAGATCGACTGCTTCTCGTCGCCGACGACGAAGATTGTGCGGTCGGCATCCTCGCGGGCGCCGAATCCTGCGAAGAACTCCGCCGTCAGGGCCTCGACCACGCGCCACTGCTCCGGGCTGGTGTCCTGCGCCTCGTCGATCAGCACATGGTCGATGCCGCCGTCGAGCTTGAACAGCACCCAGGCGGACTTGCCCGGCCGCTCCAGCAGGTCGCCGGCCTGCAGGATCAGGTCGTCATAGTCCAGCAGCGCCCGCCGCGCCTTCTCCGCCCGGTAGCGCTCGATCAGCGCCGCGCCCAGGGCCAGCAGGGCGGCGGTGGCGTCGGCGGTGCCGGCGGCGCGCAGCCGCTCGGTCAGCGCCAGGATGCGCTCGGCCTCGGCCTGCAGCGCGTCCAGCACGCCGGGCACGGCGGCGACGGCCTTGGTGGCCAGGCGGGCACGGATGCTGCCGTCGGTCGCGGTCAGGAAGGCGTCGCGGTAGTCGCCGAAACCGACGACCCGTCCGTCCGGCTTCTCCAGCCAGTTGGCGATGGCGGTGCCGCGGTCCTGATCGGTCTTGGCGCCGGCCAGCAGGGCATAGGCCGCCGCGCGCACCGCCTCGCAGTCCAGGGCGGAATCGGCACAGGCGTCGCGCAGCAGGCTGTCGGCGGTGGCGCCCTCGGGCAGGTCCAGCAGGGCGCGGATCCCGGCGACAAGCGAGTCCCGCCCGCCATGCTCGTCCAGCAGGCGGGTCAGCTGGCCGCGCTCGGCCACCAGGGCGCGCACGATCTCGCTGAACTCGTCGGCGCCGACCGAGGCGGCGACGCGGTCGACCGCCCAGCCGAGGCCGTCATCCGCCAGCACCTGGCGGCGCACCCGCTCCAGCATCTCGGCGGCGCTGCGGTCGTCGATCAGCTCGAATTGCGGCGGCAGCCCGGCCTCGACCGGGAAGCGGCGCAGCAACGACTGGCAGAAGCTGTGGACGGTCTGGATGCGCATGCCGCCGGGCACGTCGAGGACGCGGGCGAACAGCCGCCGCGCCTCGGTCTGCACCGCGGTGGCGGGCGGCGCGCCCATCAGATCGGCCAGGGCCAGCTGCAGCGCGTCGTCCGGCATTGTGGCCCAGCGCGCCAGGGTGGCGGCGATGCGGTTGGCCATCTCGGCCGCGGCGGCGCGGGTGAAGGTGATGCACAGGATGCGGTCGGGCGGCGTGCCGGCCAGCATCAGCCGCAGCACCCGGTCGGTCAGCACCTTGGTCTTGCCGGTCCCGGCCGAGGCGCCGACCCAGACCGACTGTTTGGGATCGGACGCCTCGCGCTGCGTCGCCGTCGGGTCGGGGCGGATCGCGCTCATCCCTCGCCACCTCCCGCCGACCATTCCTTGACCCGGGCCAGATGGGCGTAGTCGGAGAAGCGGGGCGCCAGGCCGCGCGGCTGGGACAGATAGGGCGTCTCCGGCAGGTCGAAGCGGGCGATCAGCCTCATCAGCCCGCCCAGCGCCTGGTCGGCCAGGGCGGCGAAATCGCCCTCGGCCGGCTTCACCGGCTTGACCTCGCCGGGCGTGGCGGCGCCGGACAGGCGCCAATGCTCCAGCCCGGCCACCGGCACGCCCGCAGGCACGCCGGGGAAGCCGCCGTCGCGGATCATCATAGCCTCCAGCGGCAGCTGCGGCTGGTGGCCGGCCAGGATGGTCTCGTTCGACGGCACCACGCCGGTCTTGTAGTCGACCACCACCAGCCCGTCCGGCCCCTGGTCGATGCGGTCGGCGACGCCGGACAGGGCGAAGGCCCCGCCCGGGGCGGGCAGGGTGACCAAGCCCTTCTGCTCGGTCAGGATCGCGCGCCGCCCGGCCGCGCGCAGCCGGCCTTCGGTCTCGACGAACCAGGCGGCGATCCGGGCGAAGCGCGGCCACCAGAAGGTGCGGATGTCCGGCCCCGGCGGCAGCCTGGCGAACTCCGCCCGGCCCAGCACCAGAAGGCGCTCCAGCGCGTCCGGCGGCAGCGCGTCCGGATGGGCCTGGACGAGCGCGGCCAGGGCGGCGTGGATGGCGGTGCCGCGCTCCGACGCGCCCGGCTCGGCCTCGATCGGGTCCAAGGGCTCCAGCCCCAGCACCATGCGGGCGTAGATGGCGTAGGGGTCCTGCATCCAGACCGAGATCTGGGTCACCGACAGGCGCCGCGGCCGCGCCTCGACCGGCGGCTTCGGCCGCGGCGGTGCCACCGGCCGCACCGCCTCGGGCTCGTCGATGTGCCGGGCCAGCGCGCGCCAGTCGCGCGCCGGTGGAGTCAGGGCCAGGCCGGCGCCGTCCAGCACCGCCTGCAGCCGCAGCAGCCAGCGCGACGGCACGGTCGGCGTGCCCTCCACCTTCTCCGCCCGGGTCAGGAAGACCTCGGTCCCGGCGGCGGCCTGGGCGAAGTCGTTGGCGGCCAGGCCGATGCGCCGCTCCGGCGCCGGCAGGCCGAATTGCCGCCGCATCGGCCGCGACAGCCAGGGATCGGCGGCGGGCACGCCGGGCCAGGTGCCCTCGTTCAGCCCGCCCAGCACGATGCGGTCGAACCGCGCCATCCGCGCCTCGACCGGGCCCAGGATCGCCAGCCGCGGATGCCGGCCCCAGCGCGGCCGCACCACCGCCCCGTCCATCATCGCCTCGAACAGGCCGGGCCAGTCGGGGCCGGGAATGGCCGGGAAGCCGTCGAAGCCGGCGAGCAGCTCGTCGGCCAGCGCCTGCGCCGCCTCGCCATCCTCGGCCCGCCACAGCCGGGCGGGGCCGGGCTCGGCATCAGTGGCGGCCAGGGCCTCGGCGCAGGTGATGTGCAGCCGCAGCAGCTCGGCCGGGGATTGGCTGTCGTCCCGCACCGCTTCGATGAAGGGGCTCAGGATGCCGCCGACCTTGTCCAGCCAGACGGCCAGCGCCGGGCCGCCGCCGGCCGCCAGCGCCGCCTGCAGCCCGGCGATGCCGGGCTCCGGCGCCGGGCCGCGCAGCACCTCGCGCTCCAGCCGGCGCAGCGCCTCGCGGAACAGGCCGATCGGCTCGCCGCCGGCCGCCAGAGGATGCTTCAGCAGCGCCAGCACCGACAGCGGCGAGGCGTCGCGGAAGGCAACGTCGCCGACCAGCCGCAGATAGGCGCCGACCGGGGTGTCGGCCAACGGCCGGCCGGCCGAATCGTCGACCGCCACCTGCCAGCGGGTCAGGTCGGCGGCCACCCGGCGGGCCAGGTCCCGGTCCGGCGTCACCAGCGCGGCGGTGCGGCCCGGCGTCTCCAGCACCTCGCGCAGCAGCAGGGCGATGACGCCCGCCTCCTCCTGCGCCGTGGCGCAGTCGATCCGGGTGAGGCCGCTCAGCGCCGCGGCGTCCAGCCCGGCGGGGTGGCGCCAGGCATCGGTGGTGGCGGCCGGGCGCATCACCTCGCGCAGCAGCACGGTGCGGTCCGGCCCGCCGACGGCCGTGGGGTCGGGCCAGTCGGCGACCTGCGCCCGGTCGACGCCCAGCCCCTCCAGCATCCGTTTCAGCGGCTGCTGCGGGTGGCCGTCATCGAGCTGGTCCCAGCTCTCGCCATCCATGAAGCGGTCCAGGCCTGGCAGGACCAGCGCACCCTGCGGCAGCGTGGCGACCACGCGCAGCAGCCCGATCTCCGCCGGGTTGGTGCCCAAGAGGCCGGCGGCTATCACCGGGTCGGCCGGCGGCGCGGCCTGCCAGGCCTCGGCCTGGGCCCGGGTCAGCCGGGCGCGCCATTCGGCCGGGTCGAGGGCGTCGAGGTCCTTCAGCACCTCGGGCCAGGCGGTGGTGACGATGCGCAGGAACTCCAGCGTCTCCTGCCAATGCTCGGCCAGCTCCTCCGGCACCAGCCCGTCCAGCCGGTCGAAGCCCAGCCCCTCGGCCTGCACCTCGTCCAGCAGCCGGGCCAGCGCCGCCGCCAGATGCATCGCCTGGTCGGCGCCGACCTGCGGGTCCGGCCGGGCCAGCACCAGCCGGGCCAGCAGGATCTGCCGCTGCCGCGGCTGGATCGCCGGCGGCAGCGCCAGCGCCTCGGCCACCGCCGGGGTCTCGCCGGCGGCCAGGCCCAGCGCGTCGGCGTCGATGTCGCCGACCGGCAGCAGCCGGGGCAGCAGCAGCGGCTTGCCCTCCGCCGCGCGCAGAAAGGCGTCCCGCAGGGTGGTGCCGGCCCGGCGGCTGGGCAGCAGCACGGTCATGGCGCCCAGCGCCAGCGGATCGCCCGCCGCCCGGGCCAGCAGGCCGCGGGCCAGGGCGTCGGCCACGCCGCCGCCGGCCGCGATGGTGTAGATTCGCGGGGTCACGGCCCCTCGCGCAGGGCCCGGGCCAGGGCCGCGCCGCGGCCGCCCAGGCCGGTGATGGCGGCGATGCGGCCGTCGGCCTCGCCATGCGCCAGCTCGACCTTCAGCCGGTCGGCCGGGGTCAGCGGGCCAAGCCGGTCCGGCCATTCCACCAGGCAGATGCCCAGCCGCGCCTCGTCCCAGCCCAGCTCCAGCACCTCCTCCAGCGCCGCCAGCCGGTACAGGTCGAAATGCCACAGCGGGCCGGCCGGCAGGTCGTAGGTCTGGACCAGGGTGAAGGTCGGGCTCGGCACCTCGAGATCCGGCTCGCCGGCGGCGGCGCGGATCAGGGCGCGGGCCAGGAAGGACTTGCCGGCGCCCAAATCGCCGGCCAGCAGCACGATATCGCCGGGCCGCAGCAGCGCCGCCAGCCGTGCCGCCAGGGCTGCGGTCGCGGCTTCGTCCGGCAGGTCGAGGGTGAATCGGAACATCGGCCGATTGTTCGCATACCGGGGCAGATGCGTCACGCCCGCGTCGCATCGCGATGGTGCGCCCGGCCACAGAACCGGCTATCCCATCGAGGTCTGCAGCTCCGGAGAACCGCCATGCCGACCCCGCACCGCACCGACGTCGCCATCATCGGGGCCGGCCCGGTCGGGCTGTTCGCGGTGTTCGAATGCGGCATGCTGAAGCTGCACTGCCATGTCGTCGATGTGCTCGACGTCCAGGGCGGGCAATGCGCGGCCCTCTATCCGGAAAAGCCGATCTACGACATCCCCGGCCAGCCGCGGATCGAGGCGGCAGAGCTGATCGATAGGCTGGTGGCCCAGGCGGCGCCCTTCGCCCCGGTCTACCATCTCGGCCAGCGGGTCGAGACGCTGGCGCGGCAGCCGGACGGCCGCTGGCTGGTCGGCACCAGCGCCGGCACTGAGATCGACGCCGCGGCGGTGATCGTCGCCGCCGGGGTCGGCGCCTTCGGCCCGAACCGGCCGCCTTTGGCCGGGATCGAGGCCTACGAGAACCGCTCGGTCTTCTACATGGTGACGCGGAAGGAGGCGCTGCGCGGCAAGCGGGTGGTGGTGGCCGGCGGCGGCGACAGCGCGCTCGACTGGTCGATCCTCTTGGCCGACATCGCCGCCAAGGTCATGGTGGTGCACCGGCGCGACAAGTTCCGCGGCGCGCCGGACAGCGTGGCGAAGCTGCATGCCCTGGCCGAGGCCGGGAAGATCGAGCTGGTGACGCCCTACCAGCTGCACGGGCTGGAGGGGGCGGGCGGCCAGCTTTCCGCCGTCACCGTGGCGACGCTGGACGGCGAGGTGCGGCGGCTCGACGCCGACGTGCTGCTGCCCTTCTTCGGCCTGTCGATGAATCTGGGGCCGATCGCCGATTGGGGCCTGGCGCTGGACAAGAACCACATCGCCATCGACCAGGCGACGGCGGCGACCAGCGTGCCCGGCATCTTCGCGGTCGGCGACATCGCCACCTATCCGCACAAGCTGAAGCTGATCCTGACCGGCTTCGCCGAGGCCGCCTCCGCCGCCCACGCCATCCACCCGCTCGCCCGCCCGGGCGAGGTGCTGCATTTCGAGTATTCGACGACGTCCGGCGTGCCCGCGGCGTGAGGCACGGGCGACCCTTCCCCTTGTGTCATTGCCGGGCTCGACCCGGCAATCCAGGGGCCACGAAGGGCTGTTCTCGACGGCCCCTGGATCCTCGGGTCAAGCCCGAGGATGACAATGAGGGGGCCGATCCCCGCCGATCTCAGCCCAGCAGATCCGCCGCGATCGGGTACAGCGAGGCGACCAGCAGCAGGGCCATGCCCAGGTTGAAGGCGCGGACGGCGGCGGGGGCGTGCAGCACCCGGCGCAGCGCCATGCCGAACAGGGCCCAGCAGCCGACGCTGGGCAGGTTCACCAGCCCGAACACCAATGTGACGATCGCCAGATTGCCCAGGAAGCCGGCCTGCGGCGTGTAGGTGGCGATGGCGCCCACCGCCATCACCCAGGCCTTGGGGTTGACCCACTGGAACGCCGCGGCCTCCAGGAAGGTCATCGGCCGGCCGGATTCGCCGCCGGCCGCGATCGGCCCGGAGCGGGCGATCTTCCAGGCCAGGTACAGCAGGTACGCGGCGCCGCCGTATTTCAGCAGCTCGTACAGCAGCGGCCAGGCGGCGAAGGCGGCGCCCAGCCCCAGCCCGACCGCCGCCACCATCACCGTGAAGCCGACGGCGATGCCGACCATGTGCGGCACCGTGCGGCGGAAGCCGAAGCTGAGGCCGGAGGCGGTCAGCATGATGTTGTTCGGCCCCGGTGTGATCGAGGTGACGAAGGCGAACAGCACGAAGGAGGAGAGCAGCTCTGGCGTCATGGCCGCAGAGTGGCGCGACGGCGGGATCGAGACAATCGGAACATTGTCCCGAACAATTCGGTGATAGAGCAATGTCAATCTCCGTGCCACCCTCTGGCCGCACCGCCGCCCGAGGAGTTCCCCGATGTCGCTGCCCGAATTCGCGCTCGAAGCCTATTTCGCGCGCTGGGAGTTCACCGCCCGCCACAATCTCTGCGCCTCCGACATGCAGTCGCTGACGCTGACGGACCTTCTGGCCCTCGGCACGCCGGTCCAGCGCGAGGCCTGGGACAAGCTGTGGCTCGGCTACACCGAGACCGCCGGGGCACCGTCGCTGCGCGCCGCCATCGCCGGGATGTATGCGGGGCTGCAGGCGGATGACGTGGCGGTCACGGTCGGGGCAGGGGAGGCGATCTTCCAGTCGGTGCGCAGCCTGCTGGGACCGAACGACCATGCGGTGACGCTGATCCCGAACTACCAGTCGCTGGAGGCGGTGGCCGCCGGCATCTGCGCCGTCACCGGCGTGCCGCTGCAGGCCGATCCCGGGGCGCCGGGCGGCTGGTCGCTGGACCCGGACCGGATCGCCACGGCGCTGCGGCCGAACACCCGGCTGATCATCCTCAACGTGCCGCACAACCCGACCGGCTGGCTGCCGCCGCGGCCGGTGCTGGACGCGATCATCGAGCTGGCCCGCTCGCGCGGGATCTGGATCCTGGCGGACGAGGTCTATCGCGGGCTGGAGCGGCGCGAGGCGGACCGTCTGCCGCCGGCGGTCGAGCTGTACGAGCGCGCGCTGTCGGTCGGGGTGCTGTCCAAGACCCACGGCCTGCCGGGGCTGCGCCTGGGCTGGGTCGCCTGCCGCGACCGCGAGCTCCTGCGCCGGATCGTGCGGCAGAAGGACTACACCACGCTGTGCGCCCCGGCGCCGAGTGAGGCGCTGGCCGAGATCGCGATCGGCGCTCGGGAGCATCTGGTGCGGCGCAGCCGCGACCTCGTCGCCCGCAACCTGCCGCTGCTGGAGGCGTTCTTCGCCCGGCACGCCAACCGCTTCGACTGGCAGGTGCCGGCCGCCGGCTGCATCGGCTTCCCGCGCTATTTGGGCGGCGAGGGGGTGGATGCCTTCGCCGACGACCTGGTCGAGCGCTCCGGCGTGCTGCTGCTGCCGGCACGGGTCTACCGCTCGGCCCTCGGCCCGGTGCCGGCCGACCGCTTCCGCATCGGCTTCGGCCGCGCCGACATGGCCGAGGCGCTGGAGGCCTTCGAGGCGCATCTGTCGCGTTGAGAGCCGGCTGAATCCCCAACACCGTCATTGCGAGGAGCGCAGCGACGAAGCAATCCAGGGCCGGTTCGCACCGGCCCCTGGATTGCTTCGCTGCGCTCGCAATGATGGTATCGGGAACCCCGAAAGGGTCCCGCAGGCGGCAGGGCTGCGCGACCAACCATGACGAATCTGTAACGCGTGCGACGCGATGGCGGGGAGGCGCGGCGGCGCCGCAGCGTGTAGGGTGCGGCCGGATCACCGGGATGAGACCCATGCTGCGCCGCCTTGCCTTCGCCCTCCTTCTGCTGCTGCCCGCCCTGCCCGCGGCGGCGGCCGACCAGACCCTCGGCACCTTCCGCGGCACGGTCGCGGGCCCCGGCGGCGAGACCGAGACCATCGAGGGCTTCGCCCTGGCGGTGAAGGACGATCGCGGGCGCTTCGTGGTCGGCATGACCGCGACCGGCGAGGGCGTGATCCGCGCCCGCCAGATCCAGCTGCTGCTGCCGGCCGATGTCGCGCCCGGCACGCTGCAGGTGGGCAGCTACGATTCCGCCCGGCACGACCAGGCCGGCAAGGCGTCCGGCGCCCTCTACCTCGCCATCGGCGCGAATGGGTCGCGCGTGCGCGACTGCCGGCTGGTGCCGCAGGGCACGGTCGAGGTGACCGGCGTCTCGCCCTTCGCCGGCACGCTCAACTTCACCTGCCGCGATTCGTCGGAGGCGACGCTGTCGCTGACCTTCGACGCGGTGCCGGTCGACCCGAGCCAGGTGGTGCCGTCGGAGCCGGCGGCGGCCTCGGCCGGACCCGGCCGGGTCAGCACCACGATGGGCGCGCCGGTCAACGCCACCATCACCGGCACCGGCTCGGCCAAGCGCCAGGCCGCCGGCAGCCGGCTGCTGATGCTGTATCTGGAGCAGGAGCGCGACGTCCACGGCACCAAGCAGATGATGCCGGTCGGTGCCGTGGTGGTGGCGCTGCCGAAGGACGCGTCCCTCGGCACCCATGACCTGAAGCCGTTCTCCCAGGCGGTCGCGGCCGACAAGTCGGCCACCGATTACGGCGTCTCCTTCAGCATCGACGCGGGCGACGATTCGCTCGACGGCTGCGACCAGGCGGCGAGCGGCACCCTGACCCTGACGGGCCTCGACCCGCTCGCCGGTTCGGCCCGCTTCACCTGCGCCGACCAGAAGGATCTCTCGGTCGAGACCGATTTCGACGGCATCCCGACCGAGTGACGTCCCCGGGCCGCGGCTACAGCACGAAGTCGCCGGCCACCAGGGTCAGGCTGTCGGTCAGGGTGATGTGGAAGTCGGAGGCGCCGTCGCCATTGACGTCGCCGGCGATGGTGGTGACGCCGCCGCTGACGGCATAGCGCAGCTCCCCGGCGTGGTGGGTGTACAGGCCGGTGCCAAGGAAGGTGAAGGCCTGGTCGCCGGCCGTGCCGGCGTTGGCGTCGATCGCCGACAGGTCGATGCGGTCGCCCTGGGCGTGGCTGAAATCGGTGATCCGGTCGGCATTGGCGCCGACCGCACTGTCGGTGATGGCGCCGTAGACGAAGCGGTCGGCCCCGGCGCCGCCGGTGAGCGTGTCCTTGCCCAGGCCGCCCGAAAGCACGTCGTTGCCGTTCCAGCCCTGCAAGGTGTTGGCGCCGCCATTGCCGACGAGGCTGTCATTGCCCTGGCTGCCGGACAGATTCTCGATATTGAGCAGGGTGTCGCCCTGAGCCTCGCCACCGCTGCCGATGCCGGTCGTGAGGTCGACCGCGACCCCGGTCGAGCCGCTGAAGTAGCTGGCCGTGTCGACGCCGTTGCCGCCGTCGAGGGCGTCCATGCCGGCTCCCCCGCGCAGCACGTCGTTGCCGTCGCCGCCGGACAGGAAATCCGCCCCGTCATTGCCGGTCAGGGTGTTGGCGCCGGCATTGCCGACCAGGGTGTCGGCGGCGTCGCCGCCCGTGGCGTTGATCACGGCGCCGCCGGTCAGGATCAGCCGCTCGACGAATTGCGGCAGGGTGTAGGAGACGCTGGAATAGATCGTGTCGGTGCCGTCCGAGGCCGAGAATTCGGTGACCGTGTCGCCGGTCGAATCGACGATATAGGTGTCGTCGCCGAAATTCCCCTGCATGGCGTCGGCGCCGGTGCCGCCGTCGATATAGTCGTCGCCGCCACCGCCATCGATGAAGTCCACGCCGCTGCCGCCGAAGGCCAGGTCGTCACCGATGCCGCAGTTGAGATTGTCGTTGCCGCCGAGGCCGTTGAACACGTCGTTGCCGCTGTTGTCGCCCATCAGGGGGGGCAGCATGTCGTCGCCATTGGTGCCTGTGAATGTGGTCATCGAACTCTCCCAAAGCAGGAATGAAATATCAATTCGCGCGGAAGAAGCGACATATGCCTCATGTTGGCGGCATTGATTTGGCATGAACGTGCTGAATCTGGGGTGTTCCTGCATGACGCCGCACCGCAATCTGCCCGGTCTTGCTGCAGGCACGAAAAAGCCCCCGCCTTGCGGCGGGGGCTGGTCTCGACCGGACCCTTGCGGGGTCGATCAGTAGCGGTAGTGGTCCGGCTTGAACGGGCCCTGCGACGGCACGCCGATATAGTCGGCCTGCTTCGGGGTCAGCTGGGTCAGTTTGGCGCCGATCTTCTCCAGGTGCAGCGCCGCGACCTTCTCGTCGAGGTGCTTCGGCAGGACGTAGACCTTGCGCTCGTAGTTGGCGTGGTTCTGCCACAGCTCGATCTGGGCCAGCACCTGGTTGGTGAAGCTGGCCGACATCACGAAGCTGGGGTGGCCGGTGCCGCAGCCCAGGTTGACCAGCCGGCCCTGGGCCAGGACGATCAGGCGCTTGCCGTCCGGGAACACCACCTCGTCGACCTGCGGCTTGACCTCCTCCCACTTGTAGTTGCGGAGGGCGTCGATCTGGATCTCGCTGTCGAAGTGGCCGATGTTGCTGACGATCGCCCGGTCCTTCATCGCCCGCATGTGATCGAGGGTGATGACGTCGACATTGCCGGTCGCGGTGACGAAGATGTCGCCGATCGGCGCCGCCTCGTCCATGGTCACGACCTGGTACCCTTCCATCGCCGCCTGCAGGGCGTTGATCGGGTCGATCTCGGTGACCATGACCCGGGCGCCCTGGCTGCGCAGCGAGGCGGCCGAGCCCTTGCCGACATCGCCATAGCCGGCGACGACGGCGACCTTGCCGGCCATCATCACGTCGGTGGCGCGCTTGATGCCGTCGACCAGGCTCTCGCGGCAGCCGTAGAGGTTGTCGAACTTCGACTTGGTGACGCTGTCGTTGACGTTGATGGCCGGGACCTTGAGGGTGCCCTTCTTCATCATCTCATACAGGCGGTGCACGCCCGTGGTCGTCTCCTCGGACAGGCCGCGGACCTCGGCCAGCATCTCCGGATACTTGTCGTGCATGATCTGGGTGACGTCGCCGCCATCGTCCAGGATCATGTTCGGGGTCCAGCCGCCCGGGCCGCGCAGCGTCTGCTCGATGCACCACCAGAACTCCTCCTCGGTCTCGCCCTTCCAGGCGAAGACCGGGATGCCGGCGGCGGCGATGGCCGCGGCGGCCTGGTCCTGGGTCGAGAAGATGTTGCAGGACGACCAGCGCACGGTGGCGCCCAGCGCCGTCAGCGTCTCGATCAGCACCGCGGTCTGGATGGTCATGTGCAGGCAGCCGACGATACGGGCGCCCTTCAGCGGCTGCGACGCGCCGAACTCCGCCCGCAGCGCCATCAGGCCGGGCATCTCGGTCTCGGCGATCGCGATTTCCTTGCGGCCCCAATCGGCGAGGCTGAGGTCCTTGACCTTGTAGTCGGTGAAGGTGGCGGCGTCAGGCATCGGGTGCTCCTGCGACAAGTTCGGAATTGCCGCAGGGTGTAGCAGCCGGGCCGGTTCGCCACAAGCATAAAGACATCTTTATATGTTTGATTTGCCCTTCCCCGCCGTCGGGCCGGCCGGCGGCGGGGAAGGGCGTCCGGTCAAGCCTGCTTGTTCGGCGCCCCGGCCCCGGCGCGCTTGGCGTGGCTGCGCTTGGCCAGCAGGTTCAGCACCTCGACGCCGAGGGAGAAGGCGATGGCGAAGTACAGGTAGCCGCGCGGGATGTGGAAGTGCAGGCCGTCGGCCACCAGGGCCACGCCGACCAGCAGCAGGAAGGACAGGGCCAGCATCTTCACCGTCGGGTGCCGGTGCACGAAGCGGCTGATCGGGCCGGAGGCCGCCAGCATGGTGCCGACCGCGACGATCACGGCGGCATACATCACCGGCAGGTTGTCGGTCATGCCGACCGCGGTGATCACGCTGTCCAGCGAGAACACCAGGTCGAGGATGATGATCTGGCCGATGATCGCGGCGAAGCTGGCCGCCTTGATGGCGTGGCCTTCCTCCTTCTCCTCGATCGCGGCATGCACCTCGACCGTGGCCTTGTAGAGCAGGAACAGGCCGCCGGCGAGCAGGATCAGGTCGCGCCAGGACACGTCCAGGCCGAAGGCGCTGAACACCGGCGCGGTCAGGCCGATGATCCAGGAGATCATCGCCAGGAACACCAGGCGCAGCAGCAGCGCCAGGATCAGGCCGACGCGGCGGGCGTTGGCGCGCTGGCTCTCCGGCAGCTTCTCGGTGGCGATGGCGATGAAGATGATGTTGTCGATGCCGAGGATGATCTCGAGCACGGCCAGCGTGATGAAGCTGGCCCAGATCTGGGGATCGGCGAGGAAGTCGAGCACGGCTCGTCGGTCTCCGCTATGGCTGAAAGCCGCCGGGATATTGGGGGCGGCGGCGCAGATTACCAGGAGTTCACGACCGATTTCGCCTGTTGTCGGTGCGGGAAGGGCGCCCCCGGGGAGGCGGTCGAGGCATGGGCGAAGGGGCCATTCAACTCTCCTCACTTGTCATCCTCGGGCTTGACCCGAGGATCCAGGGGCTTTCAGAGCCGTTCTCGGTGGCCCCTGGATTGCCGGGTCAAGCCCGGCAATGACAAAAAGGGGGCATCAGTGGTTTTCCTGCCGGCCGTTGCATGTTCGTGCACAATCATGCATGATCGTGCAAAATCAGGCAGTGGCCGCATGACCGACATCCTGTTGCCCGAGGAACGGCGCAAGCGCCTCCTCGACCTCCTCGCCCTCGACGGCAAGATCCTGGCCACCGCGGCCAGCACGGCCCTCGGCGTGTCCGAGGACACGATCCGCCGCGACCTCAACGACCTGGCCCGCGCCGGCGCCGTGCGGCGGGTCCATGGCGGGGCGCTGCCGCTGACCCCGGCCACCGGCACCTTCGCCACCCGGGCGACCGAGCGGACGGAGGCCAAGGCGGCGCTGGGCCGGATGACGGCCGGGCTGATCCGCCCGGGCGAGGTGGTGCTGCTGGACGGCGGCACCACCATGCTGGCGGTGGCGGAGGCGCTGCCGCCCGACCTGCGCGCCACCATCGTCACCCCGAACCTGCCGGCGGCGCTGGCCCTGACCCGGCATCCTTCGGCCGAGGTGGTGCTGCTGGGCGGCCGGCTGGACAAGGCCGACCAGGCGACCGTCGGCACCTCGGTGCTGGCGGCGCTGGAGGGCTTGCGCGCCGATCTCTGCCTGCTCGGGGTCTGCAGCCTCGATGTCGAGGCCGGGCTCGGCGGCATGGACCATGAGGAGGCGCTGGTGAAGCGGCGCATGGCCGCCTGCGCCGGCCGGGTCGCCGCCGTGGTCACCGCCGACAAGCTGGGCACCGCCGCCCCGTTCCCGATCCTGCCGGTCGGCCGGCTGGACGCGCTGATCACCGAGCGCGACGCCGACCCCGACCTTCTGGCCGCCTATCGCCAGGCCGGCCTGACCCTGATTCTCGCCTAGGAACCGTCATGACCAGCCTCGCCCGCACGGACGGCCCGTCCGACACCGCCGATCTCCGCGCCGCGCGCCTCGCCACCCGCGCCATGTTCCTGATCTGCGGCACCGTCACCGCCAGCTGGGCGCCGCAGGTGCCGCTGGCCAAGGCCCGGCTCGGCATCGATGACGGCGTGCTCGGCCTCACCCTGCTCGGCCTCGGCGCCGGGGCGATGGTGGCGATGCCGCTGGCCGGGTTCCTGGCCTCGCGCTTCAGCAGCCGGGTGGTCACGGCGCTGGGCGGGCTGGTGATCTGTCTGTCGCTGCCGCTGGTGATCCTGGCGCCGGACGCGCCGCTGCTCGGCCTAGCCCTGTTCCTGTTCGGCGCCGCCACCGGGTCGATGGACGTGGCCATGAACGTCCAGGCCACGGCGGTGGAGGCGCGCGGCACCAAGCCGGTGATGTCCTCCTTCCACGGCATGTTCAGCGTCGGCGGGCTGATCGGCGCCGGCGGCGCCAGCCTGCTGCTGGGCCTCGGCCTGTCGCCGCTGCTGGTGGCGGTGGCGATCAGCGGCGTGATGCTGGTGCTGCTGGCGACCCAGGCCGGGTCGATGCTGCCGCCGGAGCGCAGGCCCGCCCAGGCCGGGATGCGGTTCACCCTGCCGCGCGGCATCGTCCTGGTGCTGGGCCTGCTGACCTTCGTGCTGTTCCAGGCCGAAGGCGCCGTCCTGGACTGGAGCGCCGTGTTCCTGCACGACAGCCGCGGCCAGGACCCGGCGGTGGCCGGGCTGGGCTATGCCATGTTCGCGGTGGCGATGGCGGTGATGCGGCTGGCCGGCGACGGCATCACCAGCCGTTTCGGCGGCGAGACGGTGGTGCGGCTCGGCTCCGCCCTGGCGGCGGCCGGCTTCCTGCTGGCGGTGCTGGCGCCCTGGCCGGTGGCGGGCCTGGTCGGCTTCGCCCTGGTCGGGGTCGGCGCCGCCAATGTCGTGCCGGTGCTGTTCAGCGCCGCCGGCCGGGTGCCGGGCATGCCGCCGGGCCTCGCCATCTCGACCATCGCCACGCTGGGCTATTGCGGCATCCTGGCCGGGCCGGCGGCGATCGGCTTCGTTGCCGACCATGTCGGCCTGCCCACGGCGCTCGGCATCGTCGCGGCGCTGCTGGTGGCGACGGCGGCCGCGGCCCGGGCGGTGCGGGTCTGACGACCGGCTAGGAATTCCGGCGTCTGGCGCCGCCGCTGTACAGCCGCAGCGGCGGCAGGGCCGGGCGGCGGATCGCATTGGCCTCGCCCGGCCGGGAGGCGTCCCGCGGCGCCGGGGCGGATGCGTCGTCGTTCGGCCCGGCCGCCCACAGGCCGTTCAGCCGGGCGACGGTGGCCACGATGTCCCGGCGCAGCTCGGCCGGCAGGAACGGGTCGCCGGCGTCGATCACGGCCTCGACCCGGGCCAGCAGGCCCTCCAGCTCCAGAACCTGGCGGTCCCCGACGCTCGCATTCCGCATCAGCAGGGCGCAGGTGCGGCCCAGCCAGTCGGCGAGATCGTCGGCATCGCCCAGGCAGACCGGCGAACGCTCCTCATCCCGGAGCCAGATCGCCGGCGTCACATGAACGATCCCTTGCATGCCTCTCTTCCCACCACGAGTCGGCATCGGCAAGTTTTGTATAAAATATTATGTATTGCAATACGAGAATGCCTGGCGCTCGCGATTGGCCGGGTCAGCCCACCGGGTAGGGGCCTTCGGCGAAGCTCTCCGCATGGTAGCCCTTCGACCCGACCAGCCGGGCCAGCGGGCTCCACAGGCTGCCGCCTGCCCGCAGCCGGTCGATCACCGCGGCGAAGTCGTGGCGGGGCCGCCAGCCCAGCTCGGCGCGGGCCCGGTCGTTGACATAGACCCGGTCGATGCCCGGCACCATCCGCCAGCCGCGGCGGGCATATTCCGCCTCATGGCCGGGGACGCGCCGCCGCACCACCGCCGGCGCATCACGCCGCAGCTCCGCCAGGTCCTCCGGCCGGAACGGCGTGGTGGCACTGACGATGTAGCGGCCGAAGCCGATCGCCGGCGCCTTCTCCAGCGCCAGCAGATGGGCGTCGACCACATCCTCGATGTCGACCCGCCGGAACAGGAATTCGCTGGCCTTCAGGTTGTCGTCGGCATAGGCGGCGCGCTTGGCCCCGTCATCGTCGGCCTCGGGGAAGAAGCGCGAGGTTCGCAGCACCAGGCAGGGCAGGCCGTGGTTGCGGTGGGACAGCTGGCACAGGTCTTCCGCCGCGGCCTTGGTGACGCCGTAGATGTTCTTCGGGACCGGCACGACATCCTCGGTCACCCAGGCGGCCGGGGCGTCCGGCGGCGGCACCAGCGCGTCGCCGAACACGCTGGTGGTGCTGGTGAAGACGAAGGCGCCAATGCCCGCGGCCGCCGCCTCCTCCAGCAGGTTCAGCGTGCCGGTGATGTTGGTGTCGACGAAGTCCTGCCGGGCATGGGTGGCGACATGCGGCTTGTGCAGCGTGGCGGCGTGCAGCACCGCCCGAGCCCCCGCCATGGCCGCCTGCACAACGCCGCGGTCGGCGACCGAGCCGACCCGGTCGGTGAACGCTCCTGGCAGCAGGTCGAGCCCGACGGCCTCGTGCCCGCGGTCCCGCAGCGTGCGGACCAGCGCCTCGCCGAGATGGCCGGAGCTGCCGGTGACCAGGACCTTCATCGGCCGCTCAACCACCTTCGTTGAAATCGTCCAGCAGCGCCGCGATGCGGCCGGAATCGGTCTGGTCCAGCATCATCCGGGCGCGGCGGGCGGCGGCGACGCTGTCCAGCGTCAGGATCCGGCGCTTGACCTCCAAGAGGCGCAGCGGCGCCATCGACAGATCGCGGATGCCCAAGCCCACCAGCAGCGCGGTGAAGCGCGGGTCGCCGGCGATCTCGCCGCAGGCGCTGACCGGGATGCGGGCGCGCAGCGCCGCCTCGACCGTGAACTGCACCAGCCGCAGCACCGAGGTGTGCAGCGGGTCGTAGAGATGCGACACGGTCTCGTCGCCGCGATCGGCGGCCAGCGTGTACATCACCAGGTCGTTGGTGCCGATGGCGAAGAAGTCGACCTCGCGCGCCAGGGCGTCGGCGATCAGCGCCGCGCCCGGCACCTCGATCATCGCGCCGAGCGGCGGCATCGCCGCCGGCACCGGCACCCGGCGCCGCTTCAGCCGCCGCATCGTCCGGTCCAGCGCCGCCTTGACCGCGCGGATCTCGCCGATCGCGGTGATCATCGGCAGCAGCACCCGGATCGGCCCGTGCGCCCCGGCCCGCAGGATCGCCGCCAGCTGCGTCTCCAGCAGCTTCGGCTCCTTCAGCGACAGGCGGATGGCGCGCAGCCCCAGCGACGGGTTCGGGGCCTCGGCGAAGCGGCCGCCGAGCGCCGAGGCGATCTTGTCGCCGCCGAGGTCGAGGGTGCGGATGGTCACCGGCTTGCCGGCCATGCCCTCGACCACGCCGCGCAGGATCGAATACTGCTCCTCCTCGCCCGGCAGGTCGTCGCGGTTCATGAACATGAACTCGGTGCGCAGCAGGCCGACGCCGGCGGCGTTCAGCTCCGTCGCCACCTGCACGTCGCGCGGCAGCTCGACATTGGCCGACAGGGTGACGGTGACGCCGTCGCGGCTGCAGGAGGGCAGGCCGACCAGCGCCTCCAGCTGCTTGCGGTCGGCCCGCGCCAGGTCGCGCCGGATGCGGTAGGCGGACAGCGTCTCCGTCGTCGGATCGATGATCACCTGGCCGGCGGCGCCGTCGACGATAACGGTCTGGCCCGGGCGGACCCCGGCCAGCAGGCCGGGCACGCCCAGCACCGCCGGGAGGCCCAGCGACCGCGCCATCACCGCGGTGTGGCTCTGGGCCCCGCCGAGGGCCGAGGCGAAGCCCGCCACCCGACGCGGATCCATCAGCGCGGTGTCGGCCGGGGTGATCTCCTCGGCCAGCACGATGCTGCCCTCGGGCAGGTTGGCGAAGGCCTGGAACTGGCGCTTGGTCAGGTTGCGGATCAGCCGGGCCCCGACCTCGCGGATGTCGTCGATCCGGCTGGCCAGATAGCTGTCGTCCATCGCCGCGAACTGGGCGGCGATGGCCGTGATCTCCGACTGCACCGCGTATTCGGCGTTGACCCGCTCCTCGGCGATGCGGGCCTCGACCCCGCGCAAGAGGCGCGAGCCGGACAGGATCGCGGCATGGGCGTCCAGCAGGTAGCCGACATCCTCGGCCGCCTGCTCCGGCAGCGCCTGGGCCTTGGCCTTCAGCTTCTTGATCTGGCGGCGGGATTTGGCCAGCGCCTCGGCGAAGCGCTCGCGCTCGCCGGGCAGGTCGGCCTCCTCCAGCCGGTACTCGGGCACCTGCTCGAAGCCGCTCTCGATCAGATGGGCCGGGCCGATGGCGACGCCGCCGGAGACGGCGAGGCCGCCCAGCACGATCTCGCGGCCGGGTGCTGATCTCGAAAGGTCGGCGATCCGCGTCGCCATGGCGTCAGTCCTCGTCGAAGCCGCGCTCGACCAGGGAGGCGAGCGCCGCCAGGGCTTCCGCCGCCTGCGGCCCTGCCGCGGCGATCGAAATGTCGGTGCCGATGCCGGCCGCCAGCATCATCAGCCCCATGATCGACTGGCCGCCGACCTCGGTGCCGTTGCGCTCGACCCAGATCTCGGCATCGAACTCGGCCACCAGCTTGACGAACTTGGCCGCCGCCCGGGCGTGCAGGCCGCGTTGGTTGCGGATCGTGACCGTGCGTGTCAGGCGGTCCATGGCCGTGTCCGGGGCCCCCGGCGCGCTCATTTGCGCTTCTCGGGCTTCAGCAGGGCCGAGGCCACGCTGATGTATTTCTGCCCGGCCTCGCGGGCCGCGGTCACCGCGTCGGTCAGGGTGTCGGTCTTCCGCACCGAGGCCAGCTTGATCAGCATCGGCAGGTTGATGCCGGCGATCACCTCGACATTGGCGCGGTCCAGGATCGAGATCGCCAGGTTCGACGGCGTGCCGCCGAACATGTCGGTCAGCAGCACCACGCCGCGCCCGCCATCGACCGCGGACACCTTGTCCATGATCTCCGCCCGGCGCTGCTCCATGTCGTCCTCGGGGCCGATGCAGACGGTGGCCACCTGGGGCTGGGCGCCCACCACATGCTCCATCGCTGCGACGAACTCGTCGGCGAGACGACCATGGGTCACGAGGACCATGCCGATCATCGGGTGGGTGGTCATGTCGTTCCGGATGCCTTCCTGTCAGCCCTTACGTCGGCATGTCGCGATGGACCAGCCCGCGGCGGGTGCCCTGGCCGTCCAGCCAAGCCGCCAGCGTCTCCGCCACGAACACCGATCGATGTTTGCCGCCGGTGCAGCCGACGGCGATGGTCAGGTAGCTCTTGCCCTCGCGGTTGTAGCGCGGCAGCAGCGGTTCGAGCAGCCCGAACAGGGATGCCATGAACGGGTCGAATTGCGGGTCGCGGCGGACCATCTCCTGCACCGCCGCGGCCTGGCCGGTCAGCGGCCGCAGTTCCGGCACCCAATGCGGGTTGTCGAGGAAGCGGACGTCGAACACCAGGTCGGCCTCGCGCGGCAGGCCGCGCTTGAACGAGAAGGACATCACCGTGACATACAGGCCGGGCGCGGTGTCCAGGCCGAAATGCCCCTCGATCAGCCGCCGCAGGTCCTGCGGGCTGGTCAGCGAGGTGTCGACCACCACATCGGCCAGCAGGCGCAGCGGGTACAGCTCCAGCCGCTCGCGGCGGATGCCGTCGGCCACCGGCCGGTCGATCGCCAGCGGGTGGCGCCGGCGCGTCTCGGTGAAGCGGCGCTGCAGCACCTCGTCATCGGCATCGACGAACAGCAGCCGGACATCGACGTCGCCGCGGGCGCGCAGGGCTGCGATCTCGGCCTCCAGCGCCTCGACCGAGAAGCCGCGGGTGCGGGTGTCGATGGTCACGGCCATCGGCCGGCCTTCGGCATGGTCGACCAGCGGGCCCAAGAGCGCGATCGGCAGGTTGTCGATCGCCTCGTGGCCGAGATCCTCGAGGGTCTTGAGCGAGGTGGAATGGCCGGCGCCGGACAGGCCGGTCACCAGCACCAGACGGTGGCGCGCGCCGGGGCGCGCCGGTTGGGAACTGTCGGTCATCGGGCGAGACGGCGTGCGGGCAGGGCCAGGGCGGCCAGGGTCAGGCGCAGCTTGATCGGCGCCGAGGCCTCGAACGGCGCCACCGCGACCAGCGGCAGGCGGATGCCGAGATAGGCGCAGGTCCCCGGCTCCGGCAGCCGCTCGATCGCCTCGGCCGGCTTCAGGTCGGCGACCAGCAGCACCGGGGCGGAGGGGTCGAACGGCACCGGGATCGGCCCGAAGCCGCGGGCCTCGATCAGCCCGGCCAGGGCGGCGGGCGGGCGCGCCACCACGACGCCGCCCTCGAGCGAGAGCTGCACCCGGTCGTCGGCGACCAGGCGCCCCCCGGCATCGATCAGCCGGAGGGCCAGGTCGGATTTGCCGCTGCCCGACGGCCCGCGCAGCAGCACGCCGCGGCCGTCGACTGCGACGCAGGTCGCATGGATCGTCGCCATCGCGGGTGGGAAGGTGACCGGCCCCCCGACGCCTGTCAATCGCAACGGCAAATCATCGGACAACAAGACGGGTTATTTCGCCGGCACCGCCTTGGCCTCCAGCGTGTACGGCGTGTCGCCCTGGTAGGAGTAGACCCGCAACAGATAGGTGCCGGGATCCAGCCGCAGGTTCAGCACCTCCGGATCGGTGCCGGATTCGGCGCCGCTGATCAGGCTCTCCTGGTCCGAGGCGCGCAGCAGGTCGATGTCGGCGTCGCCCTGCTCCATGGTCAGGCGGATGGTGACGTCGGCGCGGTTGACCAGGGTGAAGGTCCAGTAGTCGTCGCGGTCGGTGAAGCCGACCCAGTCCTTCACGGTGACCGGCGTCGGCCCGACATGCTCCAGCTTGCCGGCCTCCTCCGGCGTGTTGCCGGCATTGTCGGGCGGCGGCGGGGCGGCAGCCTCGCCGGCCACGGTCACCCGGTACTCGGTGGCCTCGGTGCCGGCCGGATAGACGTTCAGGTAGTAGGTGCCGGCATCCAGCGTCGCGGTCAGCAATTCCGCCTCGCTGTCGGTGTTGGTGCCGCTCAGGAGGTAGCTGCCGTCGGCGCCCACCAGGTTGATGTCGGCGTCGGCCGACATGCCGTCCAGGCCGATGGTGACCTTCTGCCGCTCGCGGATGGTGAAGGCGTAGTAGTCGCTGGTGTCGGCTGGGCCGACCCAGTCGCTGGCATCGGTGCTGGTGCCGGTGATGTCGCCCAGGTCGCGCGCGTCGGACTGGCTGGCGCCGGCCGCATCCGGCGGCGGCTCCTGGCCCGGCGTGCCGGAGACGGAGAGGCGGTACGGCGTGTTGTCGCCATAGCTGGTGACGGCCACGTAGTAGGTGCCGGGGCCGACCGTGGTGAAGATGCGCTCGTCATCCGAGCCGGCATTGGCCGAGGAGCCGAGGCCGTTGCCGTCCTTGTCCTTCAGCTCGACATCGGCATCGCCGGTCAGGCCGGTGAGGGTGACGGTCAGGTCGGTCCAATCCGCGATGGTGACGGCGTAGACATCGGTCTGGTCGTCATTCGAGACCCGGCCGTCGGCGGTCAGCGGCGAGGCGCCGACGGCGCCGAGCGGCGTGGCGGTGGAGATGCTGTCATCGGCGGAGTCGTCGGCCGGGGGCGTGGCGGGCGTGCCCTCGGTGCCGGCGCCGGGCATGGCGATGCGCATCGGCGCCAGGGTCTGCGCCCACATGTAGCCGACCGGCGTCTTCGGGGTCTGCACCCGCACCCAGCCGCCGGAGGCCAGCCGGCCGGTGACGATGACCTGCGACCCGAAGGGCAGGGTCTCCTTCAGCTCGGCGGTGCCGTTCGGCGCGCCGCGGACCGAGGCGCTGGCCCAGGTGACGAAGGACAGCGCGTCCATCTCCTCGGCCACCGCCGGCGCGGCTGCGGGCGGGGCCGGCGGCGCGGGCACGGCCACCTGGTCCTGGACCTCGACGACGACCGGCGGCGGCACCACCGTCTGGGCCAGGGCCGGCGCCGCGGCCAGGGCGAAGACGCTGCCGAGCAGCAGCCCGCGCAGGCTCGATATCATGAAAAACCCCCTTCGATGCGGAATGTCGTGGTCGGTACCGCCCTCACTTCGCGGGGATCTTCACCGTGAAGCGGGCGCCGGGGCGCCCCTCCCGGTTTTCGGCGAAGATCTGGCCGCGATGGGCGGTGATGATCTGCTTCGAGATGCTGAGGCCGAGGCCGGAATGGGTGCCGAACTTCTCCCCGGCCGGGCGCTCGGTGTAGAACCGGTCGAAGATCGCATCCAGCTTGGCCGGCGGGATGCCGGGGCCGTCATCCTCGATGGTGGCGATCACCCAGGCGCCCTCGCGCCGGGCGCGCAGGGTGATGGCGCCGTCGGCCGGCGAGAACGAGATCGCGTTGGTGATCAGGTTGCGGAACACCTGCACCAGCCGGTCCTCGATGCCGGGCACGGTCAGGGCCGATCCGGGCGGCAGGCTCAGGGACACCTTGATCCCGGTGTCCTCCAGCGTGGTCTTGTACAGCTCGGTCAGCATCCCGAGCATGCGGGCGATGTCGACCGTCCCGGTCTCGGCCCGCGACAGCTCGGCATCCAGCCGCGACGCGTCGGAGATGTCGGTGATCAGCCGGTCCAGCCGCTGCACATCCTCCAGGATGATGGCCATCAGCCGGCGCTGCTGCGCCGGATCGGTGATGCGCGCCGTGGTCTCGACCGCGCTGCGCAGCGAGGTCAGCGGGTTCTTGATCTCGTGCGACACGTCGGCGGCGAAGCGCTCGATCGCGTCGATCCGGGTCCACAGCGCCGCGGTCATGGCCCGGAGGGCCGAGGCCAGCTCGCCGATCTCGTCGCGCCGGCCGCTCATGTCCGGGATCTCGATCTTGCGGCCGCGGCCCTGCTGCACCCGCTCCGCCGCCCGCGCCAGCCGGCGGATCGGCCGGGTGATGGTGCCGGCGAGGTACAGCGACAGGATGATGGTGACGCCCAGCGCGATGGCGAAGACCTTCAGGATCTCCTCGCGCACCGTCTGCAGGTTGCCCTCGATATTGACGCCCTCGCGGGTCATCAGCACCGCGCCCAGCACCAGCCGCACGCGCTGCACCGGCACGGCGACGCCCAGCATCAGCTTGCCGTCCTCGCGGGTCCAGATCTGGCGGCCGACGCCGCCCGACAGCGCGGCGCGGACGCTGGCATAGTCGTTGCCCTGCTGGTCCTGGCGCTCGACATAGGTCGGCCAGCGCTTGCGCGGCCCGGCGAACTCGCTCGACCAGTCGTAGATCGCGTCCCAGATGCCGCGCAGCCAGCCCTTGGACTGCGGCGGCAGCAGCGGCCGCACCTCGATGATGCCGCCGGGCTGGCCCAGCATCCGGCTGTCGGCCACCAGCTTGCCGTCGGCGCCGAACAGCCGGGCGCGGGTGTCGTTGGTCTGGTACACCCGGCGCACGATCTGGCGGGCATTGTCCGGGTCCAGCGACTGCACCGTGTCGACGCCGCCCACCACGGCCGCCTCGGCCAGGTTGGCGGCCAGGATCGTGGCCTCGGCGTCGAGCGAGGACAGCTCGTTCTCGATCAGCCGCTCCTGGTAGGACGACAGGTACAGCATGCCGCCGACCAGCATCATCAGGGCCATCATGTTGACGGCCAGGACCCGGGCGGTGAGCTTGGAGAAGAAGCGGCGGCGCAGGCGCGCGACCGGGGCGTCGACGGCGCGGCCGCCGACCGGGGTCGCGGTGATCGGGTCGGCAGCCGCCTCCGGCGCGGCGGCCTCGGGGACGGGGCCGGTCGCGTCGGGACCGGCCTCGGCCGGCTCGCCGAGGCGCGGCGCCGGACCGCGGGAGGCTCGCAGCGGGGCCGTCATGGGGGGCGTGTCATGGCATCATGCGGCGGCCGCCGGCGCGCTCAGGCCTCCTTGTAGCGGTAGCCGACGCCGTACAGCGTCTCGATGTGGCCGAACTCGGTGTCGATCGCCTTGAACTTCTTGCGGATGCGCTTGATGTGGCTGTCGATGGTGCGGTCGTCGACATAGATGTGCTCGCCATAGGCCGCGTCCATCAACTGGTCGCGGCTCTTGACGTGGCCGGGGCGGATGGCCAGGGCCTTGACCAGCAGGAACTCGGTGACCGTGAGGTCGATGGTCTCGCCGCGCCACAGGCAGGCATGGCGGTTGCCGTCCAGCGTCAGGTCGCCGCGGGTCACCACGGCGGCGGGGTCGGCCGGCGTCGTGTCGGTCGCCAGCTGCTCGCGCCGCAGCAGGGCCCGGATCCGCTCGATCAGCAGGCGCTGCGAGAACGGCTTCTTGATGTAGTCGTCGGCGCCCATGCGCAGGCCGAGCAGCTCGTCGACCTCGTCGTCCTTCGAGGTCAGGAAGATCACCGGCATGTTGGTGGTCTTGCGCAGCCGGCCCAAGAGCTCCATCCCGTCCATGCGCGGCATCTTGATGTCGAGGACGGCCAGGTCGACAGGCTTCTGGGCCAGCCCGCGCAGCGCCTCGTCGCCGTCGGAGAAGGTGCGGACCTCGTAGCCTTCCGACTCCAGCGACATCGCGACCGATGTCAGGATGTTACGGTCGTCATCGACCAGCGCGATGGTCTGGGCCATGGCCCCCTCCACTCTCCACCACCCGCCCCCGGCGGGTGCAAATGCACGTTGCCGGGGACGCTGAACGCCCAATATGGCGTATTCGCGGCCAAAATGTCACTCGGACGAGGTAATCTCCAAAGAAAACCAGCGAGGTAGCTGCGCCATGACGACATCGGACCTGGCCCCGGCCACACAGGCCCGGCTCCTGCTGCGCAGCCTGGACCGCGCGGCGCTGGCGACGCTGGACGCGGATGGCGGGCCCTACGCCTCGCTGGTGCTGGCGGCGACCGACCCGGCCGGGCAGCCGCTGCTGCTGGTCTCGCGGCTGGCGGAGCACACCGGCAACCTCGAGCGCGACTCCCGGGCCTCGCTGCTGTTCGACGGCACCGCCGGCTTCGACCAGCCGCTGACCGGGCCGCGCCTGACCGTCGCGGGCCGAGCCGAGCCGGCGGACGACCCGGGGCTGCGCGCCCGCTACCTGGCCCGGCACCCGGACGCGGCCGGCTATGCCGGCTTTCCGGATTTCAGCCTGTGGCGGGTGCGGGTCGAGCGCGGCCACATGGTCGCCGGCTTCGGCGCCATCCACCGCTTCGACGCCGAGGACCTGCTGATCGCCCCGCCGCCGGCTCTGGCCGCGGCCGAGGCCGGCATCATCGGCCACATGAACGACGATCATGCCGACGCCATCGACCTCTACGCCCAGGCGCTGCTGGGCCGCGCCGGCACCGGCTGGCGGATGACCGGGATCGACGCCGACGGCGCCGACCTCCGCCTCGGCGGCGCCGTCGCCCGGCTGGCCTTCGCCGCGCCGGTGACCGACGCCGAGACGGCGCGGAAGGAGCTGGTGCGCCTGGTCCGCCACGCCCGCGGCGGCGGGCTGGCGGATTGAGCGCGATACCTCCGAAAGCACAAACGCGTTGCCTCTCCCGCCGGACGCGGGAGAGGTCGGGCGCCCGTAGGGCGACCGGGTGAGGGCTGGCCCAGGCCTCGACAAACTCCCCTCACCCGGAGCCGCTTCGCGTCTCCGACCTCTCCCGCAAGCGGGAGAGGCAACGCGCTAGCACGGCCTCTATCCCACCGCCTTCAGCCGCTCCATGGTCTCGACCAGGGCGGTGCGGATGCCGGGCTCCATCGCCGAATGGCCGGCATCCGGCACCACGACATAGGCCGCCTCCGGCCAGGCGCGGTGCAGCTCGTCCGCCGTGGTGATCGGGCAGACCGTGTCGTAGCGGCCCTGCACGATCGTCGCCGGGATATGGCGGATGCGGTCGACCTGCCGCAGCAGCCGGTCCGGCGGGGTGAACAGGTTGTTCAGGAAGTAATGCGCCTCGATCCGGGCCAGGCCCAGCGCATGCGCGTCCTCCCCCGCCGAGGCCACGATCTCCGGGTTCGGCAGCAGGGTGGAGCAGGAGCCCTCATAGATGCTCCAGGCCCGCGCCGCCGGCAGGTGCACCGCCGGGTCGGGGTCGGTCAGGCGGCGATGATAGGCGCGGGTCAGGTCGCTGCGCTCGGCCGGCGGCAGGAACTCGACGAAGCTGCGATGCGCCTCCGGGAAGAAGGTGCCCATGCCGTGGAAGAACCAGTCGATCTCCGTCGGCCGCATCAGGAAGATGCCGCGCAGGGTCAGCGACCGGCAGCGCTGCGGATGCGCCTCGGCATAGGCGAGGGCGAGGGTCGAGCCCCAGGAGCCGCCGAAGACGTGCCAGCGCTCGATGCCCAGCATCCGGCGCAGCTGCTCCATGTCCCCGACCAGGTGCTCGGTGGTGTTCTGCCGGGTCTCGCCCAGCGGCCGCGACCGGCCGGCGCCGCGCTGGTCGAAGATGATGATGCGGTAGAAGCCGGGGTCGAAGAAGCGGCGATGGGTGGGCGAGGCGCCGGCGCCCGGCCCGCCATGCAGGAACACCACCGGCACGCCGTCCGGCTTGCCGCATTGCTCCCAGTAGATGCTGTGCAGGTCGTCGACCGGCAGCAGGCCGGTGGCGAAGGGCTCGATGGTCGGGAAGATCAGGTCGCGCGGCATGGGTCTCGCTGTCGGGCTGAGTCTCGAATCTCACTCTACGGCGTCGCCGGCGCATTGCAAAAAGCCGATCGAGGCGAGGCTCTGCGGTGCGAGACCGCAGTCACCTGTCCTATGCTGCCGGGATGCGCCGCACCCTGCTTCTCCTGCTCCTGCTCTGCACCGCCGGCGGCGCCGGGGCCCAGCCGTCGGACGGGCTCGACTACGACCCGCCGATGGCGGTCGTCGCCGTGCTGGACGGCCGCACCCTGGCCCTCGCCGACGGCACGGTGGTGCGGCTCAGCGCACTCGACATCCCCGCCGGCAGATGGCGCGACATCGCCAGGTCGGTCCTCGCCGGCCTCGTCCAGGGCCGTTCGGTCCGGCCGGCCTGGCTGGTGCCGCCGGACCGGTACGGCCGGGCGCCGGCGCAGCTGCAGCGCGACGACGGCCTGTGGATCGAGGAGGAGATGCTGGCCCGGGGCCTGGCGCGGGTCGACGCCGGCGGCGAGGACCCGGCCCCGGCCCTGGTCTCGCTGCTGGTGACGGAAGCCGAGGCCCGCGCCGCCGGCCGGGGGCTGTGGGGCGATCCCGCTTTGGCGGTGCGCCCAGCCGACACGCTCGGCCGCGGCGACCTCGACCGCTTCCAGATCGTCGAGGGCCAGGTGCTGCAGGCGGCGCTGCTGCGCGGCCGCGCCTACCTCAATTTCGGCACCGATCGACGCCAGGATTTCACCGTGACGGCGGGGCCGGAGGTTACCGGCGGGTCGCCGACGGCGGAGCAGGATCTTGTGGCCCTGCAGGGCCGGCGGGTCCGGGTGCGCGGCTGGCTCGACTGGTCGGGCGGGCCGCATATCGCCCTGACGCGCATGGAGCAGATCGAGAGGCTTGATTGAAGATGACGCCGTCCCGCCGCCACCTGCTGCTCGGTCTCGCCGCCCTGCCGCTGCTGCCGCGCCCGACCCTGGCCGACACGGCGGAGGCCCGGGCGATCCGGGCCACCTTCGGCGGCCCCTATGACGCGCCGGCACTGCGCGGCCATGTCGGCCGCATCGCCCAGCGGGTGGCCGATGCCGAGACCGGCGGCCGCCTCAAGGTGGCGGTCGAGCTGCTGGATTCCGACCAGGTCAACGCCGCCGCCCTGCCGGACGGGCGGCTGCTGGTCAATCGCGGCCTGCTGGCCCTGGCCCGCAGCGAGGCCGAGCTGGCCTTCGTGCTGGCGCATGAGATCGGCCATGTCGTCGCCGGCCATGCCAGGCAGGGGGAGGCGCGGCCGCCGGTCGACCCGGCCATCGCCGGCATGGCCGAGGTCCAGGCCGAGGCCGCGTTCAACCGCGGGCAGGAGCGCGAGGCCGACCGGATCGGCCTCGACGCCCTGGCCCGGGCCGGCTTCGACCCCGGCGCGGCCCTGTCCTTCCTGGCCCGGTTCGGCGCCGCCCAGGGCCTCGCCGCCTCCCTGTCCGGCCGGCCGGAGCCGGCTGCGATCGGCGACCACCCGGAGGTGGCGGAGCGGATCGCCGCGGCCCGGGCCCAGATCGCGGGCCTGCCGGCGGGCGAAGCGGGGGAGGCGGCGTGGCTTGACGCCGTCGACGGCCTGCCCTGGGGCGAGGGCGCGGGCCAGATCCCGATCCGAGGCCAGGCCGTGATCGACCCCGTGGCCGGCTTCCGCTGGGACGCGCCGCCGGGCGTGGCGCTGCTGCGCCAGCGCCAGCGGCTGATGGGGCTTGGGCCGGAGGATTCGGTGATCCTGTTCGACCACCTGTCGCAGCCCCGCGCCCTGCCGGCCCGGCTGTTCCTGGAGCGGGTGTGGGGCCGGCGGGCGGGCGGGGTACAGGCCGTCGGCGAGGGCGATCTCGGCGGCTTCCACGCCGCCTGGGGCGTGGCCGGCATCGCGGTCGGGGCCGAGCGCTGGGAGGCGCTGCTGGTGGCGATCGAGACCACGCCGGAGCGGCGCGAGCGCTTCACCGTCCTGACCCGGGCCGGCAGCCCGGCCGCCGCCCCGATGCGCGGCGCGGTCGAGGGCTTCCGCCGGATCGGCGCGGCCGAGGCCGCCGCGGTGCGCCCGCGCCGCCTCGCCGTCGTCGAGGTCCGGCCAGGCGACGGCGTGGCCGATCTCGCCGGGCGGATGCGGGTGGAGGCGGCGGAGGCCTGGTTCCGGCTGCTCAACGACGTGCCGGGCGACGCGCAGCCGGCGGCAGGGACCAGGGTCAAGCTGATCGTGGAGTGAAAAAAAGGGGGCCTTAGATCGACTCTTCGATCGTCATGGCGAGGAGCGCAGCGACGTGGCCATCCAGGGGCCGGTGCGCGCGGCCCCTGGATGGCCACGCCCCTTCGGGGCTCGCCATGACGAGTCGTTTTGAAAGGGAATCGGGCTACTCCTCCAGGAACAGCTCCTCCGGCCGGCTGACATGCTGGGAGATCGAGGCGCGCAACTTGGTCAGCGCCCGGTGCTCCAGCTGGCGCACCCGCTCCTTGCTGACGCCGAGCTGGCGGCCCAGCTCCTCCAGCGTCGCGCCGCTGTCGCGCAGCCGGCGCTGGCGGATGATGGTCTGCTCGCGCGGGCTCAGCGCGCCGATCGCCTCGGCCAGCCAGCGCGACCGGGTGACGTTGTCGCGCAGGCCGATCACCACCTCCTCGGGCGAGGGGCGGGTGTCGGCCAGGAGGCCCTGCCAGTCATCCTCGCCTTCCTCGGAGATCGGGGCGTTCAGCGACTGGTCGGACGCGGACAGGCGCATCTCCATCGCCTCGACATCGGCGACGTCGACCCGCAGCTCGCCGGCGATCCAGGCGCGGCCGGCCTGGGTCATGCCGGGCTGGCCGGTGGTGCCCTCGATCTTGGCGCGCAGCCGCCGCAGGTTGAAGAACAGCGATTTCTGCGCCGCCGTCGTGCCGGTGCGCACGATCGACCAGTTGCGCAGCACGTAGTCCTGCATGGCCGAGCGGATCCACCAGGCGGCATAGGTCGAGAAGCGGACCTCGCGGTCGTGCTCGAATCGCGCGGCGGCCTGCATCAGCCCGACATTGCCCTCCTGCACCAGGTCGCCGACCGGCAGGCCGTAGTTGCGGAAGCGCGAGGCGGTGGCGATCACCAGCCTGGTATAGGCCCGGACCAGGGAATGCAGCGCCGGCTCGTCATGGTCCTGGCGCCAGCGCCGGGCCAGCTCGAACTCCGCCTCGCGCGACAGCAAGGGCTCGCTCATCGACGCCTTGATGAACTTCAGGTTGGCGCGCTGGGTCTCGGGATCGTCGAGATGCGGCATGGACGCCCCCTCTTCGGCCGAACGGCGCCGCGGATCCGTCCCGCGACCTGCTAGACGAACACCCTCCCGCGCGGCGACGTTCCCTCGCCGGGTGGGAGCTTGTCCCTTTGTCCAACAGTTCGCCGGAACGGGGCGGTTCGTTACGTCCCGATGAGGTCCCGGGCGCGGCTACAGCACGAAGTCCCCGGCGACGAGGGTGACCGTGCCGGTCAGGTGAATCTCGAAGTCCGAGACGCCGTCACCGTCAATGTCGCCGGCGATGGTGGTGACGCCGCCGGATTGGGCGAAGCGCAGCTCGCCGGCGTGGTCGGTGTAGGGGCCGGTGCCGATGAAGCTGAAGGCCTGGTCGCCATCCGTGCCGGTGTCGGCATCGATGGCCGAGAGGTCGATGCGATCGCCCTGGGCGTGGCTGAAATCGGTGATCCGGTCCGTCCAGGCCCCGGCCGGGCTGTCCGAGACAGTGTTGTAGACGAAACGATCAGCTCCGGCGCCTCCGGTCAGCGTGTCCCGGCTTCCGGCGCCGATGAGCACATCGTTGCCGTTCCAGCCCTGCAGCACGTTGACGTCGGCGTTCCCCGTCAGGCTGTCGTCGCCCTGGCTGCCGGACAGGTTGTCCACCAGGACGAAGGTGTCCCCGGCGGCATATCCGCCAGTGGCGCTGTTGGTGGCCAGGTTGACCGTGACCCCGATGTTGCTGTCGAAATAGGTCACGAGATCGAAGCCGACGCCGCCGTCCAGGCGGTCGGCGCCGGCGCCGCCGCGGAGTATGTCGTCGCCTCCAGCACCAGTGAGCACATCGTCGCCTTTCCAGCCCTGCAGCAGATTGGCGCCGTCGTCCCCGACCAGGGTATCATTGCCCTGGCTGCCGGACAGGTTCTCCACCGAAAAGAAGGTGTCGCCAGCGGCATCGCCGCCGGTGGCGCTATTGGTGGCCAGGTTGACCGTGACTCCGATGTTGCTGTCGAAGTAGCTCGCGAGGTCAAGGCTGAAGAAGCCGACGCCGCCGTCCAGGCGGTCGGCGCCGGCGCCGCCGCGGAGCACATCGTCGCCGAGACCACCGAACAGCGAATCGTCCCCGGCCAGGCCGGCGAGGGTGTCGTTGCCCTCATTGCCGACCAGCACATTGGCCACGGCGGAGCCCGTCAGGGTGTCCGCGCCGCTGGAGCCGTTGATGTTCTCGAAGTCGGCGGAGATCACGTCGCCCTGGGCCTCGCCGCCGGACACGGCCAGCGTGGTCAGGTTCACCGTCAGGGCGGACGCGCCGACATAGTCGAGGGTGTCGATGCCCGCGCCGCCGGCGAGATGATCCGCGCCATCGCCGCCACGGAGGAGATCGTTGCCGTCGCCCCCGTTCAGTGTGTCGTTGCCGGCATTTCCGTACATCCGGTCAATCCCGTCGCGACCGGACAGAACATTGCTCTGGTCGTTTCCGATGAGTTCGTCGTTGCCATTCGTGCCGTAGAGATTCTCGATTCCGATGAGATAGTCATCATTGAAACCGGGACCCGACCCGTCACTATTGGCGAGGACGCCCCTGACGTTGGTGCCAAGGCCGTAATCCACGGTGTCGATGCCGGCCCCGCCGATGACGAGGTCCAGGCCCTCGCCGAGGAACAGCAGGTCGTCACCGTCGCCGCCGATCAGGACATCGTCGCCCGAGCCTCCCAACAGGGTGTCGTCGCCGGACCCGCCTTCCAGCCGGCTGTTCTCGGCGCCTGCGGACAGAACGTCGTTGAACTGCGTGCCGACCACCTCCTCGATGTTGAGCAGGACGTCGCCCTCGGCGTCGCCGCCGCTCCCCATATGGGTCGACAGGGAGACCGTGACGCCCGCGTAGCCTCCGTAGATCACCCGGTCGATCCCGGCGCCGCCATCGAGGGTGTCCGCTCCCACCCCGCCGAAGAGCAGGTCGTTGCCGTCCTCGCCGAAGAGCAGGTCATTGCCGGTGAAGCCGTACAGGCTGTCACCGCCGAGGCCGCCATGAAGCTCGTCGTCGCCGCCCGGGAAGCTGAGGCCGGTATCCCCGCGGACCAAGTCCGCTCCGCCGCCGGCGAAGACCAGGTCGTTGCCGTCGAGACCGTCGATTTCGTCGTCCCCGTCGGTCGCGAGCGGGATGTCTTTATAGCCCGGCGGCACGACGGTCGAATCGCCGGCGACATGGATTACGTCGTTGGAATCGGTTCCCACAATATCGGCCATAATGCCCCCCTCGATCAATTCGGACGGCGGCACGGTGGCCGCGTCGCAGACGACCGTCCCGACGTCCCGGGAAACCGATGCTAGGGCAGGGGGAAGCCGCCGGGCGACGCGTCCAAACGGAGCGCCTCCGAATGGACGAGAGAGGCGGAGATGCCGGAATCAGGCCTCGACGATCTCGGCCAGGGTGCCGTCGGGCTCGAACAGGCCGCAGGCCAGGCGGCCGCCGCGGCCGCAGCCGGAATCGAGCGTCACCGCCAGCCCCTCCAGCTGCAGCCCGCCGCCGGCCGGGTCGTGGCCGCGGATCAGGCGGCGGAAGCCGGCATAGGGCTCGGCCAGCCCGGCGAAGCCGGCATGGGACCACCAGAAGGCATCGCCCTGCGCCGCCAGCGGCCGGCTGGGGTCGAGGCCGGCGCTGACGAACAGGATGCCGTCATCCCCGGCGAGGCGCGGCTCGGTAAAGGCGGCCCGGCGCAGCGCGGCGTACAGCGCGTTGTGGCCGGGCGCGGCGCGCATCGCCTCGCGCAGCGCGTTGGTCCAGCGGGTCAGGCGCACGGCGCCCTCGCGCGCCGCCGCCATGCCCTCCTCGGGCCGGCCGCCATAGGCGCGCAGCGTGCCCTCGACCCCCTGGGCCAGCATCCAGCGCAGCACGTCCTGCGGGTTCGGGGCGAATTGCAGCTGCAGCATCTTCTGCCACATCTCCTCCTGCGCCCCGCGCAGGAAGACGACGTCCTCGGCCAGCACGAAGGGGCGGGCGATCAGGGCCCGCCGCATCGACAGCACCTCGTCGACCAGCGCGTGCAGCCGGTCGGTGCGGCCGATCAGGTTGCCGAGATAGACCAGCCGGTCGCCGGGCTGGAACCGGGCGGCGACATGGTCGTGCAGCACGGCCAGGCGGCCGGCGTCGCCATGCACGGCGCCCACGGCCCAGATCCGCCTCGGGCGGCCGAGCTGGGCGAATTTCTCGGAATCGGGTGTCACGGGGAGATGGGGAGATCGGTCATCTGCGGCGACAGTTTAGCGGCTCGCCCCGGTGAAACCAGCCCCTTTGTACGGGAGAGCTGGGCCTTGGCCTCAGAGCCGTCATTGCGAGGAGGCGAAGCCGACGAAGCAATCCAGGGGCCGGTGCGCACCGGCCCCTGGATTGCTTCGCTGCGCTCGCAATGACGATTCTTCGGATAGAGCACAGAGACATGGAAAAGGCGGCCCGGAGGCCGCCTCTTTCAGTCTTGAGTGGCCTATCGCGCTTCGCGCTGCTTGAGGCCAAGCCGGTCTGCGAGAACAGCGGGCTCAGGCCGCCTTCTTCAGCACCTGCTCCAGCTTCTGGGTCGCCTTGACCTCGTCGATCCGCTCGACCGCGGCCAGCTCGCGCGCCAGGCGCTCCAGCGCCGCCTGGTAGATCTGGCGCTCGCTGTAGGACTGCTCCGGCTGGTCGGTGGCGCGGTGCAGGTCGCGCACGACCTCGGCGATCGACACCGGGTCGCCGGAATTGATCTTGGCCTCGTATTCCTGGGCGCGGCGGCTCCACATCGTCCGGCGCACGCGGCTGCGGCCGGTCAGGGTCTCCAGCGCGGTCTTGATCCGGTCCTTCGACGACAGCTTGCGCAGGCCCGACTTCTTGGCCTTGCCGACAGGAACCTTGAGCGTCATCCGCTCCTTCTCGAAGCTGATGGCATACAGCTGCACGGTCATGCCGCTGATGCTGTGCGTCTCGAGCGCCTCGATGCGGCCGACGCCATGCGCCGGGTACACAACGTAGTCGCCGACGTCGTACTCAAGTTCCTGAGCCATGTCTGCCAATGGAGTCACCCTCTGTGGTCGGACCCAGCGGCGGTGGCCGAAAATAGCCTCCGCCCCACGCTTCGTCGCGCCGCTGACCGTCTTCGACATCCGCACCGAAACAAAGACGCAGAAATCGACTCCGGCCCGTATGGCAATGGGTCGGAACTGGTCGTCAGCACCGGGAATGGACGAAGATTATAATACGTTGCGCACCCGATATGAAGGCCGAGTCCGCTCCGACATGACGCTTTTTTTGCAATGCAGGCCGGCGGACTCGGCGAATCGTCAATTGCCTTCGCCCGGATTCGCGCTGAAATGCTCGGGATATTTGTTCCCGACCTCCTTCCAGGAGTCGGCGTCGGCGGGCGCGTCCTTCTTGCGGGTGATGTTCGGCCAGATCCCGGAATATTCGCGGTTCAGCTCGCCCCACTTTTCCGCCGCCTCGGCCTCGGTGTCGGGCTTGATCGCCTCCGCCGGGCACTCCGGCTCACAGACGCCGCAGTCGATACACTCGTCCGGATGGATGACCAGCATGTTCTCGCCCTCGTAGAAGCAATCCACGGGGCACACTTCGACGCAATCCGTGTACTTGCACTTGATGCAAGCTTCACCAACCACATAGGCCATACTTACGTTACTCCGGCTCTCCATTGGCGGCCGCCGTGGCGCCATTGCGGGCAAGCACACGACGACGGGCAGCGCCGCTATCCGCATCCGAGACGAATAGAAGCGCCGCGACTCGCCGCATCAGATTGGCTTCGAGGTCGTCGATATTACCATCCGCGAGGATCACATCCCACAGCATTTCCACAATGCGGATGCGCGCGGGCTCGTCGCAATGCTCGCGGATGGTGTGGGTCAGGGCATGCCAGGACACGGCGCCGTCGCTGGCCCGCTCGGCCTCGGCGCCCAGCTGCGCCGCCTCGAACGGGCCGAGGCGGAAGCGCCAGGCCAGAAGGGTCTGGATGCGCTCGCTCTCCGGCTCGTCCAGCGAATCGTCGACCCGGGCGGCTTCCATCAGCAGCGCGGCGACGGCGCGGCGCAGCGTGGTGTCGTCGGCAACCGGGCGGGCATCACCACGGGCCCAGTCGAGAATATGGTTCAGCATGGCGCTGATTTAGTCGCTGTTGCCCTTCGGCGGAAGGGACCGGCGGTCCCGCCCGGTCGGCCGGGGCCCGCCGGAGGGGGGCAGCGCCGCCTCCGGCGTCGGCGGCTGCAGGTCGCGGTACAGCCCCTGCGCCTCGCTGGCCGGGCCGCGCCGCTCGCCCAAAGCGACGATCTCGATCACCCGGATGTGCCGGCCCTGCACGAAGGTCAGCACCATGCCGGGGCGGATTGCCGCATGCGCCTTCTGGGTCGGCACGCCGTCGATGCGGATGCCGCCGGCGGCGCAGACCTTGGCCGCCAGGCTGCGGGTCTTGAAGAAGCGCGCCTGCCACAGCCACTTGTCCAGCCGCGGCCGCTCGGTCTCCTCGCGCTCGGCCCCCCGCTCAGCCATTGGTGCGGCGCAGCTCGGCCAGCTTGGCGAAGGGGCTGTCGGCGCTGGCGGCGGGCTGGCGCGGCGCCTGCGGCCGCCGGGCCTTCACCGGAACATAGGTCACGCGTCCCTCATCGTCCTGGGTCGGCCGATACCCGGCCGCCAGCAGGATAGCCGGGATTTCGGCGACGGTGCAGCCGACGATCGGCGCCAGCGCCGGATCGGCGGTCAGCCCGCCCTGGCGGCGGCGCGACTCGGCGGCGTCGCGCAGCGCGTCGATGCGGTCGAGGCGGATGCGGCGCGGGCCGAACAGGGCGAAGCCGGCCAGGTCCAGCGCCGCGGCGTCCTCGCCCTCCTCGACGGCGACCGAGATCCGGCCGGGGGCGGGCAGGGCGGCCGGCAGCGGCCGGCCGGCGGCGACCGCGCCCAGCAGCACCCGCAGGCCCGTCGGCCGCGGCTTCAGCATTGGCGCCAGATAGACGTGGCCGGGGCCGAATCGCACGCCGAAGCCGGACAGCTGTCGGCGGTCGGCGGCGGTCAAGGCGTGGATCAGCCCGTCCAGCGCCGGCCGCGGCAGCAGCCCCAGCCCCTCGACCAGCTGGAAGGCGATGCCGCGCGCGGCGCCGCTGATGGCGGCATCGCGCAGTCGCAAAAGAGGTTGAAGCTCGCGCGCCACATGGTCGGCCAGGAAGCGGGTCAACCGCGCCGCCACCCGGTCGCGACCGGCGCCGTCCAGCAGGTCGGTGTCGCGCACCCGCACCGCCGGGGCCAAAGGCGACGGGCCGGCGGCGATCCGGCCGATGCCGGTGCCGCGCCAGGAGATGACGCCGTCGGCGGCCAGGGCCAAATCCTCGTCCGGCGCCGCCTCCAGCTTGCCGATGCGGCCGGCGACCTCGTCCTTCAGCGCCCGCCGTGCGGCGCTGAGGATCGCCTTGAGGTCGTCATCCTCGATCGTGGCGTCGGGATAGAAGGAGAAGGCCTCGATGCTGCCGACATGCTCGCCTTCGACCAGCACCTCGCCCTTGGCGTTGACCGCGGCCAGCAGCTCGCCGCCGGCCTTCATGGTGCGCACCAGCAGGGCGGTGCGCCGGTCGACGAAGCGCTGGGTCAGCCGCTCATGCAGCGCGTCGGACAGCCGGTCCTCGACCGCGCGGGTGCGCTCCTGCCAATGGCCCGGATCGGCGATCCAGGCGCCGCGATGGGCGATGTAGGTCCAGGTCCGGACATGGGCGATGCGGGCCACCAGCGCGTCGATGTCGCCCTCGGTGCGGTCCAGCTTCTCGACCTGCTCGGCCACCCAGTCGGTGTCCAGCCGCCCGGCCAGGCCGGTGGTCAGCTGGCGGAAGATCTGGCCCTGCATCCGGATATGGGCGTCGGACAGCACCTTGCGGAAATCCGGGATCTGGCACACCTCCCACAGCAGGCGCACCGCCGCCGGGTTGCGGGCGCGGCCGACCAGCTCCTCGTCGCGCATCAGGAGGCCCAGCGACAGCTGGTCGTCGGCCTCGGCCATGCGCCGTAGCTCCGGCCGCGTCGGCCGCCGCTCCAGGCTGCGCAGCAGGCCGAGCGGGCTGCGGAAATCCAGGTCGTTGTTGCGCCACATCACCGACTGCAGCGGGTCGAAGCGGTGGTTCTCCACCCGCTCGACCAGCTCCTCATCCAGCGTCCCGGCCTCGTCGGTGGTGCCGAAGGTGCCGTTGGCCATGTGCCGCCCGGCGCGGCCGGCGATCTGGGCGATCTCGGTGGCGCGCAGCCGGCGCGGGAAGCGGCCGTCGAACTTGGTCAGCCGGGCGAAGGCGACATGGTCGATGTCCATGTTCAGCCCCATGCCGATGGCGTCGGTCGCCACCAGGTAGTCGACCTCGCCCGACTGGTACAGGCCGACCTGGGCGTTGCGGGTGCGGGGCGACAGCGCGCCCAGCACCACCGCGGTGCCGCCGCGGGTGCGGCGCATCAGCTCGGCGATCTCGTAGACGTCGTTGGCCGAGAACACGACGATGGCGCTGCGCGGCGGCAGCCGGGTCAGCTTGCGCTTGCCGGTGTGGGTCAGCTCCGAGAAGCGCGGCCGGGTCACGAACTCCGCCTCCGGCACCAGCTTGCGGATCAGCGGGCGGATCGTCTCCGACCCCATCACCATGGTCTCGGCATGGCCGCGGGCGTGCAGCAGCCGGTCGGTGAAGACGTGGCCGCGCTCCGGATCGGCGCAGAGCTGGATCTCGTCGATGCCGACGAAGGCGACCGGCCGGTCCAGCGGCATGCTCTCGACCGTGCACAGGAACCAGCGAGCGCCGGGCGGGACGATCTTCTCCTCCCCCGTCACCAAAGCGACATGCGCCCGTCCCTTGATCGCCACGATCCGGTCGTAGTTCTCACGGGCGAGCAGCCGCAGCGGGAAGCCGATCATGCCGCTCGCATGGCCGAGCATGCGTTCGATGGCGAGATGGGTCTTTCCGGTGTTGGTCGGGCCGAGCACGGCCGTGAGGCGCGTGCGATCACCTGCGAGGTCCATACCCGACAATTGAACGCTGGCGGGTGCTAATGCAAGACTGCCGCCCCGCGGGCTGCGCGGGCGGCCCATTGGTCGCGAACGATATTGGTCGGGCCCTGCTCGACTCGACGGAGAATTGAGATGCGTCCGCTTTCCCTGCTCGCAGCCGGCGTCGCCGCCTGGATCCTCCTGCCGGCCGCCGCCCAGGCGCAGGCGACGGCGGAGGGCGCCGACAAGATCCGGCTGGGCCTCAAGGACTGGATCGCCACCCACCTGGCGACCGCCGACAAGTCGGTGGTGGTCAACTTCCAGGGCCCGATCACGGTCGAGCCGCAGGGCAAGTCCTACAAGGCGGTGATCCCGCGGTCCGAGGTCGTGTTCGCGGATGGCGACAACCCGTCCACCCTGGCGCTCGACCCGGTCGAGCTGGTGATGACGCCGCTGGAGAATGGCTGGCTGGACACGGTCGCGACCATCCCCACCACCTACCGGATCACCCCGGCCAAGGGCGGCGACAAGGGCGCCGAGCTGACGATCGGCACCCAGGCGCTGCGCGGCGTGTTCGCCCCGCAATACCACGCCGTGATGTCGCTGGACGGCAAGCTGGGCCAGATCACCGCCCATTCGCTGAACCCGGCCGAGGCCAAGGGCGCGCTGAAGATCGACGAGATCACGCTGGCCGGCGACAGCACCGCGGTCGGCCCGGACACCTATGACAGCACCGGCACGGTGGGCTTCTCCGGCCTCTCCTTCATCGACGAGACCGGGGCCCAGCTGCTGCATCTCGACGGCGCCACGGTCGAGGGCAAGGCGGCGGCGGCGAACATGGCGGCGCTGCGCGGCTTCAGCGACAAGCTGACCGACCTGCAGAAGCGCTACCCGGCCGAGCCCGGCGGCGAGATGCCGAAGGAGTTCCTGGCCGAGCTCGGCCGCGTGTTCCAGGGCACGCCGAAGCTGTTCAACGATTTCGGCTTCAGCTACGGGGTGAAGGGCGTCGAGGTCACGCCCGGCGCCGGCGACGGGGTCGACAAGGTGACGCTGGCCTCGGCCGGCTTCGGCGTCGGCATCGCCGGCCTGGCGCAGGACGCCTCGACCTTCCGGATCAATCTCGACCTCGCCCAGCTCGGCATCGACCCGCTGCCGGAGTTCGGCCAGTTCATCCCGCACACCGCCACGGTGGACCTGGCGCTGACCAACCTGCCGAACCAGGCGCTGCTCCAGGCCCTGACCGGCATGCTCGACAGCTCGGCCACGCTCGGCCCCGACCAGGCGGCGGAGATCGCGGCCGCCCAGCTGCAGCAGGCGGTGATGAACGGCAACGGCGCGCTGGAGATCCGCTCGTTCAAGGCGTCGTCGCCGCTGACCAGCATCGACCTGACCGGCACGATGCGGCCGAACCCGAAGGCGCCGCTGATGATGACCGGCGACGCCCGGCTGGTGGTCACCGGGCTGGACAAGGCGCTGGAGGCGGCGAAGGCCGTGCCGGACGGGGTGGAGATGGTGCAGGGCCTGACCGTGCTGCAGACCATGGGTGCGGAGGAGACGGTCGACGGCCAGCCGGCCCGCACCTACAAGCTCGAGATCAGCGAGAAGGGCGACATCCTTCTCAACGGCACCGACCTCAAGCCGCTGCTCGGCATGCGCTGAGCCGACGGCCACGATATCGCATTGCGGGAGGCAAAGATGAGACGGTCGATCTGCATCCTGGCGGGCGCCGTCCCGCTCTGTCTCGCCGGCGGCGCCTGGGCGCAGTCGACGCCCGACGGCGCGGCGGGGCTGCGCGACGGGCTGAACGACATGCTGAAGCCGATCCTGGACATCCGGGTGCAGCAGCAGCCGCTGTTCACCGGTCCGGTCACGGTCGAGCCGGCGGGCGCCGGCTACTCGGTCGTGTTCCCCGGCATCGACCTGACGCTGAAGGGCAAGGAGGCGGCGTCGAAGGCGGTGGCGCTGCATTGCGACGCCCAGACCTACAGCGCCGCCTCGACCGGCGCCGCCACCTGGCGGCTGGAGAGCAGCGAGCCGGTGAACTGCGTCGCCACGCCGGAGGGGGAGAGCAAGATCACCCTGACCAGCCGGGCGCTGCAGGCCCATTTCACGGTCGACCTGCAGCAGAAGCTGTTCACCGAGGCGGAATGGCGGCTCGACGGCCTCTCCGGCACCCAGGACGGGAAGCAGGGGAAGGTCACGGTCGACACCCTGTCCGCCAGCAGCCAGCTGCGCCCGGCGACCGCCCCCGACCGGCACGACGTCGCCTTCAAGATGGAGGCCAGCGGCATCAGCGCCCTGGACGAGACCGGGGTCGAGCGGTTCAGCATGGGCCATGCCGCCTATGACGGCACCATGGACGGCATGAACGTGCACCAGGTCATGTCGTCCTACGGCCAGGTGATCGACGTCTATGTCGAGATGTTCGAATCGCTCGCCGATTCCGGCACCGCGGCCGATCCGAAGCAGGCGGCCGCGGTGCAGGGCGAGGTGATGAAGAGGATCATGGGCCCGTTCAAGGAGATGATGGCGGCCTATGGCGACGGCGGCCAGTTCGGCGCGACGATGACCGACCTGCGGGTGAAGGCGCCGGACGTGCAGGTGACGCTGGACCGGACGCGCATCGTCGAGGGCTATGCCGGCGCGGCCACGCCGGGCAGCGGCACCGGGGTGATCGAGATGGAGATGGCCGGGCTGGCGATCGCCCCGAAGCCGCCCTTCGCCGAATGGATCCCGACCGACGCGACCATCCGCCTGAACGGCAGCGCCATTCCCTGGGCTGAGGTCGGCACCGCCTATATGGGGGTGATGGAGGCCTCGGCCGGCCAGGCCGCGGACCCGGCCAAGGCCCAGCAGGCGATGGCCCAGGCGATGATGGAGCTCGGCGGCGTCCTGCGCAAGGCCGGCAGCCGGCTCGACGTCACCAGCTTCCACATCGCGGCGCCGCAGGCGGCGATCGACCTGAAGGGCTCGGTCCAGGGCAAGGACGCGGCGGCGCATGGTGTGAACGCCGATCTCGACCTGCGCTTCACCAATCTCGACGGGCTGATCAAGTTCATCCAGAGCCAGCCGGACGGCGCCCAGGCGGCGGCCGGCCTGACCATGGCGCAGGTGATGGGGCGCCAGGCCACCGCCGATGACGGCCGTCCGGCGCGGGATTACGACATCGTCGTCGACGATGCCGGCAAGATCCTGGTCAACGGCACCGACCTGGCGGCGCTGGCGCCGAAGCAGTAGCCGCCGGCTCCGGGGAGAAGATCTCATCGTGCGCCGCCTTGCCGTCCTTCTCGGGGCCGCCCCGCTCTGGCTCGCCGGCCCGGCCCTGGCGCAGGCGACGGCGGAGGGCGCGGCGGCGCTGCAGGCGGGCCTGGCCGCGATCACGGCGCCGTTGCAGGCCGCCGGCCGGGACGGCGACGCCCGTTGGGAGGGCAGCTGGGAGGTCGAGCCGGATGGCGCCGGCTACCGCGTGACTTGGCCAGCCGTGGCCGGCACCCTGACGAAGGGCGGCGCGGCGGGTGCGCCGGCCATCGCGCATTTCCGGTGCAAGCCGGACCGCAGCGTCGCCACCCCGGTGTCGGAGGGCGTCTATCGGCTGCACAGCGCGTCGCCTTGGGATTGCGTGCTGGAGATGGAGGGCGGCCGTCGCGCCTTCCGCTTCACCAGCCGGACGCGCAGCGAGGACAATCTCGTCGACCTGACGCAGGGCGCCTTCACCGAAACCTCCGCGACGGTGGAAGGGATGACGATCGCGGCCGCCGGCGACGGCACGGCGCCGCTGGCGTCCTCCTCCCGGATGGAGATGTCCAGCCGGGGCAAGCCCAGCGGCCGTCCCGGCCGGCGCGACCTGGTCGTGCGGTCAACCACCGAGGGCATGCGAGTCGCCGGCCCAGACGGCACCGAGCGCTTTGCCGCATCGCGGGTAGAGAGCGAGAGACACCTGTTCGACTACGGCCATGACGGCGAGGTGCGGCGCTATCTGGACCTGACGCGCATGATCGATCTGGTCGAGGAGCAGCAGCGCGATCCCGCCTCGCCGAAGGCGCCGACGCAGATGTTGTTTTCCTTCGCCCAGATGGTCGGCAGTTACGGCGACCGTATCCGTTCCAGCACGACCTATACAGGCTACCGCGCCTCGGTCCCGGGGGCGCCGGGCGGATCATTCGGCGTGGAGACACTGAAGGTCGACATCGACGCGGAGGGGATCGGCGGCGACTCCGGTCGCGGCCGGGTGGTCGTCACGATCTCGGGGCTGGCAGGCTGGGCGCCGTTCCTCGGCGACTGGGCCCCGCGCGACGTCACGCTCTCGGTGGCGGCGACCGGCGTGCCCTTCCGGTCGCTGCTGCAGGCGATCGACTCGGATTCGACTCCGGCGGTCCTGCCGCGCCTCGCCGGCCTGCTGGGGCAGGCGGGAAGCCGGCTGGAGATCGAGGCCGCGCAGCTGCGCACGGCGGCGGGCGGCGCGCTCGACCTGCATGGCTCGGTCCGGGCCGATGCAGCGGCGGCCCATGGCGTCGACGGCAGGGCTATGCTGCGCCTGACCGGGCTGGCGCCGCTGGCCGCCTTCCTGCGCTCGCGGCCGCAGACGGCGGCGCTGGCCGACCGGGTCGACGCGGTCGAGGCGCTGGGCCGCGCCGTCGACCTCGATGCCGGCGGCATGGCGCGGGACTACGAGATCGTGCTGGGCGGCGACCCGGTGCTGCGGGTGAATGGCGTCGACCCTGCTTCGGTGCTGCGCGCATCGCAGCCCTAGGCGGACTCGAGGATGTTGGCGGCGGCATCGCCGCCGGCCGGAAAGGATGGATCATGCGTCGTTTTGCTCCGCTTCTGCTCGGCACCGTCCCGCTCTGGCTGGCCGGGTCCGCCCTGGCGCAGGCGACGCCGGAGGGGGCGGCCGCCCTGCAGAAGGGGCTCGCGGCGGTCCTGACCCCGACCCTGGCCACGCCCGGGCTGGGCGAGCCGATCTTCGAGGGCGGCTGGACGGCCGAGCCGGCCGGCGCCGGATACAGCGTCACCGGCCCGGCCCTGTCGCTGGCGCTGCGCGACGACGATGCCGACGGCCGCAAGCGGGTGGTGCGGATCCGCTGCGACGGCGACCGCTACACCGCCACGGCCGGCGCGGAATCGGTCTGGCGGCTGACGGGCGAGACGCCGCTGCGCTGCGAGATCCGGCCGGGCGGGGATCAGCCCATCACCATCACCAGCCGCAGCCGCCATGCCGAGCTGACCGTCGACCTCGCCGCGTCGCTGCTGACCGCCTCCAGCGACGTGTCGGACGGGCTGACGGTGACCGAGGGCGACAAGACCCAGATCGCCGTGCACCGGCTGAGCCTGACCAGCGCCACCACGCCGCGCACCGGCGGCTCCGGCGCGCAAGGATCCGGCCCGGCGCGGCAGGACATCGCCCTGCGGGTCGAGGCGGAAGGGCTGTCGGCCGGCGATCCTGCGGCCGGCGACGGCGTCACGCTGGGCCGGCTGCGCTACAGCGGGACGCTGGAGGATGTCGACGCCGCGGCGCTGCGCGACCGGGTGTGGCGGGTGATCGCCTTCGCCCTCGACGCCGCCCGGCGCGACCCGCAGGCGCCGGAACCGCCGAACGCCAAGCGCAAGCTGGACGTGCTGATGCGGCAGGTGATGGAGCTGAGCGGCAGTGCGTCGCGCACCGAGCTGACGCTGACCGACCTGCAGGGCGGCGGCGACGAGACCACGGTCGGCTTCGAGTCGCTGACCCTCGGCGGCGGCTACAGCGGCCTGGACCGCGCCGCCCCGGGCCGCGGCCTGGGCAGCGACATGGCGCTGGAGCTGCGCGGGCTGAAGGTCGCGGATGCGCCGACCAAGGCGGAGCCTGGGAACCTGTCGGTCGACCGGGTGCGGCTGTCGGGCACGCTGACCCCGGCCGCCGGCAAGCCGACCGCCGGAGGCGCGCTGACGCTCGATGTCGACGGCGTGTCCTTCGCCCTGACCCAGGGCCCCGGCGCGACCGCGCCGGACACGCAGTTCACCCTCGGCAACGCCCGGTATGCGGTGGCGGCCGACGGCCTGGACGTCGCCGGCCTGATCGAGGTGATCGACGGGTTCGGGCAGCTGCTGGCCAAGCATGGCGACGACACCCCGCCGGCGGCGGAGCTGGACCCCTGGTTCGCCCGGGCCAAGGCGACCATCGCGGCGCTGTCGCAGTACAAGACCGAGATCGCGCTCAGCGACCTGCGCCTGCGGTCGCCGGAGGTGACGCTCGCCATCGGCGGCATCGGCTATGGCGAGACCTATGCCGGGCTGGACACCGACCAGGCCGGCTACGGCCTGCACCTGGCGCTGGACGACCTGACGCTCGACCCCGACCTGCCCTTCGCCGGCTGGGTGCCGCAGCAGGCGAAGATCGACATCGCGGTGAAGGACGTCCCCAGCCGCTCGGTCCAGGGGCTGTTCTGGGACGGGGTCGAGGGGGCCATCCGCGCCGACCAGCAGAAGGACAGCGACCCGCAGGTGCCGCCCCTTGGGGACCTGGCCTTCGAGAAGGCGATGCAGCGGATCGGCGCCCGGCTGCTGCAGTCCAATGCCAGCCTGTCGATCGACAGCTTCAGCATCACCGCGCCGAAGGGGGCGATCGACCTCAGCGGCGGCGGCACGGTGGACCCGCAGGCGCGCTTCGGCGTGACGGCGCAGGGCAAGCTGCAGGTCGCGGGCCTCGACACCTTCGTCACGTTCCTGCAATCCCAGCCCGACGGCGCGGACGCCGCCGCCGGTATCACCGTCTTCCAGATGCTGGGGCGCGAGGCCAAGGCCGCGGACGGAATGGCGGCCCGCATCTACGACCTCGTGGTCGACCCCTCCGGCCGGGCGCTGATCAACGGCACCGACCTGGCGGCGCTGGTGCCGAAGTAAGGCGCCGCCGCCCGGGCGGCGCAGGCAAGGGCTGCTGCGGCAGGGGTTGCGGCCAGCGGCGGCTTTGCCCATATCGGGCGGCGACACCGAAGACCCGACCGGACCCCGAGATGGACCAGCAGAAGACCGACGAAACCCTGACCTTCCAGGCCGAAGTCAGCCGCCTTCTCGATATCGTGGCGCATTCGCTCTACAGCCAGAAGGAGGTGTTCCTCCGCGAGCTGATCTCGAACGCCTCCGATGCCTGCGACCGGCTGCGCTATGCCGCGATCACGGCGCCCGAGCTGTCGGCCGGCGACGCCGATTACCGCATCACCCTGTCCGCCGACCCGGCGGCCCGCACCCTGACCATCGCCGACAACGGCATCGGCATGGCGCGCGAGGAGCTGGTCGGCAATCTCGGCACCATCGCCCGGTCCGGCACCCGCGCCTTCGTCGAGACGCTGTCCGGCGACGCCAAGAAGGATGTCGGGCTGATCGGCCAGTTCGGCGTCGGCTTCTATTCCGCCTTCATGGTATCGCGCGAGGTCGAGGTGTTCTCGCGCAAGGCCGGCGAGGCGCAGGGCTGGCGCTGGGTCTCCGACGGCAAGGGCGCCTTCACCGTCGGCGCGGCCGACGACGTCGCCCGCGGCACCCGCATCGTCATGCATCTGTCGGAGGGCGAGGACGAGTTCCTGTCGCCGCTCAGGCTGCGCCAGATCGTCAAGACCCACTCCGACCACATCGCCATCCCGATCGTGCTGGCGGGCGAGGACGGCAAGAGCGAGACGCTGAACCGCGCCTCGGCGCTGTGGACCCGGCCGAAATCCGAGATCACGGCCGACGAGTACAAGGAGTTCTACCACCACGCCGCCCATGCCTTCGACGAGCCGTGGCTGACGGCGCATTGGAAGGCGGAAGGGGCGATCGAGTACAGCTCGCTGCTGTTCGTGCCGTCCAGCCAGCCCTTCGATTTGTGGGAGCCGGAGCGCAAGCACCGGGTCAAGCTCTATGTCCGCCGGGTGTTCGTCACCGAGGCGGCGGAAGGCCTGATCCCGCCCTATCTGCGCTTCCTGCGCGGCGTGATCGACAGCGAGGACCTGCCGCTCAACGTCAGCCGCGAGCTGCTGCAGTCGAACCCGACCGTGGCCAAGATCCGCCAGGGCGTGACCAAGAAGATCCTGTCCGAGCTCGGCCGCAAGGCCAAGGACGACGCCGAGGCCTATGGCACGTTCTGGACCGCCTTCGGCGCGGTGCTGAAGGAAGGCATCTACGAGGACCGCGACCAGCGCGACGCGCTGCTGCCGCTGCTGCGCTTCCGCTCGACCAAGGGCGACGGGCTGGTCAGCCTGGAGGAGTACGTCGGCCGGATGCGGCCGGGCCAGGACGAGATCTGGTACATCACCGGCGATGACGCGGCGGCGCTGGCCCGCTCGCCGCAGCTCGAGGGCTTCCGCGCCCGCGACATCGAGGTGCTGCTGCTGACCGACCCGGTCGACGAGTTCGCGGTGCCCTCGCTCAACGAGTTCCAGGGCAAGCCGTTCAAATCGGCCACCCGCGGCGGCGCCGACCTGTCGAAGGTCGAGGCCACGGCCGAGGCGCCGAAGCCCGAGGCGGGCGAGGGCATGGACGAGCTGGTGGCAGCGCTGAAGCTGGCCCTGGCCGACCAGGTCAAGGATGTCCGCGCCTCGCAGCGCCTGACCGACAGCGCCGTCTGCCTGGTCGCCGACGAGGGCGACACCGACCTGCATCTGGAGCGGCTCCTGAAGCAGCACCGGCGGGTCGACAGCGCGTCGAAGCGCATCCTAGAGGTCAATCCCGGCCACCCGCTGATCCGCCGGCTGGTGGAGCGGGCGGCGGCCAAGGACCCGGCGCTGGAGGATTGCGCCTTCCTGCTCCTGGACCAGGCCCGGATCATCGAGGGCGAGCCGCTGCCCGACCCGGCCGCCTTCTCCCGCCGCCTGTCCGAGGCGCTGGTCCGCGGCCTGGCGGCCTGAGGTCTTTTCACAGTTCCTGTCACCGTCATTGCGAGCGCAGCGAAGCAATCCAGGGGCCAGTGCGCACCGGCCCCTGGATTGCTTCGTCGGCTTCGCCTCCTCGCAATGACGGCGAGGAGTGGGATAGGCGGACGCCCGTCCCCTACACCGCGATCGCGAACACGGGCTGCGGCTCGGCCAGGCCGCGGATCGGGTGTGCGCCCAGCGGCTCGGCGGGCCCGGCCCAGGCCTGGCGGAAGGTGTCGGAGCACACGGTCGGCCGGTCGAGCTGCTTGGCCAGGCCTTCCAGCCGGCTGGTCAGGTTGACCGCGGGGCCCAGCACGGTGAAGTCCAGCCGGTCGGGGCTGCCGATATTGCCGTACAGCACCGGGCCGAGATGCAGCGCCGTGGCCACGGCCAGGGGCTCGGTCCCGGCGGCCAGGCCCTCGCGGATCGCCCGCACCGCGCTGACGGCGGCGTCGCAGGCCGCCGCGGCGCCGCCGGCCTGCTCGACCGGGAAGATCGCCAGCACGCCGTCGCCCATGAATTTCAGCACGTCGCCGCCGCGGTCGACGATGGCCTGGGCCACGGTCTCGAAATAGCGGTCCAGCACCTGCAGCACGGCGGCGGAGCTCAGGCGCTCGGACAAAGCGGTGAAGCCGCGCATGTCGACGAACAGGATCGCCGCGTCGACCGCGACGACGTCGCCGCGGCGGATCGCGCCCTCGGCCACCCGGTCGGCCGGGCCGACGCCCAGATAGGTGCGCAGCAGGCTGGCGGCGGAGCGGCGCATGGCGGTCGGCTCCATCGCCGCCGCCAGCGGGTGGCGCAGCCGCTCCAGCAGCGCCGCCTCGTCGCCGGTGAAGCCGCTCGGCCGGTCGGTGACGAAGCTCGCCACCTGCACCGTGGCGTTGCCGTAGACGATCGGCACGGCGAGATAGTCGGTGCCCCCGGCCTCGGCCAGCTCATGGAAGATGGTGTGGTCGCCCGGCCCCAGCGCGGTGAGCGCGCGGCGCAGCGGCCGGCGGCTCACCAGCACCGCCTCGTACGGGCTGCCGAGGAAGGTGCTGGTCAGCAGCACCTTGCGGTCGATCACGAAGTCCTCGCCGCCCCGGGCCGTGGTCCACACCACGCCCCAGGCGGTCAGCAGCGGATGGGTGATGCTCTGCCCGATCCGCACCCGCTGCAGCGGCACGCTGGCGGCGATCAGGCGGCGGCAGAAGCCGTCGACCAGCGCCACCGGATCGGCCAGCAGCCGGCCTTCGGCCACCAGCCAGTCCGTGACGTCGCGGCCGACATCCGCCAGCGCCATCGCCGGCTCAGCCGCCGGCCCGCTGGCGCATCGCCTGCAGCAGCCCCTCGATGTTGCCGCCGTTCTGGGCGATCACCGACGCGAACTCGTCGCGCTGGGTCACGCTCATGCTGACCCGGGCGACGATGACGTCCACCACCTTGTAGCTGCCGCCGGCCGGGCGCACCCGCCAGTCGACCTGGATCGGCGGGCCGTCCTTCTGCCGGATCTCGGTCGCGACCAGGGTGTCGTTGCCGACCGCCCGGGTGCCCTTTATCACCAGCGTCTCGCCCTGGTAGTTCTGGAACCGCCGGGAATAGGTCTCGACGATCATCCGCTCGAACAGGTCCATGTACTCCCGCTTCTGGTCGGGGGTGGCGCTGTTCCAGTAGCGGCCGAGCACGAAGCGGCCGATCGTCGGCAGGTCGAATCCCTGGTTCAGGATCTGGGTGAACTGGGCCTTGCCCTGGGCCGTGGAGGCGCCGCCGGCCTGGAGGATGCCGATCGCCCGCTTGGCCATGTCGTCGATGAAGGCCGCGGCCCCGTCGGCCTGCGCAAAAGCCAGGCGGGGCAGCCCCGCCAGCAGCAGCGAAGCCGTCGCCATGGCGCCTGCGGTCAGCACCGTCCGTCTGTCGATCATGTCTGGACCTTTGTCGTTCTGGGATACCGTCTGCCGCCCACCCCGGCCCGAAAGCCGGAGCCCCCCGTCGGAGGCAGGGGGCGGATTATAGACGAAACGCAGCGGCGGTCATGCGGCAAGACACTACAATGGTCTCAGTCGCGTTTGCGGCCCCCAAGCAGGGGCAGGGCTCCCACCGCGATGCCGATCACCAGCGCCGCCAGCGCCGCCTTGGGCGCGGCCTTGGCGGCGGACAGGCCGAGCCCGGCGGCGACGCCTTCCAGCCCGGCCCCGGCCGCCGAGGCCGGCGGGGGCGGCGCCGGGC
>NZ_NHON01000026.1 GCF_002195995.1 Inquilinus limosus
CCCGCCCCTGCCCGATTCCTGGACCGAGCTGCGGGTCGAGCTGGACCGGTGGGCCGCGTCCGGCCGCCGCGCGACCTTCTGGTGGCGCGACGACGACGCGGTGGCGCCGACCCCGGCGCTGGACCGGCTGCTGGCCCTGGCCGCGCGCCATGGCCGCTGGGTCGCGCTGGCCGTCATCCCCGCCGGGGCCGAGCCGGCGCTGGCCGACCGGCTGGCCGGAACGACGGCCACGGTGATCCAGCACGGCTGGGCTCATCGCTCGCACGCGCCTGCCGGCGAGAAAAAGGCCGAGCTGGGCGACCATCGCCCGGCGGAGACCGTCCTGGCCGAGCTGACCGCCGGCCGCGAGCGGCTGCAGGCGCTGTTCGGCGGCCGCTTCCGCCCGGTGCTGGCGCCGCCCTGGAACCGCATCGGCCCTGGGGTGCGCGCCCGCCTGGGCGAGGCCGGCCTGGACGTCCTCTCCGGCTTCGGCGCGCGCGATGCCGGGCCCGGCCCGGCGCAGGTCAACACCCATGCCGACCCGATCGACTGGCGCGGCACCCGCGGCTTCGCCGGCGTCGACCACACGCTGGCGCCGGTCCTGCGCCACCTGGCCGATCGCCGCGCCGGCGCCGCCGATCCGGAGGAGCCGACCGGCCTCCTCACCCACCATTTGGCGCATGACGACGAAGGATGGATCTTTCTCGACGGCCTGCTTTCGACCCTGACCCGGCATCCGGCGACGGCCTGGCCGGAGGCCGATACCCTGTTCGGAGCCCGGCCATGACCGCCCACCGCTATGGCATGGCCGAGCTGGGGGGCGACTATGCCCGCGGCGCGGCCGGGCTGGCGCTGACCGCGCTGCCGCTGATCCTGCTGCCGATGCACTGGATCGTCGCCATCGCCTTCGGCGCCGCGGCCCTCGTGTTCCTGGCCTTCCTGCTGCGCACCTGGCTGCGGCACCGCAGCGTGATCGAGGTCGACGGCCAGGGCGTCGTTGCCCACGGGCCCCTCGGCGTCCGCATCGCCTGGCGAGACTTGACCGGCTTCCGGCTGCGCTATTTCTCGGTCCGGCGCGACCGCCAGCGCGGCTGGATGCAGCTGGACCTGCGCGGCGGCGGCCGGCGGCTGAAGATCGAATCGACCATCAGCGGCTTCGACGAGATCGTGTCGCAGGCGCATGACGCCGCGCTGGCCAAGGCCCTGACGATCGACGATTCGAGCCAGGCGAACCTGATGTCGCTGGGCGTCATCGCCCCCCAGGGCGGGCTGGCCGAGCGCTGGGGCGTGCGCCCTCCGGCCGATCGGCCCGCGTCCGACGGGCCCGAGGAATGAGGGGCCCGCCGCGGTGAGCGATATCCTCCGTCTGCACGATCTGCGCATCGGCTTCGCCGTGCCCGGCGGCACGCTGGAGGCGGTGCGCGGCGTGTCGCTGCGGGTGCCGGCCGGCAAGACCGTCGCCGTGGTCGGCGAGAGCGGCTCCGGCAAGTCGGTGCTGGCGCAGGCGGTGCTGGGCATCCTGCCCAGCAACGGCCGGGTCACGGGCGGCAGGATCCTGTTCAGCGACCCGGAGACGCCAGGGACGGTCGTCGACCTGGCCAAGCTGCCGCAGGAGAGCCCCGACTACCGCGACATCCGCGGCGGCCGGATCTCGATGATCTTCCAGGAGCCGATGACCTCGCTGTCGCCGTTGCACACGGTCGGCAACCAGATCGTCGAGGCGGTGCGGCTGCACCGGCCGGTGGGGCCGGCCGAGGCGCGCGACCTGGCGCGGGAGATGCTGCGCCTGGTCGGCTTCCCCAACCCGGCCCGGGCGCTGAAGACCTACCCGTTCGAGCTGTCGGGGGGCCTGCGCCAGCGCGCCATGATCGCGATGGCGCTGGTCTGCCGCCCCGCCTTGCTGATCGCCGACGAGCCGACCACCGCGCTCGACGTCACCATCCAGGCCCAGATCCTGAAGCTGATGCTGGACCTGCAGGCCGAGCTGCAGATGGCGATCATGATCATCACCCACGACCTCGGCATCGTCGCCAACATCGCCGACGAGGTGGTGGTGATGTATCGCGGCGAGGTGATGGAATCCGGCCCGATCGGGCCGATCTTCACCGATCCCGGCCATCCCTATCTGAAGGCGCTGCTGCGGGCCGTGCCGCGCTTCGACATGGGGCATGAGCGGCTGATGCCGATCCGCGAGATCCGGCAGGCCGACGGCCACATGATGGGCACCGGCAAGAAGGCCTGGACCGAGGCGGCGGAGGCGGCCGGCCCGCTGCTCAAGGTCGAAAGCGTCTCGAAGACCTTCGCCATCCGCAACAGCGGCCTGTTCGGCGGCGCGCAGGAGGAGCGGATCAAGGCGGTCGACGACGTCTCCTTCGCCATCCGCCGCGGCGAGTGCCTGGGGCTGGTCGGCGAATCCGGCTGCGGCAAGACCACCCTGTCGAAGATCCTGATGCGGGCGCTGAGCCCGGACGCCGGCAGCATCCGCTTCAACGACCACGGCAAGCCGGTCGATATCCTGGGGCTGGAAGGCGAGGACCTGAAGGCCTTCCGCCCGCGCATGCAGTTCATCTTCCAGGACCCGTTCAGCTCGCTGAACCCACGGATGACGGTGTTCGACATCCTGACCGAGCCGCTGACCATCCACGGCATCGGCAGCGCCGCCGAGCGCAAGGCCATCGCCAAGGAGCTGATGGGGCTGGTCGGCCTCGACATCCGCCACCTGCAGCGCTATCCGCACAGCTTCTCCGGCGGCCAGCGGCAGCGCATCGGCATCGCCCGCGCCCTGGCGCTGCGCCCCGACCTGATCATCTGCGACGAGCCGGTCTCGGCGCTCGACGTCTCGATCCAGGCGCAGATCCTGAACCTGCTGAAGGACCTGAAGGCGCGGCTGGGCCTGACCTACCTGTTCATCAGCCACAACCTGGCGGTGGTCGACTACATCGCCGACCGGATCATGGTGATGTGCCGCGGCCGGATCGTCGAGCTGGCGCCGCGCGCCCTGCTGTTCGCCCGGCCGGTGCATCCCTACACAAGGGCGCTGCTGGCCGCCGTGCCGGCGCCGGACCCGTCGCGCCGCCTGGATTTCGCGGCGCTGCTGGGCGGCCGCGCCTCCGACCCCGCGGCCTGGCCGGCGCCCTTCACCCTGGGCCCGGACACGCCCGGCCGGCTGGTCGAGGTCGACAAGGGCCATTTCGTCCGCGCCACCGAGGCGCCGGCGCTGGAGCTGGCATCATGATCCGCTGGCTCGGCCTGATCGCCCTGCTGCTGGCGGCCGCCCCGGCGCTGGCCACCCCCGTCCCGGCAGAGGGCCTGCCGCCCCTGGTCGAGACGCCGATGTATGCCCAGGACGTCGCCGCCGGCAAGCTGCCGCCGGTGGCGCAGCGCATCCCGCAGGCGCCCTGGGTCGTCGACATGGCGGCGGAGAAGAAGGAGCCGGGCAGGCAGGGCGGCGAGATCAGCTGGATGGTCGCGCGGGCCCGCGACCTGCGGGTGATGAACACCTACAGCTATGCCCGGCTGGTCGGCTACGGCACCGACTTCAAGCTGCATCCGGACATCCTGCTGTCCTACGAGGTGCAGGACGAGAAGGTGTTCACCCTGCATCTGCGACCGGGCCACAGATGGTCGGACGGCCAGCCCTTCACCAGCGACGATTTCCGCTTCTCCTGGGAGGATGTCGAGCTGAACAAGGAGCTGGAGCCCTACGGCCCCGACACGCGGATGCTGGTCGACGGCGAGAAGCCGAAGGTCGAGTACCCGGACGCGCTGACGGTGCGCTACTCCTGGTCCAAGCCGAACCCGGAGTTCCTGACCTCCCTGGCCGGGGCCGCGCCGCTCTACATCTACGCGCCGGCGCATTACCTGAAGCAGTTCCACAAGAAATACGCCGACCCGAAGGCGCTGGAGGCGCTGGTGCGGCAGGCCGGGATGCGCAACTGGGTGGCGCTCTACAACCTGCGCAGCAAGCTGATCGATTCGGCCAATCCCGACCTGCCGGTGCTGGAGCCCTGGGTCAACACCACCAGGGCGCCGGCCGACCGCTTCGTCTTCGTGCGCAACCCCTACTACCACCGCATCGACAGCCAGGGCCGGCAGCTGCCCTATCTCGACCGGGTAATCGTCAACGTCGTCGAGCCCTCGCTGATCCCGGCCAAGGCCGGCGCCGGCGACGCCGACCTGCAGCAGCGCGGGCTGCGCTTCGACAACATCAGCTTCCTCAAGGCCGGCCAGCAGGCGGGCGGCTACAAGGTCCGGCTGTGGCCGACCGCGCTCGGCTCGGAGGTGGCGCTGTACCCGAACATGAACTGCAACGACAAGGACTGGCGCGCCCTGAACCGCGACGTGCGGGTGCGCCGGGCCCTGTCGCTGGCGATCAACCGCGACGAGATCAACCAGGTGGTGTTCTTCGGCCTGGCCCGGCCGAGCCAGAACACGGTGCTGCCGGAATCGCCCTATTACGACCCGGCCGAGGCGGCGGAGTGGACGCAGTTCGACCTGGACAAGGCCAACGCCCTGCTGGACGAGGCCGGGCTGGGCAACCGCGACAGCGACGGCATCCGCCTGATGCCGAACGGCCGCCGCATGGAGATCGTGATCGAGAGCACCGGCGAGCGCACGCTGGAGACCGACATCCTGCAGCTGATCCGGGACAGCTGGGCCAAGATCGGCGTCGCGCTCTACACCACCCAGTCGCAGCGCGACGTGTTCCTGCAGCGCGTCTTCTCCGGCGAGACGGTGATGTCGGTGTGGACCGGCATCGACAACGCGCTGATCACCCCGACCACTGCGCCGGCGGAGTTGGCGCCGGTCGACCAGAACTGGCTGCAATATCCGAAATGGGGCCAGTACCTGCAGACCAAGGGCACCGCCGGCGAGAAAGCGGACGAGCCCTTCGCCCTGCAGCTGCTGGCGCTGTACGACGAATGGCGCAGCACCACCGACGACGACCGCCGCGACGCCATCACCCGCGAGATGATCAGGATCCAGTCCGACCAGGTCACCTCGATCGGCACCGTCCAGGGCGTGCTGGCCCCGATCGTGGTCAAGAACAGGCTGCACAACGTGCCGGAGAAGGCGATCCTGTCCTGGGATCCCGGCGCGCATTTCGGCATCTACCGGCCCGACACCTTCTGGGTGGACCCATGAGCGCCCGGCTCGGAATGACCGTGCCCCGCCGTCATTGCGAGGAGGCGAAGCCGACGAAGCAATCCAGGGGCCGGTGCGCACTGGCCCTGGATTGCTTCGCTGCGCTCGCAATGACGGGGTTGAGAACGACGACAAGGCGGGTCCGGCCATGCTGAGCTACATCGCCCGGCGCATCCTGGTGATGATCCCGACCCTGCTCGCGATCAGCTTCATCAGCTTCGCCATCATCCAGGCGCCGCCCGGCGACTACCTGACCACGATGGTCAACGAGCTGCGCAGCCGCGGCCAGTCGATGGACCCGAACCAGCTGCAGTTCATGCGCGAGACCTACGGGCTGGACCAGCCGTTCCTGCAGCAATACCTGTCCTGGCTGGGCAACTGCCTGCAAGGTGATTTCGGCTGGTCGTTCGAGTACAGCCTGCCGGTGACCGCGGTGGTCGGCGACCGCATGTTCCTGACCATCCTGCTGACCATCGCCACCACGATCTTCATCTGGGTGGTGTCGTTCCCGATCGGCATCTATTCAGCGACCCACCAGTACAGCATCGGCGATTACGGCCTGACCTTCCTCGGCTTCCTCGGCCTGGCGACGCCGAATTTCCTGCTGGCCCTGGTGCTGCTGTACCTGGCCAACCAGTGGTTCGGCATCTCCATCGGCGGGCTGATGGACCCGAAATTCATGGACCAGCCGATGAGCTGGGCCAAGTTCGTCTCGGTGCTCGAGCATCTCTGGGTGCCGGTGATCGTGATCGGCACCTCCGGCACCGCGGCGATGATCCGGCGGCTGCGCGCCAACCTGCTGGACGAGCTGCAGAAGCAGTACTACGTCACCGCCCTGGCCAAGGGCATGAAGCGGCGCCGGGCGCTGCTGAAATACCCGCTGCGCATGGCGCTGAACCCGTTCATCGCCGATATCGGCAACATCCTGCCGCACCTGATCTCCGGCGCCACCATCGTCTCGGTGGTGCTGAGCCTGCCGACCGCCGGCCCGCTGCTGCTGTCGGCGCTGCAGAGCCAGGACATGTATCTCGCCGGCTCCTTCGTGCTGTGGATGGCGGTGCTGACGGTGATCGGCACGCTGGTCTCGGACCTGGCGCTGGCCGCGCTCGACCCCCGCATCCGCCTGACCGGAGGGGCCGTGAAGTGAGCGACGTCCCCCGCGAGCCCCAGCACTACGTCAACCCGGCCGCCTGGGACCCGTATCTCGAGGCGCCGCTGACGGCGCAGCAGGAGCGGTACTTCCTGGCCTCGCAGTGGCGGATCATGTGGTGGAAACTGAAGCGCCACCGCCTGGCCGCGCTGTCCGGCCTGGTCCTGCTGCTGGCCTATCTCTCGATCCTGGTCAGCGAGGTGCTGGCGCCCTACGGGCTGGACAGCCGCCACACCGGCCACATCTACGCGCCGCCGCAGCAGGTGCGGTTCTTCCATGAGGGCAGCTTCGTCGGGCCCTATGTCTATGGCTACCAGTACTCGCTCGACATGGAGTCGATGCGGCGGGTCTACACCGAGGACCGGTCACAGCCGCAGAGGCTGCGCTTCTTCTGCCGTGGCGATTCCTACAAGTTCTGGGGCCTGTTCCAGGCCGATTTCCACGTCGTCTGCCCGCCCCAGGGCGGCACCTTCTTCCTGCTCGGCACCGACCGGCTGGGCCGCGACATGCTCAGCCGCATCCTCTACGGCGCCCGGATCTCGCTGACCGTCGGCCTGCTCGGCATCACCGTCAGCTTCATCCTGGGCATCACCATCGGCGGCCTCGCCGGCTATTACGGCGGCTGGGTCGACAATGTCGTCAACCGGCTGATCGAGGTGATCCAGAGCTTCCCGCAATTGCCGCTGTGGATGGCACTGTCGGCGTCGCTGCCGGTGACCTGGAGCCCGATCCTGGTGTTCCTGGGCATCACCATCATCCTCGGCCTGGTGGAATGGACCGGCCTGGCGCGGTCGGTGCGGTCGAAGCTCTTGGCCCTGCGCGAGGAGGATTTCTGCGTCGCCGCCCAGCTGATGGGTGCCCGGCCGCGGCGGATCATCTTCCGCCATCTGCTGCCGAGCTTCATGAGCCACCTGATCGCCTCGGCCACCCTGACCATCCCGGGGATGATCCTGGGCGAGACCGCGCTCAGCTTCCTCAATCTCGGCCTCAGGCCCCCGGTCACCAGCTGGGGCGTGCTGCTGAACGAGGCGCAGAACATCAACGTGGTGGCGCTCTACCCCTGGCTGCTGATCCCGGTGCTGCCGGTGATCATCGTGGTTCTGGCCTTCCAGTTCTTCGGCGACGGCCTGCGCGACGCCGCGGACCCTTATCGGTAGGCACGCCGCTCCTCGTCATTGCGAGGAGGCGAAGCCGACGAAGCAATCCAGGGGCCGGTTCGCACTGGCCCCTGGATTGCTTCGCTGCGCTCGCAATGACGGAAGAAAGGGAAGTGCCTACAGATACGCCAGCGGCTGGGACGCCTTCTCCAGCCACAGGCTGGTCTCGGGCGTGCCGTCGCGCAGCGGCAGCTGGCCGATCACGGTGCGCGACACCGCCTCGGCCATCCGCGTCGCCGCGTAGTGGCTGGCGAAGACCGGCTTGAAGCCGCCGGCGGTCAGGAGCGGCGCCACCACCTGCTGCTCGTTGTAGCCGCGCCAGCCCCATTCCGCGGGATAGGGGTCGGGCAGGCAGATGTCGTGGATGTGCACCAGCACGCCCGGCGGCAGGCAGGGCAGCACCTGGTTCACCAGGAAGTCCACATCCGTGCCGGGCATGGCGATGTGGCTCGAATCGATGAACAGGATGTCGCCTTCGGCCAGGTCGCGATACGGTTCGGTCCCCGCCTCTTGAACCGTTTGCTCAAGGTGCGTGATGCCGAGCTCGGAGATCGCCGCCCGCGGCGCCGGGTCGATGGCGGTGAACTCCAGCGCCAGGTCGCCGTCGACCGCCGCGCGGATCATGAAGCGGGTGGAATGGCCGGAGCCGACCTCGACGATCCGCGCCGGCTGGCGCGCCCGCACCATGGCGTAGGCCGCGGCGGCGTCGAGCCGAGCGAACCAGCCCTGGTCCCAGCGCGGCTGCGGCGGCGGCGAGTCGCGCTCGGTCGCGCCGATCGCCAGCAGGCCGTCGCGATAGCCTTCGATGACGTCGAGCACGGCCTGGAACACCGGCTCGGAGGCGCGGAACAACGCCTCGTGCCCGGCATAGGGCGCCAGCTCGTCCGGCACCTCGTCGGCATAGCTGCAGGGGATGAAGAAGCCCTTCGGCTGGCGGCCGAACAGGGTGGCGAGGCCCAGGCGCCAGCGTCGCAGGCGGCGGCCGAGATCGGGGGGAGTGCTGTGGGAACTCAAGGGTGCAACGTCATGCCTTCGTGCGCGACCAGCGTCCCGGGACGCCGGCGGTCCGCGGCATCCGCGATCCGGTCCAGGAACGCGTCATCGTGATTGGGATCGTGGTGGAACAGCACGACCCGGCCGACATCAGCCGCATCCGCGAGCTTGAGTGCCTCCTGCCAGGTCGAGTGGCCCCAGCCGACAAATCTCGGATACTCCTCATCCGTGAACATGGCGTCATACACCATGATGTCGGCGCCGCGAACGAAATCGGCGATGACCTGGTCCACCCCCTCCGGCCGGTGCTCGGTGTCGGTGATGATGCAGATGCTCTTGCCCCCGACATCGATGCGGTAGCCGCAGGCGAGGTTCGGGTGGTTGAGCCAGCAGGTGTTGAGCTTGATGCCCGGGAAGGGCTCCATCGGGGTGCCGCAGTCGAAATCGTGATACTCGCAGTCCTGGAAGACGCCGATCGGCACCGGGAACAGCGGCGCCATCATCGTCTCGCACAACACCGTGTAGATCGATTTGTTCTGCGGTTTCAGGTGGCCGGCCCAGAAACGCACCTTGCGGCCCTTGGCGTAGGCCGGCTTGAAGAACGGCACGCCGCAGACATGGTCCCAATGGGTGTGGGTGAAGAACACGTCCACATCGGGCCGCCCCTCCTCCATCAGCCGGTGGCCGAGGTCGCGCAGCCCCGTGCCGCCGTCGATGATGATGAGGTCGTCTCCGCGCCGGATCTCGATGCAGCTGGTGTTGCCGCCGTAGCGCATGTTGCAGGAGGCCGGGCAGGCGATGCTGCCGCGAACACCCCAGAACCGGAGCATAAGGTCGCTCGTCTTCGCCATCGGCGCGTCAGTCTGACTCTCGGCGCGCGGGAAACCATCCGTCACGTCCGAGGACGCCGGCGGAGGTGACTGTCGCGCACCGAGTCGCATGAGTCGAGAAAAAAGGTTTTTTCGACATATTGATGGTGAACCACGGCCAGCGCCCCGCGTCTGTGTCATCCATCACAGGAAGCACCGCCGAAGTCATCGTCCTTTCTCCTGGCCCGGCGCCTGCCCGCCCAGGGCATAGCCGCCGGGGACGGTCAGCAGCAGCGCCGGCCGCGCGGGGTCGGCCTCGATCTTGCGCCGCAGACGATAGATATGGGTCTCCACCGTGTGGGTCGCGACTCCCGAGGCGTAGCCCCAGACGGCGTCGAGCAGGGCATCGCGGGACACGGTCTCGCCGTCCTGCCGGCGCAGATGGCGCAGGATCGCGGCCTCCTTGGCGGTCAGCCGGATCTCCCGCCCGTCGGCGGCATGGATCAGGCGGAGGCCGGTGGGGTCGAAGCGGAAGGGGCCGAGATCGGGCTCCGGCCGGGCCTGGCCGCGCCGTGCCAGGGCGGCGCGCAGGCTGGTGAGCAGCACGCCGATCCGGATCGGCGGCCGCAGCGTGGCATCGGCATCGGCGAAGCGCTCGGCCCGGTCGCCGATCGCCAGGATCGGCCCGTCCAGGCCCGACCCGCGCAGCCGGCCGCACAGCGTCTCGGGCGCCGGCCCCTCGCCTGCCTCGTCCAGGATGGCCTCGTCCAGGATCGCATCGTCGATGATCGCCGCCGCGAAGTCGCCGCCGGCGGCCGCGACCGCCGCCTCCGCCGCAGCCGCCCCGGACACCGTGATGGCGGCGAAATCCGCCGACGCCGCGAACTGCTCGCCCAGCAGGGCGCGCAGCGCGCTGTTGCCGCAGGCGAGAAGAAGCCGTTTCCTGGCGTCGGTGTCGGGTGCGATGGCCATGGACGGGCAATCTAGCACGGCCGCCGGAGAAGGCGACCGAGAGGAGGCGAAGCGGTGGAGATTGTGGTCTCGCCCGAGGGCTGGATCGACTGGGGCGCCGGGCGGCGGCGCTGCGCCCTGGGCAAGGGCGGCGTGCGGCCGGACAAGCGCGAGGGCGACGGGGCGACGCCGGCCGGACGGTTCCCGCTGCGCCGGGCCCTGTACCGGCCCGACCACGGCCCGGCCCCGGCGACCGCCCTGCCCTGCGCGGCGATCGCGCCCGAGGATGGCTGGGGCGACGATCCCGCCGACCCGGCGGCCTACAACCGCCCGGTCCGCCTGCCCCACCCCGCGCGGCACGAGCGGATGTGGCGGGACGACGCCCTGTACGACCTGGTGATCGTGATCGGCCACAATGACGACCCGCCGGTGCCCGGCCTCGGCAGCGCCGTCTTCGTCCATCTGGCGCGGCCGGACTGGGGCCCGACCGAAGGCTGCGTCGCCCTCACCCGAGCCGACATGCTGGAGCTGCTGGCCGCCGCCGCGCCCGGCGACGCGCTGGTGGTCATGCAACCGTAGGCTGGGGAGCCACCCGCGTGCCGAACAGCGCGGTGCCGACCCGGACATGGGTGGCGCCGTAGCGCACCGCGGTCTCGAAATCGTCGCTCATGCCCATGCTGAGCACCGGCAGGCCGAGCCGGCCGGCCAGGTCGGCCAGCAGCGCGAAATGCAGCGCCGGCGGCTCCTCCACCGGCGGGATGCACATCAGGCCGCGGACCGGCAGGCCGCATTCCTCGGCGCAGAGCCGGTAGAGGGCCTCGGTCTCGCGCGGCGTCACGCCGGCCTTCTGCGGCTCCTCCCCGGTGTTGACCTGGATCAGGCAGTCGGGCCGCCGCCCCGTCGCCGCCATCGCCTCCGCCAGGCTGCGCGCCAGCTTCGGGCGGTCCACCGTCTCGATCACGTCGAACAGCCGCACCGCGTCCTTCGCCTTGTTGGTCTGCAGCGGCCCGATCAGCCGCAGCTGCAGCTCCGGCCAGGCCGCGCGGCGCTCGCCCCAGCGGCCCTGCGCCTCCTGCACCCGGTTCTCGCCGAACACCCGCTGGCCGGCGGCCAGCGCGGCCTCAACCCGCTCCTCCGGCTGGACCTTGGAGACGGCGACGAGCGTGACCGCGGCGGGGTCGCGGCCGGCGTCGCGGGCGGCGGCGGCGATCCGCGAGCGGAGCGAGGCGATGGATTCGGCGAGTGTCGTCATGGCGCCAGAATCCGGCATGACGATGCCGGTTTCAATGCCCGCGGGAGAGCCGCCGGCCGCCGCCTTGGATGGCCGGTCCGGTCCGCCGCCGGGCCGGATCGAAAAGACCCGGGGGGTGTGATGGCCGTCATAGTGCGACAATCCGGCACGCCGATGCGGGATTGCAACGCCCGCTTGCGCCGTTCTGCCGCAGCGCAGCATGGCGGGCGGCCGAGGCGCCGCCCCGGCGCCGGACGTCTGCCCCCCTGATTTGCCCAGCTTTCGGCGGCACCGCCGGCCCCGCCCTGGGACCCCGCCCTGCGCCCCTCGGCCGCCTGTTGCAATTGCGGCACATGTCCGAGCTTTTGTGACTTCTGTGCAACTTGCACATTGTCGGGCGGCATGGCTGCCCCGTATAACCTGCAGATCGGCGCCATTCGCACCCTGGCTGGTGGTGTCGTCTTCGAGGGGACTTCTAGGGGACATCCGGCCGCTCGGCCGCGTTAGGAGGTTTAGGAATGAAGAAGATTCTGCTGGGTGGGACGGCGCTGGCCGCCGCCGCTCTGGTGGCGATGCCGGCGTTCGCGGATGAGAAGCCGGTGACGTCCGGTCTGAGCATCAACATCACGGGCTTTGTCGCCTGGGAAGCCGGCCTGGTGATCGGCTCGACCGATGACGAGCGCGACCGCGAGTATGATTTCAACTCGAACGGCCGTCTGCAGTTCGACATCAAGAACGTGACCGACAGCGGCCTGGAATACGGCGCCCGCATCCGTATGAACAACGTCAACCGTCGCGACAACGTCACGGTCGACCGCCAGTACATCTATGTGAAGACTCCCGAATTCGGCATCCTGACTCTCGGCGACTCGCCGCAGGTGGCCGGTGACTTCGGCTATTTCTTCGCGCCCGACGACATGCTGAACGCCCAGGGCGGCTACGGCGACAACCTGGACGGCAACTACCGCTACGGCGGTGGTGACTTCTTCTCGCTCGACCCGACCTACCATTCGGGCCTGGATAAGAGCACCAGCATCAAGTACTCCTCGCCGAGCATCGGCGGCTTCATCTTCGCGGTCGGCTTCACCCCGGTGATCTCCGACGTCAAGAGCCGCAGCAACGGCCCGACCGGCCGGGACGACCTGTTCAACGGCGGCCAGGTCTTCGAGAACGCCATCAGCGGCGGCATCGGCTATGAGGGCGAGTTCGACGGCACCAGCGTCAAGGTCCGCGGTACCGCCAGCTACGCCAACGGCATCGATGGCCACTACGACCTCGAGACCTACAGCGCCGGCGGCCAGGTCGGCTTCGGCGGCATCGTCGCCAGCCTTGTCTGGGTCGGCACGCCGAGCGGCTTCGGCGTCGGCCAGACCGACAAGAACTTCGACACCATCGGCCTTGGCCTCGGCTACAGCCTGGGCAATGGCGTAAACCTCGGCCTCGGCTACGCCTACACCTGGGCCGCCAAGAACAACGACCTGTCCGGCACGGGCGGCGACAGCCGCTTCGACCTGAAGGACAATCATGTCGCGGTCGCGACCGTGAACTACACCGTGGCGCCGGGTCTGAACACCTACGCCGAAGTGGTTTACGAGATTCAGAACTTCCGCAAGCAGGAAGTCGGCGGCTTCGTCCAGCAGGACGACAATTCCTGGGAGCAGGCCGTCTTCCAGACGGGCGTCTCGGTCTCGTTCTGATCGAACCGACAAAAAGCTAGCCTTTGAAGGGGGAGCGGCTATGATGCCGCTCCCCTTTTCCTTTATGGCTGCGCCGAATGTCGCTGAGATCGCTGCTCGCCCTGCTGACGGTCGTCTTCACCGTAGCCGCCTGCTCCGACGACGGCGTCAAGGTCACCCCGACCCCCGAGCTGGGTCCCTCGCGCGAGCGCACCCCGGGGCAGAACCAGAGCATCTTCGGCCCGGGCGGCCTCAGCTTCGGTGCCGGCTCCGAGCAGAAGAAGGACCTCGGCGAGGGCGCGGTCCTCGGCGTCAACGCCTATCTGTGGCGCGCCAGCCTGGACACCGTGTCCTTCATGCCGATCACCAGCGCCGACCCGTTCGGCGGCACCATCGTCACCGACTGGTACACCGACCCGCGGGAGCCGACGGCCCGCTACAAGCTGAACGTCTACATCCTGGGCCGCGAGCTGCGCTCCGACGGCATCAAGGTCAGCGTGTTCCGCCAGGTGCAGGGCCGGGGCGGGTGGTCCGATTCCCCGCCGCCGGCCACCATGGGCACCGCGCTCGAGGACACCATCCTGACCAAGGCGCGGCAGCTGCGCATCACCGGGCTGGAGCAGTCGACCGCCCAGTGATCCGGGCCCTGCCGGCCAGGTCCGCTGTCATCCGGGCGCCGCGGGATTGATCCCCGGCGCCCTTTCCTTGTAAATGCCTGGGACGGCTTCGCCCCGGGGCGACGCCGCAGAGATTCGTGTTTGCAGGGCGCCCCCTCCGGGACGTCCGGCCAGGCTTTCCGCACAGAGCATCGAGATGTCCCGCTACAACCACCGAGAGACCGAAGCCCATTGGCAGGACGTGTGGCGGGAGCGCGGCACCTTCCGGCTCGAGACGCTGGGCGACCGGCCGAAATACTACGTGCTGGAGATGTTCCCCTACCCGTCGGGGCGCATCCATATGGGCCATGTCCGCAACTACACGCTGGGCGATGTGGTGGCGCGGCACCGCCGGGCCATGGGCTTCGACGTGCTGCACCCGATGGGCTGGGACGCCTTCGGCCTGCCGGCGGAGAACGCCGCGATCGAGCGCGGCGCCCATCCGGCGGCCTGGACCTATGAGAACATCGCGGCGATGCGCGGCCAGCTGCAGTCCATGGGGCTGTCGCTGGACTGGAGCCGCGAGATCGCGACCTGCCATCCGGACTACTACCGGCACGAGCAGAAGATGTTCCTGGACTTCCTGGCGGCCGGCCTGGCCTACCGCAAGGAATCCTGGGTCAACTGGGACCCGGTCGAGAACACCGTCCTGGCCAATGAGCAGGTGATCGACGGCCGCGGCTGGCGCTCCGGCGCGCCGGTCGAGCGGCGCCGCCTGAACCAGTGGTTCCTGCGCATCACCGAATATGCCGACGACCTGCTGGCGGCGCTGCCGACGCTGGAGCGCTGGCCCGAGCGCGTGCGGCTGATGCAGGAGAACTGGATCGGCCGGTCGGTCGGCGCCCGCGTCACCTTTGCGCTACAGGGGCGTGAGGACGGGCTGGAGATCTTCACCACCCGGCCGGACACGCTGTTCGGCGCCAGCTTCTGCGCCGTCTCGCCCGACCACCCGCTGGCCGACGAGATCGGCCGCGCCAGCCCGGCGGTGGCCGAGTTCGTCGCCGAATGCCGCCGCAGCGGCACCAGCGAGGCCGCGATCGAGACGCAGGAGAAGCGCGGCATCGACACCGGGCTGCGCGCCGTGCACCCGCTGGACCCGAACCGCACCGTCCCGGTCTATGTCGCCAATTTCGTGCTGATGGAATACGGCACCGGCGCCATCTTCGGCTGCCCGGCGCATGACCAGCGCGATTTCGACTTCGCCCGCGCCTACGGCCTGCCGATCATCCCGGTGCTGTGGCCGGCCGGCGAGGCCCGGCCGGACGGCACCGCCATGGCCGAGGCGATGGTCAATGCCGACGGCGCCTTCGCCTACGATATCGGCCCGCTGACGCCGGCCAGCCCCGTGTCTGTCGCCGAGGCCAAGGACATCGCCATCGCCGCCCTGCAGCAAGGCGGGGCCGGGGAGGGGACGGTGCGCTACCGGCTGCGCGACTGGGGCGTCTCGCGCCAGCGCTACTGGGGCTGCCCGATCCCGATCATCCATTGCGAGGCCTGCGGCATCGTCCCGGTGCCGGAGGACCAGCTGCCGGTGACCCTGCCGGAGGATGTGACCTTCGACCAGCCGGGCAACCCGCTGGACCGGCACCCGACCTGGAAGCACGTCGCCTGCCCGACCTGCGGCGGCGCGGCCCGGCGCGAGACCGACACCTTCGACACCTTCTTCGAATCCTCCTGGTACTTCGCGCGCTTCTGCTCGCCGCGCAGCGCCCAGGCCTTCGACCGCGCCGCGGTCGACCGCTGGCTGCCGGTGGACCAGTATGTCGGCGGCATCGAGCATGCGGTGCTGCACCTGCTGTACTCCCGCTTCTTCGTCCGCGCCCTGAAGCGCTGCGGCTATCTGGGGATCGACGAGCCCTTCGCCGGGCTGTTCACCCAGGGGATGGTCACGCACCAGACCTATCGCGACGCCCACGGCGCCTGGCTGTACCCGACCGAGGTCAACCGCGACGACCAGGGCGCCTGGACCAGGCTGTCCGACGGCGCGGCGATCACCGCCGGCCGCATCGAGAAGATGTCGAAGTCCAAGCGCAACACGGTCGACCCGCAGGCGATCATCGACACCTATGGTGCCGATGCCGCACGGCTGTTCGTCCTGTCCGACAGCCCGCCGGACCGCGACATGGAGTGGACCGAGGCCGGCATCGAGGGCGCCTGGCGCTATCTGCAGCAGCTGTGGCGCCTGGTCACCGAGGCCCCGGTGGCGCTGCCCGCGGCCGGATCGCCGCCGCCGAACGGCTTCAGCCCCGCGGCCGAGGGGCTGCGCCGGGCGCTGCACAAGACCATCGCCGGCGTCGGCGACGACCTGGAGACGTTCCACTTCAACAAGGCCGTGGCCCGCATCCGCGAGCTGACCAACCTGGTCGCGAAGATCGCCGGAGAGTCTGGGGGCACGGGGCAGGGCGAGGCCTGGGCCCTGCGCGAGGCCTTCGACGGCGTGGTCCGGCTGATCGGCCCGATGGTGCCGCATATCGGCGAGGCGCTGTGGCAGCATCTGGGCCATGACGGCCTGCTGGCCGACGCGCCCTGGCCGGAGGCCGACCCGGCGCTGCTGGTCGAGGACACCGCCAAGGTCGCGGTCCAGGTCAACGGCAAGCTGCGCGCCACCATCGTGCTGCCGCGCGACGTCGACGAGGCGACCGCGCGCGAGGCCGCGCTGGCAGACGCCAATGTCGCCCGCGCGCTGGAGGGCCGCACCGTGCGCAAGGTCATCGTCGTCCCGAACAGGATCGTCAATGTCGTGGGTTAAGACCTGGGGTCTCCGCGCAGCGCCGCTGCTGCTGATCCTCGCGCTCGGGGCCTGCGGGCTGCGGCCGCTCTACGGCACCAACTCCGTCGGCACGGCCATGTCCGACCGGCTGGGGCAGATCAATGTCGGCGTCATCGCCGACCGGTCGGGCCAGATCATGCGCACCGAGCTGATCCGCATGCTCAACCCGCAGGGCCGGCCGGACCAGCCGGCCTATGACCTGACCGTGTCGCTCGCCGAATCGCAGCAGGACGTCAACCTGATCAGCGACCTGACGACGACCCGCAAGAACCTGACGATGGCGGCCAGCTTCGTGCTCACCGACCGCAAGACCGGCCAGCCGGTCTTCTCCGATTCGGCCAGCGAGATCACCAGCTTCAACATCCTGGCCGACCAGTACACGACCCTGGTCGGCGAGCGCGACGCCCGCGAGCGGGCGCTGAAGTCGCTGAGCGAGGACATCCGCACCCGCCTCGCGCTCTATTTCGACCGGCATCCGTGAAGCTGCCGCCGAACCGGATCGACAGCTTCGTCCGGCGGCCCGATCCCGGCATCCGCGCGGTGCTGCTGTACGGCCCGGATTCCGGTGCCGTGCGCGACCATGCCGACGCGCTGGCCCGCGGCGTGATCGACCCGCCGACCGACCCTTTCCGGGTCGCCGAGCTGGCCTCGGCCGAGATCGGCCGCGACCCGTCCCGGCTGGTCGACGAGGTCTTCGCCCTGTCGCTGATCGGCGGCCGCCGCCTGGTGCGGGTGCGGGATGCGACCGATGCGGTGGCGGGGGCGCTGGAGGCCGTGCTGAAGGGCGGCGAGACCGACACGCTGGTGGTGCTGGAGGCGGACGAGCTGACGCCGCGCTCGGCCCTGCGCAAGCTCGCCGAAGCCGCGGACGGTGCCGCCGCCATCGCCTGCTACATGCCGGATGAGGAGGCGATCGGCCGCTTCATCCATCGCCTGCTGGGAGAGGCTAAGGTCTCGGCCGATGGCGAGGCCGAGCAGCTGCTGGCGGCGTCGCTGGTGGGCGACCGCCAGATCGCCCGGCGCGAGGTCGAGAAGCTGATTTCCTATGTGGGGGAGGGGGGCCGCGTCGACCTCGAGGCCGTGCGCGCCTGCATCGGCGACGCCACCGAACGCTCGCTGGACGACCTGGCCATGGCGGTGGCCGACGGCGACCTGCCGACCCTCGACCGGGCGCTGAACCGGCTGCTGTCGGAGGGCGGCGAGGCAATTGGCATCCTGCGCGCGGTGCAGCGCCATTTCCTGCGGCTGCACCAGCTGGCGGTGATGATCGACGGCGGCGACGCGCCGGACGCGGCCATGGCGGCGCTGCGCCCGCCGGTGTTCTTCAAGGCCAAGGGGGCGATCCGCGGCCAGGTGCGCCGCTGGAACCAGGGCCAGATCGGCGAGGCGCTGCGCCGCCTGATCGAGGCCGAGGCCGAATGCAAGCGCACCGGCCGCCCGCCGGAGACCGTCTGCGCCGCCACCCTGCTGCGCATCGCGCGGGCCGTGGCGCGGAAAAACTGAACGATTTCAGTAGTTTAGGTTGGGTTCGCCGTTTGGCGAGCCCAACATTTCGATGCCTCGAAAGAACGTTGGCTTCGCGATGCGAACCCAACCTGCTCATTACACTTCAACCGTCATTGCGAGCGCAGCGAAGCAATCCAGGGGCCAATGCGGACCGGCCCCTGGATTGCTTCGTCGCTTCGCTCCTCGCAATGACGCGGAAGGGGGCGGCGACCCTGCAGCGCCCTACCACTTCTCCTTCGTGCCGCGCAGGCGCATCAGCAGGGCGCTGAACTGGTCGAGATTGCTGTACTGGATGTGGATCGTGCCGCTGGTGTTGTCGCGGGTGTCGATCTTCACCTTGAAGCCCAGCCGGGTCTCGATGTCCTGCTCCATCGCCACGATGTTCGGGTCGCGCGCCGACGGGCGGGACGGGGCGGGGGTCTCGCGCACCTCGCGGGCCAGCTGCTCGGTCTGGCGGACGTTCAGACCGCGGGATATCACGATCCTCGCCGCCGCCTCCGGGTCCGGGCAGCCCAGCAGGGCGCGAGCGTGGCCGGCCGTCAGCAGGCCCTCCTGCAGCTGGGCCAGCACCGTGTCCGGCAGGTCGAGCAGGCGCAGCGTGTTGGCGATGTGGCTGCGGCTCTTGCCCACCGCCTGGGCCACATCCTCCTGGGTCAGCGAGAACTCGGCCAAAAGGCGCTGATAGCCCTCGGCCTCCTCCAGCGCCGTCAAGTCCTGGCGCTGCACGTTCTCGATGATCGCGATCTGCAGCGCGTCGCGGTCCGACATCGGCCGGACCACCACCGGCACCTCGTGCAGCTTGGCCTTCTGCGCCGCCCGCCAGCGCCGCTCGCCGGCGATGATGTGGTAGCGGTCGGCCTTGCCCTCGACCGGCCGCACCAGGATCGGCTGCAGCACGCCCTGGGTGCGGATCGACTCGACCAGCCGGTCCATTTCGCCCTCGTCGAACTTCCGCCGCGGCTGGAACGGGCCGGGGCTCAGGAACTCGATCGGCAGGCTGCGCGGCGCCCGCGGCTCGCCGCCTTCGCTGGCGGCGGCGATGTCGGCCTCCTCGGCCTCGCCGAACAGGGCGTCGAGGCCGCGGCCCAGGCTGGGGCGGCGGCGATGGCTGCTCTCGGCCGCGCTCATGCGGCGCTCCTCTGCTCTTCGCGCTTCAGCATCTCGGAGGCGAGATGGACATAGGCCTGGGCGCCGGTGGAGGCGAGGTCGTAGACCAGGACCGGCTTGCCATGCGACGGCGCCTCGGAGACGCGGACATTCCGCGGGATCACCGTCTCATACACCTTGGCCCCGAGATGCTGCCGCACATCGCTCGCCACCATGTCGGAGAGGTTGTTGCGCCGGTCATACATGGTCAGCACGATCCCCTGCATCTCGAGCGCCGGGTTGAAGGCCTTGCGGACGCGCTCGATCGTCCGCATCAGGTGGCTGAGGCCCTCCAGCGCATAGAACTCGCATTGCAGCGGCACCAGCACGGCATCGGCCGCGGTCAGCGCGTTGAGGGTGAGGAGGCCGAGCGAGGGCGGGCAGTCGATCAGGATGTAGTCATAGCCGTCGGCATGGGGCCGCAACGCGCTGCGCAACCGGTATTCGCGCCGCACCGCCTCGACCAGCTGCACCTCGGCACCGGCCAGGTCGACCGAGGCGGGGATCAGGTCCAGCCCCGGCACCTCGGTGGCGACCGCCGATTCGGCGACGTTGGTGGTGCCGAACAGCAGGTCGTAGGAGCCGACGCCGCGCTTGGCCCGCGGCAGGCCGAAGCCGGTCGAGGCGTTGCCCTGCGGGTCGAGGTCGATCACCAGCACGCGCTTGCGCACGGCGGCCAGCGCCGTGGCGAGGTTGATCGCCGTGGTGGTCTTGCCGACGCCGCCCTTCTGGTTGGCGATGGCGATGGTGCGGGTGAGCCGCGGCGTGTCGTCCGCCGGGCTCATGGTGGTCAGCTGGGTATCGTCAGCCACGGGCGAACCCCTCGATGCGGATGAGCACGGCGTCGGGATCGGTCCGGCTCGGATGGAGGTCGATGGTCATCTTCGGCGATGCAGGCAGGGCGGTCAAATCAACCGTGGTCAATTCGGCCTCGGCCGCGCGGCCCTTCGGGAACAGCGCGACGGTGTGCGGGCCGGCGAATCGGGTGGCGTAGCCGAGCAGGACGGGCAGGGCGGCCAGGGCGCGCGCGGTCACCACATCGGCGGGGAAGGGCGGCACCTGCTCGATCCGCCTGGCATGAACCGTGACCGGCACCCGTGTTTCACGTGAAACAGCGCGCAGGAACTCGGCCTTGCGCTGGTCGCTCTCGACCAGATGCGTCTCCAGCCCGGTAGCGATGGCCAGCACCAGCCCCGGGAAGCCGGCGCCGCTGCCGAGATCGACCAGCGTCCTGGCGCCGGCCGGGATCAGCGGCACCAGCTGCAGCGAATCCTCGAAATGCCGCCGCCGCAGCTCCGCCAGGGTGGAGGGCGCGACCAGGTTGATCGCCCCCTGCCACTTCCGCAGCAGCGCCTCGTAGCGGTCGAGCTTTTCCGAGAGATCCGGGGGGAGGTTCGCGATCGCTTCCGTCATGGTGCGAAGCCGCGGGCGACAGCGCGTAACCTCTCCCGCCTGGCGGGAGAGGTCGGGCGTCCGTCAGGACGACCGGGTGAGGGCCGGCACCGACCTCGACAAAGGACCCTCACCCGGAGCCGCTGCGCGTCTCCGACCTCTCCCGCAAGCGGGAGAGGCAACGTGGAAGGACGGTTCGGCACGGCGCCGATCGGGCGCTCACGCGATGGCACGCCGGTCCTCCCCCTCGCGCCGGACATGCTTCAGCAGGGCCACCAGCGCCGCCGGGGTGACGCCCGGCAGCCGCGCCGCGGCGCCGAGCGTCGGCGGCCGCGACCGCTTCAGGATCTGGCGGATCTCGGTCGACAGGCTGCCGATCGCGTCGAAATCCAGCTCCGCCGGCAGGGCCAGGCCTTCGTCACGGCGGAAGGCGCGGATATCGGCCTCCTGCCGGTCGAGATATCCCGCGTATTTCGCCTCGGTCTCGATCTGCTCGGCCACCGTCTCCGGCCACTCCGCCAGCTCCGGCCAGATGCGGGCGAGGGCGGCCAGGCCGATCCCGGGATAGCGCAGCAGGTCCATGCCGTCGCGCCGCACGCCGTCCTGGTTGACCGCGAGGCCGTGGCGCCGGGCCTCGGTCGGGGTCAGGGACAGCGCCCGGATCCGCTGCCGCGCCGCCTCCAGCGCCGCCGCCTTGCGGGCGAACAGCGCCTGGCGCTCGGCCCCGACGCAGCCGGCGGCGATGCCGCGGGCGGTCAGCCGCTGATCGGCATTGTCGGCGCGCAGCACCAGCCGGTATTCGGCGCGGGAGGTGAACATGCGGTACGGCTCGGGCGCGCCGCGGGTGATCAGGTCGTCGATCATCACGCCGGTATAGGCCTCGGCCCGGTCGAGCAGCAGCGGGTCGTTGCCGGCGACGGCCCTGGCGGCGTTCAGCCCGGCCATCAGCCCCTGGGCCGCCGCCTCCTCATAGCCGGTGGTGCCGTTGATCTGGCCGGCCAGGAACAGCCGCGGCACCGCCCGCAGCATCAGCGACCGGTCGAGCTGCCGTGGATCGACGAAGTCGTATTCGATGGCGTAGCCGGGCCGCAGGATCGTCGCCTTCTCCAGCCCCGGGATGCCGCGCACCAACCCTTCCTGCACGTCGCGGGGCAGGGAAGTGGAAATGCCGTTCGGATACACCGTCGGGTCGTCCAGCCCTTCCGGCTCCAGGAAGATCTGGTGCCGCTCCTTGTCGGCGAAGCGGACCACCTTGTCCTCGATCGAGGGGCAGTAGCGCGGGCCGACGCTGTCGATCTGCCCGGAATACATCGGCGCCCGGTGCAGGTTGGCGCGGATCAGCGCATGCGCCGCCGGCGTGGTGTAGGTGATGAAGCAGGAGACCTGCGGCACCGTGATCCGGTCGGTGAGGTCGGAGAAGGGCACCGGCGGGTCGTCGCCCTTCTGCTCCTCCAGCGCCGCCCAATCGATGGTGCGGCCGTCGAGCCGCGGCGGCGTGCCGGTCTTCAGCCGGCCGAGGGTGAGGTTCAGCCGGTGCAGCGTCGCGGCCAGGCCGATCGACGGCGCATCGCCGACCCGGCCGGCCGGGCGCTGCTCCTCGCCGATATGGATCAGCCCGTTGAGGAAGGTGCCAGTGGTCAGCACCACGGCGCCGGCGGCCAGGATCCGGCCGTCGGCCAGCACCACGCCGCAGACGGCGCCGGTCGAATCGAACACCAGATCCTCGACCGAACCGGCGATGAGGGCGAGATCCGACTGTTCGGCCAGCACCGCCTGCATCGCCTGGCAGTACAGCTTGCGGTCGGCCTGGGCGCGGGGCCCGCGCACCGCCGGGCCCTTGCTGCGGTTGAGGATGCGGAACTGGATGCCGGCGCGGTCGATCACCCGGCCCATGATGCCGTCCAGCGCGTCGATCTCGCGCACCAGATGGCCCTTGCCCAGGCCGCCGATGGCCGGGTTGCAGGACATCTCGCCGATCGACTCTCGCCGCTGGGTGACCAGCGCCGTGCGCGCGCCGAACCGCGCTGCGGCCGCCGCCGCCTCGCATCCGGCATGGCCGCCGCCGACCACGATGACATCATACTGTTCCATGGCGGCGGACTTTACGGAGGCGACCCCGCGGGGTCAAATGCGCGCACACGAAATCGGGTGTTTCACGTGAAACACCGGGGTGACCGGAAGGACCATCGACCATGCTGCCCGTCATTCCCGCCCTGGCCGCCGCTGTCGCTGCCCTGGCCACGGCGCTGACCCTTCCACTGGATGTGGCCCGGCCGCCTGACGCGCCGGTTGCTGCGGCCATCGAGTTCCGGCAGGCGGAGGCCGAAGCCGGCCCAGGACTGACGCAGGTCGAGAAGGACGGACAAAGCCTCTATCTGCGGCCGGAGATCATCGTCTCCACCGCCGACATCGCCTCGGCCGAGATGATCTTCGATCCGCTTTGGGGACAGCCCACCGTCTCGCTGGTGCTCAAGGACGCGGCTCGCGATCGCCTCGCCGCGTTCACCGAGAGCCATGTCGGCAAGATCCTCGCCATCACGATCGACGGCACGCTGCTGACGGCGCCCGTGATCCAGAGTCCGATTCCCGATGGCCGGCTGCAGATCAGCGGCGTGGAGAGCCTGGCCCAGGCCCAGGATCTGGCCCGAAAGCTCGGCCGCCCGCCGATGCCGACGACCCGTTCGCTGGCCGAGGCGCTGGAGACGCACCTCCCCTGACCGGCAGGGATGTTCCACGTGAAACATCTCACTTGCCGATGCAGAAGCTGCCGAACAGCAGGTCGAGCATGTCCTCGACATCGACCCGGCCGGTGATGCGGCCGATGGCGCGCAGGGCCAGGCGCAGATCCTCCGCCGCCAGCTCGGGCAGCGGCGCCGACGGCACGCGAGCGAGGGCGTCGCGCGCATCCTCCAGCGCGGCGCGATGACGGGCGCGGGTGAGGGCAGGGGAGCCGTCGCCGGTCAGCCGCCGCTCCACCGCCTCGGCCAGCAGGTCGAGCAGCCGGTCGAGGCCGGTGCCGGTGCGGACGGAGAGGGGGAACTCGTCCGCCGCCCGCTGCGCGTCGGGCGTCCGGTCGATCTTGTTAACCACCCGGATGGTGTCCGGTCCCGGCCCCAGCGCCGGGTCGGCGGGCGCAGGCTCACCAGCATCGCGGATCACCAGCCGCAGGTCTGATTCGGCGGCGCGGCGATGCGAGCGGCGGATGCCTTCGGCCTCGATCTCATCGGCGGTGTCGCGCAGGCCGGCGGTGTCGGCCAGCACCACGGGAAAGCCGCGCAGGTCGAGCGCGACCTCGACCACATCCCGGGTCGTGCCCGGCCGGTCGGAGACGATGGCCGCGTCGCGCCGGGCCAGCGCGTTCAGCAGGCTGGACTTGCCGGCATTGACCGGGCCGAGGATGGCGATGTGCACGCCCTCGCGCAGCCGCTCGCCCCGGCCGGCATCGTCGAGATGCGCGGCGATCGCGGCCGACACCCCGGCGACGATCCGCTCGGCCTCCGCCACCAGATCCGGCGGCAGGCCTTCGTCAGGGAAGTCGAGCGCCGCCTCCGTCATCGCCAGGGCCCGCATCAGGGCCGACCGCCAGCCCTCATAGAGCTGGCCGAGCGCGCCGCCGAGCTGGCGCAGCGCCTGCAACCGCTGGGCCCGGGTCTCGGCATCGACCAGATCGGCCACCGCCTCGGCCTCGGTCAAATCGAGCTTCCCGGCGAGGAAAGCGCGCCGGGTGAATTCACCGGGCTCGGCCGGGCGCAGCCCGCCGATCCGGGACAGCACCTCGACCACGCCACGGGTCACCGCCCGGCCGCCATGCAGATGCAGCTCGACCACATCCTCGCCGGTGTAGCTGGCCGGCCCAGGGAACCAGAGGGCGAGGCCGCGGTCCAGCGGCGCGCCGTCGGCCGGGTCGCGCAGCTCGGCGAGCGTCGCCAGGCGAGGGGCGGGGAGGGGACGGCCGGTCAGGGCCTGCAGCGCCGGGCCGGCGCCGGGGCCGGAGATCCGCAGCACCGCCACGCCGCCGCGACCGGCGGGGGTCGCCGGCGCGAAGATGGTGTCGCGGCTGGTCATCGGGCCGCGGTCCGCGAGGCGGGTGTTTCACGTGAAACACTCCAGGCCATCCCACCCCACTCGTCATTGCGAGCGCAGCGAAGCAATCCATGCGGCCGCTCGTGCGGACCGATGGATTGCTTCGTCGGCTTCGCCTCCTCGCAATGACGGAGGGAAGAGAGGCCACGGCCAGCACCGACGGACAGAGCCACGATCCTCAGCTCTTGCCTCCCTTGCCGCCGGTCATGCCCTGCCAGAAGGCGCGCTGCAGCGTCTCGAAGCCTTCGATGCTGGCCGGCAGCCAGGTCTTCAGCATCGCCTCGGGCTCCATCGCCGCCAGGTTGGCGCGCATGCGGTCCTCCAGATCCTTCAGCAGGGCCTGCTGCATCGGGCCGACATCCGGCAGGCCGAAGAAGGCGCGCGCCTCCTCCGGCGTGCAGTCGATATCGATCGAAACCTTCATCGGGATCCTCCGGCGGTGTTGGCGGCGTTATCCTGGCAGGAGAGTATAGCGTCCGGCGCCAGCGCCATTACAGACCGGGATATCGACATGCCCAACCGCCTCGCCGAAGAGACGAGCCCCTATCTGCTGCAGCACGCCGACAACCCGGTGGACTGGCAGCCCTGGGGTGCGGAAGCCTTCGCCCGCGCCCGGGCCGAGAACAAGCCGGTGCTGCTGTCGGTCGGCTATGCCGCCTGCCACTGGTGCCATGTCATGGCGCATGAGAGCTTCGAAGATCCGGCCACGGCGGCGGTGATGAACGAGCTGTTCGTGTCGATCAAGGTCGACCGCGAGGAGCGGCCGGATGTCGACACCATCTACCAGTCGGCGCTGGCGATGCTGGGCCAGCAGGGCGGCTGGCCGCTGACCATGTTCCTGACCCCGGACGGCGCGCCGTTCTGGGGCGGCACCTATTTCCCGCCGACCAGCCGCTGGGGCCGGCCCGGCTTCACCGAGGTGCTGCGCGCCTTGTCCGCCGCCTATGCCACCGAGCCGGAGAAGGTGACCGGCAATGTCGCCGCCCTGGCCGAGGCGCTGGCCAAGCAGTCGGAGAACCAGCCGGGCGCCGGGCTGAGCCTCGAGGTGCTGGACCAGGTGGCGAAGCAGCTGGCCAGGCAGTTCGACCCGGCCTGGGGCGGTCTGCGCGGCGCCCCGAAATTCCCGCAGCCCGGGCTCATCGAGCTGCTGTGGCGCGGCTGGTGGCGCTCCCGCCGCCCGGAATGGCGCGACGCGGCGCTGCGGACGCTCACGGCGATGAGCCAGGGCGGGATCTACGACCATCTCGGCGGCGGCTTCGCCCGCTACTCCACCGACGAAGAGTGGCTGGCGCCGCATTTCGAGAAGATGCTGTACGACAACGCCCAGCTGGTCGGCCTGCTGACCCTGGCCTGGCAGGAGACTCGCGATCCCCTGTACGCCGCCCGCGTCGAGGAGACGGTGGCCTGGATCGAGCGCGAGATGATCGCCGAGGGCGGCGCCTTCGCCGCGACGCTGGATGCCGACAGCGAGGGCGAGGAGGGGCGCTTCTACGTCTGGACCGAGGCCGAGATCGACGCCGTACTCGGCGAACGCTCGGCCGCGTTCAAGCAGACATACGATGTCACGCCAAGCGGCAATTGGGAGGGCAAGACCATCCTCAACCGGCGCCATGACCCGGCGCTGTGTGACGCGGAGACCGAGGCGGCGTTCGCCAAGGACCGGGCCGTACTTCTCGAGCGCCGGGCCGTACGCGTACGGCCGGGCTGGGACGACAAGGTGCTGGCCGACTGGAACGGGCTGATGATCGCGGCCTTGGCCCAGGCCGGCCAGGCCTTCGACCGGCCCGGCTGGATCGCCCTGGCCGAGACCGCCTTCGCCGCCGTGGTCCGGCAACTCGGGGACGGCGACCGCCTGGCCCATGCCTGGCGCCGCGGCAAGGCCACCGCGCCGGGGCTGCTGGAGGATTATGCCGACATGGCGGCGGCGGCGCTGGCCCTGCATGAGGCGACCGAAACCCCGGCTTATCTCGAGCATGCCAAGCTGTGGACCGCGGTGCTCGACCGGCATTTCTGGGATGGCGGCCGCGGCGGCTATTTCCTGACCGCGGATGACGGCGAGGCGCTGATCGTGCGCACCAAGAGCGCGTACGACGCCGCGGTGCCGTCCGGCAACGGCACCATGCTCGGGGTGCTAACGCGGCTGCATCACCTGACCGGCGACCGGCTGTACGCCCTGCGCGCCGATTCCCTGATCGCCGCCTTCACCGGCGAGCTGCAGCGCAACTTCATCCCGCTGGCCACCTGGCTGAACCGGGCCGAGGACAGGATGGAGCTGCTGCAGATCGTCGTCATCGGCGCGAAGGACGATCCCGCCGCCCGGGCGCTGCTGCGGGCGGTGCACGGCCGGTCGCTGCCCGGGCGGATGCTGCTGCGGCTCGACCCCGGTACAGCGCTGCCGGAGGACCATCCCGCCGCCGGCAAGGCGATGCTGGACGGCAGGCCGACCGCCTATCTCTGCCGCGGACCAGTGTGCCAGGCCCCGGTCACCACGCCCGAGGCGCTGCTGGAGCTGATCGGAGCATGACCCGGGCCACGCGAAGCCGGCCGATCCTGGAGCGGGCGACCGCCACCATCGACACCCCGGTCGGGCCGGTGCGGATCACCGTGGCCGGCGGGGTGGTGGCCGCCGTCGACCATGTCCAGGACCCGTCCGATGACGAACCGCCGAAGGACAAGCTGCTGCGCCGCGCGATCCGGCAGATCGAGGAGTATTTCGCCGGCAGGCGCCGCCGCTTCGATCTGCCGATGGCCCCGGCCGCCAGCCCGTTCCAGCAGCGGGTGCGGCAGGCGGTGATCGACATCCCCTATGGCGAGGCCGCGTCCTATGGCGGCGTGGCCCATATCCTGAACAGCGGCCCGCGCGCTGTCGGCCAGGCCTGCGGCCGCAACGACCTGGTGCTGCTGGTGCCCTGCCACCGCGTCATCGGCGCCGGCGGCACCCTCGGCGGCTATGGCAGCACCTCCGGCCTGGAGCGCAAGCGCCGGCTGCTGGCCTTCGAGGGATATCCAGGGCAATTCGCGGAGAATTGAATCGGTCCAAGGGCCCTGTCGCGGGGGCGTTCGCCCGCCGTGACAAGGCCGCCGGGCTCCGGTTATCGTCCACCCCGCTTGATACGATTGCTTCGACCACCGCAACGCTCGAGGGAGAGCGACTCCATGGCGACAGTCACCGTCACCGCTGCCGATGGCGGCCGCTTCAACGCCTATCTCGCCCGGCCCGCCGCGGGCTCCGGCCCCGGCATCCTCGTCATCCAGGAGATCTTCGGCGTCAACGCGGTGATGCGCCAGATCTGCGACGACCTGGCGGCCCAGGGCTATGTCGCCCTGTGCCCCGACCTGTTCTGGCGGCAGGAGCCGGGCGTCGACATCACCGACAAGTCGCAGGCCGAATGGGACAAGGCCTTCGCCCTGTTCAACGGCTTCAACGAGACCGCCGGTGTCGAGGACCTGATCGCCTCGCTGGCCACGCTGCGCGACCTGCCGGAATGCACCGGCCGCGCCGGCGCACTGGGCTACTGCCTGGGCGGCCGCCTGGCCTTCCTGATGGCCACCCGCTCCGACGCCGACTGCGCCGTCAGCTATTACGGCGTCGGCATCGACAAGCTGCTGGGGGAGGCCCCCGCCATCACCCGGCCGCTGCTGCTGCACATCGCCGAGAAGGACCGGTTCGTGCCGCCGGAGGCCCAGGACCAGGTCCGCGCCCGCATGGCGTCGCTGCCGACGGTCGCGGTGCACACCTATCCCGGCCTCGACCACGCCTTCGCCCGCGTCGGCGGCGAGCATTACGACGCGGCCGGCGCCACCCTGGCGAACGACCGCACCGCCGCCTTCCTGAAGACCCATCTCGGCTGAGGAACCCCATGGTCCACGCCATCCGCATCCATGAGACCGGCGGCCCCGAGACGATGCGCTGGGAGCCGGTCGACGTGCCGGCGCCTGGCCCGGGCGAGATCCGGATCCGCCACACCGCCATCGGCCTGAACTACATCGACACCTATATCCGCGGCGGCCTCTACAAGTCGCAGCTGCCGCTGGTGCTGGGGCAGGAGGCGGCCGGCGAGGTCGTCGCCGTCGGCCCGGACGTGACCGGCTTCAAGCCCGGCGACCGCGTCGGCTACGGCAACGGCCCGACCGGCAGCTATGCCGAGGAGCGGGTGATCCCGGCCGAGAAGGTGGTGAAGATCCCGGACGGCGTCACCGACCGCACCGCGGCCGCGATCCTGCTGAAGGGGCTGACCGCCTGGTACCTGCTGCGCCGCACCTTCCCGGTGCAGCCGGGCCAGACCATCCTGTTCCACGCCGCCGCCGGCGGCGTCGGCCAGATCGCCGCGCAATGGGCCAAGCATCTCGGCGCCACCGTGATCGGCACCGCCGGCGGGCCGGAGAAGGTGGCGCTGGCCCGCGCCGCCGGCTGCGACCATGTGATCGACTATTCGACCGAGGATTTCGTCTCCCGCGTCCGCGCCATCACCGGCGGCAAGGGCGTGCCGGTGGTCTATGACGGTGTCGGCAAGACCACCTTCGACGGCTCGCTCGACTGCCTGTCGCCGCGCGGCATGATGGTGACCTTCGGCAACGCCTCCGGCCCGGTGGCGCCAATCAGCCCGCTGGTGCTGTCGCAGAAGGGGTCGCTGTTCCTGACCCGGCCGACGCTCGGCAGCTACATCGCCACCCGGCCGGAATACGAGGCCGCGGCGGCGGAGCTGTTCGACGTGGTGGCGAAGGGCGCGGTGAAGATCTCGATCGCCCAGACCTACCCGCTGCGCGAGGCCGCCCAGGCCCATCGCGACCTGGAAGCGCGGAAGACGACGGGCTCGACGGTGCTGCTGCCGTAGCAGCACGCCCGAACTCAAAACGGCCGAACTCAAAACGGCGCAAGGCCAAGGCCGGACGGCGGATATCGCCATCCGGCCTTCTTTTTGACCGGCGGCCGGAACCGTGGCGGACCGGGCCGATCCGCCGTTTCCGGACGCGCCGCGTCCGCCACGCCGTCGCCGGCATTTTTCGCCTCCCCTCCCATATGGGCATGCCCAGCCACCGCGAAGGCGGGATACAGCGGTCTGACGGCCGGGCATTCCGGCGCCCGCCGGAACGCCCGTCCCGCCATCAGTCCAGGAGGCAAGCCCATGGCGATCATCAGCGGCACCCCGAATGACGATATCTTCGCCGGCGATGGCGCGGACGACCGGATCGATGGCCTGGGCGGCAATGACGTGCTTCTCGGCAACGGGGGCGACGACGTGCTCAATGGCGGCGACGGCAATGACCAGCTCTATGGCGGCGGCGGCAGCAACACCCTGAACGGCGGCGCCGGCAACGACGAGGTCACGGTCACCCGGACGTTCGGCGACCCGGCGAGCGCCGACATCGTCGACGGCGGGGCCGGCAACGACACGCTCATCGTGGATTTCGCCGGCGCCAACGGTCCGCTGAGCTTCACGCTGAACGGAACCAGCGGCGACGGCTCCATCAGGTCCGCGAACTTCGAGACGCTGATCTACACCGGCGGAAGCGGCAACGACACCGTCGCCGGCGCCGCCGGCAACGATCAGCTCTTCGGCTATGCCGGCAACGACACGCTCGCCGGGGCGGCCGGGACGGACCAGCTCGACGGCGGTGCCGGCAACGACGTGCTCCGCGGTGGTGCCGGGGCCGATCATCTGGACGGCGGCGCCGGCGTCGATCTGGCCAGCTACTACACCAGCTCGGTCGGGGTCTCGGTGGATCTCGCCACCGGCCAGGGCGCGGGCGGCGAGGCGCAGGGCGACACCCTGACCGGTATCGAGAACCTGTCCGGCAGCCAGGGCAACGACACCCTTGCCGGCAATGCCGGCGCCAACAGCCTCTCCGGCAATGGCGGCAACGACGTGCTTCGTGGCGGCGCCGGGGCCGACCGGCTCGATGGCGGCGCCGGCACCGACACCGCCAGCTACTACATCGGCGCGGCCGGCGTGACGGTCAACCTGGCCACGGGCGCCGGCAGCGGCGGCGACGCCCAGGGCGACACGCTGACAGGCATCGAGAATGTCTCCGGCAGCCAAGGCAGCGACATCCTGGTCGGGAACAGCGTCGCCAACACCTTGCAGGGCTGGAGCGGCAACGACGTCCTCACCGGGGCCGGCGGCAAGGATACTCTGACGGGCGGCGCGGGGGCGGACCGCTTCGTCTATGCCAGCACGACGCACAGCGTGGTCGGCGCCAATGCCGACCGGATCACCGATTTCCGCCATGCCCAGGGCGACCGCATCGACCTGTCGGCGATCGACGCCAATACCGGCACGGCCGGCAACCAGGCCTTCACCTTCATCGGCACCGGCCTCTACACCCACCATGCCGGCGAGCTGCGCTTCGCCGTCAGCGGCGGCGTCACCACCATCGCCGGCGACGTCAACGGCGACGGCACCACCGACTTCCACATCCAACTGACCGGCAGCATCGCCCTGGCGGCCGCGGACTTCGTCCTCTAGCGCGGCGGGATCACCGATTTCGCCGAGCTCCGGGCCGGCCGCCGGCCCCTCACCCCCGCATCGGAGAACAGATATGAGCCAGGGTCTCAAGACCGCAGCCGCCGGGCTGATCGCGACACTCGTTCTCATCGTGCCGCCGGCCAAGGCGGCGCAGAGCCAATCGGCAACCGTCAACGGCGTGGCCGTCGACCGCGTGACGTGGCGCGGTTCCGATGGCGGGCTGCGCACCGTCTCGCTCAAGCGCCAGGGCAACGGCAACCCGGGCAATGGCGGCTATGCCGTCCAGATGACGTATCCCTATCTGAAGAACGGCATCTCCACCACGATGACCGTGAATGCGAGCGATGCCGGGGACGGCTTCGGCTATTTCGTGGCGCATGAACGCTATCGCACATTCTCCGACGGCGCCTCCGCGCCGATCGCGAACAAGATCTTCGGCGCCGACGATTCGCCGCTGGGCCGCGGCTTCGCGGTCACGGGCCGGATCGTGCCGAGCACGCGCAACCGGGTGATCGTCGAGTACAAGACGACCTATCCGAAATACGGCACCATCGCCCCCAACGGCATCGATCCCAACACCGGCGAGGACAGCCCGCCGCTCGGCACCAACCGGGCGCTGTTCAAGCGCTATGACCTGCCGGTCACGATCACCTGGTATTTCCAGGACGGGGCGAACTGGCCGCTGATCGTCACGCGTGTCAGCCTCGCGCCCATGCCGGGCCCCGACCGGGTCAGCTTCGACCTGCGCGGTCCGTACGGGAAGCTGAACTTCGACGGCGGCAGCAACCCGATCCGCCAGGTGATGTGGGCGGATCGCTACCACTTCACCACGACCGTCGACCCGCTGACGCGCAACGCCACCTGGACCTGGACCGGGGCCAACACGGCCGCGCGGTTCTCGGCCCTGCTGGCCGGGCAGTTCGAGATGGGCCTGTTCGAGCCGACGCCCTATTCGATGTCCGCCCTGCGCGACGGCTATTCCGAAGGGCGCGGCAGGACCTCGGCGACATACAATGGCGGCAATGGCTGCCCCTTCCAGCAGCAGAAGCTGCCCTGCGACTACGAATGGCCATACCAGTCGTCGCAATACGAGCTGCCCTACAACAATCCCAACGGCACCACGGTGTCGGAGAAGATGGCCTGGGGCTCGACGCCCTATTACGGCACCAGCCTCCCGGCCGTGTATGACGGCATCCAATCCGTGCCGTTCAACGGCTTCCCGCAGAGCAGGATCATCGAATACCGGGTCTGCCTGGTCCTGGGCCCGCGGACGGCCGGCGGCCTGACCAAGGCCATCGCCGCGCGCACGCCGGGCAGCTATGACTGCGCCGTGAAGCCGTCCGGCTCCTGACCATCCCGGCATCGGTTCCGCCGCCCGAACCGGGGGCGTCCGATGCTCTCACCCCGCCCGCAAAGGCCGGTCAGGGCGTCGGCGCCGCCGGGGCGGCATAGGCGCGCAGGAAGGCGTCGACGCCGCTCCTCAGCCCGCGCTCGATCCGCTCCCTGCTCGGCATCTCGATGCCCAGCTCCATCCGCATCTTCATGTGGCCCAGGATCATCGAGCCGAACTGCTCGGCCGCCAGCTCCGGGTCGGGCACGGCCAGCACGCCGCGCGCATTGGCGGCGGCGAAGAAGGTCGTCAGATGCGCCTTGCCCTGTCCCGGGCCCGCCTCGTACATCGCCCGGCCGAGTCCCGGGAAGCGGCCCGCCTCCGCCAGCACGCTGCGATACACCTTGATCACGTCCGGGTTCAGGATGAAGCGCAGCAGCGTGCCGCCGGCCTCCATCAGCGCGGCGCGCAGGTCGTCCGGCGGCGGCGACATCGCCGCCAGCCGCTCGAAGGCGCGGCAGGCCGTGCCGACGATCGCCGCGAACAGCTCCTCCTTGCTGGCGAAATGGGCGTAGAGCGTGGCCTTGGACACGCCCGCCTCACGCGCGATCGCATCCATGCTGGCCGTGCCGTAGCCCTCTTCCAGGAACACGCGATACGCCGCCTTCAGGATCTGGTCGGGCTTCCGGCTGGCGGTGGCTGGCGGGGGAAGCGCCTCGGCAAAAGGACAGGTCATCGGCATTCGGGATAGGACGCGTTCGCGCTAAACTGAACCGTTCAGTTTCGTCTTGACAAGAGATAGGGCAAATCGCACCTTCCCGCAACAAGACTGAACGGTTCAGTTCACCGAGTCCTCCCATGCGCAAGCCCATCATCGTCGTCGCGGCCGTGGCCGCCATCGCTGTCGCCGGCTATTTCGGCTACCGGTGGTGGACCGTGGACCGATTCTTCGAGACCACCGACAACGCCTATGTGCGGAGCGACACCACCACGCTCAGCCCGCAGGTCGAAGGCGCGGTGACGGCGGTGCTGGTCACCGACAACCAGATGGTGAAGGCGGGCGATCCGCTGGTCCGCATCGACGACCGCGACTACCGCGCCCAGCTGGCCCAGGCGAAGGCGGAGCTGTCGGCCCAGGCTGCGACCCTGGCCTCGATCGAGCAGCAACTGGCGCTGCAGGGCTCGATGATCGCCCAGGCCAAGTCCAGCGTCGACCAGGCGGCCGCGACCCTGACCCAGACCGGCAACGACCTGGAGCGGGCGCGCCGGCTGTGGGACACGCGCAACGGCAGCCAGCAGGCCTTCGAGACCGCGGACACCGAGCACAAGCGCGCCGACGCCGCCCTGGCCAGCGCCCAGGCGGCGCTGACCAACCAGCAGGGCCAGACCGCGATCCTGCAGGCGTCCCAGCGTCAGGCCCAGGCCCAGATCGAGAAGCTGACCGCCGCGGTCGACCTGGCCCAGATCAGCCTCGACCGCACCGAGATCCGCGCCCCGGTCGACGGCGTCGTCGGCAACAAGGGGGTCGAGGTCGGCCAGTATGTCCGGCCCGGCACGCAGCTCCTGTCCGTCGTGCCGCTGCCCAAGGTCTATGTCGTCGCCAACTTCAAGGAGACGCAGCTGGCCGCGATGCGCGTCGGCCAGTCGGTGACGCTGTCGGTCGACGCCTTCCCGGGCCAAAGACTGACCGGCAAGGTCGAGAGCTTCGCCCCGGCCAGCGGCGCCGAGTTCAGCCTGCTGCCGCCGGAGAACGCGACCGGCAACTTCACCAAGATCGTCCAGCGCGTGCCGGTGCGCATCGCGGTGCCGGCCGACAACCAGCTCAGCGGCCTGCTGCGCCCGGGCCTGTCGGTCGGCGTCGCGGTCGACACGCGGGAGGAGGGCACGGGCCCGCTCCTGGCCAGCGGCATCTTCGGCGCCGCCATGGCCGCCGAGTTCCAGCGGTGAGCAGCACCACCGCCGACGCGCTGCCCGCCGGCGCGTCGGCCCCCGCCCCGGCCGCGCCGCAGCGGGCCGGCGCCGGGACGCGCGAGACGATCGGGTTCTTCACCATGGTCGTCGGCATGTTCATGGCGATCCTGGACATCCAGATCGTCTCCAGCTCGATCAGCGAGATCCAGGCCGGACTGGCGGCCAGCCCGGACGAGATCAGCTGGGTGCAGACCGCCTACCTGATCGCCGAGGTGGTGATGATCCCGCTCTCGGGGTTCCTCTCCCGCCTGCTGTCGACCCGCATCCTCTACGTCATCTCGGCAGCCAGCTTCACCCTCTCCAGCCTGGCCTGCGCCCTGGCCTGGAACATCGAATCGATGATCGTGTTCCGGGCGCTGCAGGGCTTCCTGGGCGGGGCGATGATCCCGACGGTCTTCGCCGCCTCCTTCATCCTGTTCCCGCCGGAGCGGCGGGCCGGCATCTCGGTGCTGATCGGCCTGGTCGCGACCATGGCGCCGACCATCGGCCCGACCCTCGGCGGCTACCTGACCCAGGCCTTCTCCTGGCACTGGCTGTTCCTGATCAACATCATCCCCGGCGTCCTGGTGACCACCGGCGTCTGGTTCCTGGTCAAGTTCGACAAGCCGAATCTCGAGCTGCTCAAGGGCTTCGACTTCGCCGGGCTGGCGCTGATGGCGATGTTCCTCGGCAGCCTCGAATACGTGTTCGAGGAAGGGCCGCGCTGGGACTGGTTCGAGGACCGGTCGATCTTCACCTTCGCCGTGATCGGGATGCTGGCCGGGATCGGCTTCTTCGCCCGGGTGCTCAGCGCCCGGAACCCGATCGTCGACCTGCGCGCCTTCCGCGACCGCAACTTCTCGCTCGGCTGCATGTACAGCCTGGTGATCGGCGTCGGCCTCTACGGCGCGGTCTATATCGTGCCCCTGTTCCTCGCCCGGGTGCGCGGCCTGAACAGCCTGCAGATCGGCGAGATCATGTTCGTCACCGGCGTGTTCCAGTTCATCTCGGCGCCGCTGGCCGGCATGCTGTCGAAGAAGCTCGACCTGCGGCTGATGCTGGGCATCGGCCTGGTCGCCTTCGGCACCGGCATCTACATGATGACCTGGATCACCGCCGATTGGAGCTTCTGGGAGCTGTTCTGGCCGCAGGCGGTGCGCGGCGTGTCGCTGATGCTGCTGTTCCTGCCGATCAACACTCTGGCGCTGGGCACGCTGCCGCCGGACAAGATCAAGAACGCGTCCGGCCTCTACAACCTGATGCGCAATCTCGGCGGCGCCTTCGGCCTGGCCGGCATCAACACGGTGATGATCGACCGGGCGCGGCTGCACACCTCCCGCATCGCCGACCACGTCACCCTGACCAACCCGCATGTGCAGGCCATGGTCGACAATTTCAGCCAGATGTTCACCTCGGCCGGCCTCGGCAACCCGGACCTCGCCGCGGTGAAGACGCTGAACAACATGGTGGTGAAGCAGTCGCAGGTGCTGACCTTCGCCGACTGCTTCCTGCTGATGGCGCTCTTGTTCTATGCCGGGCTGCTGCTGATGCCGCTGCTGCGCGCGCCGAAGCCCATGGGCGGCGGGGGTGGCGGCGGGCACTGACCCCGCCGCCCATGCGTCAGGCCGCCGGCAGCGTCGCCCCGTTCCGGGCATAGACCGTGGCGATCCGGCAGGTCCGCCGGTCGTACTGCACCACGATGGCGCCGGGCTGGCCCGACTGCCGCACCCAGGCTTGGCGCTGCCCCAGGAAATAATCGTTCGGATCGGCGGGCGGGACCGGCGTCAGGTCGATACGGGAGATGCCGGCGGCCGTCACGTGCTGGCCCGCCAGGGCGCCGGCGACACGGGCGGAGCAGTCACGCTCCTCCGTCCCCATCAGGCTGCGGACCTTCTCGGCCAGCGCCGGATCGGGCGTCGCCGAGGGCGGCGGGGCCAGCCCGGCGCAGCCCGACAGCGCCAGGACGAGGGCGAGACTGGAACGAAGCTTGGCCATGCCAACCACCATGCTGGTTATCCCCGGCAAGTTGGGTCGGCCGCGCGCCGGGTCAACCGGACCGGGGCGCAGCGCCGCCATGAAACGGAAAAGGCCGCCAATCCTGCGACCGGCGGCCCTTCGCGTTGATGACGCTCGAGAGGGTTACTGGTTCATGCTCTCGAAGAAGTCCGCGTTCGACTTGCTGTGCTTCAGCTTGTCCATCAGGAACTCCATCGCATCCGTCGGGCCCATCGGCATCAGGATGCGGCGCAGCACCCACATCTTCGACATCGTGCCCTTGTCGACCAGCAGCTCCTCCTTGCGGGTGCCGGACTTGCCGATGTCGATCGACGGGAAGGTGCGGCGGTCGGACAGCTTGCGGTCGAGGATGATCTCGGAGTTGCCGGTGCCCTTGAACTCTTCGAAGATCACCTCGTCCATCCGGCTGCCGGTGTCGATCAGCGCGGTGGCGATGATGGTCAGGCTGCCGCCTTCCTCGATGTTGCGGGCGGCGCCGAAGAAGCGCTTCGGCCGCTGCAGGGCGTTGGCGTCGACACCGCCGGTCAGCACCTTGCCGGAGGACGGCACCACGGTGTTGTAGGCGCGCGCCAGGCGGGTGATGGAGTCGAGCAGGATGACGACATCCTTCTTGTGCTCGACCAGGCGCTTGGCCTTCTCGATCACCATCTCGGCCACCTGGACATGGCGCGTCGCCGGCTCGTCGAAGGTGGAGGAGATGACCTCGCCCTTCACCGACCGGTCCATGTCGGTCACTTCCTCCGGCCGCTCATCGATCAGCAGCACGATCAGGAAGGCGTCCGGGTGGTTCTCGGCGATCGAGTTGGCAATGTTCTGCAGCATCACCGTCTTGCCGGTGCGCGGCGGCGCCACGATCAGGGCCCGCTGGCCCTTGCCGAGCGGCGAGACCAGATCGATGATCCGGCCGGTCATGTTCTTCTTGGTCGGGTCGATCAGCTCCATCCGCAGCGCTTCGTCGGGATAGAGCGGGGTCAGGTTGTCGAAGGTGACCCGGTGCCGGACGTTGTCCGGCTCCTCGAAATTGATCTTGTTGACCTTGGTGAGCGCGAAATAGTGCTCGTTTTCCTTCGGGGCGCGGATCTCGCCCTCGATGGTGTCGCCGGTGCGCACGCCGAAGCGGCGGATCTGCTGCGGCGACACGTAGATGTCGTCCGGGCCGGGCAGGTAATTCGATTCCGGGGAGCGCAGGAAGCCGAAGCCGTCGGACAGGACTTCGAGCACACCGGATCCAAAAATGGCGACGTCGTTTTCAGCCAGCTGCTTGAGGATGGCGAACATCATGTCCTGCTTGCGCAGCATGCTCGCGTTTTCGACCTCGAGCTCTTCGGCATAGGCGAGAAGCTCGCTGGGAGTCTTCTCTTTCAGTTCTTGCAGATGCATGGGGACCCTGGATGGGCGTGGACAGAGCGCCGGCGGCGCGGCGTCTTCGGATTGGTCTCTCGCTGGAAGCCTCGGTCCGCGGCACGAAGGGCTCGACCGCGCCGGCGCTTCGAATGACCGCCGGAAGACCGTGAGAACAGCAGATGGTTATCGAATGACCTGCCGCAAGTCAATCGTGCTGCCGCGTCCGGCGGCATATTGCGCGGCCATGGCGGAAGCGGGAGGATCTCTAGGGGACGGAAGATAGTCGATTCATTTTCAGGAGGGGGGATCTTTGATGAGGAACGCCGTCGTTCTGGCGATTGCGGCCGCCCTGGGGCTGGCAGGCTGCAATGCGTCACAGCCGAAACTGACCCAGCAGACGGTCTTCCTGCACCAAGTGGGGCACGCCGGTTGGCCGGGAGAGAAGACGGCAGCCAATTGCCGCATTCCGCATGAACGGCCTGGCGACGACCGCGCCTTCACCGGCACCGGCGACCGGGAGGAGACGGCCATCGTCTTCGACGGCACCATGACGGAGAGGACCGGCATCGGCGCCGAATACGCCTATGTCGCCCGCCATCTGCCGGGCTGGCAGGTCTGCGGCCAGGGGCTGCTGACCCCTGCTGGTGGCCGCCTTTATGACCAGCTCGATCTGGTGGGGCCCGCCGGCGAACGACGGTCGATCTACTTCGACATCACTGGCTGGTTCGGCAGGATCTCCTGACCGTTCCGCTCAGAACGGCCGGACGATCACCATCACCAGGATGATGAACAGCAGCAGCGCCGGCACCTCGTTGACGATGCGGTAGAAGCGCTCGCTGTGGGGGTTGCGGCCTTCCGCGAAGCCGCGGCGCCAGCGAATGCACATGTGGTGCAGCACGGTCAGGATGACAACCCCCGTCAGCTTCACATGCAGCCAGCCCTCGGCGAAGAAGGCCCAGTCGGTCAGCCACAGCATGGTGATGCCGAACACCCAGGTCAGCACCGCCGAGGGCAGCATGATGCCGCGCATCAGCCGCCGCTCCATCACCCCGAAGCGCTCATATTCCGGCGTCCCGGGCGTGGTCTGCGAGTGGTAGACGAACAGCCGCGGCAGGTACAGCAGCCCGGCCATCCAGGAGATCACGAAGAAGACGTGGAGCGCCTTGATCCAGGGGTAGAGAGCCGCCATTCGGTTTGGTCCTCGCTCTAAGCCGCTTTGCTGGGACACCCCGTGAACGCCGCCGGGCAGATCCGGCCGCCATCGCCCGCCTCGCAGGCCGTGCCGCGCCGGTGGCCGGCCCGCACCAGGTCGGCCAGGCCGGCGATGAAGCCGTCCTCGGCGCCGACGGTCGGCACCCGCAGGTAGCACGGCGCGCCCGATTCGTCAGCCAGCCTGCGATATTCGATGTCGAGCTCCACCAGCGTCTCGGAATGCTCGGAGACGAAGGCGATCGGCACCACCACGATCGGCCGCTTCTCCAGCGCCGCCTGATGGATCACCGCCTCGGTCGACGGCTCGATCCATTTCAGCCGGCCGACCCGGCTCTGATAGGTCGAGACCCAGTCGAGGTCGGGGATGCCGGAGGCCTCGGCCAGCGCCGCGGCGGTGCGCTCGCACTGCCACTGATAGGGGTCGCCGGCCTTGACGATCTTCTCCGGCAGCCCGTGGGCGGAGAACAGCACGCGCGGCCGGCCGTAGCGTGCCGCCTCCTCATGCGCCGCGCGCAGCCCGGCGGCCATGGCGGCGATGAAGCGGCTCTCGGTCGGATAGCAGCAGACCAGCCGCGTCGGCACGTCCAGCCGGGCGATCTTGCAGGCATCGCGCCACACCCGGACCGACGATGCCGTGGTGGTGGTCGAGAATTGCGGGTACAGCGGCAGCAGGATCACCTCGTCCGGGGCGAAATCCTTCACCAGCATCGCCGTCTCCTGGCTCATCGGGTGCCAGTAGCGCATGGCGATGAAGGCCTTCACCTCGCCGAGGTCGGCCAGCTGCGCCTCCAGCGCCCGGGCCTGCGCCTCGGTGTTCGGCAGCAGCGGCGAGCCGCCGCCGATCTCGGCATAGATGTCCTTGGCCAGGTTGGTCCGCTTCTTGGCGATGGCCCAGGCCAGGATCAGCCGCGCCGGGTTCGGGACGCGGATGATCGCCGGGTCGGCGAACAGGTTGAACAGGAAGGGCCGGATCGCGTCCGGATTGTCGGGCCCGCCCAGGTTGAACAGGACGACGGCGATCCGCCGGCTCATGCCCCGTCCCCGCGCAGATGACGGACCAGGGCGGCGACATGCTCGGGCGGCGTCTTCTGCAGCACGCCGTGGCCGAGATTGAACACGAAGGGGCCGTGGCCGAGGGCATCCGTGATCGCGTCGGCGGCGCGCAGCATCGGCTCGCCGCCAGTGAGCACCAGGACGGGGTCGAGATTGCCCTGGACGGCCGCCTTCAGCTGCAGCGCCCGGGCGGCCCAGGCCGGCGGCACGGTGGTGTCCAGCCCGACCGCGTCGACCCCGGTCTCGGCCAGATAACGTTCGTAGAGCAGCCCGGCGCCGCGCGGGAAGCCGATGATCGGCACGCCCGGCGCCGCGGCCCGCACGGCATCGACGATGCGCTTCGTCGGCGCGATCACCCAGCGCTCGAACTCGGCCTCCGGCAGCACCCCGGCCCAGCTGTCGAACAGCTGCACCGCCTCGGCGCCCGCCTGGATCTGGCGCAGCAGATAGGAGGATGTCGCTTCGACCAGCAGGTCGATCAGCCGGCCGAAGGTCTCCGGCTCGCCATAGGCCAGCCGCTTGACCACGCCGTATTCCTTGCTGCCGCCGCCCTCGACCATATAGGTCGCGACGGTCCAGGGTGCCCCTGCGAAGCCGATCAGCGCGGTTTCGGGCGGCAGGGCCGCCGCCACCCGGCCGACGGTCTCGTAGACCGGCCCCAGCACCTCGTGCAGCCGGGCGGCGGACAGGCGGGCGATGCCGGCGGCGTTGGTCACCGGCTCCAGCTTCGGGCCCTCGCCCTCGACATAGTCCAGCGCCTGGCCCAGCGCGTGCGGCACCACCAGGATGTCGGAGAACAGGATCGCCGCGTCCAGCCCGTAGCGGCGGATCGGCTGCAGCGTCACCTCGGCGGCCAGTTCGGGGTTGTAGCAGAGGTCCAGGAAGCTGCCGGCCTGGGCCCGGACGGCGCGGTATTCCGGCAGATAGCGCCCGGCCTGGCGCATCAGCCAGACTGGCGGCCGGGCCAGGGTCTTCCCGGCCAGGGCGCGCAGGAACGGCTTCGCCGGCGTCGCGGACGTTTCTTCCCGGCTCTGCCCATCCCTAATCATGAAAAGGAATCCTTAGTTTATGAGGATGTTGTGAATCCCTGTGGATAACGGGGATTGTGACTCTTCCCCAATCCATCCACAGGGTTTTGCCCGGCGGCCTGCCCTTCCCTGTGGAAAGCGGGGAAGACGCGCCCGACTCGCTACACCCTCGCCATCGCCCCTGTCCATAACGGGCGGGAGGACTCGGGGTCGCATCGTCCGGCCTCGCCTTTGCTATGACGGGCCGGTGAGTCTCGTCCCCAGCCGGACGGAAGAGTCGACGACTCACCCGCGGTCCGGGGGCCAATCACGTCAAGCCTCGTGAATCCGGCCGCTGTCCCGAATTTGCCCACAGACAATCCCCATCCCTCCGGGATACAACGGTGCCATGGCGCAGACGAAGACGTTCCACCTACATCTCGTTTCGGATTCGACCGGCGACACCATTCATAGCGTCGCCCGGGCCTGCCTCGCGCAGTTCGAGGGGGCGGAACCGATCGAGCATTTCTGGAACCTGGTGCGGACCAACCGCCAGCTCGACATGGTGGTGGAGGAGATCCGCGACCATCCGGGCGTCGTCGTCTTCACGCTGGTCGATGACGGGCTGCGGCACCGGCTGATGGATGTGTGCGGCACGCTCGGCGTGCCCTGCATCTCGGTGCTGGATCCGATCATGGCGGCGCTGGCGCAGCAACTCGGCATGGCGGGCCACGGTCGGCCGGGCCGGCAGCACGCGATGGACGCCGCATATTTCCACCGCATCGAGGCGATGGACTATGCCCTGGCGCATGATGACGGCCACCTGACCGGCGAGCTGCACCAGGCCGATGTCATCCTGATCGGCGTCTCCCGCACCTCGAAGACCCCGACCTGCCTCTATCTGGCGAATCGCGGCGTGAAGGCGGCGAACGTTCCCTTCGTCCCCGGCCTGCCGCTGCCGGACGACCTGCACCGGGTCAGCCGGCCGCTGATCGTCGGGCTGACCAAGGACCCGGAGCGGCTGATCCAGCTGCGCCGCAACCGCATGCAGATGCTGAACCAGGCCCAGACCACCGACTATGTCGACCCCGAGCAGGTGCGGTCGGAGGTGGCGGAGGCCCGGCGCTACTTCGCCAAGCACCGCTGGCCGGTGCTGGACGTAACCCGCCGCGCCATCGAGGAGACGGCGGCGGAGATCCTGTCGCTGCTGGCCCGGCGCGGCCGCAGCGCCGGAATCCCCTGATGGAGCTTCGGCCGTGACCCGGGTGATCCTCGCCTCCGGCAGCGCCACGCGGCGGGCCGTGCTCGCCGCCGCCGGCGTGCCCGTCATCCCCAGCCCCGCCGCGGTCGACGAGGCCGAGGTGAAGGCGTCGATGCAGGCCGAGGGCGCGTCCCCGGCCGATGTCGCCGAGGCGCTGGCGGTGCTGAAGGCGCAGCGCATCTCGCGCCGCTTCCCCGGCGACCTGGTGATCGGCGCCGACCAGATGCTGGATTGCGAGGGTGTCTGGTACGACAAGCCGGCCGACCGGGCGGCGGCGCGCGACCAGCTGCTGGCGCTGCGCGGCCGCACCCATACCCTGACCTCGACCGCGGTGGCCGTGCGCGACGGCCAGCGGGTGTGGCACGCGACCGACCGGGCGAAGCTGACCATGCGGTCCTTCAGTCCCGTCTTCCTCGAATCCTATCTCGACGCCGTCGGCGAGGCGGTGCTGTCCTCGGTCGGCGGCTATCAGCTGGAAGGCCGCGGGGCGCAGCTCTTCGCCAGGGTCGAGGGCGACCATTTCACCGTGCTGGGCCTGCCGCTGCTGCCGCTGCTCGGCTTCCTGCGCGACCATGGGGTGCTGCCGTCGTGACTGCAGGCGAGCGCGGAATGATGTTGCCGGAAACCAATTGCCTCTCCCGCTTGGCGGGAGAGGTCGGGCTCGCGTCAGCGAGACCGGGTGAGGGCTGGCCCAGGCCTCGACAAACTCCCCTCACCCGGAGCCGCTTCGCGTCTCCGGCCTCTCCCGCAAGCGGGAGAGGCAATACGGTTGCTCCGGCTGCGATATCTGGTGGTGTGCCGTGGCAGTGCTGACCGCGAAAGGCCGCCTGGCCGGGGTGATCGGCTGGCCGGTCGGGCATTCCCGCTCGCCACAGCTGCATGGCCACTGGCTGGCCCGCTACGGCATCGACGGCGCCTATGTGCCCATGGCGGTGGCGCCGGAGCGGCTGGAGGCGGCGCTGCGCGGCCTCGCCGCGCTGGGCTTCCGCGGCTGCAACGTCACCGTGCCGCACAAGGAGGCGGCGATGGCGCTGGTCGACGAGCTCGACCCGCTGGCCCGGCGCATCGCCGCGGTGAACACCATCCTGGTGCGTGAGGATGGCCGCCTGTTCGGTACCAACACCGACGGCTTCGGCTTCCTGGCCAATCTCCAGGCCGGCGCGCCCGGATGGTCCGCCGGCCGCGGCCCGGCGGTGGTGATCGGCGCCGGCGGCGCGGCGCGGGCGGTGATCGTCGCCCTGGCCGATGCCGGCGCGCCGGAGATCCGTCTGGCCAACCGCACCCGGTCGCGGGCGGAGACGCTGGCGGCGGAGCTTGGCGGCCCCATCACCGTGATCGACTGGGCGGACCGGGTCGCGGCGCTGAGCGGCGCGGCCCTGCTGGTCAACACCACGACCGAGGGCATGGTCGGCCGGCCGGCGCTGGACCTGGCGCTCGACGCGCTGCCGGCGGACGCGCTGGTCAACGACATCGTCTATGTGCCGCTGGAGACGCCGCTCTTGGCCGCCGCAAAGGCCCGGGGCAATCCGGTGGTCGACGGCGTCGGCATGCTGCTGCACCAGGCGCGGCCGGGCTTCGAGGCCTGGTTCGGCGTGTCACCGGTGGTCGATGCCGCGCTGCGGGCCGCGGTGCTGGGGGCCTGAGCGTGAGGATCCTGGGCCTGACCGGCTCGATCGGCATGGGCAAGTCGACGGCGGCGGCGATGTTCCGGCGCGACGGCATCGCCGTGCACGACGCCGACGCCGTGGTCCACGACCTGATGCGCCGGGGCGGCGCCGCGGTGCCGGCGGTGGCGAAGGCGTTTCCGGAGGCGGTGCGCGACGGCGCGGTCGACCGCCGCGCGCTGGGGGCGCTGGTGTTCGGCAGGCCGGAGGCGCTGCGCCGGCTCGAGGCGATCCTGCACCCGCTGGTGCGCCGCCGCATGCGCCGCTTCCTGCAGCAGGCCGGGCGGCGCGGCGACGATCTTGTGGTGCTGGACATCCCGCTCCTGTTCGAGACCGGGGGCGAGCGCTTCTGCGACGCCGTCGCCGTGGTCAGCGCGCCGCGGCTGATCCAGCGGCAGCGGGTGCTGGCCCGGCCGGGGATGACGAAAGAGAAATTCGCCGCCATCCTGGCGGCGCAGATGCCCGACCGCGAGAAGCGTCGGCGGGCGGATTGGGTGGTGCCGACCGGCCTCGGCCGCCGGCCGACGCGGCTGGCCCTGCGGGCGCTGCGGCGGCAGGCGCTGGCCCGGCCGGGTCGGCGCTGGCGGCCCTCACTGAAGGTAGCGTGATGCGCGAGATCGTCCTGGACACCGAAACCACCGGCCTGCACGCGATGGGCGGCGACCGCCTGGTCGAGATCGGCGGGGTCGAGATGATCAACCACGTCCCGACCGGCGCGCATTACCACGTCTACATCAACCCGGAGCGGATCGTGCCGATGGAGGCGCAGCGCGTGCACGGGCTGACCGACGAGTTCCTGGCCGACAAGCCGGTCTTCGCCGAGGTCGCCGGCGGGTTCCTGGACTTCATCGGCGACGCCAAGCTGGTGATCCACAACGCCGAATTCGACATGGGCTTCCTGAACATGGAGCTCGGCCGGCTCGGCCTGCCGCCGATCCCGATGGCGCGGTCGATCGATACGGTGGCGCTGGCCCGGCGGCGTTGGCCGGGCGCCCAGGCGTCGCTCGACGCGCTGTGCCGCCGCTTCGGCATCGACAATTCCGGCCGCACGCTGCACGGGGCGCTGCTCGACGCCCAGCTGCTGGCCGAGGTCTGGCTGGAGATGTGCGGCGGCCGCGAGCCGGGCCTGGCCATCACCACGACGGTCGAGGTCACCGAGACCACCGTGGTGGTCGAGCGCATCGCCCGCCCGGCCCGGCCGCACGCCCCGACCGAGGCGGAGCTGGCGGCCCATCTCGCCTTCATCAAGGGCCTGACCGACCCGATCTGGCTGAAGGAAGGCTGAAGACCAGCCGCCCGAAACATAGATCCGTCATGGCGAGGAGCGTAGCGACGTGGCCATCCAGAGGCCGGTGCGAGCCGTCCTGGATGGCCACGCCCCTTCGGGGCTCGCCATGACGAGAGAGGGCTGGAGGGTCGATCTCAAGGCCCGCTGATATAAAAGCGGGCAAGAAAAAGCCCCGCCGAAGCGGGGCTTGGCCTCCGCCGTGAACCCGGCGTCAGTTCACGCTCGGCTGGCCCTCGGCCTCGGAGCGGGCGCGCAGGGCGGCCAGCTGGCGGCGGAACAGCTCGGTGAAATCGATCGGCTGGATCAGCAGCGGCGGGAAGCCGCCGTTGCGGGTCGCCTCGGCGATCACCGACCGGGCGAAGGGGAACAAGAGGCGCGGCGCCTCGATCAGCAGCAGCGGCGCGGTCTGCTCCTTGGTCACGTTGGCCAGGGCGACCACGCCGCCATAGCTCAGCTCGCACAGGAAGGTGGCGGCGTCGCCGGTCTTGGCCTCGGCCTTGATGTGCAGCACCACCTCGAAGGCGTTCTCGGCCAGCTGCTGGGTGCGGACGTCGACATTGACCGTGACCTGCGGCGGCGTCGTCTGCTGGGTCAGGCTGCGCGGCGCGTTCGGGTTCTCGAAGGACAGGTCCTTGACGTACTGCGCCGAGATCTGCAGCGAGGGCTGCAGCTGCTGCTCGGCGTCCGGCTGCTGGTTGTCGTCCGACATGAAAACTCTCCCTGGAAACTCTGGCTCGGCTGGCCGGCGAAAGACGGGGTCTCGCTAGCACGGAACCCGTTGCGGCCACAACCGGGGTCGACCGGTCAGGATCGGCCCTGCGCGTCGCCCCCGCCCTTGCCGCCCCAGCGCGAATCCTCGATCCGCGGCAGCGACGGGTCGCGGCCGCCGTCGGGCTTCACCTCGGTGTAGTCGGCATCGATCACCGTGCCGCCGCCCGGGCTTCCGGGTCCGCGGCCGCCGGGCCAGACGGTGAAGCCACCGCGCCGCTTGGCCTGCACGCCCAGCCAGCGGATCAGCGCGCGCCGGACCGGGGGCAGCAGCAGCGGCAGCGCCATCAGGTCGCTGAGGAAGCCGGGGAAGATCAGCAGCAGCGCGGCCAGCACCAAGAGGGCGGCATGCGCCACCGGCTCGGCCGGCGGCTCGCCGCGGGCGAGCGCCGCCTGCATCTCCCGCAGCGCCCGCATGCCCTGACGTTTCAGCAGCAGCGAGCCGATCACGCCGATGGCGATGAACAGCAGCAGGGTGGCGAGCACGCCGATCCAGCGGCCGACCACGATGAACACCGTGATCTCGGCCAGGACCGGGACAAGAAGCAGCAGGGCGAGGAGGGGCATCGGTTTCCCTTGCCGTTTGGGGGTCGGCAGCCTATCTGTCGGGGGCAGGCGTCGTTCCTGACCGCGCATCCTGGCCCGAACGGTTGTCCGCCGAGCATTCGCTGATCCGGCCGGGCCGACCAAGAGGTAGTGTCGCGCGGCGCCCGGGTCCAGAGCGATGCATTCGGCGCCGGCACGGGCGCGCGGCCAAGTGTAGGGAGCGATGGGCGAAGGCTCTTTCCTCGATATCCTGGTTCTGGCGGTGATCGCCGGCTTCTTGATCCTGCGGCTGCGCAGCGTGCTCGGCCGGCGCACGGGGACGGAGCAGCGGCGGTCGAACCCGATCGCCCAGCAGCCGGCCAGGCCCGAGCCCCGCTCTCCCGACAATGTCGTGAGCATGCCGGAGCGGCCGCGGGCCAACGGCAATGGCGACAGCGCCCCGGCCAGCGGCCTGACCCAGATCAAGATCGCCGACCGCAGCTTCAGCGAGAGCAGTTTCGTCGGCGGCGCCCGCGCGGCGTTCAAGATGATCGTCGAGGCCTTCGCCCGCGGCGACACGGCAACGCTGCGCCCGCTCCTGTCCGACGAGCTGTATGACGAGTTCAGCGGCGCGATCCGCGACCGCCTGGCCGCCGGCCATGTGCTGGAGGAGACGGTGGAATCGGTCGACCGCGCCGAGATCATCGACGCCCGCATGGACGGCCGCACCGCCTTCGTCACCGTGCGCCTGACCTCGCGCCAGAAGAGCGTGACGCGGGACGCCGAGGGCAAGGTGATCGAAGGCAGCCCGGACCAGACGGTCGAAGTCACCGACATCTGGACCTTCGCCCGCAACACTCGCGCCACCGACCCGAACTGGGCGCTGGTCGAGACCCGCGAATCCCACTGACCCGCCGATGCTGTCGCTCCTGACCCGTCCGGCCCGGCCCCGTCCGGGCCGCGGCCGTTCGGCCGAGGATGCCGACCGCTGATCCGGCATGGCCAAGACCCGAAAGCCCAGCGAGGAAGAGCGCCGCCTCTGGCGTCTCGTGATGCAGGACGTCGTGCCGCTGCGGCCGCGCGACCCGGCGTCCCCGCCGCCGCCTCCTGAACCCGCTCCACCGGCCCCTCCGCCGCGGCCCGCCCCGTCGGGCCAGCGCCTCACCCCGGCGGCTCCGAAGCCGCCCGTGGCGCCGGCAGCGCCGAAGCGGCTGCGCTCCGGCGACCTGACCGGCATCGACGGGCACCGCGCCGACCGGCTGCGCCGCGGCAAGGAGGGGATCGAGGGCCGGCTGGACCTGCACGGCATGCGCCAGGTCGAGGCGCATGACGCGCTGATCGGCTTCATCGCTTCGGCCCAGCGGGCGGGCAAGAAGACGCTGCTGGTGATCACCGGCAAGGGCAGCTTCTCGAACGGCGACAGCGTGCTGCGCCAGAACGTGCCGGTGTGGCTGAACGAGGCGCCGCTGCGCGGCAGGATCCTGGCCATCACCCCGGCCCATCCCCGCGACGGCGGCTCCGGCGCGCTCTACATCATCCTCAAGCGCCAGCGCGAGACGTAGGGTTCCCGAACTCCGCCAGGACCCAGTCGCGGACCGCCGTCACCGTCTCAGCCTCCGCGCCGGGGCGGCGGACCAGGTGGAAGCCCATGCCCTCGATCGCCGGGCCGAAGGGCTGCACCAGCGTGCCGGCCGCCAGCTCCGCCGCCACCAGCGTCAGGCTCAAGAGGCCGACGCCGTGGCCGGCCGCCACGGCCTGGATGGCGTGGCTCTCATCGGTGCAGTGCAGGGCGGAGGCGCCGGCCTCCGGCAGCCCGGCGGCGGCGAACCAGCGCGGCCAGGACGGCCGGTCGGGATGCGACACGCGCCACTCGAAATGCACCAGCCGGTGCCGCGCCAGCTGCTCCGGCGCTGTCAGCCCCAGCGCCGGATGCGCCACCGGCGCCAGCCGGTCCGTGCCCAGCAGCTCGGACCGCAGCCCGGGATAGGCGCCGCTGCCGTAGCGGATGGCCAGGTCGGCGGTGCCGGCGGCCAGGTCCACCGGCTCATCCGCCGCCAGCAGGCGCAGCGTGACGTCCGGCCGCCGCTCCTGGAACGACGCGACGCGCGGCACCAGCAGCCGGGCGGTGAAGGCGCGGGTGGCGGTCAGCGTCACGGTGCTGGGCCTGGCCCGGGCCGACAGCCCGTCGATGGTGCGGGCGAAGGCGTCGAAGCCATTGCGCAGCACGGGGTACAGGCGCTGCGCCGCCTCGGTCATCACCACCTGCCGGGTCCGCCGCTCGAACAGCCGCAGCCCCATCGTCTGCTCCAGCAGGCGGATCTGATGGCTGACGGCGGTCGGCGTCACCAGCAGCTCCTCCGCCGCGCGCTTGAAGCTGAGATGGCGGGCGGCGGCCTCGAAGGCGCGCAGGGCGGCGAGCGGGGGCAGGCGGCGCATGGCGGTCACGATGGATGAGTTCAACTCAGCCATAGGATGAGGGATTCGCCTTTGTCCGCAAGCCGGAAAGCGCACATCTCCTGGGGCAGAGATCTTCTGGAGCTCAGCCATGACCACGATCCTGCACATCGATGCCAGCGCCCGCCTCGGCCGCTCGCACACCCGCCGCCTGTCGGCCCGCTTCATGGAGGCCTGGCTGGCCCGGCGGCCGCACGACATGGTGATCCGCCGCGATGTCGGGCTGGAACCGCCGCCGCCGGTGACCGAGGCCTGGATCGCCGCAGCGTTCACCAAGCCGGAGCGGCGGACGCCGGAGATGCGCGCGGCGCTGGCGGTCAGCGACGCGCTGGTGGACGAGCTGGAGCGCGCCGACCTGATCGTCGCCGGCGTGCCGATGTACAATTTCGGCCTGCCGGCGCCGATGAAGGCCTGGGTCGACAACATCGTCCGGGTCGGCCGCACCTTCGGCTTCGACCGCAGCCGGCCGGGCGAGCCCTACTGGCCGATGCTGTCCGGTAAGCGGCTGGTAACGCTCGGCGCCCGCGGCGACTGGGGCTACGGGCCGGGGGAGCGCATCGCCGGCCTCAACCATGTCGAGCCGCATCTGCAGACGGTGTTCCGCTACATCGGCATCACCGACGCGGTCTCGATCGCCGCGGAGTACGACGAGTTCGCCGATGAGCGGATCCGACAGTCGCTGCAGGCGGCCGAGGCCGAGATCGACCGGCTGGTGGCGCGGATGGCCGAGGAGGCTGTGGCGGCTTGACGGCGACAGGCGAGGGGCGCTGTGCTGGGTCGGCGCCCCGACCAGGCAAAACCCGATGAGCGACCGTTTCAGCACCGAGGCCCGAGCCCGACTGGGCGCCGTCCTGGGCGGCGCCGGGTTCCGGTGGGTGGCCGAGCGCGACGATCCGCGGGGCTTCGGCGACGGATATGTCGATGCCTGTTCGCCGACGGCCTGCCTGCGCATCATCCGCGACCGCGGACAGATGTTCCTTGAGGCCCGGCCCGTTGATGCTGTGGATTGGGTGCCGGTCGAACATCTCATCCCGGCAGTACCGAGACCGGCGCCAACGCTGGACGGGGCTCTGCGGTATCTCGATGCTCATCTTGGCGCTCTGATCTCGGCGATTGCCGGTGGGTGGGGGCCGACCCGAGACTTTCATGCAGCCGTCATCCGGCCGTCATCGGCCGACCCCACTCTCCCGCCGCGTTTCGTTCGAGAGGGGGTTCCATGCATCCGTTCCGTCTTGCCACCGCCTCGCTGGCGGTCCTGGCCCTGTCCGCCGCCGCGGCCCTGGCCGGTGATGATCCGGCGCCGCAGACCTATCCGGCGGTGCTGGAAGGCCATGCCGTGCTGCCGGCGATGACCTTCGCCGCGCCGCCGGCCGATGCGCCGGCGATGTTCGCCACCTCGGCCAAGTTCGCCGGCCCGACGCTGGCCCGGATCGACCGGCCGTTCAGCGTCATGGGCACCACCGGCTCGGGCAAGGCGGTGCGCGAGACCGGCCTGACCTTCCCCTTCGTCGGCCAGGCGGTGCAGGGCTTCAGCGGCATCCGGCCGGTCGGCAACGGCGAATACGTCGTCATCACCGACAACGGCTTCGGCGCCAAGGCCAACTCGCCGGACGCGATGCTGATGGTGCACCGGGTGAAGCCGGACTGGCAGGCCGGCCGGGTCGCGGTGCTCAACACGATGTTCCTGTCCGACCCCGACAGGAAGGTGCCGTTCCGCATCGTCACCGAGGCGACCAAGGAGCGCTACCTGACCGGCGCCGATTTCGACATCGAATCGGTGCAGTTGATCGGCGACCATTACTGGTTCGGCGACGAGCTCGGGCCCTTCCTGATCGAGACCGACGCCGCCGGCCGGGTGCTGACCGTGGTCGACACGGTGGCGGACGGCAAGCCGGTGCGCTCGCCCGACAACCCATACCTCACCATGCCGGGCGCCCCCGGCCCGGTCGCCTTCGAATCGCGCCGCAGCAAGGGCTTCGAGGGCATGGCGGCGTCGGAGGACGGCAAGACCCTGTACCCGCTGCTGGAAGGCGGACTGTGGGACGCCGCCAAGGGCGCGCCGGAGACGGACGCCCAGGGCCATGAGCTGCTGCGCGTGCTGGAATTCGACGTCGCGTCGAAGAAATTCACCGGCAAGTCGTGGAAGTACCGGCTCGAGACCAACGGCAACTCGATCGGCGACTTCAACCTGATCGGCGGCACCCGCGGCCTGATCATCGAGCGCGACCAGGGCGAGGGCGATGTCGCCCAGGCCTGCCAGGGCGACCCGAAGCCGGACTGCTTCGCCACCCCGGCCAAGCTGAAGCGGGTCTATCTGGTCGACCTGGCGGATGCGGATGCCGACGGCATCCTGCGCAAGATCGGCTCAATCGACCTGCTGGCGATCCAGGATCCCGGCCACCAGGCGCGCCAGGGCGGCCATGACGGCACGCTGAGCTTCCCCTTCGTGACGATCGAGAACGTGGCGCGGGTCGACGCCGACCACATCATCGTCGCCAACGACAACAACCTGCCCTTCTCCTCCGGCCGCGCCGTCGACCGGCAGGACGATGAGGAGTTCGTGCTGCTCAAGGTTACCGAGCTGCTGAACGCGAGGTAACAAGGACGGCCCTCGCTGGGGGGGCCTCACCAGCGGCGAGGTCTTGATCAGGCTCGCTCCTCCCCACCGAAAGAATCGTCATTGCGAGGAGGCGAAGCCGACGAAGCAATCCAGGGGCCACGCCAAACGGCCCCTGGATTGCTTCGCTGCTCTCGCAATGACGAATTTTTGAGGGTGAGCCGCTGCTAGCCCTCGATGAATCTCCAGCCGCGGTCGCCGGCCTCGACCCGGCCGATCGGGCTGACATGGCTGCCGGTGACCCGCCAGCCATGCCGCGCTGCCTGGTCCAGCAGGAAGCGGCGGCTCTCGATGGCCTGCGCCGGGTCGAGGTCGTAGGTCAGGCCGACCTCCGGGTCCTCGATCTGCGGCACGCCGAGATGGATGGCGTCGGCCCAGATCAGCAGGGCGTCGCGGCCCTCGCCGAGGCGATAGCCGCTCTGCCCCGGCGTGTGGCCGGGCAGCGGCACGGCCTCGACGCCCGGCAGGCCCTCGACCGGACCGGGCGCGATGGGGCGGATGCGGCCGGCATAGGCCCGGGCCAGGATGGCGGCCGCCTTGAAATTGCCGCGCCGAGCCGGCGGGAAGGTCTCGGCGATGGCCGCATCGCTGTAGAAGGCGAGATCCTTCTCGGGGATCAGGATCTCGGCACGGGGCAGCCAGGGTTGCTCGCCCACGAGCAGGCCCAGGACGTGGTCGCCATGCAGATGCGTGATCAGCACGCGGTCGACCTCCTCAGGGCGCACGCCGGCCGCCGCCAGCGCCGCGGGGGCCTTGCCCAGCGCCGGCCCCCAATGGTCGCCGGTGCCGGCATCGATCAGGGAAATCCCGTTTTCCCCCCGCAGCAGGTAGCAGTTCACGTCGATGCTGATCTTGTCGCCGGGCCAGCCCTCGACCAGGCGCCGGGTGGCGTCCTCGCCGGCGGCATGGGTCAGCACCGTCTTCGGCGCCTCGAAGATGCCGTCGAGCAGTACCGTGACATCGTAGGGGCCGAAGCGCCTGGCAGCAGCGGACATGTCGATCCTCTCGGCAGAAGGACGGCTTGCCCGCCCGGGCTCGCGCCGTCACCGCCCAGGCTAGCCGGGCGGCGACGGTGAGCGGAAGGCGTCGAGACCGGTGGTCTGCTATTACAGGATGAACTTGCTCAGATCGGCGTTCTTGGTCAGCGCGCCGACTTTGTCCTGGACATAGGCCGCGTCGATCTTCACCGTCTCGCCGGACCGGTCGGAAGCGGTGAAGCTGACCTCGTCCAGCAGGCGCTCCAGCACCGTGTGCAGCCGCCGGGCGCCGATGTTCTCGACCGAACGGTTGATCTCCGCCGCCAGGTCGGCCAGGGCGTCGATCGCGTCCTCGGCGAAGTCCAGCGTCACCTCCTCGGTGCCCAGCAGCGCCTTGTACTGCTTGATCAGGCTGTGCTCCGGCTCGGTCAGGATGCGGCGGAAATCGTCGCGCGACAGGGCCTGCAGTTCGACCCGGATCGGCAGGCGGCCCTGCAGCTCCGGCAGCAGGTCGGACGGCTTGGCCAGCTGGAACGCGCCGGAGGCGATGAACAGGATGTAGTCGGTGCGCACCGTGCCGTATTTGGTCGCCACCTGGGTGCCCTCGATCAGCGGCAGCAGGTCGCGCTGCACGCCTTCGCGGCTGACATCGGCGCCCTGCCGCTCCGACCGGGCGGTGATCTTGTCGATCTCGTCCAGGAACACGATGCCGTTCTGCTCGACCAGGTGGATCGCCTCGGCGGTCACCTTCTCCTGGTCCAGGAGCTTGTCCGATTCCTCGGCCATCAGCACCGCGTGGCTTTCCTGCACCGACATGCGGCGCGGCTTGGTGCGGTTGCCGAAGGCCTTGCCGAACATGTCGTTGAGGTTGAGCATGCCCATCTGGGCGCCCGGCATGCCGGGGATGTCGAAGGTCGGCAGCCCGCCGCCGGTGTCGGCGACCTGGATCTCGATCTCGCGATCGTTCAGCTGGCCCTCGCGCAGCATCTTGCGGAACTTCTGCCGGGTCTCGGCCGAGGCGCTGTCGCCGACCAGCGCGTCCAGCACCCGCTCCTCGGCGCGGATCTCGGCCTTGGCCGCGACCTCCTTGCGCAGGGTCTCGCGGGTCATCTTGATCGCGATCTCCAGCAGGTCGCGGACGATCTGCTCGACATCGCGGCCGACATAGCCGACCTCGGTGAACTTGGTGGCCTCGACCTTCAGGAACGGCGCGTTGGCCAGCTTCGCCAGGCGGCGCGCGATCTCGGTCTTGCCGACGCCGGTCGGGCCGATCATCAGGATGTTCTTCGGCAGCACCTCCTCGCGCAGCGCCTCGGGCAGCTGCTGGCGCCGCCAGCGGTTGCGGAGCGCGATGGCGACGGCGCGCTTGGCGTCGTGCTGGCCGACGATGAAGCGGTCGAGCTCGGAGACGATCTCGCGCGGGCTGAAATTGGCGGTGTCGGTCATCTCGGGTCCTTCGCGGCCGCGGGTCGGGTGATCGGCAGGGCCGCGATCACAGGCTTTCCAGCGTGACGTTGTGGTTGGTGTAGATGCAGATGTCGCCGGCGATCTGCATCGCCTTGCGGGCGATGGTCTCGGCGTCGAATTCCGGGTGCTCCATATAGGCCCGGGCGGCGGCCAGGGCGAAGGGGCCGCCGGAGCCGATGCCGATCAGCCCGTCATCGGGCTCCAGCACGTCGCCGGTGCCGGTCAGGATCAGCGAGACCTGGCGGTCGCACACCGCCATCATCGCCTCCAGCCGGCGCAGGTAGCGGTCGGTGCGCCAGTCCTTGGCCAGCTCGACGCAGGCGCGGGCCAGCTGGCCCGGATGCTTCTCCAGCTTGGCCTCGAGGCGCTCGAACAGCGCCATGGCGTCGGCGGTCGCCCCGGCGAAGCCGGCGATGACGCTGCCGTCGCCCAGGCGCCGCACCTTGCGGGCGGTGCCCTTCATCACGGTGTTGCCGGCGGTGACCTGGCCGTCGCCGGCGATGACGACATGGCCGTTCTTGCGCACAGCGAGGATGGTGGTGCCGTGCCAGGCGGCACTCTCGGAAGACGACATGCAGAAATCCGGAAATGCTGGGGTTAGGACGGGCGATCGGCCCGCACCGCCTAGATTGGACCGTCCGGCGGGGGGATCAAGTCTTGCGGACCGTTCCCTGCCCTCCGGGCATGGCTCCTTCTCTGGCGATGCGCCGGGCTTCCTGATAAGACACCTGGGCCATGGACGGAACCCCTGCCAAACCCAGCCGGACCAGCGCGGCCAAGGCCCGCTCGGCCCCGACCCGCGCCGCCACCGTCGACCGCGCCACCCGCGAGACGCGGATCAGCGCCACGGTCGATCTCGACGGCACCGGCCGCTCCGACATCCAGACCGGTGTCGGCTTCCTCGACCACATGCTGGACCAGCTGGCCCGGCACGGCCTGTTCGACCTGACGGTCCGGGCCGAGGGCGACCTCCATATCGACTTCCACCACACCACCGAGGATGTCGGCATCACCCTCGGCCAGGCCTTCGCCAAGGCTCTGGGCGACCGCCGCGGCATCCAGCGCTACGGCGAGGCGCATGTGCCGATGGACGAGGCGCTGTCCCGCGTCGCCGTCGACATCTCGGCCCGGCCCTATCTGGTGTGGGATGTCCGCTTCACCCGCGACAAGCTGGGCGAGATGGACACCGAGCTGTTCCGGGAATGGTTCCACGCCTTCGCCCAGAACGCCGGGCTGACGCTGCACGTCGCTAACCTGTATGGCGAGAACAACCACCACATCGTCGAGAGCTGCTTCAAGGCGCTGGCCCGCGCCCTGCGCGCCGCGACCGAGATCGACAGCCGCCGCCCGGACGCCGTGCCCTCGACCAAGGGCACGCTCGGCGGTTCCCTCTAGCTCCGGGATTTCCGCATGGCCATCGCCGTGATCGACTACGGCTCCGGCAATCTCCGCTCGGCCGCCAAGGCGCTGGAACGCGCCGCGGCGGAGCGCGGGGCGGCGCAGGAGATTATCGTCACCGCCGATGCCGAGGTGGTGCGCCGGGCCGACCGGCTGGTGCTGCCGGGCGTCGGCGCCTTCGGCGACTGCAGCCAGGCGCTGGGCGCGATCCCGGGCCTGCGCGAGGTGCTGGACCAGCGGGTGAAGCAGGACGGCGTGCCGTTCCTCGGCATCTGCGTCGGCATGCAGGTGATGGCCGGCGTCGGCCATGAACATGGCGACTTCCTCGGCCTCGACTGGATCCACGGCGCGGTGGTGCCGCTGGCGCCGGCCGATCCCGACCTGGTGGTGCCGCAGATGGGCTGGAACAGCCTGGTGGTCGGGGAAGAGCACCCGGTGCTGGACGGGCTGGACGGCCAGGACGTCTATTTCGCCCATTCCTATGTGATGGTGCCGGCCGACCTGGCCGAGGTGCTGGCGACGGTCGATTACGGCGGGCAGCAGACCGCCGCGGTCGGCTGCGACAACTGGATCGGGGTGCAGTTCCATCCGGAGAAGAGCCAGGCGGCCGGCCTCAGGTTGCTCGGCAACTTCGTGACCTGGACACCGTGACCACGGCCCCCATCCCTGAACCGGCGGTGTCGGTCAGCCGGCTCGACCGGGTCCGCGGCGGCGACCTGCACGACCTGTGCGACGCGGCCGAGCTGGCCATCCTCGAGGGCGGCGGATTCGGCTGGGTCAAGCCGCCGCCGCGCGAGACCATGGAGCGCTACTGGGGCGGCGTGGCGGCGATGCCGGGCCGGCACCTGTTCGTCGGCCGGCTCGACGAGGTCATCGCCGGGGCGATCCAGCTGGTGGAGCCGCCGGCGAACAACGAGGCGCAATCCTTCGCCGCCGCCGTCAACGGCATGTTCGTCGCCCCCTGGGCCCGCGGCCACGGCCTGGCCCGGATGCTGGTCGAGGCGGCGGAGACCGAGGCACGGGCGCGCGGCTACGGCCTGCTGACGCTCGATGTCCGTGAGACCCAGGATGCGGCGATCCGCGTCTTCGAGAGCTTGGGATTCGTCCGCTGGGCGACGAACCCGTATTATGCCCGCGTGAACGGCCGCCTGATCGGCGGCTGCTACTTCCACAAACCGCTGATCCCGCCGACCGAGGCGGGGCAGGACCCGACGCCATGATCCTCTACCCGGCCATCGATCTGAAGGACGGCCACTGCGTCCGTCTCGTCCGCGGCGAGATGAGCGAAGCCACGGTGTTCAACCTGGACCCGGCAGAGCAGGCCAAGGCCTTCGCCGAGCAGGGCTTCAGCTGGATCCATGTGGTCGACCTCAACGGCGCCATCGCCGGCCATCCGGTGAATGCCGAGGCGATCGGCGGCATCCTCAAGGCCACCTCGCTGCCGGTGCAGCTGGGCGGCGGCATCCGCGACCTGGAGCGGATCGAGTTCTGGCTCGAGCGCGGCGTCGCCCGGGTGGTGCTGGGCACGGTCGCGGTGCGCGACCCGGACCTGGTGCGCGAGGCCTGCCGTCGCTGGCCGGGCCGGATCGCGGTCGGCATCGACGCGCGGGAAGGCTTCGTGGCGATCGAAGGCTGGGTCAAGACCTCGACCGTCAAGGCGTTGGACCTGGCGCTGCGCTTCGAGGATTCCGGCGTCGCCGCGATCATCTACACCGACATCAACCGCGACGGCGCGATGGGCGGGCTGAATGTCGAGGCCACGGCCGACCTGGCCTTCGCCCTGACCACGCCGGTTATCGCCTCCGGCGGCGCCTCCTCGCTGGACGATCTGCGGGTGATCAAGCGCGAGGAGAAGTCGGGCATCGCCGGGGTGATCTGCGGCCGCGCCCTCTATGACGGCCGGATCGACCCGAAGCAGGCGCTGGCGATCCTGTCCGGCCCGGTGCCGGTGGAGGCCTGAAGATATGCTTAAGGTCCGGGTGATCCCCTGCCTCGACGTCAAGGACGGAAGGGTGGTCAAGGGCGTCAACTTCGAGAACCTGGTCGATGCCGGCGACCCGGTCGAGCAGGCCCGGCACTATGACCGCGAGGGGGCGGACGAGCTGGTCTATCTCGACATCGCCGCGACCAACGAGAATCGCGGCGTGCTGTTCGACGTGGTCCGCCGCACCGCCGAGCAGGTGTTCATGCCGCTGACTGTGGGCGGCGGCGTGCGCAGCGTCGACGACGTGCGCGCCCTGCTGCTGGCCGGCGCCGACAAGGTGTCGATCAACTCGGCCGCCGTGGCCCGGCCCGAGCTGGTGTCCGAGGCGGCAGTCAAGTTCGGCCGGCAATGCGTGGTGGTGGCGATCGATGCCAAGCAGGTCTCGCCCGGCCAATGGGAGATCTTCACCCATGGCGGCCGCAAGGGCACCGGCATCGACGCGGTGGACTGGGCCGACCGGATGGCCGAGGCGGGCGCCGGCGAGCTCCTGGTGACCTCGATGGACCGCGACGGCACCAAGGAAGGCTTCGACATCGGCCTGCTGCAGCGGATCCGGCAGGTGGTCGGCATCCCGATCATCGCCTCGGGCGGCGTCGGCACGCTGGACCATCTCGCCGATGGCGCGCTGTCCGGCGGCGCCACCGGCCTCCTCGCCGCCTCGATCTTCCATTTCGGCACCTATTCGATCGCCCAGGCCAAGCAGCATCTGGCCGAGGCGGGCCTGCCGGTGCGGATGGCGGCATGAGCGGCGGAGGCTCGCCGATCGACGCCCGGGTGCTGGACCGGCTGGCCGCCGTGATCCGGTCGCGGCAGGGCGCCGACCCGGCCTCCAGCTACACCGCCAAGCTGTTCGCCCGCGGCCGGCCGAAGATCGCCCAGAAGCTGGGGGAGGAGGCGGTCGAGACGGTGATCGAGGCTTTGCGCGACGACCCGGGGAAGATCGCGTCCGAGAGCGCCGACCTGCTCTACCACCTGCTGGTGCTGTGGGCCGATGCCGGTGTCGAGCCGGAGGCGGTCTGGGCCGTGCTCGAGGCGCGCGAGGGCACCAGCGGCATCGCCGAGAAGGCGGCACGGCCGACGGAGTAGGCACGCCCGCCCGTGCGGGGAGAGGGAGGCGGCCCGCGACATCGCGTCGCCGCCGGCATCGAACGGGTCGCTGGGGTGTTGGCTGAATTTCGCCGCGATTCAGCACCATGTGTCATCATCGCTCGGCGAAGACCGGTGGAGAGGACGACCGATGGCCTATGATCCGAACAATGTCTTCGCCCGCATCCTGCGCGGTGAGCTGCCGTGCAGGAAGGTGTATGAGGACGACCATGTCCTGGCCTTCCACGACATCGGCCCGCGCGCCCCGGTGCATGTGCTGGTGATCCCCAAGGGCGCCTACGTCTCGATGGATGATTTCTCGGAGCGCGCCAGCGACGCCGAGATCGCGGCCCTGACCCGGGCGGTCGGCCGCGTCGCCCGCGACCTGGGCCTGGCCGAGCCGGGCTATCGCATCCTGTCGAACATCGGCGGTGACGGGCACCAGGAGGTGCCGCACCTGCACATCCACATCTTCGGCGGCCGGCCGCTGGGCCGCATGCTGGATCCCGCCATCGCCCCATGACCCTGCCGGTCTCCGCCGAGGCCGAGGCGCCGGCCAGCCGCTCCGGCAGGCCGCGCCGACGCACCATCACCCTGGCCCGGACGCTCGCGGTCGCCATCGGCGGCCTCGTGGCGATCGCGGTCGCGGCGGTGCTGGCGATCTACTGGACCACGGCGGCGCGCACCACCTTCGACCTGCTGACCAACCAGGCCGAGATCGGCGTCGCCTCGGTCGAGGCGCAGCTGCGCCAGCATCTCGAGCCGGTGTCGAACGAGCTGGGCAACCTCGCCCTGCTGCTGCAGCAGGGGCGGCTCGACGCGGCCAACATGGACCAGTTCTCGACCATGCTGACCGGGGCGCTGGCCGCCTCGCCGCAGGTGCGCTCGATCGCCTATCTGACCGAGGATCTGCGCATCCGCGGCGTCACCCACCAGCAGGACGGCAGCTACGAGACCTTCGACCAGCGGAACGAGGCCGAGCAGAGCCGCGAGGCGCTGATGGAGGCCGCCGGCAAGGTCGACGCCTATTGGGGCGAGATCCTGTATCTGCGTGACGGGCCGCACGCCACCGTGCTGAATCTGCGCCAGCCGGTGCGCCGCAACGGCCAGCTGGTCGGCGTGCTGTTCGCGGTGGTCACGGTGCAGGACCTGTCGAAGTTCCTGGCCCGGGTGTCCAGCGACCCGGCGCAGGTGCCCTTCATCCTGTATGGCGAGGACCGGGTGCTGGCCCATCCGCGCATGGCCACCGACCCGCCGCCGGCCTCGGTGGAGGAGCCGCTGCCACGGCTCGATCAGGTCGGCGATCCGGCCCTGGCGGCGCTGTGGACGCAGGGCGCGCCGGTCACCGTGCGCAATCCCCGGGTGCGGATCCGCGAGGTCCAGATCGGCGACCAGGACGAGATCTTCCTGTACCGCACCATCTACGGCTTCGGCCCGACCCAGCTGATCCTCGGCATCCATGTGCCGGGCGACGCGATCGGCGCCGAGGTCTGGCGGGTGATCCGGGCCGGGCTGGCGGGCCTGGCGGTGATGGTGCTGGCGATCATCGTCGGCGTCTTCGTCGGCCGCATGATCGCGCGGCCGGTGCGGGCCTTCTCGGAACAGGCGCGGGCGGTGGGCAAGCTGGAGTTCAGCCAGGTGAAGCCGCTGCCGGGCAGCGTGTTCAAGGAGCTGAACGAGGGCGCCCAGGCCTTCAACACCATGCTGGTGGGGCTGCGCTGGCTCGAGACCTATGTGCCGAAGAGCCTGGTCCGCCGCCTGATCACCAAGGGCGACGGCGAGGATGTGGTCTCGATCGAGCGCATCCTGACGGTGATGTTCACCGACATCGCCAATTTCAGCGCGGCGGCCGAACGGCTGCCGGCGGCGCGGATCGCGGCCTATCTGAACGAGCATTTCGCCATGCTGGCGCGCTGCGTCGAGGCTGAATCCGGCACCATCGACAAGTTCATCGGCGACTGCCTGATGGCGTTCTGGGGCGCGCCGGAGAAGATGAAGGACCATGCGCCGCGGGCGGCCCGGGCGGCGCTGGCCATCGCCGCGGTGATGCGGGCGGAAAACGACCGTCGCGCCGCTGCCGGCCGGCCGCGGCTGAGATTGCGCATCGGGCTGCACAGCGGCCCGGTGGTGGTCGGCAACATCGGCGCGCCGGGGCGCACCAACTACACCATCGTCGGCGACACGGTGAACATCGGCAACCGGCTGGAGCAGCTGGGCAAGGTGCTGTCGCGCGACGAGGAGACGACGATCCTGATCAGCGCCGAGACCGCGGCGCTGCTGGGCCCGGAATTCGAGATGGAGAGCCTGGGGCCGCGCCGCGTCCGCGGCCGAAATGGCGAGGTCGAGATCTTCCGGCTCGTCGGGATCAAGCCGGCGGCCTGAGCCGCCCCGCCTCGCACCGCAATTCCGCCACCTTGGCCCCGCTGAATCGGGGGCAGCCAGGGAGGGGGGAAACATCCATGTCATCCGATCGCGATCTGGGAATGGGCCGGGCGATCAGCCGGCGCGACTTTCTCGACGGCATCGCCCTGACGGCGGGCGCGGCCGCGCTGGGCGGGGCTTTCGCCCGCAGCGCCTTCGCCGCCGGGCCTGCCGCCGGCTATCCGCCGAAGCTGACCGGGCTGCGCGGCCATCACGAAGGCTCCTACAACGTCATGCATTCGGTGCGCGACGGCACCTTCTGGGACAAGGCCGGCGCGCCGGAGGCGACCGGCGAGCGCTATGACCTGGTGGTGGTCGGCGGCGGCATCTCCGGCCTGGCCGCGGCGGTGCTCTATCGCCAGCAGGCGGGGGGCAATGCGCGGGTGCTGGTGATCGACCCGCATGACGATTTCGGCGGCCACGCCAAGCGCAACGAGTTCACCAGCGCCGGTGGCCGCATGGTCCTCGGCTATGGCGGATCGCAGTCGCTGCAGACACCCAGCTATTTCAGCCCGGCGGTGAACGCGCTGCTGGCGACGATCGGCATCGAGCCGAAGCGGTTCGAGCAGTATTACGACCAGGGCTGGGCCGAGGCCCGCGGCCTGGGCCGTGCCGTGTTCTTCCCGAAGGAGGCCTTCGGGACCGACGCGCTGGTGAAGGAGGGGGAGAAGGCCGCCGACTGGGTGCCGCAGACGCCGCTGACCGACAAGGCCAAGCAGGACCTGATCGCCCTGATCGATGAGCCGGCCGACTACCTGCCCGGCCTGTCGCGGGCGGAGAAGCTGGAGCGGCTGTCGAAGACCACCTACGCCCAGTTCCTGACCGACCTGGTGAAGGCCGACCCGCAGCTGGTCACCTACTTCCAGGGGTCGACCGAGGCCTATTTCGGCGTCGGCATCGACGCCACCACCTGCCTCGACGCCTGGGCCAACGGCAATCCCGGCTTCGACGGCATGGATCTGGGCGACGAAGTCTATCCGACCATGAGCCCCAGCGGCCGCCTGGCGCGCACCGACCCGGACGAGTACATCTACCATTTCCCCGACGGCAATGCCGGCGTCGCCCGGGCGCTGGTGCGGTCGCTGATCCCGGCCGCCATCCCCGGCGGCACCATGGAGGACCTGGTCCTCGCCCAGGCCGATTACGGCAAGCTGGATGTCGACGGCCAGCCGGCGCGGATCCGGCTCGGCTCGACCGTGGTGCGGGTGAAGCACCAGGGCGACCCGGCCTCGGCTAAGTCGGTCGAGGTGTCCTATGTCCAGAACGGCAAGCTGCGCACGGTCGAGGCCGGCCATGTCGTGCTGGCCTGCTGGCATCGGGTGATCCCGTTCCTGACCGATGAGCTGCCGGCGGCGCAGGTCGACGCGCTGCGCGACCAGCAGAAGGTGCCGCTGATCTACACCAACGTCCTGATCCGCAACTGGACCGCCTTTGCGAAGCTGGGCATCGACGGCTTCGACGCGCCGGGCCATTTCTGGTCGGGGGCGGAGATCGACTTCCCGGTCAGCATGGGCGGCTACAGCTTTGCCGACAAGCCGGAGGACCCGGTCCTGCTGCATCTCAGCAAGGTGCCGCTGCAGCCGGGGCTGTCGTCGCGCGAGCAGTCCCTCGCCGGCCGCATCCAGCTGACCCAGCTGAGCTTCGAGGACATGGAGCGCGAGATCCGCGACCTGCTGGGCCGGGCCCTGTCGGGCGGCGGCTTCGACCCGGCGCGGGACATCGAGGCGATCACCGCCAATCGCTGGTCGCATGGCTATGCCTATGAGTATATGCGGCCGTGGGATGCCTTCTGGCCGGACGGGCCGCTGCCGATCGTGGCGGCGCGCAAGCCCTGGGGCCGGATCGCGATCGCCAACGCCGATTCCGGCGCCTATGCCTATGTCCATTCGGCGATCGACCAGGCCACGAGGGCGGTGCGCGAGCTGCTGGGCACGCCCGACGGCGCCCCGGCCTTCGCCGACTTCCCCGGCCCGCCGCGGGACAAGCTCGGGCTGCTCTGAGCCTCAGGAGGGCAGGCGCGGCGTCACGGGCGAGGCCTGCGGCGCCGCCCGTCCTCGCGTGTTGACCAGCACCACCCCGGCGATGGCGATCGCGCCGCCCAGCAGGGTCTGCGATCCCGGCGCCTCGCCCAGCAGCGGCACCGCGATGGCGGTCGCGGTCGGCGCGACGAGGTAGAGGAAATTGGTCGCCCGCGCCGCGCCGAAATGGCCGAGCGCATAGGTCCAGGTGGCGTAGCCGATGGCGGCCGGCAGCACGCCGAGGCCGATCACCGCGGCGATCGTCACCGCGCTGGCGCCGGGCAGCTCGCCGGCGGCCTCGGGCAGCCAGGGCGACAGCCACAGCGCGCCGGCCAGCAGCGTCCAGGCGGTGCAGGCCAGGGCGCCGTACCGCGCCACCAGCGGCTTCTGCAGCACGACATAGCACGCCATGCACAGCGCCGATCCCAGCACCAGGCTGGCGCCGGCGCCGAAGGCCAGTCCGCCGGGCTGGGCCGAGGCGATCAGGGCGATGCCGGTGAAGCTGACCAGCGTGCCGGCCCAGCCGCGGGCGCCGAAGCGCTCGCCCAGCACCAGCCGGGCCAGGAGAGCGGTCAGGATCGGCGCGGTGTTGACGATGAAGCTGGCGGCGCCGGCGGCGACGCTGCGCTGCCCGGTGTTCAGCAGGATGTTGTAGGCGGCGATGCCGACCAGCCCGCACAGGGCGAAGCGCAGCAGGTCGGGCAGGGTGGGGCGCGCCGGCCGGCGCCAGGCCAGCCAGCCCAGGATCAGCACCGCCGCCACGGCGAAGCGGGCGGCGGCCAGCGGCACCGGCTGCAGCTCGCGCAGCGCCAGGCGGATCGCCGGGAAGGCCGAGGCCCAGGACAGGATGGTGACGGTCACGGCGGCGGTGGCCAGGCGGGCGTGGTTGGACACGGAAACACCTCGTTCAACGCGAGGACTCCGTTCTGGCACCGGGCGTGCTGTTGACATAGGGCGCCGATCGAGCGTGAGTTGTGCGTATGAATCACAGCTTGTCCTCGGAGCGCCCGCCGCTCGACAGCCTCGACACAGTCTGCGTCGCGGCCCGGCATGAGTCCTTCAGCGCCGCGGCCGAGGCGCTGGGCCTCACCCATGGCGCGGTCAGCCGGCGTGTCGCGGCGGTCGAGGCCTGGCTGGGCACGGCCCTGTTCGAGCGCCATGGCCGCGGCGTGCGCCTGACCCCGGACGGGCAGCGCTTCGTCTCACGGGTCGAGGCGGCGTTCCGGCTGATCGACGAGGCGGCGGTGCGCTGGCGGCGCCGGCGCGGGCCGGAGGTGGTGCGGGTCAGCGTCGTCCCCGGCTTCGCCAAGCTGTGGCTGTTCCCGCGGCTGACGGCGCTGGAGCAAGGCGACCCGGCGCTGCGGCTGGAGATCGCGGTCGAGGGCCGCAACGCCGATGTCGAGGGCGGCGAGGTCGACCTGGCGGTGCGCTACGGCACCGGTTCCTGGCCCGGCATCCAGGCCACGCGCCTGCTGCCGGAGCGGCTGTATCCGGTGGCCCATCCCGAGCTGGCGCGGCGTGTGGGCGGCTCGCCGGAGGGCCTGCTGCAGGCACCGCTGCTGCACGATTCCGACCTGACCGGCTGGCGCGCCTGGTGCGGCGCCCGCGGCATCGCGCTGAAGCCGCGGCCGCAGGACCGGCGGTTCGAGGATTACACCCTGGTGCTGGCGGCGGCGGAGGCCGGGCTGGGCGTCGCCCTGGCCCGGGCGCCGTTCTCCGACCGCGCCGTGCGGGCCGCCGGCCTGGTGCGGCTGGGCGATCTCGAAGCGCCCAGCCCGCTGGCCTATCACCTGCTGACCCGCACCGGCGGCGCCCGGCCGGCCGTCGCCGCGCTGGTGGCGCGGATGACGGCGCTGGCCGCGCGGACCTGACCGCCGACGGTCCCGCTATTCCGCCGGCTGCTTCCTGGCGACGGCGCCCATCAGGTCGAAATCGCCGCCGAGAACGGCATCCAGCCGGCCGCTGCGCCAGCCGCCGCCGACATCGCGCACCAGCGGCGACGACCCGTCGCGATACCGGCGCACGATGACGGCCGTGCCCGGCAGCGCGGCGAACCGCTTCGTCGCGGCGGCATGCTCCCTGCCTTCCGGCATGTCCTGATCCGGGCCCGGGATGACGGAGATACGGGCCACCGTGCGCTGGGCGCTCTGTTCCGGCGCGGGGTCCTCGAGGACATGCAGGCCGGCCTCTCCGGCCAGGGTGCGAAAGGCGCCGAAGCCGGTGACGTGCAGGATCGTCCGGCCCTGGCCGCCGGGCGCGGCATATTCCCGGACCTGCATGTGGCGCCGGTCGGCCCAGGCGCGGTACATCGCCGTCAGCCGGCGGCACCATTCCTCCGCATGGCTGCCGCCACCGGCGTCCAGCGCCGGCTCGACCCGCAGCAGGGCGTCGATGGGCGCGCCGGCGGCGAGGTCGTCGAGGCCCGCGCGCAGGTTGAAGAGCTGGAGCGCCAGCCGCGACGCCAGCTCCCGCGATGCCCGCTGCGGGGCCTGGGCGGTCTGGGCGTAGCGCCGGTCCAGCCTTTCGCCGGTGCGTGCGGCCTCGCGGATGCGGTCCATCAGCTCCAGGCGCGAGAAGACGGTGTGGCGGTCGTCCCGCGACCAGAAGCCGGGGTCGGCCAGCTCGGCCCGCAGCGTGTCGCCCAGCGCGGTCCAGTCCGGCCCGTCCATATCCTCGCGGATGGCCTGCCAGCTGGCGTTCAGGAAGGCCCGCTCGGCCTGGGAGCCGGCCGGCCGCAGCATGATCCCCGGCAGCGACAGCGTGTCGTCCGGCTCGATATCCGGCGCCGCCTCCTCCGCCGGCGCGGCGTCGGGGTCGACGAACTCGACCTGGATGGCCTTGCCGTCGGAGCGCACGAACAGGAACTGGTCGCCCTCGGGGAACCGCCGCTCCACCAGCGTGGCGGCCAGCGGCGCCAGCACCAGCTGGTCGATGGCGCGCTTCAGCGGCCGGGCCCCCATCTCCGGGCTGAAGCCGCGGTCCAGCAGGAACTCGATGGCGCCCGCCTCCCACTCCACCGCCCAGCTGCGCTCGCGCAGGCCCCGCCGCTCCTGCACCAGGGCCAGCTCCTTGTGCAGGATGTTGCGCATCAGCTCGCGCGACAGCGGCCGGAAGACGATGATCTTGTCGAGGCGGTTGACGAATTCGGGGCGGAAGGTCTGGCCGATGGTGGCCAGCACCTGGTCCTCGCCATAGGCCTGCGGGTCCGCCAGGAAGCCGAAGCTCTGCCGGCGATGCGCGGTGGCGCCCAGATTCGAGGTCAGGATGATGAAGCTGTGGCGGAAATCGGCCTCGCGCCCGTTGGCGTCGCTCAGCCGGCCGTCATCGAAGATCTGCAGGAACAGGTCCCAGCAACTGGGGTGCGCCTTCTCGAACTCGTCGAGCAGGATCACGCAGAAGGGCTGCTTGCGGACGCGGGCGATCAGCGAATCGGCATCGCTCTCGCCGGGCTTGCCCAGGATCTTGGCGGTGGATTCGGCGGTCTGGAACTCGCTCATGTCCAGCCGCGCCATCCGGTCGGGGGCGCCGAACAGGAAGGTGGCCAGCGTCTTGGCCAGCTCGGTCTTGCCCGTGCCGGTCGGGCCGGCCAGCAGGAAGACGCCGATCGGGCGGCCGGGATCGGTCAGGCCGGCCTTGAGCATGGCGATGCGGTCGACCATCGCCTGCACGGCCTCGTCCTGGCCGATGACACGGCGGCTGAAATAGTCGCGGATGGTGGCCAGCTCCACCCGCTGGCTGGTGTCGAGGATCACCGCGGGCAGGCCGGAGATCTGCGACAGCGTGGCGATCACGCTGGCCCCGGTCAGCGTCTCCTCGCCGGCATGCAGCGACCGGGCAGTGGCGCGCTTCAGCAGCTCCAGCACGGCACCCGGCAGCTGGCCGTTGCCGAGATAATGCTGCGCCAGCTCCATGGTCGTTGTGACAGCCTGCTCCGACACCGCCACGCCGACCGCGTCGGTGATGCGGTGGCCGAGCTCGGTCGCCAGCGCCAGCGTCTGGCCGTCGCTCATCGGCTCCAGCGCCACCGTCTCGATCACCGAGCGCAGCGACGGGTAGGTCTGGAACAGCCGCGCCGCGGCCGCCTGGCTGGTTTCGCCGACCAGGATCAGGTCGCCCGCCACCACCGCCGGCATCACCTGGTCCAGGATGCTGGCCGCCTGGCCCCTGTGGGTGCCGCTGCCGGCCAGCTGGCCGAGATCGCGCACATACCAGACGATCCTGCGGCGGGCGTGCAGGGCGTCGGCCAGCTGGCGGATCCGCCCTTCCAGCTGGCCGATATAGATCTGGCCGGCCATCAGCTCGTGCCCGCTGGCCATGAACACCTGCCAGCCGGCCTCGTGCAGGTTCAGGCCCAGCAGGCGCAGGAACGCGCTCTTGCCGGTGCGCGGCGTGCCGGTGACCAGGACCGAGCGCGGCCGCGGCGCGCGGATGGCGGTCTCGGCGGTGGACAGCTGCTCCTGCCAGGCGGCCGGCCGGATCAGCAGCCGGTCGTCCTCGTCCTCGCTCCACAGCGTGCCGATGCCGGAGAGGAAGCCGCGGTCGATCCGCGTGTCCTGCCAGGTGCGGAGCGCCTCGAGCAGCCGCGCGACGAAGGGGTGCCGGATCTTGCGCAGCAGGCCCCGGGCGGGGTCGAGGTCGAGCTCGGCATACCGGCCGAGGAGCGTGCCGAAGCCCGGAGTGTCGCCGAGCTCGGCGCTGCGCTCGAAATACACCTCCACGAAACGGGAGATGACCGGGTTGTTCTCCCACCACTCCGGGGCGGCCAGGACCACCTGCCCGACGAGAGGGCGCGGATCCAGCGCAGTCAGGAACTGCAGCGCGTCGGGCAGGACATAGGGGCGCGTGTGCGGCAGGTGCCGCATCACCTCGTCGGCCAGCGACTGCCGGTCCGGATGGTCGCGCAGGACGGTGAAGGCGGCGCAGGCCAGCGGCCAGTTGCCGCCCAGCGCGTGGTGGCGCAGCAGGTCGAAGCCGGCATCCGGGCGCCGCATCGCGTCGAGCGCCGCCTGGAATTCCGGTATCTCCTGCAGCTCTCCCGGGCCGCTGACCTCCTCCGCCTTGGGGCCGAGAGCCTGGCTGATCCGCTGCAGCAGGGCGGCGACGCTCGTCGCCGGTGCAGGCTCCGCGGCCGTCTCGGCCGGAACCGCCGTCCCGGGTCCGGCAACCGGCTCGGGGGCGGGCGGCGCGCGGGGCGCCTCCGGCTTCAACCGCATCACAAGGCTGGACAGGATGCCGCCCACGGCACCGGCCAGGAGGGCGTACAGCAGCAGGTCGGGCATGCGCGAGTCGTCGTCAGGGAACCGGCCGGATCACTCCGACGGGAAACCGCGGCTTTGGCAAGAGGGGTTCGGCCGGTGGCGGCCGAACCTCACCCCGCCCGCACCTGCTGCAGCAGGGTCGTGGTCGGGAAGCCGTCCGGCACCAGGCCCCTGGTGGTCTGCCAGGCCCGGATCGCCCCCCGTGTCGCCGGCCCGACCAGCCCGTCCGGGCTGCCGCCGGTGGAGAAGCCCTTGGCCGCCAGCAGCGACTGCAGCTCCAGCACCTCGCTGCGCGACAGCGGCTGCTCGTCGCGCGGCCAGGACCCGGCGATCGGGCCGCCGCCGGCCAGCCGGTCCGACAGGGTGGCCACTGCCAGCGCGTAGCTGGTCGAGTTGTTGTACTTCATGATGACGCTGAAGTTCGGACCGACCAGGAAGGCTGGGCCGCGCGCGCCCGCCGGGGTGATCACCGAGGCGTCGCCCAGCGCCGGCAGGCTGCGGCCGGAGACCGGCTTCACCCCCAGCGCCGCCCATTGGGCCACCGGCTGCCTGGTGCTCAGCTCCGCCACCGAATAGTCGAAGCCGCGCGGCAGGGTGACCTCGACGCCCCAGGGCTGGCCGCGCTGCCAGCCGGACTGCGCCAGGTAGTTGGCGGTCGACGCCATGACGTCGGGGATGCTGCCCCAGATGTCGCGCCGGCCGTCACCATCGGCATCGACGGCGGAGCTCAGGAACACCGTCGGCAGGAACTGGGTGTTGCCCATGGCGCCGGCCCAGGAGCCCAGCATGCGGTCGCGGCTGATGTCGCCCTGCTGCAGGATCTGCAGCGCCGCGAACAGCTGTTCCTTGAAGAAATCCTGGCGGCGGCCCTCATAGCCGAGGGTGGCCAGGGCGTCGATCACCTCGGTGGTGCCGAAATTCTGGCCGTAATTGCTCTCGATGCCCCAGATCGCGGTGATGATCTGCTTCGGCACGCCGTAGCGCTGCTCGACGGCATTCGCGGTCGACCCCCACTGCGCCAGCATCGCCTGGCCGTTGCGGATGCGGTCGGCCGAGACGGCGCTGTCGAGATAGGTCCAGATCGCCTTGGTGAATTCCGACTGCGATTGGTCGGACTCGATCACCTTGGGCAGGAACTGCACGGTGTCGAAGGCCGTGGCCAGCGTCGCCTGGCTGATGCCGCGCGCCGCGGCCTCGGCCCGGAACGCCGCCACCCATTGCTGGAAGCCCTGCGCCTCGGACTGGGCCGAGGATGCCGCCGTGCCGCCGGGCATCGGGGTCGGCACCACCGGCTGGCTCTGGCCCGAGCTCTGGCAGCCGGCCAGCAGCACCACTCCGGCCAGCACCGCCATCCGCGTGGTCATCGACATGGGCCCTCTCCGCGATTTCCGAATCAGTCGGTGAACGTCGCGGCAAAGTGCCTTGAGATCAAGGCCGGAGCGCGGCAAGACGGCCGCAACTAGGGCTGCCCGGCCGTCGATGACGCGGTCCAGGCGACCTCGCCCCTGGCCCGGCGCATATAGAAATCCATGCGCTCCCGAACGGCCGGCGACGGGTCGTGCAGCAGCCTGCCCGCCGTCTCCTGCAGCCCCGCAAGCGCATCCGCGTGCCTGATGAGAGCATCGGCGGCGAGTTTCCTGACCACGGCCGAGCGATCGGCCGCTCCAGCGGAGACGAGGTCGGCCAGCGGAACCGCGTGCTCGATGGGGCGCTCCTCGAACGCCAGGACGCGCCGGCTGCGTCCGAGCGACTTGTCGATCCATTCCTGCCTGAATCCGACCGGCCAGATCCCGCGTCTCTCGACCAGAGATTGCAGCGCGATCGCCCGGATGGCCGGTTGCGCCGCTGTCTTGAGGAGGTCCGGAAGGTACCGGTCCATGTCGGGAGACCGCAGGGCCTGCCTCATGGCACTGCTCAGGGCGCCGGCGGGTTCGGTCTGGAAGATCGATGCGAGTTGGTCCACGACATCCGGGCGGAACAGGGCGATGTCGAGCGCGGCGGCCTCGGCACCCCAGCGCCTCCAGTTCTGCTTCTGCGTCAGGAGGTGCAGGGCGGCGTTCGCGACGATGGATGAAGGGGTTCGGGGAAAGACCCGGCGCGCGCAGGCCTCGGCGGCGATCCGCACCGGCTCCGCCCAGTCGTTCAGGCGATATGCCAGGGCGGCGAACAGGAAAGCGTTGGGCGGGGGATCGCCGATCCGGTGCAGGGCCGCTTCGCGCAGCCGGCCATCGCCGTGAAAGATGTAGAGCCAGCTCAAGCCCGGGGTGGCATCCAGCGCCTCGCGCTCGATCCCGATCGGGGAGACCGACCGCCAGAAACGTCGGCCGATCGGCTGGCGATAATAGAACCGGCCGAGCGGGGGGATTTCGCTGGCCGCGCTCGCGATGGCGGCCGGTAGCATCGCGGCCGTCATTTCGGTGAAGCGCTGGGTCTCGTCGATAATGGGCTCGTTCCGAACGAGCCTTGCGGAGAGCTCCTGGACGAGTTGTTGGAGCACCTCCGGGAGGACGGAGCTCTTTCGATCGGTCAGCAGGCTCGTGTATCGCTGAACGCGGGGCATTCCGGCAGGATGACAGCAAGCTTCCGCATTCTGAAGCGATGGCAGGTGCCGGGCCGGTCGTTCACCCCTGCGGCGCGTCCGGGAAGGCGTCGAGCGGGATCTTCAGGTACCGCTTGCCGTTCGCCTCGGGCTCGGGCAGGCGGCCGCCGCGGATGTTCACCTGCAGCGCCGCCAGCATCAGCGCCGGCAGCGGCAAGGTCCGGTCACGGTCCCGGCGCAGGGCGATGAATTCGGCCTCTGACACCGCGGCGATGTGGATGTTGCGCTCCTTCTGCCCGGCGACGCTGCTCTGCCAGCGCGGCTCGCGCCCGTCCGGCCGGTAGTCGTGGCCGGTGAACAGGCGGGTGTCGCCCGGCAGGGCCAGGATGCGCTGGATCGAGGCCCAGAGCTGGCGCGCGTCGCCGCCGGGGAAGTCGGCCCGCGCCGTGCCGCCATCGGGCATGAACAGCGTGTCGTGGATGAAGGCGGCGTCGCCGACCAGATAGGTGATCGACGCCATGGTGTGGCCCGGGCAGAACAGCACCTGCGCCTCCAGGCTGCCGATCCGGAACCGGTCGCCATCGGCGAACAGCCGGTCCCAGCCCGTGCCGTCGGTCGGCTGGTCGGGCAGGTGGTAGAGGTCCCGCCACAGCGCCTGCACGCCGGCCACCTTCTCGCCGATTGCCATCGGCGCGCCGGTCCGCTCCCTCAGATAGGCGGCGGCGGAGAAATGATCGGCATGCGGATGGGTGTCGAGGATCCAGGCCACCCGCAGCCCGCAGCGCGCGACATGATCGAGGATCAGGTCGGCGTTGCGGGTGGCGACGGTGCCGGATTTCAGGTCGAAATCCAGCACCGGGTCGATGATGGCACAGTCGCCGGTCGCCGGGTCGGCGACGATGTACTGCACGCTGCCGGTCGGGGGATCGTAGACGGCATGGACGGCGGGGGAGGCATCGCCCGCCGCTTCGGCCAGGATCGGGTCGGTCTTGGTCATCGGCGCCGCCGGCTCAATCCTTGGGCTGGGCGACGGTGCGGAGGTACGGCTTGAGGGTCTTGAAGCCGGCCGGGAACTTTTGCTTCGCCTCCTCGTCGGAGACCGAGGTGACGATGATGACATCCTCGCCGTTCTGCCAGTCGGCCGGCGTCGCGACCTTGTGCCTGGCCGTCAGCTGCAGCGAATCGATCACCCGCAGGATCTCGTCGAAGTTGCGGCCGGTGGACATCGGGTAGGAGATCACCAGCTTGATCTTCTTGTCCGGGCCGACGACGTAGACGTTGCGCACTGTCTGGTTGTTGACCGCGGTGCGGCCCTCCGACGTGGTGCCGGCATCGGCCGGCAGCATGCCATAGAGCTTGGAGACGACCAGCTCGGAATCGGCGATCACCGGGAAGTTCGGGGCAGCGCCTTGAGTTTCCTTGATGTCCTCGGCCCAGGCGGCGTGCCGGTCGACCGGGTCGGCGGAGAGGCCGATGACCTTGACGTCGCGGCGGTCGAATTCCGGCTTCAGCCTGGCGACGGCGCCGAGCTCGGTGGTGCAGACCGGGGTGAAGTCCTTGGGGTGGGAGAACAGCACGCCCCAGGACGAGCCCAGCCAGTCATGGAAGCGGATCCGCCCCTCGGTGGTCTCGACTTCGAAATCGGGCGCGTCCTCACCAATCGCGAGCGGTCCGGCCATCTTACCCTCCATCATCATCGCCAAACGGCCGCCGGCTTGAAGCCCACGGCCTGGAAGAATGAACCTTCCACCTGCGCCGTTACCCGAAGATTGCAGATCAGGATCAAGCGGAAGCGACAGTAACGACGGATGATACCATACGGACCCTATAATATCGTCGCAGTGCTTTTACAGGAAAGGTTGCCTATTATCGTTCAATACCCGGATAAACAACAAGGCGACGTTTCCGACAGGCCGCAAGAACAGGGCAATCGCGCGGATCGGATTTTTTGACCTGGCGCCGCCGGGGATGGGGCCGGATGCCGCAGCGCCGCGGTAAAATAGGGACACCGTCCGGTTTCCCTGGCACAGTTCTGCGACAAACGGATCGTATCCTTCTCCTTTCTGGAAATCCTGGACCCGGCGCGCTGGCGGCGGTCCCGCCTTGCATGGCCGGTCGCAGAGACGGAGCTGTCCATGGCTGTCGAACTGAACATCAATGGCCGGATCGAGCATATCGACGCGCCGCCGGAGATGCCCCTCTTGTGGGCGCTGCGCGACGAGCTTGGCCTGGTCGGCACCAAATTCGGCTGCGGCGCGGGGCTGTGCGGCGCCTGCACCGTGCATCTCGACGGCGCCGCCGTGCGCGCCTGCCAGACGCCGATCGGCGATGTCGGCACCGCCAGGATCGTGACCATCGAGGGCATCGGCGCCACCGATGTCGGCGCCCGGCTGCAGCAGGCCTGGCTGGCCTTCGACGTGATGCAGTGCGGCTACTGCCAGGCCGGGCAGATCATGTCCGCCGCGGCGCTGCTGGCCACCACCCCGGCGCCCGGCGACGACGACATCGATTCCGCCATGGCCGGCAATCTCTGCCGATGCGGCACCTACACCCGCATCCGCGCCGCCATCCACAAGGCGGCTGAGCGGAATGCGGCCGAGGGGAGTGCCGGCTGATGGGATATCTTCTTCCTGAAGCCGGCCTCGGCCGGCGCGCCTTTCTCAAGGCCTCCCTGCTGGTCGGCGGCGGCCTGCTGATCGACGCTACCCTGCCGATGCCGGCGTCGGCCGCCGGCGACGGCGCGGGCACGCTCGGCGCCTTCATCGCCATCGCGCCCGACGGGCGGGTGACGATCACCGGCAAGAACCCGGAGATCGGGCAGGGCATCAAGACGTCGCTGCCGATGATCATCGCCGACGAGCTGGACGTCGACTGGGACCAGGTCACCGTCACCCAGGCGATGGTGAACGAGGCCGTGTACGGCCCGCAGACGGCGGGCGGCAGCCGGGCCACGCCGACCAACTGGATGCCGCTGCGCCAGGTCGGCGCGGCGGCGCGGGCGCTGCTGGTGCAGGCCGCGGCCGGGCGCTGGGGCGTGCCGGCCGACAGCATCACCACACGGTCCGGCCGGCTGCTGCACCAAGCCAGCGGGCGCTCCCTCGGCTATGGCGAGGTGGCGGCCGAGGCCGCGGCGCTGCCGATGCCGGACCCGGCGACGGTCCGGCTGAAGGACCCGGCGGAATTCCGCATCATCGGCCGGCCGACCGGTGGCTGCGACAGCCCGAAGGTGGTGCGGGGCGAGCCAATCTTCGGCATCGACACCCGGCTGCCCGGCATGCTGTACGCGGTGTTCGAGCGCTGCCCGGTGTTCGGCGGCACGCTGAAATCGGCCGATCTCGACGCCGTGCGCGGCAAGCCCGGCGTGCGCCAGGCGTTCGCGGTCAAGGGCAACAACCGGGCGGAAAGCCTGGTCGACGGCGTGGCGATCCTGGCCACCAACTGGTGGCTGGCCAACCAGGCGCGGCAGGCGCTCAACGCCCAGTGGGACGAGGGGCCGGGCGCGGCGCAGAGCACTGACGGCTACAATACGCAGGCGAAGGCCCTGTTCGACGGCACACCGCAGTCGGAGCTGTTCCGCGCCGGCGACGTCGACGGCGCGCTGGCCGGGGCGGCGAAGCGGATCACGGCGGACTACGCCTATCCCTACCTGTCGCATGCGCCGCTGGAGCCGCAGAACTGCACCGCCCTGTGGCACGAGGACGGCACGCTGGAGCTGTGGGCGCCGACCCAGATGCCGGAGCGCGGCCGCGGCCTGGTGGCCGACGCGCTGGGCCTCAAGCCCGAGCAGATCGCGATGCACATGCCGCGCATCGGCGGCGGCTTCGGCCGGCGGCTGATGAACGACTATGTGGTGCAGGCCTCGGCCATCGCCCGGCAGGTGCCGGGCACGCCGGTCAAGCTGGTGTGGACCCGGGCTGAGGACATCCAGCACGATTTCTACCGCCCGGCCGGCTGGCACCGCTTCACCGCCGGCTTCGACGCGGCCGGCAAGCCCACCGCCTTCGCCGCCCATTTCGTCACCCTGACCCGCGGCGGCAAGCCGGTGTCGGGTGGCGATTTCGACTTCCAGGAGCTGCCGGCGCTGATGACGCCGAACCTGGTCTTCGCCCAGTCCGGCATCGACAGCGTGGTGCCGACCGGGCCGATGCGGGCGCCGCGGTCGAACGGCCTGGCCTGGGCCTACCAGTCCTTCCTGGACGAGGTGGCGCAAGCGGCTGGCACCGACCTGCCGACCCTGCTGCTCGGGCTGCTGGGCGAGCCGCGGCTGCTGCCGGCGCGACAGGGGTCGTCGGCGCAGTTCCACACCGGGCGGGCCCGCGGCGTGATCGAGAAGGTGCTGGCGATGTCGAACTGGGCGCTGAAGCCGACCACGGCCGGCAGCGCCAAGGGCTTCGCCTTCTACTTCTGCCATCTCGGCTATTTCGCCGAGGTGGTGGAGGCGGCGGTGGCGCAGGACGGCACGGTGCGGGTGCCGCGGGTCTGGGTGGCCGGCGACATCGGCAGCCACATCGTCAACCCGTCGGGCGCCGAGAACCAGGTGCGTGGATCGGTGATCGACGGGCTCGGCCAGGCGCTGGGCGGCCTGTCGATCACCCTGGCCGCCGGGCGGGTCGAGCAGGAGAACTTCGATACCTACCCGCTGCCGCGCATCCCCGGCACGCCGGACATCGCGGTCGACTTCGTGGCCAGCGATTTCCCGCCGACCGGCCTGGGCGAGCCGGCCCTGCCGCCGGTGATCCCGGCGCTGTGCAACGCGGTCTTCGCCGCCACCGGCAAGCGGGTGCGCAAGCTGCCGCTGGACACGGCGGGCTTCACCCGGCCGGCGTAGGGGGCGCGGGATCTTTTCAGAACAACTCAGACCCAACTTTCTATAGTCCCCCCTCCCCTTGCGGGAGGGGGGTAGCAACTGTCTTGGGAGAGAGGTGTCATGCGGCGTGGTTTTGCCACGGTGCGTTGTCCCTGAGCATGGCGTTGAGGATGGTGAGCATCCGGCGCATGACGGCGACGATGGCGACCTTGGGGGGGTAGCAACTGTCTTGGGAGAGAGGTGTCATGCGGCGTGGTTTTGCCACGGTGCGTTGTCCCTGAGCATGGCGTTGAGGATGGTGAGCATCCGGCGCATGACGGCGACGATGGCGACCTTGGGCTTTTTGCCGGCGTTGCGGAGGCGGTCGCTGCAGGCTTTGAGGACAGGGTTGTGCTTGGCGGCGGCCATGGCGGCCATGAACAAGGGGGGGCGGACGCTGGATCGGCCGCCTTGGATGAAGCGGACGCCCTGTCGTTTGCCGCTGTTGTCATCGAAGGGAGCGACGCCGACGAGGGCGGCGATCTGCCATCGGGAGAGCAGGCCGAGCTCGGGGAGCAGGGCCAAGAGGGTGTGGGCGAGGACAGGTCCGACGCCCTTCATCGAGCGCAGGATGGCGTTCTTGGCCGCAAGGTCGGGATCGGCTGCGACCCGGGCGGCGATGAGCCGGTCGAGGGTGTTGATGTCGGCCTTCAAGGCGGTCTCTCTGCGTCGGCTGATCCGGCGCAGGGTGGCGTCGTGGTGCCAGCGGGCCTGGTTGGACAGGGCGGTGTGCTGGTCGAGGAGCTGGGCGCGGGCCCCGACCAGCTCGGCCAAGGCCTCGACGGTGGTGTGGCGGACCATCGGCCGGGTCGGCACGACGGCGACGAAGTGGGCGATGACGGCGGCATCGATAGGGTCAGTCTTGGCCAGCCGGCCGATGGCCTTGGCGAACAGGCGGACCCGGTACGGATTGAGCAGCCGAACGGAATATCCGCGCTCGATCAGGAAGTGGCAGGCCTGGAGCTCGCAGCCGCCGCTGGCCTCGATCGCGACGACCTCGACCTGGGCCGCGGCCAAGTGCCGRTCGAGCTCTTGCCAGCCTTTGGCATCATTGGCCACCGAGAAGGCCGTCTCGAGCGGATGGATGTGCACGTCGAGCCGGTCGCTGCTGCAATCGACGCCGGCCTTGGGCGAGAATTGTGGCATCCTCTTATCCCTTCCTTGCGTGTTCGGGGTCGTGCCCCGGACAACTGTTCGGGCTTGGAAGATGCGGCCGCGGCGCCAAGCTACCCCACGGGCTGCAAACCAAGGGGGATACGGGCTCACGACCGCGATGCGGTGCCGGGCATTGCCCGGCACCGCATCTCCACCATCCTCGCAGATCTTCAACACACAAGGGGGAGGGG
>NZ_NHON01000027.1 GCF_002195995.1 Inquilinus limosus
CGGCCCGGGCCGCGACCCCGGCCGCAGCCGCCACCCCGGCCGCGCCGGTCGCCGCGTCCCGCGCCCGCAACGTCGTGCTGGTGCACGGTGCCTATGCCGACGGCTCCTGCTGGCAGGAGATCATCCCGCGGCTGCAGCAGGCCGGCCTCAACGCGGCGGCGGTGCAGAATCCGCTGCAATCGCTGGACGAGGACTGCGCCTTCACCCGGCGCATCCTCGACCTGCAGGACGGCCCGACCGTGCTGGTCGGCCACTCCTATGCCGGGATGGTGATCACCCAGACCGGCGTGCATCCGAAGGTCTCGGCGCTGGTGTACTGCTCGGCCCGCGCGCCGGACGCCGACGAGGACTACACCGCCCTGGCGAAGTCCTACCCGACGCCGCCGGCCAGCGCCGGGCTGGTGCATGGCGGCGGCATGGCCTGGCTGGGCGAGGAGGCGTTCCTGCATGATTTCGCCGGCGATGTCGACCCGGCCAAGGCCCGGGTGCTCTACGCCGTCCAGGGCCGCGTCTCCGACACGCTGTTCAACGCCAAGGTGACGCAGGCGGCGTGGCGGTCGAAGCCCGTCTTCTACCAGGTCTCGGCCCAGGACCGGACGATCAACCCGGACCTGCAGCGCTTCATGGCCAAGCGGATGGGCGCGAAGACGATCGAGCTGCCGTCGAGCCATCTCGGCATCGTCTCGCACCCGCAGGAGATCGCCGCCCTGATCCTCGAGGCCGCCGGGGTGGCGTGAGTACGCTCCCTTCACCTGTCATCCTCGGGCTTGACCCGAGGATCCAGGGGCTTTCGAGAGCCGTTCTCGGTGACTCCTGGATCGCCGGGTCAAGCAATGACAGCGGGGGATGGGCCGTGACTAGTGACGGGCCGGCAGGAAGTCCTCGATATAGTCCTCGACCACCCGGTCGATGCTCTCGTCGATCGGCAGGCCCAGGGCCTTGGCCCGGTCCCAGGAGGCATCGGTGGCCCAGCCGTCGACGATCGCCTGGATCACCGGGTCCGGCTTCGTCGTGATCGGCCCCAGCTTGATCTGGTACTTCTCGGCCACCCGCTTCACCGACGCCACCATGTCCTCGACCGTGTAGGCGCGGCTCGGCAGGTTGACGGCGCGGTCGTCGCCCAGGGCCGCGGCCGGGGCCTCGTGCAGGCCGATGAAGCTGGCGACGCAGCTGCGATAGCCCAGCATCGGCAGCTGCGCCCGGGTCACCGGCAGCACGCATTCGACGCCGTTCAGCGGCTCGCGGAACACGCCGGAGCAGAAGCTGGAGGCGGCGGAGTTGGCCTTGCCGGGCCGCACGAAGATGGTCGGCAGCCGGGCCGAGCGGCCGTCGAAGAAGCCCTTGCGGCTGTAGTCGTTGACCAGCAGCTCGCAGATCGTCTTGGTCACGCCGTAGGTGGTCTGGCTGGTCTGCTTGGTGGCGTCGGTCACCGTCTTCGGCATCACCGCGCCGCCGAACACGGCGATCGAGCTGGCGGCGACCAGGCGCTGCGCCCCGCCCTTGCGAGCCCTGACCGCCTCGAACACGTTCAGCCCGCCGTCGAGGTTGACCTTCAGCGCCAGGTCGAAATCCTTCTCGCCGCCGCCCGACAGGATCGAGGCGAGGTGGAACACCGAGATGTCGTCGCGGTCGACCAGGCCGAAGACGGTGGCGCGGTCGGAGATGTCGCCGGTGACGATCGACACCCGGTCGTCGAGGCCGTCCGGCCGCTCATCCGGCGCCGCCATGTCGAACAGGGTGATCGCGTCGATCGGCTCCTGCTGGCCGGAGATGCCGGTCAGCGTGCCGCGCTTCAGCAGCGCCCGGGCCAGGTTCAGCCCGACGAAACCGAGACCACCGGTGATGACGACCTTCATCCTGCGTTTCCCCTGAACCCGCCGCCGGTCACCGGCGGCTTCTATTGTACGACTTATATGGTTTAGATCGGCCCCGGCCCCACGGCAAGAAAAAGGGGCGCCCGGCCGGGCGCCCCTGTCGGATGAGGCCGCGGCGGGTCAGGCCTTGCCGACCTCCCCGACCGGCGCCGCGCCGGCCTCCTCGCCCACCGCCTGCTCGGCCGCGGCGATCTCGGCCTGGCGCCGGCGGATCGCCTCGCCGATCGGCGGCCCCTGGAAGCGCCGGTTCTCCAGCACGAACCAGAAGAAGCCCAGCACCACGACCATCGCCACGGTGATGATCAGCACCTTGTCGTTGGGCGGCTGGATGCCGATCCAGAACAGGATGACGGTGCCGATCACGGCCAGGGCGGCGACCGGCTTGAACGCCCCACCCAGGCTGAACGGGCCGAAGCTGGTCCAGGTCTTGCCATGGGCCAGGATGCCGGCCCCGATCGGCATGGCGTAGGAGATGTAGAGGAACACCGCGCAGGCCGTCGCCAGCGTGGCGAAGGCCGGCGTGTACAGCGTCACCAGCACCGACAGCACCGCGGTGGTCCAGATCGCGACCGCCGGGGTGCGGTATTTCGGGCTGACCGAGCGCAGCGCGTCCGAGAACGGCAGGCCGCCGTCGCGGGCGAAGGCGAAGGTCATGCGCGAGGTCGAGGTCAGGCCGGCCAGGGCGCAGAGATAGTTGGCCAGGACGATGCCGATGAACAGCAGCGTCTTCAGCCAGCCCGGCATCACTCCGTCCATCAGCCAGTAGAAGACATTGCCGCCCTGCGCCGCGCCGGCGGTCGGGTCCGGCATCGCCAGGACGAAGGAGCAGATCATCACATAGCCGAAGATGCCCGACCAGATCACCGACTGCAGCATGCCGCGCGGCACGTTGCGGGCGGCGTTCACCGTCTCCTCCGAGGTGTGGGCCGAGGCGTCGAAGCCGGTCACGGTGTAGACCGGCAACAGCAGGCCCAGCAGGAAGGCGACGAAGATGCTGCCGCGCGCCTCGGGGATCACCCCGCCGCCCGGGTCGCCGGTGTTGTTGACGAAGGTGAACAGCCGGCCGAGGTCGATCGGCCCGGCGGCGAAGGCGACCATGGCGATGGTCAGGATGATGGCGACGGCGAAGATCAGGTAGCCGCTGAAATCGGTCAGCAGCGTCGTCGCCCGGATGCCGAGATGGTTGAACAGCGCCTGGGTCAGGGTGATCAGCGAGATGCCGATGACCTGGTGGGTGATGGTCAGCGATGCCGGATCGATGCCGAAGAGCGGCCCGAGCCCGTTCACGAACAGCACATAGGTGCCGACATTGACCGAGGCGACCACGAACAGCAGGCCCAGCAGGTTGAACCACGCCGTGGCCCAGCCCCAGAACCGGCCGCCCAGGATCGACCCCCAATGGTACAGGCCGCCCGCGGTCGGATAGGCGGAGGCGATCTGGGCCATCGCCGCGGCGACGATCAGCGCGAACAGGCAGCCCACCGGCCAGCCGATGCCGATGCCGGCGCCGCCGACGCTGCTGAAGGCGAGCTGGAAGGAGGTGATGCCGCCCGCCAGGATGCAGATGATCGAGAAGGAGATGGCGAAGTTGGAGAAGCCGGACATCCGCCGCAGCAGCTCCTGGGCATAGCCCATGCTGTGCAGGACCTTCACATCGTCGGAGATGTCGTGCGGGCTTCCCGGACCGCGAGTGTCCTGGGACATCGATGCGCGCTCCCTGTTTGTCGTTGGGTTGCTTCTCGGATCGCTCCCTCACAAGAACGGGCAAGATCCCACACGGATCGGCCCGGATCCGGCAGAAACTGTCTCACCGAACCACAGCGCCGGCAAGAGTGTTGCTGGAATGGCGGCCCCGGAGCATGCGGCGTCGCAGCCCGTCTTGCCGCCGCTTCGCTCGGCATGCTCAGAATAGCGCTTCAACTCGACCCGCGCCGGCTTCCTCCGGACCAGGCGGCGGGCGACAGGAAACGGGAGACTTCGAGCGAATGGCGCAACCCTCATCCCGGGCCGCGGCCCCCCGCGCGGCCGCAGCCGCCCCCCGCTTCACCGCCGACGATGCGCGCAAGCTGGTGCAGGACGGGGGCTACAACCACGTCAAGGTGGCGCTGACCGATGTCGACGGCATCCTGCGCGGCAAGTACATCTCGCGCGACAAGTTCCTGTCGGCGCTGGAGAAGGGCTTCGGCTTCTGCGACGTGATCGTCGGCTGGGACAGCCATGACGCGCTCTACGACAACGCCCGCTACACCGGCTGGCACACCGCCTATCCGGACGCGCCGGTGCGCATCCTGCCGGAGACGATGCGCCGCCTGCCCTTCGAGAACGACCTGCCCTTCTTCCTGTGCGAGCTGGCCGACCAGGCCGAGGCGGTGTGCCCGCGCGCTTTGCTGCGCCGGATGCTGGACAAGGCCGCCGGCATGGGCTTCGGCCTGAAGGCGGCGTTCGAATACGAGTTCTTCCTGTTCGACGAGACGCCGCATTCGGTGCGCGAGAAGCACTACCGCAACCTGACCAACCTGACGCCCGGCTTCTTCGGCTATTCGACGCTGCGCAACACGGTGTGGTCGGACCTGTACCACGAGATCCTGTCCACCATGCAGGCGCTGGACTGCGAGATCGAGGGGCTGCACACCGAGACCGGCCCGGGCGTGCTGGAGGCGGCGATCGCGGTCGATGAGGGCCTGTCCGCCGCCGACAAGGCGACGCTGTTCCGCACCTTCACCAAGGTGATCGCCCAGCGCAACAACCTGATGGCCACCTTCATGTCGAAGTGGTCGAACGAGGTGCCGGGGCAGAGCGGCCACATCCACATGTCGCTGGTCGACGGCAAGGGCAAGCCGGTGTTCCACGACCCGAAGGACCCGCATGGGATGAGCGCCGTGATGCGCCATTTCGTGGCCGGCCAGCAGGCGCTGATGCCGGAGTTCCTGGCCATGATCGCGCAGACGGTGAACGCCTATTCCCGGCTGGTGCCCGGCTTCTGGGCGCCGACCTCGGCCACCTGGGGGGTGGAGAACCGGACCACGGCGCTGCGCGTGATCCAGGGCGGGCCGAAGAGCCAGCGGGCGGAGTTCCGCATCGCCGCCGCCGACGCCAACCCCTACATCGTCCTGGCCGCGGCGCTGGGCGCCGGGCTGTGGGGCATCGAGCGCCAGCTCGAGCTGGGTGAGCCGGTGAAGGGCAACGCCTACGCCAAGACCTTCCCGCGCAAGTCGGAGCTGCCGCGCACCCTGTGGGACGCGGCGCAGCGGCTGCGCGCCTCGAAGCCGGCGCGCGGCCTGTTCGGCGACGACTGGGTGGAACATTTCGCCGCGACCCGTGAATGGGAGGAGCGCGAATTCCGCAAGCACATCACCGATTGGGAGCTGGCACGGTACTTCGAGATCATCTGAGTCGCCGCGCCGGACTACGACTGTCACCCGTCATTGCGAGCGCAGCGAAGCAATCCAGGGCCGCTCACTCCGGCTCCTGGATTGCTTCGTCGGCTGCGCCTCCTCGCAATGACGGACCGGGGCCGGCGACGCTGTCGCAAAGGAGCGTTCCATGGATCTCGGCCTGACCGGAAAGACCGTGTTGGTGACCGGCGGATCGAAGGGCATCGGCCTGGCCTGCGCCCAGGCCTTCCAGGCGGAGGGCGCGCGCGTCGCCATCGTCTCGCGCGCCCAGGCCAATCTCGACCGCGCCGCGGCCGGGCTGCCGGGCGTCGTCGCCCTCGCCGCCGACCTGACCGACGCCGCGGCGGCGCAGGCGGCGGTCGAGGCGGCGGAGCGGGCGCTGGGCCCGATCGACGTGCTGGTCAACTCCGCCGGCGCCGCCCGCCGCACCCCGGTGGAGGAGCTGACGCCGGCCGCCTACCGGGCGGCGATGGATGCCAAGTTCTTCTCCTACATCAACGTCATCGACCCGGTGGTGAAGCGCATGGCCGCGCGCGGCACCGGCGTGGTGGTCAATGTCATCGGCAATGGCGGCAAGGTGCCGGCGACGGTCCATATCGCCGGCGGCGCCGCCAATGCCGCGCTGATGCTGGCCACCGCCGGCCTGGCCACCGCCTATGCCGGCAAGGGCGTCCGCATCGTCGGCCTCAACCCCGGCCTGACCGAGACCGAGCGCGTGGCCGAAGGGCTGCAGGCCGAGACCCGGCTGCACGGCATCACCCTGGAGGAGGCCCGGCAGCGGGCGGTGGCGCGCATCCCGCTCGGCCGCGGGGCGCAGCCGGAGGAGATCGCCGACGCCGTGCTGTTCCTGGCCTCGGCCAAGGCCAGCTACATCACCGGCGTCAACATCACCATGGACGGGCTGCAAAGCCCGGTCGTGGTGTGAGGTCCTTACCTCCTCGTCATGGCGAGCCCCGCAGGGGCGTGGCCATCCAGGGCGGCTCGCACCGGCCCCTGGATGGCCACGTCGCTTCGCTCCTCGCCATGACGGGACGGGGTTGCGGGTCCAAGCCATGGTGACGAACGCCGCATCCCGGGCGCCCGGCGTCTCGATCCAGGGGCTGGGCTTCCTGGTCGCCACCAGCCTGATGTGGGGCTTCAACTGGCCGCTGGTGAAGCATCTGGTCGGGGTGCTGCCGCCCTTCTCGGTGCGGGCGGCCAGCGGCCTGATCGGCACCGCCCTCGTGCTGGCCATCGCCCTGGCACGGCGCGAATCCCTGAGGCCGCCGCGCGGCCAGTGGGGCCGGCTGTGCCTGGCCGCCGCGCTGAACGTCACCGCCTGGATGGCGCTGACCACCCTGTCGCTGCTGTGGCTGCGGGCGTCGGAGACGACGATCCTGGCCTACACCCTGCCGATCTGGGCCGCCATCCTGGCCTGGCCGCTGCTGGGCGAGCGGCCGACGCTGCGCCGCGGCATCGGCCTGGTGCTCGGCCTGTCCGGCATCGTGCTGCTGGTGGCGCACAGCGGGCCGGGCGAGGACGATCTCGCCGCCAAGCTGCCCGGCGTCGCCTTCGCCCTGGCCGGGTCGATGCTGTTCGCGCTGGGCACGGTGCTGGCCAAGCGGGCGCCGGTGGCGATGCCGCCGACCGCGCTGGTGGCTTGGCAGACCGGCCTCCGCCTGCTGCCGCCGCTGCTGCTCTGGCAGCTGCTGGAGCAGCCGGATTTCGCGGCGCTGGGCGCGCTCGACTGGGCGGCGCTGGCCTATGGTGGCGCCCTCGCCTTCGGCCTGGCCTATGTCGCCTGGTTCGCCGCGCTGCGCCGGCTGCCGGCCTCGGTCGCCACCATCGGGTCGCTGCTGGCGCCGGTGATCGGCGTGCTGGCCTCGGTGGCGATGCTGGGCGACCCCTTCGGCCTGCGTGAGATCGGCGCCCTGGCCCTGACCCTCGGCGGCGTCGCCCTGGCCACCTTCGCCCGCTGAGGCCGGGTCAGGCGCCCCGGGCCGGATAGCCCGGCAGCGTCGCGTCAGCTCCCGCCAGGTTGCAACGCGGCCCCCGCCCCGTTATGTAAGGCCATTCGACTGGACCCGGTGAAATCCCGGGTGGCTCTTCCGGCCGCCGATCCGCCGGACAACGCAAATGACCACACCGACCGTCCGCCAACCGGGTGGACGGTCCTGCACGTCTATTGCGGGTACTCCCCTTCCATGAACATGAATTCCACCTTCCGCCGCGACTGGCTGTCCAACATCCGCGGCGACGTCCTGTCCGGCATCGTCGTGGCCCTGGCGCTGATCCCGGAGGCCATCGGCTTCTCGGTGATCGCCGGGGTCGATCCCAAGATCGGGCTCTTCGCCTCGGTCGTCATCGCCATCGTCATCGCCTTCACCGGCGGCCGGCCGGCGATGATCTCCGCCGCCACGGCCGCCACCGCCGTGGTGATGACCGAGCTGGTGCGCGACCACGGCGTCCAGTACCTGTTCGCCGCCACCATCCTGATGGGCGTGTTCCAGATCATCGCCGGCTTCCTCAAGCTCGGGCGGCTGATGCGCTTCGTCTCCCAGTCGGTGATGACCGGCTTCGTCAACGCGCTGGCCATCCTGATCTTCCTGGCGCAGCTGCCGGAGCTGGTGGGTGTGCCGCCAGCGACCTACGGGCTGATCGCGCTGGGCCTGGCCATCATCTACCTGTTCCCGCGGGTCACCCGCGCCGTGCCGTCGCCGCTGGTGGCGATCGCGGTGCTGACTGCGGTCTCGGTGGTGTTCAAACTCGACGTCCGCACGGTGGCGCATCTCGGCGAGCTGCCGTCCGCCCTGCCCGCCTTCGCCCTGCCCTCGGTGCCGTTCACGCTCGAGACGCTGCGCATCCTGGCGCCGGTCGCCTTGACCCTGGCGGCGGTCGGCCTGCTGGAATCGCTGCTGACCGCGCAGATCGTCGACGACCTGACCGACACGACCAGCGACAAGAACCGGGAATGCGCCGGCCAGGGCATCGCCAACATCGCCTCGGCGCTGTTCGGCGGCATGGGCGGCTGCGCCATGATCGGCCAGTCGGGGATCAACGTCTCCTCCGGCGGCCGGGGCCGGCTGTCCACGCTGGTCGCGGGCGTCTTCCTGCTGGTGCTGCTGGTCGCGCTGCAGGACCTGCTGGCCGTCGTCCCGGTGGCGGCGCTGACCGCGGTGATGATCATGGTGTCGATCAACACCTTCTCCTGGCGCTCGCTGGCCCGGCTGCGCAGCAACCCGGTGCCGTCCTCGGTGGTGATGCTGGCGACCGTGGTCACGGTCGTCGCCACCTCGGATCTCGCGATCGGCGTTCTGGTCGGGGTGCTGTTGTCCGGCGTGTTCTTCGCCGGCAAGGTGTCGCGGCTCAGCCGCGTCACCTCGACGCTGTCGCCGGACGGGGCGGTGCGGACCTACCGCGTCGAGGGCCAGGTGTTCTTCGCCTCCGCCGGCACCTTCGCCGAGTCGATCGACGTGACCGAGCCGGTTGTGCGGATCGTCATCGATGTCGGCGCCGCCCATTTCTGGGACATCTCGGCCGTCGGCGCGCTCGACCGCGTGGTGCTGAAGGCCCGCCGCCACGGCCGCGCGGTCGAGGTCGTGGGTCTGAACGCCGCCAGCGCCACCATGGTCGAGCGCTTCGCCGTGCACGACAAGGAAGAGGCCGCCGTGACGCCGTCGCACTGATGCAGGAAGTCCTGCCGCGGCCGACGATTCCGAAGCCGCGGGAGGCGGCGCTGCGGGGCCTGCACAAAAATCTCGGAAGAGGATGCGCCCCGGCGGCGTCTCTCTGTTGGGGGGTGCGAAAGCTCCCTACCACCACTGGACCCCTCAGCCCCGCCTCCCCTCCGGCGGGGTTCTTTTTTTGCGGGGCCGGATCCGGAGCGACCGGCCGGGGCGGCGATCCTACAGGACCGTCTCCGGCTCGGCGCCGAGCGCCTGCCAGCGGCTGAGCGGGACGATGCCCAGCTCCGGGCGCGCCGGGCCGGGCAGGTTGGCGATGAACTCCAGCGAATGGCCGTCCGGGTCGTCGAAGAAGACGCTGGCCGCCGGCATCCAGGAGAACACGATCGGCTCCTCCCCCGACAGGCCGTGCGCCGGCTTCGGCCCGATCCCCGCCTGGCGGAGCGCCCCGATCGAGCGGCTGACATCCGCGAGCGCGACCTTGAACGAGATGTGCAGACGCAGCTGCAGCGGGCTCGAATGGTAGGACCAGAGCCCGAGCATGCTGTGCTCCCGCGCGCCGACCCAGAAGAAGGCGACATGGCGCTGCGGGATCCGGTGCGCCAGCTCGAGCCCCAGCACGTCGCGGTAGAAGGCGATGGAGCGGTCGAGGTCGCTGACGGTCAGATGGGTCTCATACAGGGACTGGATCGGGACGATTCCCAATTTCGGCTTCCTTCCGGTTTCGGTCACGCCAGCGCCTCGGCATAGGGCGCGACGGTGCGGGCCTGGCGCAGCGTCGTGCCCCACCAGCGCAGCGCCTTCAGCATCACCGCCATGGCGGCGGCGGTTTCGTTCGGTTCGACCAGCCGGCCGTCGGCATCGAAGCGGCGCGAGGCCCAGGACAGGCTGACCGTGTCGCGCAGCGTCACCGCGTGCAGCTCGGCGAAGACCAGACGCAGCTGCTCCACCGCCCGCAGGCCGCCGGAGATGCCGCCATAGCAGACGAAGGCCACCGGCTTGGCCTGCCATTCGGCATAGGCGCAGTCGATCATGAATTTCAGCACCGCCGGATAGGCATGGTTGTATTCCGGCGTCACCACGACGAAGGCATCGGCCCGGTCGATGCGCTCGCGGAAGGCGGTCACGCTCTCCCCGTCCCGCCGGGCGGTCCAGTCCGGCAGGCCGAGGCCGCGCGGGTCGATGGTATCGAGCGTGAAGCCGCCGGCCCGCTCGATCTCGCCGGCCGCCCAGCCGGCAACGGTGTCGCAGAACCGGCCGTCCCGGACGCTGCCGTAGATCAGGCCGATGCGCAGAGAATCCATATGCGTGCCCCTCGATTCCGCATGAGTCGGGGGCACGCTACAAGTTCAAGTTGGCTTCAAGTCTAGAGGATCTTGGTCCGCCGGATGTTGCGCAGGATCGCGTCGGCCACCGGGCTGTGCAGCGCCGGCGGCAGGTCGTGGCCCATGCCCTCGACGATCATCAGCTCGGCATCCGCTATGCCGGCGGCGATGTCCCGGCCGGCGGCGGCCGGCACCAGCGGATCGTCGGCGCCGTGCACCACCAGGGTCGGGGCGGTGATCGCCGCCAGCCGCGGCCGCAGATCGCCGGTGACGGCGATGGCGGCGATCTGCCGGGCGAAGCCGGCCGGGTCGCGGCTCCGCCGGGCCTCGGCCAGAGCCTGGGCGCGATGCGTCGTCTCGTCGAACGGAAAGCCGGGGCCGGCGATCAGCCGGGCGAAGGCCACGCTGTGGGCCAGGAAGCCCGCCTCGTCCACGGCCGGGTCCGGCGCCGGCCGGGCCATGGCCGCCATCACCTGCGGCGCCGCCCGCGGCAGGGCAGGGTTGCCGGTGCTGGACATGATCGCCGCCAGCGACAGCACCCGCCGCGGATGGCCGGCGGCGACCAGCTGCACGATCATCCCGCCCATCGACCGGCCGGCGAGATGCGCCCGCTCGATCCCCAGCGCGTCGAGCAGCCCGATCGTGTCCGCGGCCATGTCGTCCAGCGTGTAGGGCACGGCCGGCCGTTCTCCGCGCGCGACGGCGGCGGCCAAGGCGGCGAAATCGGGCACGGGAGCGCCGTGCAGATGCGTCGACAGCCCGACATCGCGGTTGTCGAAGCGGATCACGCGGAAGCCCTGCGCCGCCAGGATCTCGCGGAACGGCTCGGCCCAGCGGGTCATCGGCACGCCGAGGCCGGAGATCAGCAGGATCGCCGGCCCCTCCCCGACGCTGTCATATTCGAGGGTGAGGCCGTTGGCCCGGAGCTGCGGCATGGCTCAATCCTCGAGGTCGGTGGCGGCGAAGGCCAGCCGGGTGACGTAGGCGCGCAGATCGGCCGGCCAGGCCGCGGTCTCCTGCTCGAAACGGGCGCGGTCGCCGGCGAACAGCGCGCGAGACGCCTCCTCGAAGCCGGGCAGGTCGCCGGCCATCGCCGACATCACGCGATAGCCGGCCTCCCGCGCCGCGCGCCGCCGCTGCGCCGCGCCGCCGGCGCGCCGGGCCTCGTCGACCAGCCGGCGCAGCGCCACCGACGCCCCGCCCGGCTGCGCCGCCAGCCACTCCCAGTGCCGCGGCAGCAGCGTGACCTCGCGCCCGACCACGCCGAGCTTCGGCCGTCCCCGCCCCCGCGGCTCGGCCGGCTCGCCGCTCTCCGCCGGCGCCAGCCGGGCGACGATCTCGGCGTCGCTGCCGCGCAGGTCGAGATCCACCACCCTGCCGGTTGCGTCGTCGAAGACGAGGACGGGGCCTGACGCGGCCTTCACCGCCAGCGCGAGCTCGATCAGCGGGCCGGCGCGCAGCAGCGACTGGCCTTCGAAGGCAGTGCAGGGCGTGGCGGCGGTCGCGGTCACGGCAATCATCCCCAGGCGAGTGGCGGCCGATTTATACCCGGGCAAAATCTCTTGCGTCAATATCACCCGGGTAATAATTTATCGCCGCCACGGAACGGGATCGAGCGATGAAGGGTGACGACAGGAAGACGGCCATCGCCGCCTACAAGGAGTTGAAGGTGTCCGCCGGGATCTACGCGGTGCGTTGCGCCGCCACGGGCGAGGCCTGGGTCGGGCGCAGCCCCAACCTGGCCACGGCGCAGAACCGCGTCTGGTTCATGCTGCGCACCGGCAGCCACACCCATCCGGGCCTGCTGCGGGCCTGGCGCGTCCATGGCGAGGCCGCCTTCAGCTTCGCGGCGGTCGAGACCCTGTCGGAGGAGGACACCACCCATTTCCGCGACAAGCGCCTGAAGCAGCGGCTGGAGCACTGGCAGGCGGCGCTGAGAGCCGAGGCGATATAGCCCCTACCCCTTCACCCGCTCCATCCGCGGGTCGTAGAGCGGGTCGAGATGCACGCGGCACGGCACCCGCTCGGTCGCGACCTCCAGCTCATAGGTGCCGGCCAGCAGCGCGTCGCGGTCCAGCCCGGCCGGGTCGCGGACATAGCCGAGGCCGATCGGCTTGCCCACCGTGTGGCCGAAGCCGCCGCTGGAGAGCCAGCCGGCCGGCATGCCGTCGCGCAGGATGGTCTCGCGCCCCAGCAGCACCACCGCCGGATCGTCGACGGTGAAGGTGGCCAGGATCTTCCGGAGCGCCTGGCCGCGCTGCGCCTCCAGCGCCTCCCGCCCCTGGAACGGCATGGGGGATTTCAGCTTCACCGCCCAGCCGAGCCCGGCCTCCAGCGGCGTGTGGTCGGGCCCGATGTCGCTGCCCCAGGCGCGGTAGCCCTTCTCCAGCCGCAGCGTTTCGATCGCGCGGTAGCCGGCATTGGCGATGCCATGCGCCGCCCCCGCCGCCATCACCGCCTCATACACCCCGACGGCGAATTCGGTCGGGATGTGCAGCTCCCACCCCAACTCGCCGACATAGGTGATGCGCAGCGCCAGCACCGGCGCGCCGGCCACGGCGATCTGCCGGACCCGGCCAAAGGGGAAGCCGGTGTTGGAAACGTCGTCGCGGGTCAGCGCCTGCAGCACTGCGCGGGATTTCGGCCCCATCAGGCTGAGCACCGACCAGGCCGAGGTGACGTCGACCAGATGCGCGTCGGCCCCCGCCGGGATGCTGCGCGCGATCCAGTCGAAATCATGGGTGGCGAAGCCGGTGCCGGTGGTGATGTGGAAGCGGTCCGCCGCCAGCCGGGCGACGGTCAGGTCGCATTCGATGCCGCCCCTGGCGTTCAGCATCTGGGTGTAGGTCAGCGTGCCCGGCGGCCGCGCCACGTCGTTGGCGCAGATCCAGGACAAGGCCGCCTCCGCATCCCTTCCGACCAGCTGGAACTTGGCGAAGGAGGACTGATCGAAGACGGTCACCGCCTCGCGCGTCGCCCGGTGCTCGCGCGCCACCGCGTCGAACCAGCTCGGCCGGCCGAAGCTCGGGATCTCCTCCACCGCCTCGCCCGGCGCCGCGAACCAGTTCGGCCGCTCCCAGCCCAGCTTCTCGCCGAAGCAGACACCCTGGGCCTTGAGGCGGTCATAGAGCGGCGACCGGCGCAGCGGCCGGGCGCTGGCATGCTCCTCATTCGGCCAGGCGATGGTGTAGTGCTTGCCGTACAGCTCCAGCGTCCGCCTGCGCACCCAGTCGACATCGGCCTGGGCCCGGCCGAAGCGGCGGATGTCGACCGGCCACAGATCGTAGGGCGGCTCGCCGCCGGCGATCCATTCCGCCAGCGCCTTGCCGGCGCCGCCGCCCGAGGCGATGCCGAAGGCGTTGAAGCCGGCGCCGACATAGAAGCCGCGCAGCTCCGGCGCCTCACCGAGGATGAAGTTGCCGTCCGGGGTGAAGCTCTCCGGCCCGGCGATCAGCTCCTTCACCCCCGCCGTCTCCAGCGCCGGCACCCGGCCCAGCGCCAGCTCCATGATCGGCTGGAAATGGTCCCAGTCCGGCTGCAAGAGCTGGAAGTTGAAGCCCTCCGGGATGCCGTCGACCGCCCAGGCGATCGGGTTGGGCTCGTAGCCGCCCATCACCAGCCCGCCGACCTCCTCCTTCCAGTAGGTCAGCCGGTCGGGGTCGCGCAGCGTCGGCAAGGTGCGGGTCACGCCCTCGATCGGCTCGGTCACCATGTACTGGTGCTCGACCGAGACCAGCGGCACGTTGACCCCGACCATCCCGCCGAGTTCGCGCGCCCATTGCCCGGCGCAGTTCACCACCGCCTCGCAGGCGATGCGCCCGCGGCTGGTGAGGACGGCTGTCACCCGCCCGTCCTTCGTCTCGATGCCGGTGACCTCGGTGTCCTCCCAGACCGCGGCGCCGGCCATGCGCGCGCCCTTGGCCAGGGACTGGGTGATGTCGGACGGGTTGGCCTGGCCGTCGGTCGGCAGGAAGGCGGCGCCGACCAGGTCGTCGACCCGCATCAGCGGCCACAGGCCCTGCGCCTCCTGCGGCGACAGCAGATGCATCTCCAGCCCGAAGCTGCGGGCGGTGGTGGCCTGGCGCTTCAGCTCGGTCCAGCGCGCCTCGGTGCAGGCCAGGCGCAGGCCGCCATTCATCTTCCAGCCGGTGGCCAGGCCGGTCTCGCGCTCCAGCTCGGTGTACAGCCGCACCGAATGGCCCAGCAGCTGGGTGATGTTGGCGCTGGAGCGCAGCTGCCCGACCAGCCCGGCGGCGTGGAAGGTGGAGCCGGAGGTCAGCTTGTGCCGCTCGACCACCACCGTGTCGGCCCAGCCCAGCCGGGCCAGGTGATAGGCGGTCGAGACCCCGACGATGCCGCCGCCGATGACCACGGCGCGGGCCTGGGTGGGAAAGGCGGTCATCTGGATTGGCCCTCTGTCTCAGATCTCATGCCCCGCCACGTCATGGCGAGGAGCGCAGCGACGTGGCCATCCAGGGGCCGGTGCGAGCTGCCCCTGGATGGCCACGCCCCTTCAGGGCTCGCCATGACGATTCCGGGGGTGGGTGCGGGATGTTCCTCTCGACATTCGGCATCACATCCTCCGGAACTCGTCCCAGGCGCCCTCGAAGCGCCGCAGATTCTCGTCGGTATAGGCGGCGTAGTCGAAGTCCAGCGTCGAATGGATCTCCGACACCATGCTCCACATCGCCTCGCGCAGCAGCGACGCCGCCTTCATCGCGGCGTAGCGCCGGCGCAGATCCGGCGAAGGCGGGGTGCCGAAATAGGCGTTCAGCATCGCCGCCTCCTCCGCCGCCGAGAAGCCGTTGTTCGAGGCCAGGCCGCCGAGATCGAAGAGCGGGCTGTTGAAGCCGGCATAATCCCAGTCGACCAGCCACAGCCGCTGCCCGTCATCAATGAAGTTCGCGGCCAGCAGGTCGTTGTGGCCCAGCACCAGCTCGACCGGCCCCACCGCCGCCTCCAGCTGCGCCGCGCGGCCGAGCAGCCCGGCCAGCTCCGCCGCCGGCCGCCGCCCCGCCAGGGCGTGGGCGTAGTCGCGCAGCACATGGAACACCCAGAAGGCCAGCACCGGGCCGCGCAAATGGGCCGGCATCTCGTAATGCACGCGCCGCACCAGCTCCAGCACCCGCGGCGCCTCCCGCCGCACCCGCTCCGGCGTCAGAGTCTCGCCTTCGACGAAGCGGGTCACCAGGATACCCGGCTCGGCATGCTCGACCGCGGGGGAGATGCCGGCGGATGCGGCGGCGCGGCTGGCCGCCAGCTCGTTGAAGCGCAGGATGTGGTGATGCGGGATGTCGGCGCCCAGCCGCACGACATGAACCCCGGCGGCATCCTCGACCCGGTAGTTGCGGTTGGTCAGCCCGCCGGCCAGGGGGGCGACGGCGATGCGCCCGCTCCAGCAGCCCAGCCCGGCGATGATGTCCGACGCCTCCGGCATTCCCCGCCTCCCTGATCGACGGATAAGCCGCGGGGCCTCGTCCCGTCAATCTCGAAGCATCATGAATCCACGCGATACCAATCAAGTTCGTGGTTTCATGTGGAAATTGATGACTTCCGCGTGACAATCGGCCGCGAAATCGCGGCCGATTACGATCGAAGCTGGACAGGGCGCGCCATGCCGCCGATAGGATAAGGCAATTCTCCGGGGTGAGGGAACGCCGCAGGGCCGATGTTGTCCAACCGTTGGCAGGGCGAGATCCTGCAGGCCGTGCGCGAGTCCGGCAGCTGCAGCATCGCCGAGCTGGCGCGCCGCTTCGAGGTCTCGACCGAGACGATCCGGCGCAGCGTCAAGCCGCTGATCGAGACCGGCGCCGTGCTCCGCTTCCATGGCGGCGTGATGCTGCCGGACGGGCTGGAGGAGCCGCCGTTCCAGCGCCGGATGCAGCGCAACCGCGAGGCCAAGCAGGCGGTGGCGGCGCTGGTCGCCGCCCGCATCGCCGACGGCGACCCGCTGATCCTCGACAACGGCACCACCTCGGCCTATGTCGCCCAGGCGCTGGCGCATCATTCCCGGCTGGTGGTGGTGACCAACTCGGCCGAGATCGCCTGCCGCCTGGCGCCGCGCAACGACAACCGCGTCTTCCTGTGCGGCGGCGAGGTCAATGGCGACGACGTGGCGGCTTTCGGCCCCTCGGCCATCGCCTTCCTGCGCCAGTTCCAGGTGCGCTGCGCCGTGCTGTCGGTCGGCGGCATCAGCAGCCGGGGCGAGTTGGTGGATTTCCACCTGTTCGAGGCCGAGTTCTCGCATGCGGCGATGGCCCAGGCGGCGGAGACCTGGGTGATCGCCGACCACAGCAAGTTCGGCCGCGAGGCGCCGGTGAAGGTGTGCAGCCTGGCCGATGTCGACCTGGTCGCCACCGACCGACCGCCCCCACCCGATGTCGCCCGCCGCTGCGATGCCGCCGGGGTGCGGATCCTGGTGCCGCAGGAGCAGGCGTAGATCACGCCCGCCCTTCGCTCGGGATCCCCCTGCCCCGCTCCTGCACCGCGGTCATATAGACGACGATGGCGGCGATGCAGCCCAGGAAGATCAGGCTGGTAACCACCGTGCCGAAGCCGAGGCCGCCATATTCCGCCGGCTGGGCCAGCAGGTCACCGAAGGAGGCGCCCAGCGGACGGGTGAAGATATAGGCCAGCCAGAAGGCCAGGATGCCGTTCAGCTCGAACACGTAGTAGGCGAAGCCGATGGCGGCGATGACCAGCCCGAACAGGATGCCGGTGGCCAGATAGCCGACATCGAACACCTCCGACACCAGGTCGCCGGCCGAGGTGCCGAGCGCGAAGGTGAACAGGATCGCCAGCCAGTAGAACACCTCGCGCCGGGTGGTGACGATGCTGTGGATCGACAGCGTCCGCTCGCTGGCGAACCAGGCGGCGAAGGTCACCGCCAGGATGAGGCTGAAGGCGATGGTCGTCGTCTCCAGCGCCACGCCGAGATTGTCGACCAGGTTGTCGCTGACCAGCGTGCCGACGACGCTGATCAGCACCACCGCCAGCCAGTAGGCCCAGGGCACGTAGCGCTTCTGCGCGAATTGCAGGGCCAGGGCGACCGCCAGCACCGCCGCCATGATCGCGGAGGTGGCGGTCAGGCCGAAACCGAGATTGACGGCGAGATAGTCCGCCGCGGTCTCGCCCATCGTCACCGCCATCAACTTGATCAGCCAGAAATCGACCGTGACGCGGGGCACCCGGTTGAGGCCGGGCGCCCGGTTCGCCGGGATGGGCATGGTCTGCGCTCCTGCCGGTGGGGACGTCACTTGCCGAGGATCTTCAGCGCCTGGGCGAAGAAATCGTCGGCACGCTTGTCGTCATCGGCGTTGCAGCGTTCGATGCCCTTGGCCTCGAGGTCGGCGACGGTCGCCTTGTCGGCGTCGCTCGGCGTCGCCGCCGCCTCCGCCGCGCGCAGTTGCTTCAGCATGTCCTCGCAGGGAACCGTGGCGGCACGGGCCGGCACGGCGGCGAAGGCGACGGCACAGAGCAGGGTGGCGGTGAGATGGGTCTTCATCCGATCGACTCCGGTGGATCGCCGGGAGTCTTGCGACGACGTCCGCTCCCGACGCCCCCACTTCGCGGCAGCGCCGGTTATCCGATCCTGTCCGGGACTGTACGATTCGGTAATGAAGCCGGCCGGAAGGGCGCGCTTCCGCCGGGCCTGTCCCCAAAAGAAAACAGGCCGCATCGCTGCGGCCCGAGTTTAGGGAGGAAACGCCCAAGAAGTGCGTTACGACAGCAGCTCATCACTGCATATCGCACTGCAACATTGGCAGCTTCCGAAGGGCCGTGCAAGGGAAATCAGATTAAAAATTGGTCACGCTGGATTCTGCCCAAAATTTGCCCTCTTCCGGCATAGATGCCGGCCGAATGGGCGCTCAGAGCCTCCGGATCAGCCACAGCACCAGGTCGTCGTCGACCGGCACCGAGTCGCCGGGCACCACCGGCTGCTCCCGCCAGGTGATGCCGCGGCCGTCGGGACGGTAGCCCAGCCCGGCATAGAGCCGCTGGGCCGGGCCGCAATCGGCATAGAGGCCGACGCCGAGGCCGATATGGGCGCGCCCGGCCGCCCGCGCCAGATCCTCGAAGGCGCGGATCAGTGCCGTACCGATACCTCTGCCCCGCGCCGGCGCGGCCACCACCAGGTTGTTGATCTCCGGCACCGAAGCAGCCCGGAACGGCGCGTAATCCGAGTCCCAGGCCAGGGTGCCGTAGCCGACCGGACGGCCGCCGTCCCATGCCAGGCGTACGGCGCGCCGGCCGGCGGACTGATCGGCGAGGTAGACGTCCCACAGCGCCACGGCGGCGTTCCAGGCCGCGCCGCCTTCAACCGCGGCGATCCGGGCATGATCCTCCGGGCGCAGTTCGCGCAGCTCGATCGCCATGGCGGCTTCCTCCAAATGACGGCGTGCACCCTACACACCGGTCGCGCCGCCGTCGCCCGGCATGCGATCGTAGGATGACGGACCGCCGGCGACTCGGAACGAAGGACGCGGGTCCGCGCAGGAGGAGGCACAGCAATGCAGCGATGGATCGCCGCCGCCGTGACGGCAGGGGTGCTGGCCGCGACGCCGGCCATGGCCGCCGAGAAGGTCATCATCGACACGGATTTCAGCACCGCGGGGGATGACGGCCAGGTCCTGATCATGGCCGCGCAACTGGACCGCCAGGGCGTGATCGACCTCAAGGGCGTCACCGTGGTGACCGGCAACAACTGGCTGAAGCAGGAGGTGGCGGACGCGCTGCGGGCGGTCGAGCGCCTGGGCATCGCCGACAAGGTTGGAATCTATGCCGGCGCCAGCCTGCCGCTGGTGCACGACCCCAGGAGCTTCGAGAGCGAGCGCACCCTGTTCGGCTTCGGCGAGAGCTACAAGACCGCATTCCACCGGCCGCAGCCGGCCGATGCCGATCTCGTCGCCCCGCCGGACGGCTTCGCCAAGACCACGAAGCCGCGCGACGCGCACGCGGTCGACTTCATCGTCGACACAGTGAAGGCCAACCCGCACGAGGTGTCGTTGCTGGTGATCGGCCCGGCGACCAACATCGCGCTGGCGGTGCGCAAGAACCCGGAGATCGTGCCGCTGATCAAGAAGATCGTCTACATGGCCGGCGCCTTCGACGTCCGCGGCAACACCACCCCGGCCGCCGAGATGAATGTCTGGATCGACCCCGAGGCCGCGCGCATCGTCATGCGCGAGCCGATCGACCAGGCGATCATCCCGCTCGACGTCACCGACATCACCCAGCTCGGCAAGGCGGATTTCGACCGCATCATGGCCGCCGGCGGCCCGATCCCGGCGCTGTTCAAGGACAGCTGGATGGCCAAGGCCTTCGCCAAGGACGCGAAGGCGACCGTCAACGTCTTCGACACCCTCGCCCTCGCCTATCTGCTCGATCCGGGCTACGCGACCAAGGTCGAGGACCTGTTCGTCGATGTCGACATCGCCTTCGGCCCCGGCTATGGCCGCACCTACGGCTATTGGCAGGAGCAGCCGACCAGGCTGCTGCAGAAGATCAAGGTGGTGAAGCAGTTCGACAACCGCCGCTTCTTCGACCTGTATGTCGACCTGATGACCCGGCCGGTGCCGATCAAGCCGGCGACCTGACCAGCCCGAGCACGATCGAGGCGTCCAGCCGGTCGGCATGGCCCGATGACGCTGGAGCAGAGCGTGCTGCGGGTCGAGGAGGCAGCGGAGTTGCGGCTGGTCGCCTATATTCCGGTCGACGATGACAGCCGCCGGATCGTGGCGCGGCTGCGGCAAGAGTGGCGGCAACCCAAGGAGCATGGATGATGTCGGAGCCGGATGGCGCCTTTCTCAAGCTGCGGATCGCCCGGTCCGACCTCGTCCGCTGGCTGGACGCGCCGCCCGCTCGGGCGTCGAGCTGGCTCGACTGGCGGGATATCGGCGGCCAGTGGTATTTCGGTGGTGGCCCTGAGGACATCCGCACCGTCTCCATGGCGCAGCTGCTGCGCACCATCGCGGAATGCGACGCCGCCGTGGCCGGCATCGCCACCAACCGGCAGGCGCTGCGCGGCATCCTCGACGCCGCCGAGGCCCCCCAGCTCCGGCACGCGGCCTATGATCCCGGCACGCAGGATTTCGTCGCCGGCACCCTGACCTATTCCGAGAACCTGAACGATTTCATCGTGTTCCTGGCGATCATCCGGGGCGCGGCCGCCTTCCTGGCGCCGGACGGGCACGGCATCGCCGTGATCCACAACTACCTCTGGGGCGACGAGGACGAGCAGATCACCCAGGCGGCGCTGCACCTCGGCCCCGGCAACGCCTCCGGCTTCATGGACGAGGCCGAGGGCCGCAGCGCCGGCGGCGCCTTCCAGGCCCTGGCCGACCGGATGCTCGATCAGGCCGGCCCGCCCGCGGACGAGCTGGACTCGCTGCGCTAGCGCCATGCGCCATGCGCCGGACGCGGCCCGGGCCGGGCGGCGATCCCTCTTGGGAAATCCCGGCCGATGGCCCCAAGATGCGCGCCGCAGAGAGGCTTTTCGAGACCCCGAATGACCCAGATCCTGAAGACCATCACGCCGGTGAACGGCGGCATCTATGTCGAGCGGCCGCTGGCCACCCCGGCCGAGGCCGAGGCGGCGTTGGCCCGCGCCCGGGTGGCCCAGGCCGAGTGGCGGCGGGTGCCGGTGTCGGAGCGGGCGCGCCTGCTGTCCGCCGCGGTCGACGCCTTCGTCGCCGCCGGGCCGGAGATCGCGCGCGAGATCACTTGGCAGATGGGCCGGCCGGTGCGCTACACCCCCGGCGAGGTGCGCGGCTTCGAGGAGCGGGCGCGCTACATGATCTCGGTGGCCGAAGGCGCCCTGGCCGATGTCGATGTCGGGCCGAAGGAAGGCTTCCGCCGCTTCATCCGGCGCGACCCGCTGGGCACGGTCTTCGTCGTCGCCCCCTGGAACTACCCGTACCTGACCGCGGTCAACGCCGTGGTCCCGGCGCTGATGGCCGGCAATGCGGTGATCCTGAAGCATTCGCACCAGACGCCGCTCTGCGCTGAGCGCTTCGCCGAAGCGCTCAAGAACCTGCCGCCGGGCGTGTTCCAGCACCTCCACGCCGACCACGACACCACGGCGAAGATGATCGGCAGCGGCGCGGTCGACTTCGTCGCCTTCACCGGCTCGGTCCCCGGCGGCAAGGCAGTCGAGGCCGCGGCGGCCGGCCGTTTCGTCGGCGTCGGGCTGGAGCTCGGCGGCAAGGACCCCGGCTATGTCCGCGCCGATGCCGACCTGAAGCACGCCATCGACACGCTGGTCGACGGCGCCTTCTTCAACTCCGGCCAGTCCTGCTGCGGCATCGAGCGGATCTATGTCCACGCCTCGGTCTACGATTCCTTCGTCGAGGGCGCGGTCGAGCTGACCAAGCAGTACGTGCTGGGCGACCCGACCGAGGAGGCGACGACGCTGGGACCCATGGTCCGGGCCTCGGCCGCCGATTTCGTGCGCGGCCAGACGGCGGAGGCGGTGCGCCAGGGCGCCCGCGCCCTGATCGACGCCAAGGGCTTCGCCGCCGACCGGCCCGGCACGCCCTATCTGGCGCCGCAGATCCTGACCGGCGTCGACCATTCGATGCGGGTGATGACCGAGGAGAGCTTCGGCCCCGTCGTCGGCATCATGAAGGTGGCGTCGGACGAGGAGGCGGTGCGGCTGATGAATGACAGCCCCTACGGGCTGACCGCGTCGGTCTTCACCCGCGACGTCGACGCCGCCATCGTCCTCGGCGACCAGGTGGCGACCGGCACCTGGTTCCTGAACCGCTGCGACTATCTGGACCCGGCCCTGGCCTGGACCGGCGTCAAGGATTCCGGCCGCGGCTGCACCCTCTCGGCCCTCGGCTACGATTATCTGACCCGGCCGAAGTCGTTCCATCTGCGGCTGCCGGGGTGAGAAAAGCCCGACTGGCTTCTGTATTTTAGTCTTGTCATTGCCGGGCTTGACCCGGCAATCCAGGGGCCGCGGGGCCGGCTCTTGCGGCCCTGGATGCCCGGGTCAAGCCCGGGCATGACACTGGGAAAAGCCGTCAACGACAGGGCGGATGAAGGCGACGATGCTCAAAGGCAACTGGAACTACCCGACCGCGGTGAAGTTCGGCCCCGGCCGGATCAAGGAGCTGCCGGACCTGTGCAAGGCCCATGGCCTGACGCGGCCGTTGCTGGTGACCGACCCCGGCCTGGCCAAGCTGGCGATGATCGCCGATGCCGTCGCCGCCAACGAGGCCGCCGGTATCCCGACCGCGGTGTTCAGCGACGTCAAGCCGAACCCGACCGGCAAGAACGTCGCCGACGGCGTCGCCGTGTACAGGGCCGGCGGCCATGACGGCGTCATCGCCTTCGGCGGCGGCAGCCCCCTGGATGCCGGCAAGGCCATCGCCTTCCACGCCGGCCAGTCGCGGCCGCTGTGGGATTTCGAGGATATCGGCGACTGGTGGACCCGCGCCGATGCCTCCAAGATCGCTCCGGTGATCGCCATCCCGACCACGGCCGGCACGGGGTCGGAGGTCGGGCGTGCCGGCGTCATCACCGACGAGGATGCGCATGTGAAGCGCATCATCTTCCACCCGAAGATGCTGCCCGTCGTGGTCATCGCCGATCCGGAGCTGACGGTCGGACTGCCGCCGAAGGTCACCGCCGCCACCGGCATGGATGCGCTGGCGCATTGCCTGGAGGCGTTCTGCGCCCCCGGCTTCCACCCGATGGCCGACGGCATCGCGCTGGAAGGCACCCGGCTGATCCGCGAATGGCTGCCGGTCGCGGTCAGCGACGGCAGAAACCTCGAGGCGCGCGGCAACATGCTGGTGGCCGCCAGCATGGGCGCCACCGCCTTCCAGAAGGGGCTGGGGTCGATCCACTCCCTCGCCCACCCGCTGGGCGCCCTTTATGACGCGCATCACGGCCTGCTGAACGGCATCCTGATGCCCTACTGCATGGTCCACAACAGGGACGCGATCGAGGGACGGATGGAGCGGCTGGGCCGCACCATCGGCCTGTCGAAGCCCAGCTTCGACACCGTCCTGGTCTGGGTGCTGGACCTGCGCCGCGAGATCGGCATCCCGCACACGCTGAAGGAGATCGGCATCGGCGACAACCGGGCCGAGGAGATCGGCCGGATGGCGGAAGCGGATCCCTCCACCGGCAGCAACGCCAAGCCGGTCAAGGCCGACGATCTGCGCGCGGTGTTCGTCGACGCGGTGAACGGGCGACTGTAAGGCCTTCGCTCCCGGTGTTGTCATCGCCGGGCTTGGCCCGGCGATGCAGGGGTTGCTCAGCAGCCGAAATATTGATCCGTCATGGCGAGCCCCGAAGGGGCGTGGCCATCCAGGGCCGCTCGCGGTGGCCCCTGGATGGCCACGTCGCTGCGCTCCTCGCCATGACGGAGAAGGGGATCGAAGAAGGCGATCTCTCGGGCCATCGAGGCCCTCCCCTTCGCCTCTTTCTCCCCGGCTACGGCTGCGCCGGATGCCCTCTACTCGTGCGGCATTTTGCATTCCGTCGCACGTGACGCATTGAAAATTATTAACCCCATCGCACTGCACATAAGTCTTACAAGTTGGTCAGGCGCCGGGGGCGGGTGGGCCTTTGCCGGTGCGTTCCGGTTTCGGGATTCTGGCCATGAAGCGCTCGGTTATGGGGGTCGTCGCGGTCCTCGGCATCGCCATTGCGGCCATCGCCTGGCAGCGCTTCGGCAATGCGGACGCGATCGAGCGCAGCGGCAAGGCCGCCGAGGCCGGCGGCCAGTCCGGATCCTCGAAGACTGCCGGCGGACGGTCGATTCCGGTCGTCACCGCCTCGGTCGAGCAGAAATCCGTCGCCACCGCCATCTCCGCCATCGGCACGGTCGAGCCGATCTCCACCGTCCTGGTCAGCTCGCGCATCGACAGCCAGGTCATGCAGGTCCATGTCGCCGACGGCCAGACCGTCCAGGCCGGCGACCTGCTGTTCACCCTCGACGACAAGCCGGCCAAGGCCGCGATCGCCCTGGCCCAGGCCAACCTGGCCAAGGACCAGGCCGACCGCGACCAGACCGCGGGGGATGTCGAGCGCGACAAGCCGCTGGTCAAGACCGGCGCGGTCTCGCAGCAGGCCTATGACCTGGCGGTCGCCGCCGCCAAGCGGGCGGAGGCCAGCGTCGCCGCCGACCAGGCCAATCTCGACCAGGCGCAGCTGACCCTGTCCTACACCCAGATCCGGGCGCCGATCACCGGCCGCCTCGGCGTCGTCTCGGTCACCGCCGGCAACCTGGTCAAGGCCAACACCACCAGCAGCAACTCCAACAGCGGCGCCGTGACCAGCCTGGTCACCATCACCGAGGTGAACCCGATCCGCATCGCCTTCACGGTGCCGGAGCGGAACCTGGACGCGATCCGCGCGGCGATGACCGGCCCGACCCCGCCGAAGGTCGAGGCCTTCGACAGCGACGGCCGGCGCCGCATCGCCAGCGGGCAGCTGAGCTTCATCGACAGCACGGTCGACACCCGGTCGGGAACGATCCCGCTGAAGGCGACCTTCGACAACGCCGCCTTCGCCCTGTGGCCGGGGCAGTTCGTGCGCGCCTCGCTGCAGCTCGGCACCCAGGACAACGCCATCACCGTGCCGACGGTGGCCCTGCAGGCCGGCCAGGACGGCGCCTTCGTCTTCGTCGCCAGGCCCGACGGCACGGCCGAGGTCCGGCAGGTCACGGTGGCGCGGACGGTGGGTGACACCGCGGTGGTCGCCGAGGGGCTGAAGCCGGGCGAGAGGGTGGTGACCGAGGGCCAGCTGCGGCTGATGCAGGGCAGCCGCATCAGCGAGAAGACGGCCGGCACGCCGACCGCGACGCCGCCGCGCGCCGACGGCGTCGCCTCCGCCGTCAGCCCGACCTGATCCGGGCGCGGAGGCCACGGCCATGAACCTCTCCGAGCTCTGCATCCGCCGCCCGGTGATGACGACCCTGCTGACGGGCGCCATGGTGCTGGCGGGCCTGTTCGCCTTCGGCCAGCTGCCGATCGCGGCACTGCCCAACACCGATTTCCCGGTGATCAACGTCTCGGCCAGCCTGCCCGGCGCCAGCCCGGACACGATGGCGAGTTCGGTGGCCACGCCGCTGGAGAAGCAGTTCGAGACCATCGCCGGCATCCAGTCGATGTCCGCGACCTCGGTCCAGGGCGCGACCACCATCACCCTGGAATTCGACCTGAACCGCGACATCGACGCGGCCGCCGCCGACGTGCAGTCGGCCATCACCGCGGTGCAGCGCAAGCTGCCGCCGGAGATGACGTCGCCGCCGAGCTACCGCAAGGTCAACCCGGCCGACGCGCCGATCCTGCTGCTGTCGGTCAGCAGTGACACCCTGCCGCTGGCGACGCTCGACAACTATGCCGAGCAGGTGATCTCGCCCAGCCTGTCGACGCTGAGCGGCGTGGCCCAGGTGTCGATCTATGGCAGCCAGAAATACGCCGTCCGCATCCAGGTCGACCCCGACGCGCTGAACCATCGCGGCATCAGCGTCGACGACATCCAGAAGGCGGTCGCCGCCGCCAACGTCAACACCCCGGTCGGCACCCTGCAGGGCCCGCAGCAGCAACTGATCCTGCAGGCCGACACGCAGATGTACGACGCCAAGGCCTTCGCCGACCTCATCGTCGCCTCCCCCAACGGCATGCCGGTGCGCCTCGGCGACGTGGCGAAGGTGATCGATTCGGTCGAGAACGACCAGACCGCCAGCTGGTTCGACCAGAACCGGTCGATCGTGCTGGCCGTGCAGCGCCAGCCGGACGCCAACACCGTCGCCATCGTCGACTCGGTGAAGGAGCTGCTGCCGAAGTTCAGCGCCGACATGCCGCCCTCGGTGAAGATCAGCGTGCTGAACGACCGGTCGACCTCGATCCGCCAGGCGGTGACCGACGTGCAGTTCACCCTGGGGCTGACCATCGCCCTGGTGGTGATGGTGATCTTCCTGTTCCTGCGCCGGCTGTCCGCCACCATCATCCCGACCGTGACGGTGCCGATCTCGCTGATCGCGACCGTCGCGGGCATGTATCTCTGCGGCTTCTCGATCGACAACATCTCGCTCTTGGGCCTGACGCTCTCGGTCGGCCTCGTCGTCGACGACGCGATCGTGATGCTGGAGAACATCGTCCGCTACATCGAGGAAGGGATGAAGCCCTTCGAGGCGGCGCTGAAGGGCAGCCGGGAGATCGGCTTCACCATCCTGTCGATCACCCTGTCGCTGGTCGCGGTGTTCATCCCGGTGCTGCTGATGGGCGGCGTGGTCGGCCGCATCTTCAACGAGTTCGCGGTCGTGGTGACCATGTCGATCGCGGCGTCGGCCTTCGTGTCGCTGACGCTGACGCCGATGATGTGCTCGCGCTTCCTGCACAGCCATGACGAGGAGAAGCCGGAGGGCGCGCTGGGCCGGACGCTGGAGCGCGGCTTCGACGCCATCCTCGGCTTCTATTCCCGCACGCTGCGCTGGTGCCTGGCGCACCGCCCGGTGATGCTGCTGGTGTTCTTCGGCACCATCGCCGGCACCATGCTGCTGTTCCAGGCGATCCCGAAGGGCTTCTTCCCGACCGAGGATCTGAGCCAGATCCTGGTCACCACCCAGGCGCGGCAGGACGTGTCCTTCGACGCCATGGCCGGGCTGCAGAGCCAGGTCCGCGACGTGTTCCGGAAGTCGCCCTATGTCGATCACGTGGTGTCCAGCATCGGCACCAACGGCTATGGCGGGACGCTGAACTCCGGCCGCCTGTTCGTGCAGCTGAAGCCGAAGGAGCAGCGGCCGCCGCTCGACGCCGTGATCTCCGACCTGCGGCGGCAGCTCGGCCAGGTCTCCGGCATCGACAGCTACATGGTGCCGGTGCAGAACCTGCGCGTCGGCGGCCGCACCTCCTCCGCCCAGTACCAGTTCGTGATGCAGGGGCTGAACCAGCAGGAGCTGTACAGCTGGGCCGGCAGGATGACGACCGAGATGCGGAAATCGTCGGTGCTGCAGGACGTGGTCAGCGACCTGCAGCTCAGCGCCCTGCAGGCGACGCTGAAGGTCGACCGCGACAAGGCGGCCCAGCTCGGCGTCACCAGCGACGCGCTGCGCTCGACCCTCTATGGCGGCTTCGGCACCGAGCAGATCTCGACCATCTTCACCTCGGTCGACAGCTATGAGGTGATCCTCGAGCTCGACCCCGCCTTCCCATGGACGGCGGATTCGCTCGACAAGATCTATGTCCGCTCCTCCAACGGCGACCTGGTGCCGCTCGGCGCCTTCGCCACGGTCGAGCGCACCGCCGGTCCGCTGTCGGTCAACCAGCAGGGCCAGCTGCCGGCCGTCACCATCTCCTTCAACGTCGCCGGCGGCAAGTCGCTGAGCGACGCGACGGCGGAGATCGACCGGATCAAGGCCGAGATCAACCTGCCGGTGACCATCACCACCGCCTATGCCGGCAACGCCCAGGTGTTCCAGCAGTCGCTGCAGAACCAGGGGCTGCTGCTGCTCGGCGCGGTGCTGACGATCTACATCGTGCTCGGCATCCTCTATGAGAGCTTCACCCACCCGCTGGTGATCCTCTCCGGCCTGCCTTCGGCGGCCATCGGCGCGCTGGGCACGCTGATGCTGTTCCGCACCGACCTGTCGGTGATCGCGATCATCGGCGTCCTGATGCTGATCGGCATCGTCAAGAAGAACGCGATCATGATGATCGACTTCGCGCTGAACGCGCAGCGCAGCGAGAAGCTGACGGCGCGCGACGCGATCTACCGCGCCTGTACCCTGCGCTTCCGGCCGATCATGATGACCACCATGGCGGCGCTGATGGGCGCGCTGCCGATCGCCGTCGGTCAGGGGGCGAGCGCCGAGCTGCGCCAGCCGCTGGGCCTGGCCGTGGTCGGTGGGCTCGTGGTGTCACAGATGCTGACGCTCTACATCACCCCGGTCTTGTACCTCTATGTCGAGGACCTGACCCACGGCGCCCTGTCCTTCGGCCGCTGGATCCGCCGCGGCGGCAAGGGCGCGCCGGCCAAGGGTGCCGCTCACGCCCCGGCGGAGTAGGCGTCGCCGGAGCCGGCCCCTCACCCTCCCGCCGCCAACGCGGCGCGGCGGGCCCCTCCCTCTCCCCAACTAAGGTATTCACACATCTATCGAGTGCAGTGCGCGTTGCCTCTCCCGCTTGCGGGAGAGGCCGGAGACGCGAAGCGGCTCCGGGTGAGGGCTTTGCGGCGGCGATACCAGGATCATCGCTTCAGGACAGGATGGATCCTGCGCTTGCTCATGGCGAGGTCCGTGTGCTTGGCGAGACCGCTGGCCCTCACCCGGACATCCTTCGGATGTCCGACCTCTCCCGCAAGCGGGAGAGGCAATCTGTTCGTAGACCCGCCGTTCGCTACCGACACTCGATGTGTAGACGCCGTAGCTCTCCCCAAGGAGAGGGGAGACACAGCCGCGGCCCTCTCACCTCTCCTTGGGGAGAGGTCGACATCGCGCAGCGATTTCGGGTGAGGGGGAGAGCGGCCCGGCAGGCTTCTCAATGCCGTCGGAAGAATGCAGGCCCAGCGTGCGGGCGTGATGCCAGGCGCGGGCAGCCGGCGGCGCCCGGCACGGGTCATCCGTGCCGGTGTCTTTCCGCCCAGTCATGCATCCAGTCGTCGGCGGTCGTGCTCCCGGCCCTGGCGCTCGGCCGGATCCGCGCCGGGCGGCGCCGTCGCAGGGGGGCCGGACCCTCCCTGCCCTCCTCCTGCAGGAGGCAACGGAACCGATCGGGGCGGCGCCACGGCGCCTGCGGGCGGGCCGGAGGCGCCGTACCCATCCCTGGGCGGGCCGGAGGTCCCGCGGGCCTCCCCGGCGGCCGGGCTGGCCTTGCCGGTCCCGGCCGGCCCGGCGCCGCCGGGCCGGTGCGGCGGCAGGCCGAGGTCGCGGCGGAGCCGGGCGATCAGGACGTCGATCGGCAGGGCGGTGTCGGCGAGGTCGGCATCGATGCGCTCGTCCTCGGCCAGCCGTTCCCAGAGATCGGCGGTCAGCCGCTCCCTGGCCTCGGGCCTTTCAGCGGCGATGGCGCGGGACATGCGTTCGCCGACGGCACGGCGCCGGCGGTCCTTCTCGTCCTGCCGCCGGTCCTTGTCGGCCGCGGCCTCGCGCTGGGCCTCCTCGCGCTGCTCCCGCAGCTTCAGCTTGAGGGCGATGGCGCGGCGGATGCCGAGGAAGAGGCTGCTGAAGCGGGTCTCCGCCTCCCCGGCGCGATCGAGATCGCCGGCCTCGAGGGCGGCGACGCCCTGGGCCTGGAAGCCGCGGGCCAGCCCGAGGGCGAGCTCCGTCAGCTCGGACAGCACCGCGGCCTCATCCGTGGCCGGCGAAGCGGCGGGCGGAATCTCGGCTTTGATCGCATCATCGACCATGCCCAAATTAGAACAAAACACGAACACATAGTCAAGCGAAACCGTTCCGATCAATCGTCGGGCGCAACGTCGGGGTCCGGCAGTGCTGGATGGCCACGCCCCTGCGGGGCTCGCCATGACGGTTCCTTTTCATGGACGCCGTGCCAGAGCGATGAGGACGCTCGACGCCCGGCTCGGCGAACCATCTGCCGCGAGTGCCGGTCAGCCGATCGAAGAACTGCGCCATCCGCTGACGCTGCGCGGCGTCGGACAGACGGCCGGGGCGCCCATCGAACAACCATCATGTTCCGCACCGCCGGCGTTAAGCCTCACGAGTTCGTCGCGACGTCAGAGCGTCGAATGCGCTGCCGCCAATGCGACAAACGCCGCTGTGTCGCATTCTTGATCAGGTGGACTGACGTCCAATAGAAAAAGGATTTCTTATTTCTTGGGCGAAGAAGGTCCAGTATTGGGAGGACCGGATGAAAAACATACCAGATCATTACCACAGTCGCAGTAGATTTTTGCGCCCCCATCCAGATCTTGGCAAGCCTGCTCAGTGCCGTCAGAACAATAACCGCCAACCGTCCACCCGCAATAATACCCACCGCATGACGTGCATTTTCCTGGGCAATCACTTGCGCTGCCGACCGGAACGGGATGGCTGGTAACACAATTTGGAAGTTTTTGTGCTTCAATAACACCGCCACACACATCCAAATATTGCTCCACATAGTGGGGATCTTGAGTGACACTGGTCCCGGTGAGTTGGAATTGAGAGCCCGGGGGAACTTTTATGTCTTCTATACCACAATCGTTGTCGGCTATAGCAGCCTGACAGTCAGATAGGACGTTATTCTTTGCCTCACCTAACGTGGTATACCGGTATTTGAGACAATGCTCACCGATTGCCACGGTCTGTTGTTGTTGACCGTAAGAGGGCTCCGTGATGGCGCTCAATATCGCGAGAGCCGCGAATAATTTGAGGTATTGGCGCATAAGGACACCTCACTCGGGGAGCGGCATATGCGATAAGTTCACTATGGTCGCGAATAAATAGAAACGCAAACACCAAAAATAGAAGAAACTCATCAAATATATGATTGATAAAGATAAAATTAGAGCAGGATGGCGCAGTGCGAGGATTGCAGACTGGCTAGACGGCGACAATCTGCCCTTCCCGATCAGCCGGGCCTGCTAGAGGGCGCCCGGAGGCGGCGACGCCCGCTTCGAACTTGGCCTTGCCGCGCCGGCCCTTCCGCGGATCACCGAGATGTCGGTATCGAAATCGAGACCAGCGAAAAGCTGATGCCGATGCCGTTCTTCCCCAGCTGCCTGCGGGTGAAGTCGGGGTTGGTGCGCTCTCCGACAACGGGCGGCATCGGCATTGTCGAGGAGCACGTCGCTCTGCCCCGCTCCTACGGCCGCCGGAAGAACTTGGGCCCCAGCGGCCGCAGGCGGACGCCGTCGCGCAGCCGGGTGAAGGGCTGAGCCGCGGGGTCGGCCAGGTTCGGGCCCGGCGCCTCGACCACCAGCACCGCCTCGGCGATCGGCTCGAAATCGGCGCGGAAATGCACCGAGCTCTTCAGCGCCAGGATCTTCTGCGCTGCCGGCTCGACCCCGAGATGGCGGAACATCGCCTGGTCGGCCGCCTGCTGCTTGCGGCTGGACACGGCGACGCGCACTCCGCCCGGGTGACGCAGCAGCGCCATCGGGCCGAGCTGCATGCGGTTGCCGCCATAGAACGGCCCGGTGCCGATGAAGCGGCCGTCGCCCAGCGCCTCCACCGTCCATTCCGCCCGCAGCGGCTCCTGCCCGCGATAGGCGGTGCCGGCGCCGATGCCGCGATCCAGCACCGCGCCCACGCCGGCCGCATGCGCCGCCTCGGCCGTCGCGGCGTCGGCCAGCAGGCCCAGCACCGCGCCCTCGGCCCCGCCGCGGATCAGCGCCTCCAACAGCACCACCCCGTCGGATTCGGCGCCGCCGCCGGGATTGTCCTGGGTGTCGGCCAGCACCACCGGCCGCGCCGCCCCGGCCGCCCGGCGCCGCGCCTCGGCCACCGCCGCGTCGGGCTGCAGCAGCACCGGCACGAAGTCCGGCTCCGCCGCCGCGATCGCCGCCATCATCTCGTCCACCGCCGCGGCCAGCGCCGCGGGATCGGCGCCGTAGCCGACCAGGCTGGGCCCGCAATCGGCGAAATCCGCCGCCGGGAATCCCATGGAGAGGCCGAGCGAGACGCCGTGCCGGCGCTCCAGCTCCGCCAGCAGCGCATAGAGGCGCCGCGCCGGGTCGGCCAGCGTGCACTGCGCCACCAGCGACACCAGGAACTCCGCCTGCCGGAATGCCTTGCCCGGCCGCCAGCCGGCCAGCATCCGGTCCAGCAGCGCCGCCGCCCGGGCCCCGGTCTCGGCCATGTCGACATGCGGGTAGGTGCGGTAGGGCACCAGCAGGTCGGACAGGTCGGCCATCCGCGGCGTGACATTGGCATGCAGGTCCAGGCTGGCCACCACCGGGATGTCCGGGCCGGCCACGGCGCGGATGCGGGCCAGGATCTCGCCCTCCCCGTCCGGCACGCTTTCGGTCACCATGGCGCCGTGCAGGTCGAGATAGACGGCGTCGACCGGACCGGCGGCGCGCAGGTCTTCGGCCAGCATCGCCGTGATCCGCTCGAAGGCATCGTCGGTGACCGGCGCCGAGGGCGAGGCCGAGCACCACAGGAGCGGCGCGATCTCGTGCCCCGCCGCGGTGGCGGCCTCGAGGAATCCGGCGGCCGGCAGGTTGATCCCGGCCAGGGCCGGCGCCAGGGCGGCACCGCGCGACAGACCGGGCCAGCCATCGGCCGTCTCGAACTGCGCGAAGCCGGCCTTCACCGAGGCGAAGCTGTTGGTCTCGTGCTGGAACCCGCCGACCGCGATCCTCATGCGCCCCACTCCCCTCCGGTCCGTCACGGTACCGTCATCGCACAGCCGGGCCGGAGGGTCGAGCCGCGAGAGCCCGGGATGACGCCCCCGCTGGCCCGGCCTAGGATGGCCATCTCATGGAGATTCGCATGCGCCCCATCGCCCTTCCGGCCATCCTGATCGCCGCCGCCCTGCTGCCCTCGCTCGCCGCGGCGGAGGAGACCTGCTACGTGGTCCCGACCCTCAGCGCGGCGGACAGCGTGCCGCAGCTGAAGGCCGTCGCCCCGGGCCAGAAGCGGGTGCATTTCCTCAAGGGGGCGGCCGGCGGACAGGGCTGCCCGAAGGACACCGCCGCCTGCCGGATGAAGGAGTATCTGGTGGCGAATGACCGCGTCGTCGTCACCGCCATCCAGGGCGCCTATGCCTGCGCCACCTTCACCGGCGGCGCCCCGAACTTCGCCACCACCACCGGCCTGCTGCCGCTGAGCGCGCTGGCCGACACGCCGCAGGCGGCCGAGGGCGACTGGACCGGCGCCTGGCGCAGCGGCGACGAGCAGGAGATCGACATCAAGAAGGCGGCCGGCGGCGCCATCGCGATCGAGGGCAACGCCACCTATGGCGGCGACGATCCACAGCGGGTGGCGAGTGGCGCGATCAATGCCGGCCAGATCGGCGCCACGCTGACGCCGGAAGGCGACAGGGCCGCCTTCTCGGCCAGCGATGACGGCAAGGGCGCGGCCTATGACGCCAATCCGGGCGACGACACCGTGTGCCGCGTCCGGCTGTGGCGGGTCGGACCCTATCTGCTGGCGGCCGACAACCTGATGTGCGGCGGCATGAATGTCAGCTTCACCGGCGTCTACAGCCGGGGCAAGCCGGGGCAGTGACACGGTGTCCTGTTGAGGGACTTTCGGGGTGCGGAAGAGCGGAAAGGCTTAATTTCTATTGTCATCGCCGGGCTTGACCCGGCGATCCAGGGGCCACCCGGAGCGGCATCGACATTCTCTGGATGCCCGGGTCAAGCCCGGGCATGACAGTAGAAAATGGCTGCCGCCTTGGGCCGATTCACGGATGCTTGTGGATCGGGTCGACCCAGTAGACGGCCTCCGGCTTCTCCACCGGCTCGATGTCGAGATTGACCACCACCGCCTCGTTGTCGCTGCGCACCAGCACGCATTCCAGCGGCTCGTCGGTCGAGGCGTTGATCTCCTGGTGCGGCACATAGGGCGGCACGAAGATGAAGTCGCCCGCCTCGGCCTCGGCGACGTATTCCAGCTTCTCGCCCCAGCGCATCCGGGCCTTGCCGCGGACGACGTAGATCACGCTCTCCAGCGGGCCGTGGTGATGCGCGCCGGTCTTCGCGTCCGGGTGGATGGTGACCGTGCCGGCCCAGATCTTCTGCGCCCCGACCCGGGCGGCGTTGATCGCCGCGCGGCGGTCCATGCCCGGCGTCTGCGCCGTGTTGGGGTCGAGATCGCTGCCGCGGATCACGCGCACCCCGTTCAGGCGCCAGTCGGGAGTCTCGTGATGGTGATCGTGAGGATCGGTCATGGTTCGGTCTGTCCGGCGGGTCCGCGGCGTTCGGCGCCAGACTGCGCCGCGACCGGGGCTGGCGCAACCCGGGATCGCCCCTCCCGGCATTTAGTCCGGCCGCCGTCACCGGTCCGTCACGCTGCGCTGCTATTAGGAGCGGCGTCCGATTCTTCCGTTGCCATGAGACACCGATCGTGACCTCCGACAGCCGCCGCCAATTCCTGAAGACCGGCCTCGCCACCGCCGCCGCGATGGCCGTGCCGGCCAGCATCCGCCAGGCCATGGCGATTCCCGCCCACAACGCCACCGGCACCCTGCGCGATGTCGAGCACATCGTCGTGCTGATGCAGGAGAACCGGTCCTTCGACCATTATTTCGGCACGCTGAACGGCGTCCGCGGCTTCGGCGACCCGCGCCCCGCGCCGCTGCCGAGCGGCCGGCCGGTCTGGTACCAGAGCGTCGGCCGCAACGGCGCCAGCCGCACCGGCTACCAGAATGTCGGCTGGGACCATTGGCATGAGCGGGCGAAGTGGTACGAGGCCGACCCCGCGGCCCAGGCCAGGCTGGACTACGTCCTGCCGTTCCGCCTCGACACCGGCAGCACCAGCGCCCAGCACCTGGGCGGCACCGACCACAGCTGGAAGCTGGACCAGTCGCTGTGGAAGACCTGGGACACCTGGGTGCCGCTGAAGAGCCGGATGTCGATGGGCTATTACGACACCGCGTCCGACCTGCCCTTCTACCAGCACCTGGCGAACGCGTTCACCGTCTGCGACGCCAACCACTGCTCGATCTTCGCCAACACCGAGCCGAACCGGCAGTACTTCACCGGCGGCGCCAGCGTCTACACCCTGACCGGCCGCGACCCGACGAACCCGAAGCGCCGCCTGCACGGCCAGGAGCTGGACAACAACTGGACCGGCGACATGGACCTGGACGAGCCCTGGGAAGGGCTGGCCTGGGAGGCCTATGCCGAGACGCTGGAGAAGCACGGCATCGACTGGCGGGTGTACCAGGCCTATTCCAACTACGGCTGCAACTCGCTGGCCTATCACCGCGACTTCCGCAAGATCAGCAAGAGCTCGGACCTGTACAAGCGCGGCCGCGCCTATGTCGGGCCGAAGCTGGCCTCGAACGAGGATCCCTACGACGCCGTGCTGGCGCGGGCGATCGCCGAGGACGTGAAGGCCGACCGGCTGCCGCAGGTGTCCTGGGTGATCTGCCCCGATGCCTATTGCGAGCATCCCAGCGCCTCGCCGGCCGCCGGCCAGGCCTTCGTCGACAAGATCCTGGAGGCGCTGACCAGCAACCCCAAGGTCTGGGCCAAGACCGCCCTGATCGTGAACTACGACGAGAATGACGGTTTCTTCGACCATGTGCCGGCGCCGGTGCCGCCGGTGAACACTCGCTTCTACGGCTATCAGGGCCGCAGCACGGTGCCGGTCGGGGACGAGAACTACAACGGCGTGCCGATCGGCCTCGGCCCCCGCGTGCCGATGATGGTGATCTCGCCCTGGAGCAAGGGCGGCTGGGTCTGCTCCGAGCTGTTCGACCACACCTCGGTGCTGCAGCTGATCGAGCGGCGCTTCGGCGTGCCCTGCCGCTTCATCTCGCCCTGGCGCCGTTCGGTCTGCGGCGACCTGACCTCCGCCTTCGACTTCCGCACCCCCGACGCGGCGCTGCCGCCGCTGCCGGACACCAGCCATTACAAGGCCGGGGCCGATGCCGCGGCCGGGCGGCCCAAGCCGGTGCCGCCGGCCACGCCGTCGCGGCCGGTGCAGCAGCGCGGCCAGCGCCGGGCCCGGCCCCTGCCCTACCGCCTCAGCGCCCATGGCCGGGTCGACCCGGGCGGGCAGCGCTTCTGGATCGACTTCGCCAATGCCGGGTCGGCCGGCGCCTGCTTCATCGTCTATGGCAGCGGCGGCGCGACCTTCAACGAGACGGGCAAGCCCTACGAGCCCGACGACACGGTGTTCCCGGACCGGCCGATGACGGCCACCGCCGACCGGCGCGGGCCGTGGCAGTACACGGTCGGGGCCGGCGACACGCTGTCCGACAGCTGGACGCCGGACCGCGCCGGCAGCTACGACCTGTCGGTCTACGGGCCGAACGGCATGCTGAACCGGTTCAAGGGCCGGCTGACCCCGATCCTGTCGGGCACCGCCCGGCCCGAGGTGCGGCTGATCCAGGAAGGCCTGTCCGGCGACGTCACACTGCTGCTGAGCAATCTCGGCTTCCGGCCCTGCACCCTGACGGTCGGCAACGGCTACAGCGCCGAGCCGCCGCGGCAGCACACGCTGTGGCCGGGCGCCCTGGTGCGCGACCGCTGGTCGCTGCGCGCCAGCTCCGGCTGGTTCGACCTCAGCGTCACGGCGGGGGACGGCTTCCTGCGCCGCTTCGCCGGCCATGTCGAGACTGGGCGCCCCAGCCTGACCGACCCGAAGATCGGCGGGCCGGCGGTCGAGACGATCTAAGGGGTACGGGACCGCGGCGGCGCCTCGCGCCGCGGTCCCCATCCCGACACGACGGAGACGCACCGCCGAGAATCGGCGACCGGCGCTCCCCTGCGTCCCGGCCATCCGCGGCGCTCATCCCCATGGCCCATCCTCCCGGACCGTGCGGGATGGAATCCCGAACCCGATTGCACGCAGCGCCGCAAGCTCTCCGGCGATGGTTGCCGAATCGCCATCCGGCGTTCGCCCCAAGACCGACCGGTTTCCCGCGACCCATCGATTCGCCCGCCCGTCGCCCCGCATGGCTGTCTGGAACCTTCGGCGCCAACGAACCGAGCTCCGGTCCGGGGCTCCGGAGCCGGCTGAGGTACGCTCCGCCACCAGAAGGTCGGAAATCACCCTTTGTGGCACATAAAATTTCTATTGCTGGATACATTAAAACAGATAGTAGAAATTATTCATTGACTCACAGATTTATTATTAAGATCACGAATAAAATAAAATCGAATTTTAACTCGCATACACTTAATTGTTGAAAAACTCCGGCCATGCAGTTCAAATTTGTATAAATTTCAAGTTTATTATGGAGAGCGAAGATGGCGGATTTCACCGGAACTGCAGGCGACGATGCCCTCCCGACAGGCCTTCTGGGACCGGTCGAGGCGCTCGGCAACGACACGTTCGAAGGGTTGGGCGGCGACGACACGCTGATCGGCTACACCGGCAATGACGTCCTCAATGGCGGGGCCGGCGCCGATATCCTGATCGGCGGCGTTCTTTCACTCACCGGCGGGATCGGCAGCATCGCCCTCTCCGGCGATGACACCGCGGATTATTCGACCGCAACCTCAGCCGTCTTCGTCAATCTGGGCAGCACCAGCAACCTGACCCTCAGCATCCTGGGGGTGAATATCGGGCTGACCGGCGTCACCATCGGCCGCGGCGGGGAGGCCGAGGGCGACCAGCTGATCGGCATCACCAACCTCTCGGGGTCCAGCTTCGACGACTATCTGGGCGGCAACTCCGACAACAACACCCTGACCGGCGGCGCCGGCAACGACAACCTCGCCGGCAATGGCGGCGCCGATGTGCTGGACGGCGGCGCCGGCACGCAGGACATGGCGGACTATATTTTCTCCAGCGCCGGGGTGACGGTGAACCTGGCGACCCATGCCGCCAGCGGCGGTGATGCCGCGGGCGACACCCTGTCCAATATCGAATGGCTGCGCGGCAGCGAGTTCGACGACGGCCTGACCGGTGACGGCAGCGCCAACCGCCTGTCCGGCCTGGGTGGGGCCGATCTGCTCGACGGCGGCGACGGAAACGATCAGCTGATCGGCGGCGGCGGGGCCGATGCCCTGTTCGGCGGCGCCGGCTTCGACACCGCCCTCTACGACAACGCGCTCGCCGGCGTGACCGTGAACCTCGGCAACGACATGCTGAACACGGGGGACGCTGCCGGCGACATCTTCACCAGCATCGAGAATCTCGTCGGCAGCGCCTTTGACGACAACCTGACCGGCGATGCGGGCTCCAACTACATCCAGGGTTGGCATGGCGACGACGTGCTGAACGGTGGAGGCGGCGCCGACATCCTGAACGGCGGGCTCGGCGCGGACACCTTCGTCTTCGCTTCCGTCGCGGATTCCACCGCCAAGGTGCCGGACCGGATCAACGACTTCTCGCAGAGCCAGGGCGACAAGATCGACCTGTCGGGCATCACGCATGGCAGCGGCACCTTCATCGGCACGGGTGACTTCACCCATCATGCCGGCGAGGTTCGCATCCTGGTGAGCGTGACCCAGACCGCCGTTTACGTCGACGCCAATGGCGACGGCACGGCCGACGCGCAGATCCGCCTCCTCGGCGCGATCCACCTGACCGCGAGCGACTTCACGCTCTAATTGATGGTCCTCGTCTCAGAAGGGCTGCCCGGTCTCCGGGCAGCCCTTTTGTGTTGCTGGCGAAAGGGGCGGCGGGAACCCCGAGGCCCGATCCGGCTCACTTGTCCTTCGGCAGCTTCTCGGCGAGGCCGTACAGCTTCTGGCGGCGGTCCATCTCCTCCCACACCTCGCAGGGGCGGATCTCGAGCTCGGTCAGCAGCACGGTCAGGTTGAACATCAGGTCGGCGGCCTCCTCGATCACGGCCTGCCGCTCGCCCTGGACGGCGTCGATCGCCACCTCGGCCGCTTCCTCGACCAGCTTCTGCGCCATCTTCGGCACGCCGCTGTCGAGCAGCTTGGCCGTGCGCGGGCTGAACTGCATGCGCGACCGGCGCTCCCGCAGCTCTTCCGCCAGGGCCTGAAGCCGGTCCCCGCCAAGCGTGGTCTGATGATGCCCCATCGTATCGATCCCTTCCGCTTCCCTCCGGGAACCGCCTCCAACGGCCCTTGCGGGATCCTGCGCCGCAATCGCGGCAGCAGGATGTTCCTTCCGTCACACCGTGGTCCCGGGCTGTTCAGGACGCGACCAGGTTGCCACCGTCCGCGCCCCGTGCCGGACTATTTGCACGGCTGTGCAAGCTCGACACGAAACGGCTGGACTGTCAACCACGTCTAGGCCCCAGGTAGCATTGCCGGCCCAGCCCTAGTGCTTGTCATCTGCACGGCCGTGCATAAAATCAGCCTTCTGTCGCGCCCGGACGGGCGCCCCATCCAGGATCCTTCGTGACGCGTCGCCGCAGCTTCGCCAGCGCCCAGCAGGTGGCCGACCGGGCCGGTGTCTCCCGCTCCGCCGTCTCGCGCACCTTCACCCCCGGCGCCAGCGTCTCGCCCGAGACCCGGCAGCGGGTGCTGGAGGCGGCGCAGGCGCTGGGCTATCACGTCAACCACCTGGCCCGGGGGCTGACCCGGCGCTCCAGCAACATCGTCTGCATCGTCGCCTCGGACCTGGAGACGCCGCTGCGGTCGCGGATGGTCGGCGAGCTGACCGAGCGTCTGCAGCACAGCGGCCGCGTCGCCATGCTGATCGGCACCAGCGGCCGCGGCGACGCCGACGCCCAGGCGGCGCTGCGGCAGATCCTGAACTATCGCGCCGACGCCACCATCGTGCTGTCCGGCACCCCGTCGGAGGAGATCACCCGGCTGTGCATCGCCGCCGGGCAGCGGGTGGTGCTGATCAACCGCGACGACCGGATCGAGGGCCCGGACAACATCGCCATCGACGGCGCCCTGCCCGGCCAGGTGGCGGTGGCCGCGTTCCGCCACGCCAGCTGCCGGCGGCCATGCCTGGTGACCTCGGCCCAGGGTACGCCGGCCCTGCTGGCGCGCGAGGCCGGCTTCCTGGCCGCCGCCCGGGCGGAGGGGATCGAGCCGGCGGTCTGGCGCGGCGGCCGCACCGTCTATGCCTCCGGCCGGGCCGCGGCGCATGACCTGCTGCTGCGGCCGGACCGGCCGGACGCTGCCTTCTGCATCAACGACCTGGTCGCCTTCGGCTTCCTCGACGCCGCGCGCCACGACCTGGGGCTGCGCGTGCCCGAGGACCTCTGCGTCATCGGCTTCGACAACACCGAGCAGGCCGGCTGGTCGGCCTATGACCTGACCACCTTCGACCAGTCGGTCGAGGCCACGGGCGACGCGGTGATGGCCGCGCTGGACGCGGCGGAGGGCGCCGCGCCACTGCGGCTGACCATCCCCGCGCCGCTGGTCTGGCGCCGCACCGTGCGCGGCCCGACGCCGGGCGGCTGAACGGGCCTCAGAGCACGAAATCGGCGGCGACGAGCGCGATGGTGCCGGTCAGCTGGATGTGGAAGTCCGAGACCTTATCGCCGTCGACATCCCCGGCGATGGTGGTGACCCCACCGCTTGTCGCATAACGCAGCTGACCGGCGCTCCCGGTGAACAGCGCGGTGCCGATGAAGCTGAAGCCCTGGTCGCCGGCCACTCCGGTGTTGGCGTCAATGGCGGAGAGGTCGATCCTGTCGCCCTGGGCGTGGCTGAAATCGGTGATCCGATCCGCCCCCGCCCCGACAGGGCTCTGCAGTATCGAGCCGTAGACGAAACGGTCGGCGCCGGCCCCGCCGGTGAGCGTGTCCTTGCCGCCGCCTCCAGTGAGGACATCGTTGCCGTTCCAGCCTTGCAGGACATTGGCCCCGCTGTTCCCGACCAGGCTGTCATTTCCTTGACTGCCGGACACATTCTCGATGGAGACCAGCGTGTCGCCCTGGGCATCGCCGCCGCTGCCGGCGCCGCTCACCAGGTTGACGGCAACCCCAGTCGAGCTGGTGTAGTAGCTCACGGTATCAACGCCGGCGCCGCCGTCGAGACTGTCGGCTCCGGCGCCACCGCGCAGCACGTCGTCGCCGCTCCAGCCCTGCAGCACATTGGCGCCGGCATTGCCGGAAAGCACGTCACTGCCCTGGCTGCCGCTGATGTTCTCGATGCTGATGAGCCGGTCGCCCGCGGCATCGCCGCCGCTGCCGGTGCCGGCGGCGAGATCGACCGTGACCCCGATCGAGCTGACGTAGTAGCTGGCGGTATCGGCCCCGGCGCCGCCATCGAGCGTGTCGGCTCCGGCGCCGCCCCGAAGCACATCGCTGCCGCTCCAGCCCTGCAGCACGTTGGCGCCGGCATTGCCGGCGAGGACATCGTTGCCCTGGCTGCCGCTGACATTCTCGATGTTGCTCAGGGTGTCGCCGGCCGCATCGCCACCGCTGCCGGTCCCAGCTGCAAGATCGACCGTGACCCCCACCGAGCCGGTGTAGTAGCTGGCGGAGTCGATGCCGGCACCGCCATCCAACGCATCCGCCCCGCCGCCGCCGCGAAGCACGTCGTTGCCGCCGGCACCGTTCATGACGTCGCGCAGGGAATCGCCGTCCAGGGTCTCGTTCGCCGATGTTCCGACCGTCGTCCGGACCAACGCGTCCACCCAGCTGCGGACCGCGGTGCCGCTGGAGTCGCCGAATGTGCTCTCGCTGACGACGGCCAGGAGGCCATCGGCCATGCCGGCGATCTCACCTTCAACGATGAAGGTGCTGGCGTCGTGATTGGTGCCAAGGGCGGTGCCGTTCGAATCATAGGCCTGATAGTAGAAGTGATCCGCGTCACTCCACCCGACCACGAAGTAGCCGTTGGACAGGACGGTGATCGCCGCGTGACTTTGGTCGCCCGCGGTGCCGGAATTGACCCGGATCAGGCCGCTGCGCGCCGTCCCGTCCGCGTTGTAGACCCGCGTCGTGATCTCGGTGCCGTCGATCCCCCAGCCATTGTCGGTATAGGCGACGACGAAGCCGCCATCCTGCAGGGCGGCGACCTGGATGTCCTGGTTGATCGTGCCCGTGCTGTCGATCGAATGATGGCCGCCCACCGCGGCGCCCGCGGAATCATAGAGCTGGAACCACACCGAGTGGTCGCCGCCGGCGGCGGCCGATTGCTCCCAGGCCACGACCATGCCGCCGGAGGCGAGCCCGGCGACCGATGCGTGATCGGTGGCCAGCGTGGCCGAGGTGTCGACCTGGATCCCCCCGCCATTCAGGGTTCCGTCCGCAGTGTAACGCTGGATCTGGACGTCGGTGTTGCCGCCGCCCCAGTCGCGGGTGAAGGCGACCGCGAAGCCGCCGGAGCCGAGTGCGGTCACGTCGGATTCGCGCTGGGGCTGGTCGGTGACCGGCAACGCGAAGTCCCGGTACACGATGCCGTCGCCGATGATGCGGAACCGGACCGCGTCGGCGCCGGTGCTCTGGTCGGTGAAGCTGACGACCGTGTTGCCGTTGCTCAATGTGGCGGCGCTGGAATCATACTGGTCGCCTGCCGTCGTCTTGTTGACCAGGATCGAACCGCCGGTCGGCGTGCCGTCGGCGCCGACATAACGGCCCTCGACATAGTCGGCCCCGTAGCTCCAGGTTCCCATATAGCCGAGCCCGCCGGCAGTGGCGGTGATGGCGACATCCTGCTGATTGCCGCCTTCGAAATCATTTAGGGTGAAGGTGGAAACAACATTGTCCCAGGAATAACTGACAGTCGCCACGACAGCGCTCCCCTTATACCGGCTGGCCAATTTCGAAGAAAGCCATAACCTATTATGCAAAACTCGAACAATCGGAATCGCATCTTGCGCGGGCTTTTCTGACCCAATAGAGGCAAATTGTTATCATCCTAATCGGGCATCCATCAATTTTCTGGGAAAGCCATGTAAAACCAGTCCAGTCCTACATGAGCACGAGATGCACGATATTTACCGAAACTATGTCACGATTGCATTGCAAGGACAATCGCTTCCCCAGGCCCGACAACCATCCCCCGCATGACCTGCCGCGCCCGCCGGGCTAGGATCGGCGCGAACCCGAGTCACGGAGGCCGTCGGATGCGTCCGATCTTCATCATGGTGAAATGCGAGCTGGGCCGCGCCTACGACACGGCCGAGCATGCGGTGGACGAGATCGAGGAGGTGTCGGAGATCTACTCGATCTCCGGCCAGTTCGACCTGATGATCAAATGCTACCTGCCGGAGGACATGGATGTCGGCCGCTTCGTCAACAGCCGCATCCACGCCCTGCCGCATATCAGGGACACGATGACCCTGATCACCTTCAACGCCTTCGCCGGCAAGAGCTGAGACGGGCCGCCCCGACCATGACCGACCTCGCCGCCCGCGCCGAGCACTGGGCGATCGTCCTCACCCGCATCCCCAGCGTCACCGGCACGCCGGACGAGGTGGCCTATGCCGACACGCTGTGCGGCCTGCTGCGCGCCAGCCCGGCCTTCCGCGACCGGCCGGACGATGTCTGGACCATCCCGGCGGGCGATCGGCTGGGCCGCGCCAGCGTCGCCGCCCTGCTGCGCGGCCGCGGCCGCCGCACCGTGGTGCTGACCGGCCATTTCGACACGGTGACCACAGCCGATTACGGCGACCTGCAGCCGCTGGCGACCGATCCGGAGCCGCTGAAGGAGGCGCTGCTGGCCCGGCTGCGGCGCGACGCCCGCAGCGAGGCGGAGCAGCTGGCCCTGGCCGACCTGTCGGGGCCGGACTTCCTGCCCGGGCGCGGCCTGCTCGACATGAAGGGCGGCCTCGCCGCCGGCCTGGCGGTGCTGGAGGCGACGGCCGCGGAGCCGGAGCGCGAGGGCAACCTGCTGTTCCTCGCCGTGCCGGATGAGGAGGTGAACTCCGCCGGCGCCCGCAGCGCCGGCCGCGCCCTGCCCGGCTTGGCCGAGCGGCTGGGCCTGACCCTCGACGCCGCGATCAACCTCGACTGCCTGGGCGACACCGGCGATGGCCGCTTCGGCCGGTCGGTGGCGCTGGGCAGCGTCGGCAAGCTGCTGCCGAGCGCCCTGGTGGTCGGCCGCGCCACCCATGTCGCCGATACCATCCGCGGGGTCGGCGCCGCTGCCCTGGCCGGCGCCATCGCCGCCGCGCTGGAATGGGCGCCGGAGCTGACCGAGAGCCTGGGCAACGCCTCCGGCACCCCGGCGACGCTGCTGGGCATGAAGGACGGCAAGGCCGGCTACGACGTCACCACCCCCGGCACCGTCTGGATGTTCTGGAACACCGCGCGCTACCGGCGCGGGCCGGAGGATGTGATGGGCCCGGTGGCGCGCCTGCTCGAGGACGCGGTGGCCGGCGTCGCGGCGCAGCTGCGGCAGCGCGGCGGGGCCGATGTGCCGGACGTGCCGGTGCTGCGCTTCGCCGAACTGCGGCGCGAGGTGCTGGCGCGCTCGCCCGAAGCCGAGGCAGCCCTGGCCGCGGTGGCGGCCGAGGCAGCAGAGGCCGGCCTCGACCTGCCCGAGCAGTGCCGGCGGATCACCGAGGCGCTGTGGCGCCTGAGCGGCCGCAGCGGCCCGGCGGTGGTGCTGGGCCTGGCCTCGATGCCCTACCTGCCGGTGTCGCTCGGCGCGGACGAGGCGGGCCAGCGGCTGGAGCGGGCGACGCGCGCGGCCGCGGCCAAGGTGGCGGCGCGCCACGGCACCACGATCGGGATCGAGCCCTGGTTCCCCGGCATCTCCGACATGAGCTTCCTCGGCACCGGCGACGAGGGCTCGGTCGCCGCCATCGCCGCCGACACCCCGGCCTGGGGCGCCGGCCTGCCCTGGCCCGACGGCCCGGCCCTGGCGCAGATCCCGATCGTCAATGCCGGTCCCTGGGGCCGCGACTATCACACGCCGCTGGAGCGCATCTATCGGCCGTATGCCTTCGAGGTGCTGCCGGAGCTGATCCGCGAGATCGCCGACGGGGTGATCAGGGGGTGATTTGAACCCTATCGGCTTCAATCATCTGTCGGGTGCTGTCCGATTGCCTCTCCCGCTTGCGGGAGAGGTCGGGCTCGCGTAGCGAGACCGGGTGAGGGCGGCTCGGCCGCAACGCCGGGATCACCCCTGCAGGACCGGGCGGGCCATGCGCTTGCCCGTGGCAAAGCTGTGCTTACGGCGAGGCCGCTATCCCCTCACCCGGAGCCGCTTCGCGTCTCCGACCTCTCCCGCAAGCGGGAGAGGCAATTTTCTCGCAAAGCCACGACCGGTCTCACCGATCGAAGGAGTGTGTTTGGTGCAGCCCCCGCCCTACTGCCCGCCCAGGAACAGCACCCGGGTCAGCAGGGTGTAGTCGGACTCCGCCACCATGATGGCGACGAAGACCAGCAGCGCCGCGGGCGGCAGGATGATGGCGTAGACCAGGGCCAGCCGCTCCCACTTCATATGCATGAACACGGCGACGATCAGCCCCGCCTTCAGCATCATGAACAGCAGAATCAGCCCCCAGCGCAGCAGCCCCTGCAGGGCGAAGTAGTCGACCAGGTAGGAGCAGGCGCTGAGCACGAACAGCCAGCCCCAGACCACCAGGTACAGCCTGATCGGGTGCTGCTGCCCCTGGGCATGGACGACGGGCTGCGACGACCCGTGCCCTTCGTCGATATGTGCGGTGGCGTGTGCCATGGCCCCGTCCCTCACCACAGATAGAACAGCGCGAAGATGAACACCCAGACCAGATCGACGAAATGCCAGTACAGGCCGGTGATCTCGACGATCTCGTAGTTGCCCCGACGGCTGGTGAAGAAGCCGCGCCGACCGGTCTCGAAATCGCCGCGCAGCACCTTGCGGGCCATGATGATCAGGAAGATCACCCCGATCGTGACGTGGGTGCCGTGGAAGCCGGTGATCATGAAGAAGGCCGACCCGAATTGCGGCGCCCCCCAGGGGTTGCCCCAGGGCCGCACACCCTCATGGATCAGCTTGGTCCATTCGAAGGCCTGCATGCCGACGAAGGTGGCGCCGAGGGCCGCGGTCACCAGCATCAGCACCGCCGTCTTCACCCGGTCGCGGCGATAGCCGCAATTCACCGCCATCGCCATGGTGCCGCTGCTGCTGATCAGCACGAAAGTCATGATCGCGATCAGGAGCAGCGGGACAGACTCCCCGCCGACGGTCAGGCCGAACACCTCGCTCGGGTTCGGCCAGGGCTGGGTCGTCGACATCCGCACCGTCATGTAGGACAGGAGGAAGCAGCCGAACACGAAGGTGTCGCTGAGCAGGAAGATCCACATCATCGCCTTGCCCCAGGACGCGCTCTTGAAGGCGCGCTGGTCGGACGACCAGTCTTCCGAGATGCCGCGCCAGCCCTCGGCGCGGGCGACGGATCCGGCGATATGGGTTTCGGCCATCGGCTTGCCTCCCCTAGCTCAGCATCCGGCTGCAGATCTCGGCGAAGCGGTCCGCCCAGCCGGTCAGCAGGGCGAGCAGGATCAGCCAGACCAGCAGCAGGAAATGCCAGTACAGCGCGCATAGCTGGACGCTCAGGCGCAGCCGCCCCGATTCGACATCGGACGGGTCGCCGCGCCAGGCCCGGGCGCCGGTGCGGCCCAGGGCCACCAGGCCGCCCAGCACATGCGCGCCATGCACCGCGGTGACCAGGTAGAAGAAGGAATTGGCCGGGTTGGTGGCCAGGAAATAGCCCAAGAGATGCAGCTGCTGCCAGGCCAGGAGCTGCCCGACGACGAACACCAGAGACGCGGCGCCGCCGGCCAGCAGGCCGGTGCGGGTGTCGGCCGGGTCGCCGCGCTGCGCCGCCGCCTGGGCGCATTGCAGTCCGACGCTGGCCGCGGCCAGGGCCGCGGTGTTGATCCACAGCAGCGTCGGCACCGGCAGCGCCCGCCAGTCCGGCATCGCCATGCGCATCGAATAGGCGCTGACCAGCAGGGCGAACAGCGCGCCGGCGACGGTCAGGAACACGCCCAGCCCGATCATCGCGGTCGGCCGCCGCGAGGCGCCGGTCGGCGGCACGTTGCCGACCGTGCTCTCCTGCAGCCACGGCTTCTCCATCAGCCCCTGCCGGGCCAGCCACCACAGGGCCAGCCCGCCGAGCACCAGCATGAAGACGGTGACGATGACCATCGCCGGCGCCCTCAGCCGTGGTGCACGGCGCCGGGCATGTTCTGCGGCAGGAAATCCTGCGCCGCGCCCGGCACGTTGTAGTCATAGGCCCAGCGATAGACCACCGGCAGCTCGCGCCCCCAATTGCCGTGTGGCGGCGGGGTGGTCGGCGTCTGCCATTCCAGCGTCGTCGCCCGCCACGGATTGCCGCCGGCGTCGCGGCCGTGCCGCAGGCTCCAGATCAGGTTGAACAGGAACAGCAGCTGGGCCGCGCCGACGGTCAGCGCCGCGGCGGTGATGAAGATGTTGAGGTCATGGGCCGAGGGCGGCACGAAGGCGGTCTCGCCGAGCTCGAAATAGCGCCGCGGCACGCCGATCAGCCCGAGATAATGCATCGGGAAGAAGATCGCGTAGGCGCCGACGAAGCTGACCCAGAAATGGATCTTGCCCATCGTGTCGCCGAGCATCCGGCCGGTGATCTTCGGGTACCAGTGGTAGATCGCGCCGAACACCACGAAGATCGGCGCCACCCCCATCACCATGTGGAAATGGGCGACCACGAACATGGTGTCGGACAGCGGCACGTCGACCACGACATTGCCCAGGAACAGCCCGGTCAGCCCGCCATTGACGAAGGTGACGATGAAGGCGATGGCGAACAGCATCGGCGGCGTCAGGTGGATGTCGCCGCGCCACAGCGTCAGCACCCAGTTGTAGACCTTGATCGCCGTCGGGATGGCGATGATCAGCGTCGTGGTGGCGAAGAAGAACCCGAAATACGGATTCATGCCGCTGACATACATGTGGTGCGCCCAGACGATGAAGCTCAGCGCGCCGATGCCGACGATCGCCCACACCATCATGCGATAGCCGAAGATGTTCTTGCGGGCGTGGGTGCTGATCAGGTCGGAGACGATGCCGAAGGCCGGCAGGGCGACGATGTAGACTTCCGGGTGGCCGAAGAACCAGAACAGGTGCTGGAACAGGATCGGGCTGCCGCTGGCGTATTTCAGCTGCTCGCCCATCTCGACCAAAGCCGGCATGAAGAAGCTGGTGCCCAGCAGGCGGTCGAGCAGCATCATCACGCAGGCGACGAACAGCGCCGGGAAGGCCAGCAGCGCCATGACCGTGGCGGTGAAGATGCCCCACACCGTCAGCGGCATCCGCATCAGCGTCATCCCCCGTGCCCGCGCCTGCAGCACGGTGACGACGTAGTTCAGCCCGCCCATGGTGAAGCCGATGATGAACAGGATCAGCGAGCCGAGCATCAGCAGGATGCCCCAGTCGCGCCCGCCGGGCGTGCCGGACAGGATCGCCTGCGGCGGATACAGCGTCCAGCCGGCCCCCGTCGGCCCGCCGGGGGCGAAGAATCCCGCCACCAGCACCAGCACCGCCAGCAGGTAGATCCAGTAGCTGAGCATGTTGACATAGGGGAACACCATGTCCCGCGCGCCCAGCATCAGCGGGATCAGGTAGTTGCCGAAGCCGCCCAGGAACAGCGCCGTCAGCAGGTAGATCACCATGATCATCCCGTGCATGGTGATGAACTGGTAGTAGCCGTTGGCGTCGATGAAGGAGAAATCGTCCGGGAAGGCCAGTTGCAGCCGCATCATCCAGGACAGGACCAGCGCCACGAAGCCGATCGCCAGCGCGGTGCCGGCATACTGCACGGCGATGACCTTGGCGTCCTGCGAGAACACCCAGGTCGTGAGCCAGCTTTTCGGATGGTACAGCTCGACATCGGGCACCTCGGCCGGCGGCACCGGGTCGAGGGGTTCGCGGATGACGTCGACCATGGGCCTGTCCTCCTGCTTCCTCCGCGGCCGGGATCGACGGGGATCGTCCCGGCCGGCTGATATCCCTCCTCGCGGCCCCTCCCCTTCGCGGGGCCGGACTCAGTTCGCGGCGGCCACCTCGTGCGCGGCCGGCACCGGCAGCGCCGAGACCTTGCCGAAGGTCGATTGCTGCTGCAGCCAGGCGTCGTAATCGGCTTGGGCGTCGACCACGACGGTGCCGCGCATATAGGGATGGCCGGTGCCGCACAGCTCGGCACACAGCACCTCGAAGGTGCCGGTGCGGGTCGGCGTGAACCAGTAATAGGTGACCGAGCCCGGGATCATGTCCATCTTCGCCCGGAACTGCGGCACGTAGAAATCGTGCAGCACGTCGACCGAGCGCAGCAGCATCTTCACCGGCTTGTCGATCGGCAGGTGCAGTTCGCCGCCCTGGATCAGCACATCGTCCAGGCCGGCCGGATCGTCGGCGTGGATGCCGAACGGGTTGTCCGCCGTCACCGCCTGGGTCGAGGCGGCCCCGAGCCTGCCGTCCTTGCCCGGCAGCCGGTAGGCCCATTGCCATTGCTGGCCCAGCACCTCGACCTCGGTGGCCTCCTTCGGCACGGTGACGAACTGGGCCCAGACGACCAGGCCGGGCGCCAGCATCGCCGCCACCCCCACCCCGGTGATGATGGTCAGCCAGCCCTCCAGCCGCTTGTTCTCCGGCTTGTAGTCGGCGGTGTTGCCCTCGCGGTGGCGGAAGCGCCAGACGCAATAGGCGGTGAACAGCACGATCGCCGTGAACACCACGCCGGTGATCCAGAAGGTGATCTCGATCGTGCCGTCGATGTAGTGCCAGTTCGAGGCGATCGGGGTCCACCACCACGGGCTCAACAGGTGGAACACCACCGAGCCGACGGCGATCAGCACCAGGACGAGCGCGGTCTTCATCTGCGGTCACCCCCGTCTTGCGCGATGACATCGACGCGAAGGCCGGGAAGCGGTCGTCCGGGGCCGGGAAGCGGATGTGGCGGCACAGCGCGGGAGCCTTCTGCGCCGCGGACCGTCGGCCCGGCGCGGCAGTCTCCCCCAAAATTGGGCCACATCGTCATGGACAGCGGCCTTCGCACTCGTCGAGGCCGGCCGGCTTCTCCGTCTGGCCCGGCCGTCCCCGCGTCATGGTCGACGCGAGGGCGACCCGTGCAGCAACAGACTTGTCCGGCCTTGGCCTGTAAATTGATGATGCGGGTCAGCCCGCTCGATTGTCAACGACCTCGGTCAACCGGGCCCGGCGCCTCACTTCTTCTTGCCGTCGGCGTCGAACTGCTTGAGGAAGGCGATCAGGTCGTCGATCTTCTGGTCGTCCTTCAGGCCGATGAAGGTCATCTTCGTGCCCGGGATCTTGGCCCGCGGCGCCTTGATGTATTCACGGAACACCGTCTCGTCCCAGGTGATGCCCGAATTCTTGTTGGCGTCCGAATAGTTGTAGCCCGGCGCCGAGCCGGAATGGCGGCCGAACAGGCCGTTCAGCTCCGGCCCCACGGCGTTCTTGGCCGTCTCGCCGATCTGATGGCAGGCCTTGCACACCTGGAACACCTTCTCCCCGGCTGCCGGGTCGCCGTCGGCCCGGGCCGCGGTTGTCAGCGCCATCACCGCGAGTGTACCGATCAGGGTCGAACGCATCATCACGCTTCCTCCTGGCTGGCTGCATGCTGGCTGTATCGGGCGTTGCCGATGCGCCGATACTCCGGCTTTCCGCCCGCCCCTTCAAGGCCCGAGCGATTCGGGGCGCTGCGGCTGCCGCTTCCGTTGCAAGAAAGACAGGGGACGGAATGCCGCAGCCGGGTTATACTTTGGTCCATGGCGGGTCGCGGCGGCGTGACCGGCGGCCATTCCGGCCGCACTGCCACGGTCGACGCGGGCCCCCTCGAACAGAAGTTCGGGAGGAACGGACATGACCATCCGAAACCCCCTGGAATGGGGAGCGGACCAGCTCAGATTCGGCGGCCACGCCCTGCGCACCGGCGGCCAGAGCGTGTTCCACGCCGAGGAAAATCCGAACACGCTGGCGCCGGCGGTGCACCGCATCGGCCTGCACGACCTGCGCGAGGCCCTGGCCAAGGGCTTCGAGGATTTCGGCCACTATCGCACCGACGTGCTGTATCTCTGCCTGATCTATCCGGTGGTCGGGCTGGTGCTGGCGCGGGCCATGGTCGGGCAGGACATGATCCCGCTCCTGTTCCCGCTGGCCTCGGGCTTCGCCCTGATCGGGCCCTTCGCCGCGATTGGCCTCTATGAGATGAGCCGGCGGCGGGAGATGGGCCAGCCCTCCAGCTGGGGCGCCGCCTTCGGCGTGCTGCGCACGCCCCGCTTCGGCGTCATCCTGACGGTCGGCGCCATCCTGGCGGCGATCTTCGTGCTGTGGATGTTCCTGGCGAACGTCATCTACAACAACACCCTCGGCCCGGACGCGCCGGCGTCGCTCGGCAGCTTCCTCAGCCAGGTGTTCGGCACCGCCGCCGGCTGGACCCTGATCGTGGTCGGCTGCGGCGTCGGCCTGGTCTTCGCCGTGGCGGCGATGGCGATCGGCGTGGTGTCCTTCCCGCTGCTGCTGGACCGCGACGTCGGCGCCGACACGGCGATCTGGACCTCGGTCCGCGCCGTGGCCGCCAACCCGGTGCCGATGGCGGCCTGGGGCCTGATCGTCGTCGCCGGGCTGGTGCTGGGCTCGATCCCGCTCTTCGTCGGACTGATCGTGGTGATGCCCGTGCTCGGCCACGCCACCTGGCACCTGTACCGCAGGATGGTGAACTGATCTCCGCTCAAGCCGAAGAGCGGGATCTGAGATCGCTTGAGAGTGCGCTGGCGTGAGTCGGCTGGCGGTGGTTTCGAGAACCGGAGCGCAGCGGGCGTTGGCCCGTGAGCACCGGAAGCGCAGAAACCGCCGTCAGACGGCCACGCCAGTAGCGCTATCAAGCGATCTCAGTGCGCCCCGCCCCCGCCGCCAGCGGCACCCTTCTTCATGATGAAGACGCAGGCGGCGGAGGCCAGCAGGATCACGCCCAGCACGGCGAAGGTGTCGCTGAAACCCATCACCAGTGACTGCGCCCGCACGGTCTTGCCGATGGCGATGATCGCCTGGTGCTTGGCCGTCGCCGGGTCGGACACGCCACTCGACAGGAAATACTGGGTCAGCTGGTCGATGCGGGTCCGCGTCGCCTCCTGGAACATCGAGACCGACTGGCCGATGATGTTCGAGTGGTACTGCTCGCGCTTGGTCACGATGGTGCCGAGCAGCGCGGTGCCGAAGGCGCCGCCGAGGTTTCGCAGCATGTTGAACAGGCCCGAGGCGGCGGCGGATTCGTGGCGGGCGATGCCGGCCATGGCGATCGCCGACAGCGGCGCCATCACCACCGCCTGCCCCATGGCCCGGACGATGTTCGGCACCAGCAGCTGATCGCTGCCATAGACCAGCGACATGTTGATGTTCATGAAGCAGCTGGCGGCGAAGACCAGCAGGCCGCCGGCCACCAGCCAGCGGGCATCCATCCGCCCCATCAGCATCGGCACCATTGGGATGATCAGCAGCTGCGGCAGGCCGGTCCAGGCCATCACCTCGCCGATCTGCTGCGAATCATAGCCCTGCACCTGCGCCAGGTACTGCGGCAGCAGATAGGCGCTGCCATAGAGGGCGAAGCCGAGGAAGACATTGGCCAGCGTGCCGAAGCCGAAGTTGCGGCGCAGCAGCAGCCGCAGGTCCACGGCCGGCTTTGCCACCTTGAGCTCGATCCAGATGAACAGCGTCAGGAAGACCGCGGCGATCACAGCCAGCCGGACGATGAAGGGCGACCCGAACCAGTCGTCCTTGTTGCCCTCCTCCAGCACCGTCTGCAGCGAGGCCAGGCCGATCGCCATGGCGGCGATGCCGAACCAGTCGCCCTCCTTCAGCAGGTGCAGCTTCATCGGCTCGCGCTCCAGCGTCGCGGCCAGCCCAGCCAGCATGAAGGCGCCCGGCACCAGGTTGATGTAGAAGATGTATTCCCAGCCGTAATTGTCGGTCAGCCAGCCGCCGATGGTCGGGCCGATCGCCGGCGCGAAGGTGGCGGTGATGGCGAACAGCGCCATGCCCATCGGGCGCTGCGACAGCGGCAGCCGGGTCATCACCAGGGTGAAGGCCATCGGGATCAGCACGCCGCCGGTGAAGCCCTGGATGCCGCGCAAGAGGATCATCTCGCCGAGATTGGCGGCGAAGGCGCAGGCCACCGAGAACACCAGGAACAGCGTGGTGTTGACCAGCAGGAAGCGGCGGAAGGAGAAGACCTGGCTGAGATAGGCGGTCAGCGGGATGACGATGATCTCGCCGATCAGGTAGGAGGTCGAGATCCAGGCGCCGTTGTCGACGCCGGTGCCGATGCCGCCTTCGATCTGCGGCAGCGAGGCGTTGGTGATCTGGATGTTCAGCACCGCCATGAAGGCGCCGAGCAGGCCGGAGAACACCGAAATCCAGGTGGTCAGGCTGGCGCGCTCGGCTGGCGGGGCGCCGGCGGTGGTGGTGGCGGAAGACATCGCTGTGGCCCTCCGGGCCCGCCGCGCTCAATGCGCGGCCGCATCCTGCTTCGTGGCATCCTGCTTGGTGTCGATCGTCGCGATCACCGACATGCCGGGGCGCAGCTCGCCCGCCAGCGGATCGTCGCGCTGCAGCACGATCTTCACCGGGATGCGCTGGACGATCTTGGTGAAGTTGCCGGTGGCGTTGTCCGGCGGCAGCAGGGCGAATTCCTGGCCGCTGGCCGGCGACAGGCTGTCGACATGGCCGTGGATGTCGGCGTCCGGGAACATGTCGACCGCGATGTCGACCGGCTGGCCCGGATGCACGTCGGTCAGCTGCGTCTCCTTGAAGTTGGCGACGATGTAGGTCTCGGCCAGCGGCACCACGGCCATCAGCTGGGTGCCGGCCTGGACATACTGGCCCACCCGCAGGGTGCGGTTGCCGACCGTGCCGGCCATCGGCGCCGTGATGGTGGTGTAGCCGAGGTTGAGCTCGGCCTGGCGCTGCGCCGCCTGGTCGGCCGCCAGCGCGGCCTTCGCCTTCTCCTTCTGGGCCTGCAGCACGTCGAGCTGCTTCTCGGCCGCGGTCACCGCCGCCTGGTCGCGCTGCAGCGTCGCCGTCGCCGACTGGACGTTGGCGGTCATCTGCTGCGCGTTCTGCACGCTGCCGTTGCCGGTGCGCGCCAGGGCGGTGTAGCGGTCGAACTGCTGCTGGGCATAGGTCAGCGCCGCCTGGTCGACCCCGACGGTGGCGCGCGCCTGCTCGATCGCCGCGGCCTGCTGCTGGATCGCAGCATCGGCGTCGGCGATGTCGGCCTGGGCGGACAGGACATTGGCCTTGGCCTGGTCCAGTGCCACGGCGTAGTCGCGGTCGTCGATCCGGGCCAGCGGCTGGCCGGCCGTCACCGCCTGGTTGTCCTGCACCAGCACCTCGCCGATATAGCCCGAGACCTTCGGTGCGATGGTGGTCGAATCGGCCTTCACATAGGCGTCGTCGGTCGATTCCTGGAACCGGCCCACGGTCCACCAGTTCCAGCCGAACCACACGGCGCCGGCCAGGACGACGGCGCCCAGCGGCAGCAGCAGAAGCTTCTTGCCGAGGCGGCGGCGCGGCGCCGGTGCCGGCGCGGCCGGGGCCTCGCTGGCCTCCGGCGCCGGAGCCGTGCGGAGCTGGGCCGGCTGAACCTGATGGGTCATGACAATTGCCCTCCAAAGCCGAAACCGCCCGGGGCACCGGCCGTCTCCAGGAGCGGCAGGATCGTCGTGGCGATTTAGGAAACTTGACGGTTTCCACCCAAAGATGGGAGATGGAGGGGAAATGCGCAACTGCGCGACCGAGGGGCCAGACATGCAGGAAACGCCGAAACGGCCGCGGGGGCGGCCGCCGCTGCGCAGCGACGATGAGACCAGGCGGCTGATCCTGGAGGCGGCGACCCGCAGCTTCCTGGCGCAGGGCTTCGGCGCCACCAGCATGGAGGCGGTGGCCCAGGCGGCCGGCGTGTCGAAGAAGACGATCTACCGCTTCGTCGACACCAAGGAGCATCTGCTGGAGGCGGTGATCGACGCGCGGTCGGAGGCGTTGCGCTCACCGATCGGCCGTGATGCCGGCCCGGACCCGGCGGCGGCGAAGCAGGCGCTGCGCCAGTTCCTGCAGGAGCTGACGCGGCTGGTGCTGTCGGAGGAGACGGTGGCGCTGAACCGGCTGATCTATGCCGAGTCACTGCGCTTCCCGGGGATGGCGCACGCCTTCTACCAGGCCGGCCCGGTGCGCAACGCCCAGGCGCTGGCCGCCTGGCTGGAGACGCAGCGCCGGCACGGCGTGCTGCGCTTCGAGGACAACCTGGCCACGGCCCAGATGCTGGTGTCGATGGCGATCGCCGAGCCGCTGCGTGCCGCCACGCTCGGCGTCGCCCCGCTGCCGACGGCGGCGGAGAACGACCACCGCATCGCCGAGGTGGTGGAGATCTTCCTGCACGGCTGCCAGGTGCCGCACTAGGCGCCCGCGGCGGCGGGACCGCCGCGGGCCACGGCCTCAGAGCATGAAATCCGCCGCCGTCAGGGCGTGGTCGGAGTAGACGGTGATGATCGAGTCCGGCTGCCTGTCGCCATTGACGTCGAGATAGACGCCCTGGCGGCCGTCGCCGAAGTCCACCACCCGGATCTCCGCCCCGGCCCCGGTGAAACCGCCGGTGCCGAAGGTGAAGGCGGTGTCGCCGTTCTCGGCATTGCCGTCCGCGTCGATCGCCGACAGGTCGATGTGATCGCCGGCCGCGAAATCCGCAATCACGTCCTTGCCGGACGGGGCCACGGTGCTCTCGCCGACGCTGGTGTAGACGAACCGGTCGTCGCCTGCCCCGCCCTTGAGCACATCGGCGCCGTTGCCGCCCTGGAGCGTGTCGTTGCCGGCGCCGCCCCAGAGGGTGTTGGCGCCGGCATCGCCGGTCAGGCTGTCGGCGAAGGCCGATCCGTAGACCTGCTCCACCCCGGCCAGGATGTCGCCCTCGGCGTCGCCGCCGAAGGCGGTGCCGGCCTGCAGGTTGATGGTCACGCCCTGGGAGGAACCGGCGTAGGAAGCGGTGTCGATGCCGTCGCCGCCGGTGATCGCGTCGGCTCCCGCGCCGCCTTCGATCAGGTCGTTGCCCGCGCCGCCATCGAGTTGGTCGTCGCCGGCGCCGCCGACGATCGTGTCGTTGCCGTCATCGCCGAAGACGAAGTCGTTCCCGGTGCCGGCATCGATCGAGTCGCTGTCAGCGTTGCCATGGATGACGTCGGTGCCGTCGTCGCCGACAAGCCGGTCGTTGCCGTCGCCGCCATTGAGGGTGTCGTCCCCTGCCTCGCCGGAGAGGCTGTCATCTCCGCCAAAGCCCAGGAGCGTGTCGTTGCCAAGCTCGCCGCCGAAGATGTTGCGGCTGTTGTCGCCGCTCAGCTGGTCGTCGAAGCTGGAGCCGTACAGGTTCTCGATGCTGGTCAGCACGTCGCCGGTCGCGTCGCCACCCGAGGCCGTGCCCAGCAGCAGGTTGATGTTCACCCCGGTCACCGAGCCCTGGTAATTGGCGAAATCCGAGCCGTCGCCGCCGGTCAGCTGGTCCCCGCCCGCGCCGCCGTGAAGCGTGTCGTCGCCTGCGCCGCCATCCAGCACATTGGTGCCGGCGTCGCCCGAAAGGCGGTCGGCGAGGGCGGAGCCGGTCACGTTCTCGATGGCGGCCAGCGTGTCGCCCTGGGCGTCGCCGCCGCTGCCGGTGCCGGCAGCAAGGTCGAGGGCGACCCCCGCAGACGAGGCCGTGTAGTCGACCGTATCGATGCCATCCTGCCCGCCCAGCTGGTCGGCCCCGGCGCCGCCGTCGAGCCGGTCATCGCCGAGCCCCCCGTTCAGCTGGTCGTTGCCGTCATCACCCGCGAGCCGATCCGCGCCCGAGCCGGCATTGACGAGGTCGTCGCCCCCGGCGGCCGACAGGACGTCATCGCCGTCCCAGCCCCAGAGCTGGTTGTTGCCGGCATCGCCCGTGAGGTGGTCGCCGAAATTGCTGCCGTTCAGCTTCTCGATACCCGAATAGGTGTCGCCCTCGGCATCGCCGCCGACCCCGGCACCGCCCGATCCGAGATCAATGGTCACGGCAGCTGGCGAGCTGAAATAGTCGACGAAATCGCTGCCCGCATCGCCGTTGAACGCGTCGGCCCCGGTGCCGCCGGCGAGGATATCGTCGCCGCCATCGCCGTTGAGGGTGTCGTTGCCGTCCCCACCGATAAGCGTGTCCTGGTCCGCCCCGCCATTGAGGATATCGTCCCCGGCGTCTCCGCTCAGCTGGTCGTCCCCGTCGTCTCCGCTGACCGTGTCATTGCCGCCGGCGCCGCTGAGCGTATCGTTGCCGCCCAGGCCGCTGACCGTGTCGGCATCGGCCGTACCGGGAAAGAAATCGGCGCCCGCGGTCCCCGTGAAATCCGCCATTCCAATGATCTCCATAAAAATCGTGACCCGTGACGCCGTCACGGGCCGGCATGAAGTCGCGGAAGGAGAACGCGACCTTGGCGACGGAATCCAGCGGAAAATTGCTCGGACCAGGTTCGATTCATCACGGATGCGGCGGCAGGGCTCTTCGCTTGGTTTGATTTCCCTTCATCAAATTTTGATGATATCCCTTCAATCCAGGGAGGGGCTTCCGTGGCCAGGACGACGCTGCAAGACGTCGCGCGGGAAGCCGGCGTCAGCGTCGCGACCGTCGATCGCGTGCTGAACGGACGTGCCGGCACCCATGCGCGCATGGTCGATCGCGTGAAGGCGGCGGTCGAAAAGCTGCATTACGAGCCGGACCGGCTGGCCTCGCGCCTGTCGCGGTCGCGCGATTTCCGTTTCACCGCGATCCTGCCGGTCGGCAGCAACGACTTCATGCACAATCTGGAGCGGGAGTTCCGCGCCCTCGCCCGCCGCTATGAGGCCGAGCGGGTGGCGATCGGCGTGCTGCTGGTCGACGTGTTCGACGGCGAGGCCCTGGCCGAGGCGCTGGAGGCGCTGCCGGCCGAGATCGACGGCATCGCCGTGGTGGCGCTGGACCATCCGGCGGTGGTGGAGGCGCTGAACGCCCTGGCTGCCCGCGGTACCCAGGTGGTGACGCTGGTCTCCGACCTGCCGAGCGCGAAGTGGCGTCACTATGTCGGCCTCGACAACCATGCCGCCGGCCGCACTGCCGCCAGCCTGATGGGCCGCTTCCTCGGCCAACGCCGCGGCAAGGTCGGGCTGATCGCCGGCTCGCTGCAGCTGCGCGACCATATCGAGCGGCAATTCGGCTTCGAGCAGGTGATCGCCCGCGAATATCCGCAGTTGGAGGTGCTGCCGCTGCGCGAGGCGCGCGACGACGCCGCCCGGGTCGAGGCTGCCGCCCGCACCCTCTTGGACGAGAACCCGGACCTGGTCGGCCTGTACAATGTCGGCGGCGGCCAGCAGGGCGTGGTCGCGGCGCTGGAGGCGACCGGCCGCGCCCGCGACGTGGTCTTCATCGGCCATGAGCTGACCGAGTTCACCCGCCGCCACCTGGTCCGCGGTACCATCGATGCCGTCATCAACCAGGATGCGGGCCATATGGCGCGCAGCACCGTCAGGGTGCTGCTGGCGCTGCGCGAGGGCGTGCCGATCGTGCCGGACCAGGAGCGGATCCGGATCGACATCTTCATCCGGGACAACATGCCATGAGCGCCCCCTCCCCCGCCCCTCGCCCTGCGGACGGCCCGGTGCTGGCCGTCGAGGGCCTCGGCAAGACCTTCGGCGCGGTGGCCGTGCTGCAGGAGATCGGCTTCGAGATCCGGCCCGGCGAGGTGCACGCCGTGATCGGCGAGAACGGCGCCGGCAAGTCGACGCTGATGAAGATCCTGGCCGGCCATCTGGCGCCGACTGCCGGCACCATCAGCATGAACGGCGCCCCGATCCGCTTCGCCGGCCCGGTGGACGCCGAGCGGCACGGCATCGTGCTGGTGCATCAGGAGATCCTGCTGGCGCCGCATCTGACGGTCGCCGAGAACCTGTTCCTGGGCCGCGAGAAGCGGCGTGGCCTTGCAGTGGATGACCGGGCCATGAACGCCCGCGCGGCCGAGGCGGTGCGGTCGCTGGGGGCGGAGATCGACCCGACCGTCGTCGTGGCCCAGCTGTCGATCGCCCAGCGCCAGCTGGTGCAGATCGCCCGGGCGCTGCTGGTACCGCACAGCGTGGTGATCTTCGACGAACCGACGGCGTCGCTGACCACGCACGAGACCGATGCGCTGCTCAAGGTCATCCACGACATCCGGGCCAAGGGCGTGGCCGTGCTCTACGTCTCGCACCGGCTGCCGGAGGTGAAGGCGATCGCCGACCGGGTGACCGTGCTGCGCGACGGAAGGCTGGTCGGCACCCATGACGCGGCGGTGCTCGAGCCGCTGGACATGGCCCGGATGATGGTCGGCCGCGACATGGCCAACCTGTACCCGCCGCGCACCGACGCCCCGGCCGGCGACCCGGTGCTGGAGGTCCGCGGCATGACCGTGCCGCGCTACGCCCAGGATGCGTCCTTCACGCTCAGGCGCGGCGAGATCCTGGGCTTCGCCGGTCTGGTCGGCGCCGGCCGCACCGAGCTGCTGGAGGGCGTGCTGGGGCTGCGCAGCGGCCAGGGCGAGATCCGCCGCGACGGCAGGCCGGTGCGCTTCGCCACGGTGCGCGACAGCATGGCGGCCGGCATCGTCTATCTCAGCGAGGACCGCAAGGGCAAAGGCCTGCTGCTGGCCCAGGACCTGCGCATCAACCTGACCCTGGCGGCGCTGAAGCGCTTCACCCGCGGGCCGGTGATCGACACGGCGAAGGAATGGGCCGAGCTGGACCGCGCCATCGCCGCCTTCGATGTCCGCACCCGCCGCAAGGACCTGCTGGCCGGGCAGCTGTCCGGCGGCAACCAGCAGAAGCTGCTCTTGGGCAAGATGATGCTGCTGGAGCCGGAGATCGTGGTGATCGACGAGCCCACGCGCGGCATCGACATCGGCACCAAGCAGCAGATCTACCGCTTCGTCGCCGAGCTGGCGGCGCAGGGCAAGTCGGTGATCGTCATCTCCTCGGAGATGCAGGAACTGATCGGCCTGTGCCACCGCATCCTGGTGATGCGGTCCGGCCGCATCGTCGGCGAGGTCACCGGCGATGCGATGACCGAGGACGAGATCGTGACCTACGCCACCGGCGTGAAAACCATGGCACCGGCGGAAGCGTCGGTGGGACAGGCATGAGCACCACCACCTCCACGACGCCCGCCGGGCGTGGCCTCAAATTCGACATCCGCGCCGCGGCGCCCTTCGCGGCGCTGGCCGTGCTGATCGTCGTCGGCGCCCTGCTGAACCCGAACTTCCTCAGCGCCGACAACCTGCTGAACGTGGCGACGCGCAGCGCCTTCATCGCCATCATCGCGGTCGGCGCCACCTTCGTGATCACCGCGGGCGGGCTCGATCTCTCGGTCGGGTCGATGTCCGGCTTCGTCGCCGGCTGCATGATCCTTTTGATGAACGCCGCGCCGCTGGGCGACGGCGCCACCCTGATCGCGCTGGCCATGGCCGTCGCCATCGTGCTGGGCGCGCTGTGCGGTCTGGGCAACGGGCTGATCACCACGGTCGGGCGGATCGAGCCCTTCATCGTCACCCTCGGCACCATGGGCATCTTCCGCGGCCTCCTGATCTGGCTGGCCGAGGGCGGATCGATCGCGATGAAGGCGCCGGACCTGCGGGCGCTGTACCGCCCGGTCTATTTCGGCACCGTGTTCGGCGTGCCGGTGCCGATCCTGGTGATCCTGGCGGTCGGCGCGCTCGGCGCCTTCGTGCTGTACCGCACCGCCTTCGGCCGCCACGTCCGCGCCGTCGGGTCGAACGAGGACGTCGCCCGCTACTCCGGCATCGCCGTCGACCGGGTGCGCACCCTGACCTATGTCATCCAGGGCGTCTGCGTCGCCGTGGCCGTGCTGGTCTATGTGCCGCGCCTCGGCTCCGCCACCTCGACCACCGGCCTGTTGTGGGAGCTGCAGGCGATCACCGCCGTGGTGGTCGGCGGCACGGCGCTGCGCGGCGGCGTCGGCCGGATCTGGGGCACGATCTGCGGCGCCCTGATCCTGGAGGTCGTGGGCAACATCATGACCCTGTCCAACCTGGTCAGCGAGTACCTGATCGGCGCGGTGCAGGGCGCCATCATCATCATCGCCATGCTGGTGCAGCGCTCGCTGCTGCGCCGGCCTGGAACCTGAGCGGGGAAGAGCCACCCGTCCACAACAGGCTCGATTTCCTGGGGAGGAATCAAATGCGTTTCAAGATGATCGGCCTGGCCGCGGTGGCCCTGATGGCGGCCTTCGGCGCCGCCCAGGCGCAGCAGACCAAGACCATGGCCGTGTCGATCCCGGCCGCCGACCATGGCTGGACCGGCGGCGTGGTCTACCACGCGCAGGAGCAGGCGAAGGCGCTGGAGGCCCGCTATCCGGGGCTGAAGGTGATCGTCAAGACCTCGCCGGACGGCGCCTCCCAGGCCAATGCGCTGGAGGACCTGACCACCCAGGGCATCGACGCGCTGGTGGCCCTGCCGCACAACTCCGACGAGCTGACCGACCCGATCCGCCAGGTGAAGTCGAAGGGCGTCTTCATCACCGTGGTCGACCGGGCGCTGAGCGACCAGTCGATCCAGGACCTCTACGTCGCCGGCAACAACCCGGAGCTGGGCCGCGTCGCCGGCAAGTACATCAAGGACACGCTGGGCACCGGCGACGTCGTCGTCATCCGCGGCCTGCCGATCGTGATCGACGAGGAGCGGATCAAGGGCTTCGACGAGGCGATCGCCGGCAGCGGCATCAAGGTGCTGGACAAGCAGTTCGGCAATTGGAGCCGCGACGACGCCTTCAAGGTGATGCAGGACTACCTGGCCAAGTACCCGAAGATCGACGCGGTGTGGTGCCAGGACGACGACATGGCCGTGGGCGTGCTGGAGGCGATCCAGCAGGCCAACCGCAGCGACATCAAGTTCGTCGTCGGCGGCGCCGGCATGAAGGACATGGTCAAGAAGGTGATGGACGGCGACAAGATGATCCCGGTCGACGTGCTGTACCCGCCGGCCATGGTCGCGGTGGCGATGGACCTGACCGCCGCCAATCTCTACGACCATTTGCCGGTCCGCGGCCGCTACATCCTCGACGCCACGCTGGTGACCAAGGACAACGCCAAGGAGTTCTACTATCCGGATTCGCCGTTCTGAGGCCGGGCCACTCCCCGCGTCATTGCGAGCGCAGCGAAGCAATCCAGGGCCGTTTGGCGTGGCCCCTGGATTGCTTCGTCGGCTTCGCCTCCTCGCAATGACGAAGAAAAGAAAAACCCCGGCCTCAGGCCGGGGTTTTCCATTGGGTCAGTGACGTCGGATCAGAAGTTCAGCGCCTTGGCCTGCACGACGCTGGGCAGGCCCTGCACGGTCTTGACGATCTCCTCCGCCACCGGGCTGTCGACCGACACCAGCGCCAGGGCGCTGCCGCCCTCCGGCCGCCGGCCGAGGTTGAAGTTGGCGATGTTGATGCCGGCATCGCCCAGCACTGTGCCGAGGCGGCCGATGAAGCCGGGTTTGTCCTCGTTGCGCACGAACAGCATGTTGCGCGCCACCTCGGCCTCCAGCGAGATGCCCTCGAGCTCGACGATCCGCGGCTTGGTGCCGGCGAAGAGCGAGCCGGCGATGCTGCGGGTCTGGCGCTCGGTCGTCACCGTCAGCCGCACCAGCGTGTGGTAGTCCTCGCAGGTCTCGCGCTTGGTCTCGCTGACATCGATGTCGTATTCGCGCGCCACCACCGGCGCCGACACCATGTTGACGCTGTCGAGCAGCGGCCGCAGCAGCCCGGCGAGGATGACGCTGGTGATCGGCCGGGTGTTCAGCTGGGCGACATCGCCCTCATAGGTGATGTTGACCGCCTTCAGCCGGGTCTCGGTGATCTGGCCGGCGAAGCCGCCGAGCTGCTCGACCAGAGCGAGATACGGCTTCAGCTTCGGCGCCTCCTCCGCCGTCACCGACGGCATGTTCAGCGCGTTGGTCACGGCGCCGGACAGGAGGAAGTCCGAGATCTGCTCGGCCACCTGCAGCGCGACGTTCTCCTGCGCCTCGCTGGTGGCGGCGCCGAGATGCGGGGTGCAGACCACGTTGGGCAGGCCGAAGAAGGCGCTTTCCTTCGCCGGCTCGACCGCGAAGACGTCCAGCGCCGCGCCGGCGACATGGCCGGATTTCAGCGCCGCCAGCAGGTCGTCCTCGACGATCAGCCCGCCGCGGGCGCAGTTGATGATGCGCACGCCCGGCTTCATCTTCGCGATCGCCGCCGCGTCGATGATGTTGCGGGTCTGGTCGGTCAGCGGCGTGTGCAGGGTCAGGAAATCGGCGCGGGCGAACAGCCCGTCCAGCTCGACCTTCTCCACGCCCAGGTCCAGCGCCCGCTCCGGCGACAGGAACGGGTCGTAGGCGATGACCTTCATCTTCAGGCCGATGGCGCGGTCGGCGACGATCGAGCCGATATTGCCGCAGCCGATCAGACCCAGCGTCTTGCCGAACAGCTCGACGCCCATGAAGCGGGACTTCTCCCACTTGCCGGCATGGGTCGAGGCGTTGGCGTCCGGCAGCTGCCGGGCCAGCGCGAACATCATGGCGATGGCGTGCTCGGCGGTGGTGATCGAGTTGCCGAAGGGCGTGTTCATCACCACCACGCCGCGCTGGGTGGCGGCCGGGACGTCGACATTGTCGACGCCGATGCCGGCGCGGCCGACGACCTTGAGGTTGGTCGCCGCGGCCAGCACCTCCTTGGTCACCTTGGTGGCCGAGCGGATGGCGAGGCCGTCATACTGGCCGATGATCGCCTTCAGCTCCTCGGGCTTCAGGTCGGTCTTGACGTCGACCTCGACGCCGCGGTCACGGAAGATGGCGACGGCGGCCGGGGACAGGCTGTCGGAAATGAGAACCTTGGGCATGGACGTGGCTCCGTAAGAGCGTTCGTCATTGCGAGGAGGCGAAGCCGACGAAGCAATCCATGATGCCGGTCCGGGCTGCCTTATGGATTGCTTCGCTACGCTCGCAATGACGAGGAAGGATGGGAAAGGCTAGGCGGCCAGCTTCAGCTCGGCCCGGGCGCGGTCGAACGCCCAGTCGAGCCAGGGCAGCAGCGCCTCGAGATCGGCGGTGTCGATCGTGGCGCCGCCCCAGATGCGCAGGCCCGGGGGCGCGTCGCGATAGCCGTTGATGTCGAAGGCGACGCCTTCCTTCTCCAGGAGCGAGGCGATCTTCTTCGGCACCGCGGCCTGCGCCTCCTCGTCCAGCGCCGTGACCGCCGGGTCGACGATCTTCAGGCAGATCGAGGTGCAGGACCGGATCGCCGGATCCGCCGCCAGGAAGTCGACCCAGGGGGTGCGCGCGACCCAGGCGGCGACGGCGGCGAGATTGTTCTCCGACCGCTCGATCAGTGCCGGCAGGCCGCCGATCTCCTCGGCCCAGGCCAGGCCGTCGATCGCGTCCTCGACGCACAGCATCGACGGGGTGTTGATGGTCTCGCCCTTGAACGGGCCCTCGGCCAGCTTGCCCTTGGAGGTCAGGCGGAACACCTTCGGCAGCGGCCAGGCCGGGGTATAGCTCTCCAGCCGCTCCACCGCGCGGGGCGACAGGGCCAGCATGCCGTGCGCGCCCTCCCCGCCCAGCACCTTCTGCCAGGACCAGGTGACGACGTCGAGCTTGTCCCAGGCCAGGTCCATGGCGAAGGCGGCCGAGGTCGCGTCGCAGATCACCAGGCCCTGGCGGTTTGCCGGGATGGCATCGCCATTGGCCAGGCGGACGCCGGAGGTGGTGCCGTTCCAGGTCAGCACCACGTCGCGGTCGAAATCGACCTGGCCGAGGTCCGGCAGCGCGCCATACGGCGCCGTGAAGGTGCGGACATCCGGCAGCTTCAGCTGCTTGACGACGTCGGTGACCCAGCCCTCGCCGAAGCTTTCCCAGGCCAGGAGGTCGACGCCGCGGGCGCCGAGCAGGGTCCACAGCGCCATCTCGACGGCGCCGGTGTCCGACCCCGGCACGATGGCCAGGCGCCAGCCGGCGGGCATGCGCAGCACGCGCTTCGACCGCTCGATCACGTCGGCGAGCTTGGCCTTGCCGATGCCGGCGCGATGCGACCGGCCGAGGGCGGCATTCTGCAGCGCCTCGAGCGACCAGCCGGGACGCTTGGCACAGGGACCGGAGGAGAAATTGGGGTTGCGCGGACGGAGTCCGGGCGTGGGGGCGAGCGCACTCGCAGTCATGTCTATCCTTCCAGATAGCAGCGTCCCGGTGGGGGGACGTGGCCCGCCGCCGAGCATATGGATCGACGGCGCCGCGTCAATCGCTATCTGCGAAGCGTCCGGCGCAGATCTGGTCGCGCAATTTTGCGCAAGGCAGGATGTTCGGACTGAGCCGCCCTTTCCTATCCCGTCATGGCGAGGCGCGGAGCGCCGTGGCCATCCAGGGCCGCCCGCATCGGCCCCTGGATGGCCACGCCCCTTCGGGGCTCGCCATGACGATGTGGAGTTTGGTGACTACGCCGCGGTCTCGATGGTGGCGCAGATCTCGCCGACCAGGCTTTCGATCAGCGCCGCGTCCTCACCCTCGGCCATCACCCGGATCAGCGGCTCGGTGCCGGATTTGCGGATCAGCAGGCGGCCGTCCTTGCCCAGCTTCGCCTCGGCCGCGGCGATCGCATCCTTCACCAGGGCCTGCTCCAGCGGCGACGGCGCGCCCGGCACCGGGGTGAACCGGACGCTGCGCAGCCGCTGCGGCATCGGCTCGAACACCCGGAACACCTCGCTGGACGGGCGGCCGGCCTGCTGGATCACCGCCAGCACCTGCAGCGCCGCGATCAGCCCGTCGCCGGTGGTGGCGTAGTCGCTCATGACGATATGGCCTGACTGCTCGCCGCCGAGGTTGAGGCCGCGCTCGCGCATCGTCTCGACCACATAGCGGTCACCCACGGCGGTGCGGATCAGGTTGATGCCGAGACCGCCCAGGAACCGCTCCATGCCGAGATTCGACATCACCGTCGCGGCCACGGCCGGCTGGGCCAGCCGGTCGCCGGCGGCCCAGTCGCGCGCGATCATCGCCATCAGCTGATCGCCGTCGATCTGGCGGCCGGTCTCGTCGGCCATGATCAGCCGGTCGGCGTCGCCGTCCAGCGACAGGCCGAGATGGGCGCCATGGGCCACCACCGCCTGCTGCATCACATCGGTCGCGGTGGCGCCGCAGCCCTTGTTGATGTTCAGCCCGTCCGGCGACACGCCGATGGTGACGACCTCGGCCCCCAGCTCCCACAGCACCGCGGGGGCGACCTTGTAGGCGGCGCCGTTGGCGCAGTCGACCACCACCTTGAGCCCGTCGAGCCGCAGGCCCTTGGGGAAGGTGTTCTTGGCGTATTCGATGTAGCGGCCGGAGGCGTCGTCCAGCCGCCGGGCGCGGCCGAGCCGGGCCGCCGGGGCCAGCTGGTCCTCGGCCGGCTGGGCGATGCGGTCCTCGATCTCGCGCTCGACCTCGTCCGACAGCTTGTAGCCGTCCGGCCCGAACAGCTTGATGCCGTTGTCCTCATACGGGTTGTGCGAGGCCGAGATCATCACGCCGAGATCGGCGCGCAGCGACCGGGTCAGCATGGCGATGGCCGGGGTCGGGATCGGCCCGACCAGGGTGACATCCATGCCGGCGCCGATGAAGCCCGCGGTCAGCGCCGGCTCCAGCAGATAGCCGGACAGGCGCGTGTCCTTGCCGATCACCACCAGGTGGCGATGGTCGCCCCGGCGGAACTGCGCCGCCGCGGCCGTCGCCACCTTCAGCGCCGTCTCAGCCGTCATCGGTTCGACATTCGCACGACCGCGGATGCCATCGGTCCCGAACAGCTTGCGCGTCATCTAGTCCCCTGCCTCCGCCTCGATCCCCACCTGCAGCGCCGACCACACGGCCAGCGCCTGCCGCGTCTCCGCGACGTCATGCACCCGTAAGATTTGCACCCCCTGGGCCACGCCGTACAGCCCCGCCGCGACCGACCCCGGCCCCCGCGCCTTCGGGTCGGCGGCGCCGGACAGGGTGCCGATGAAGCGCTTGCGCGACACGCCGAGCAGCACGGCGCAGTCGAGCCCGTGCAGCAGCGACAGTCCGCGCAGCAGGGGCAGATTGTGGTCCAGCGACTTCTTGCCGAAGCCGATGCCGGGGTCGACCGCGATGCGCTCCGCCGGGATCCCGGCAGCGGCGCAGGCCGCCACCCGCTCCTCCAGCCAGTCGAACACGTCGAGCAGGACGTCGTCATAGACCGGATTCTGCTGCATCGTCCGCGGCTCGCCCTGGATGTGCATCAGCACCACCGGGCAGCCGGCGCGGGCGACGACACCGAGGCTGGCGGGGTCGCCGGTCAGGCCGGTGACGTCGTTGACGATGCGGGCGCCGGCGGCCAGCGCCGCCTGCATCACCACGGCGTGACGGGTGTCGATCGACACGGCCAGGCCCCGGTTGGCGAGATCGCGGATCACCGGCTCGATCCGGGCGATCTCTTCCCCAGCCGATACCGGGGCGGAGCCCGGCCGGGTCGATTCGCCGCCGATGTCGAGGATCTCCGCCCCCGCCTCGGCCATCGCCAGGCCATGGGCGATGGCGCGGCTGGAGTCGGCGAAGTCGCCGCCGTCGGAGAAGCTGTCCGGGGTGACGTTGACGATGCCCATCAGCCGGGGCCGGCCGAGATCGAGCCCGGCGAAGGCGGGCCGCGGCCGGCTGAGCCGGTCGAGCCGGTCCTCGATCGCATCGCCGAGGCCGTGCCGTTCGGCCCAGCGGCGCAAGGTTGCGAGATCGGCGACGGCTCGGAGGTTTTCAGACGACGGATGGGCCGGTGCCGCCCCCTCACCCGGAACCGCTGCCGCGGTTCCGACCTCTCCCCAGGGGAGAGGTAATGGTTCCCCTCTCCCTGGGGAGAGGGAGGGGCCCGTTCGCGTTGGCGAACGGGAGGGTGAGGGGGACTCCCGCCGCAGGATCAGCTCGACCCGGTCGAAGGACAGCGGGCCTCCGGCCAAGGGCAGCGCCCCGGGCGCGCCGTCCGCCAAGCCGAGCGGCCGCAGATACGGCCGCACCCCGGGCTGGACGGCCCAGGGCGCAAAATCGTCGGAGAGGGAAACGGCACGGGCCGCGTCGAAACGCGGCCCGTGGGTCTTGTCAGTCGCCATCCGGTCAGGTGCCCGCCCGATCACGTACCCGGCTGCGGCTCCGGATCAATGCCCTTGGCGCCGCCCGAGGGCACCGAGGTGCGCTTGCCGCTGGTCGGGCGCTTCGGCGGCGGCGGCTCGTCATTCGGCTCCGGCCGCACGATCGGCTCGCCGCGCAGGATCAGGCCCCGCACCTCGTCGCCGGTCAGCGTCTCGAACTCGAGCAGCGCATTGGCCAACAGGTGCAGCTGGTCGATGTGCTCGGTGAGGATGTTGCGGGCCTTGCTCTCGGCTTCCTCGATCAGGCGACGCATCTCCTCGTCGATGATCTTGGCGGTCTCCTCCGAGACGTTCTGCGTCTGCGTCACCGAATGGCCGAGGAACACCTCCTGGCCGTTCGAGCTGTAGCGCAGCCGGCCCAGCTTCGGCGACATGCCCCATTCGGTGACCATGGCGCGGGCCAGGTTGGTCGCCGCCTGGATGTCGCTCGAGGCACCGCTGGTCACCCGCTCCGGCCCGAAGATCAGCTCTTCCGCCAGGCGACCGCCGAAGGTCATGGCCAGCCGCGATTCCATCTGGATCTTGGCCCAGCTGATGCGGTCGTTCTCCGGCAGGCTGATGACCATGCCCAGGGCCCGGCCGCGCGGGATGATCGTCGCCTTGTGGATCGGATCATGCTCCGGCACGTACAGGCCGACGATGGCGTGGCCGGCCTCGTGATAGGCGGTGGTCTTCTTCTCCTCGTCGGTCATGACCATCGAGCGGCGCTCGGCGCCCATCATGACCTTGTCCTTGGCCTCCTCGAACTCGGCATGGGAGACCACGCGCTTGCCGCGCCGGGCGGCCAGCAGCGCCGCCTCGTTGACGAGGTTGGCGAGGTCGGCGCCCGAGAAGCCCGGCGTGCCGCGGGCGATGGTGCGGGGGTCGACATCCGGCGCCAGCGGCACCTTGCGCATATGGACCTTGAGGATCTTCTCGCGGCCCATGATGTCCGGGTTCGGCACCACCACCTGGCGGTCGAAGCGGCCGGGGCGCAGCAGCGCCGGGTCCAGCACGTCCGGGCGGTTGGTGGCGGCGATCAGGATCACGCCCTCATTCGCCTCGAAGCCGTCCATCTCGACCAGCAGCTGGTTCAGCGTCTGCTCGCGCTCGTCGTTGCCGCCGCCCAGGCCGGCGCCGCGATGGCGGCCGACCGCGTCGATCTCGTCGATGAAGATGATGCAGGGGGCGTTCTTCTTGCCCTGCTCGAACATGTCGCGGACGCGGGAGGCGCCGACGCCGACGAACATCTCGACGAAGTCGGAGCCCGAGATGGTGAAGAACGGCACGTTGGCCTCGCCCGCCACCGCGCGGGCGGTCAGGGTCTTGCCGGTGCCGGGAGGGCCGACCAGCAACACGCCCTTCGGAATCTTGCCGCCCAGGCGCTGGAACTTCTGCGGGTCCTTCAGGAACTCGACGATCTCCTCGAGCTCCTGCTTGGCCTCGTCGATGCCGGCGACGTCGTCGAAGGTGATGCGGCCGGTACGCTCGGTCAGCAGCCGGGCGCGGCTCTTGCCGAAGCCCATGGCCTTGCCGCCGCCGGACTGCATCTGGCGCATGAAGAAGATCCAGACGCCGATCAGCAGCAGCATCGGCAGCCAGGACACCAGGATGTTCAGCAACGGGCTGGGGCCGTCGATCGGCGCGGCCTGCACCAGGACGCCGTTCTGGGTCATCCGGTTGACGATGTCGGTGCCATCCGGCGCGTAGGTCTGGAAGGACTGGCCGTTGGTGTAGTGGCCGGAGATGGTCTGCCCCTGGATCCGGGCATCGGCGATCTGCTTGTCCTCGACCGCCTTCACCAGCGCGCTATAGGCCAGCTCACCCTGCGAGCTGCGCCCGCCGGAGGTCTGAAACAGGTTGAACAGCGCCAGGAGGAGCAGGCCGATGATGATCCAGAGCGCGAAGTTCTTGCCGAAATTATTCACGGACGGTCGCCTCATGTCCCGCGCATACCGCTTGCGCGGCGCCACGGCGTCGTGGGTCCCCGGAATGCCTCCGGAGGCTCGCTAGTAGATAATATAGCGCCGCGTCTAAACAACCGGGAATCCATTCGGCAGGAGGGGCCTGAGCGGCTCGAACCGCAGGAACAGGCCGTTTCCGGTCGTATCGGCCAGGCTCGGGCGGCGGCGCACGTTGCCATTCCGCCACAGCGCCGGCAGAACCGCCGCGGCATCGAAGGGGAGATCGGCCGGCCTCTCCTGCCCCACCGCCGCGTCGCCCCAGGCTGCGATCCGGTCGTCCGGAGCGGCATCGGCGGGCGTTTCGATGCGGAAGCGACCGTCCCAGAGCAAGGATCTTCCGGGGGGCGGGCCGGGGATTTCCGGCAGGTGGCGGCGCTCGCGGAACACCAGCAGCCGGTCGCCGGCCGCGCGCAGGCGGCACCGCCCCAGGGTCCATGCGGGGGTGCGACCCAGCAGCGCACCGGCGCGCAGCGCCTCTCCCAGCCGCTCCAGGGCGTCAAACCGCGCCTCGGCCCCGCCGCCGATGCAGGCGACGACAGAGGCCAGGAGGCGCCGGGCGATCTCCGGATCCGCCTGCCGCAGGGCCGGCAGCTCGATCGCGGCGTAGCCGGCGGGGTCGAGCCGCACGGCACGGCCGCCCAGCTCCGCGGTGATCCGCTCCAGCGCGGCGCGGGCCTGGCCGGCCCGGCGGGCCAGGACGAGCAGGCGGTCCTCGGTCAGCCCTTCCGCCGCCAGCACCTCGCGGGCGGCGCGCAGCCGGGCCCGGGCGTAGCGGGTGCGCCGGTTGGAGGGATCATCGGCCGGGACCACGCCGAAGGCGGCGCAGGTGGCCACCAGCCGGGCCTTCGGCAGGCCGAGCAGCGGCCGCAGCAGCCGGCCCCAAGGCGCCGGGCGCCAGGCGGCCATGCCGGCCAGTCCGTCGACGCCGCTGCCCCTGGCCAGGCGCAGCAGCACGGTCTCGGCCTGGTCCTCGCGGTGATGGGCGACAGCCAGGTCGCGGATGCCGGCCTCGCGGCAGGCCTGGTCCAGCAGGTCGTAGCGGGCGCGGCGCGCCTGATCCTGCGAGGCGCGGGCGGGCGCGTCGGCCCAGGTCAGGATCCGGTGCGGAATGTCGTGGCGGGTCAGGGAAGCGCCGGTGGCGGCGGCTTCGGCGGTCGAGTCCGGGCGCAGCCGGTGATCGACGGTCAGGGCCAGGATCTGGCCGCCCCTCTGCCGGACCCAGCGTGCGGCGAGGAGGCTGAGCGCCATGCTGTCGGGGCCGCCCGAAACGGCGACGGCAAGGCGGAGAGGCCGGTCGAACGGGCCGAGGCGGTCGAGCCGCGCGGCGAATTCCTCATCCGAGACAGGCCCGGGCGAGACGGGCTCGGCGGCGACCGGGTCTTTCATGCATCAGCAGCGCATCAGCAGCTGCTGGTCCTTGGCGCGGCGCAGCATCTGCGCCGGGGCGTCGGGATAGTCCGCCACCAGCCGGGCGAAGGCGTCGCAGGCCGGGCGGTCCTGCCGGGCGGCGACCAGCGACTGGGCCAGCCGCATCAGCGCATCCGGCGCCCGGGGGCCGCGCGGGTCCATCGACCAGGCGGCGTTGAAGGCGTTGGCCGCCTCACCCGGGCGGCCCACCGCCAGCAGGGATTCGCCCAGCCAGTACTGGGCGTTGCCGGCCAGGCCGCCGCCGGGACTGGCGGCGATGACCTGGTTGAAGCCGGCGATGGCGCCATTGTAGTCGCCCCGATTGTACAGGCCCTGGGCCTGGTTGTACGCGGCCGTGGCATCGACCGGCGCCGCGCCGCCGAGGCCGTAGGATTGCGGCTCGGTGGAGGCGAAGCCCGGCACCTGCGGCGCCGGGCCCGGCTCGGCCGCGCCCATCTCCTGCGGCGCGGTCAGGCTGTCGCCCTGGTCCTCATAGCCCTGGGGCACCGGGCCGGCGTCGGACCGCTTCGGCGGCACCAACGGCGTCGGGGTAAAGGGCTGCGGCGTCCGCGGCGCGGCCGGGGCGCTGCCCTGGGACGGCGCCTTCCGGGCCGGAGCGGGCGCCGGCGCGGCCTTGGCGCCGCCACCGCCGCCTTCGAGCTCGTTCAGCCGGAACTCGATATCGGCCTGGGCCCGCTTCAGCTGGTCGGCCAGCTGCTGGTTCTGGTACTGCAGCTGCTCGATCTGGCCGGTCAGCTGCGAGATCTGCTGCTCCAGCGTGCTGACGCGGACCTCGAGCTGGGCCTCGTAGCTCTGCGCCCGGCCGGGCCCGGACGGGGCCAGAACCGCGACGGCGAGCGCCGCGGCCGCGAATACACTCCATCGCCTCTGCGAAGCCGGCATGTTGCCTCCACCTCCTTGGTTCGGGACACGGGGTTCGGCCTTGGCCAAGGGACCGATGTCGGATTGATCTTGGGCCGATCCCAGCGGCGAAAATAAGACGCGCCGGGCACAGCGACAACGGCCAAGCCGCTGCCGCCGTCCGGCGCGCAAGTCTTCCATCCGCCGGCGGACCGGGGCACCGGTCCGCCGGCCAGCGGGATCAGTTGACGACGGTGACTGCCCGGCGGTTCTGCGCCCAGGCCGACTCGTCGTGGCCCGGCACCGCCGGACGCTCCTTGCCGTAGCTGATGGTGGTGACCCGCGACGGGGCGACACCATTGGCGATCAGGTAGTTGCGCACCGAGTTGGCGCGGCGGTCGCCGAGCGCGAGGTTGTACTCGCGGGTGCCGCGCTCATCGGCGTGGCCTTCGACGGTCACGGCGACGTTCTGGTACTGCTGCAGCCAGCCGCCCTGCTTGTTCAGCGTGGCCTGAGCCTCGGGGCTCAGGTCGAAGCCGTTGAGCGAGAAGAACACCCGGTCGCCGATGTTCTGAGCCAGATCCTGCTGCGAGCCGGGAGCGGCGGTGCCGCCCGTGCCGAGACCACCGGTGCCGGCGCCGGTGCCGGCGTTCTGGGTGGAGCTGCAGGCGGTGGCCAGCAGCAGAGCGCCCATGAGGGACACAATCTTGAGACGCATGGTTCTTTGCCCCTGACGTGGATCCGACGTTACGATTCGGAAAGCGGTTGAGGGAAAAGCAGGTTACTGCCTGCTCCGCAAGGTATTTCTTGCGTAATTCCTAGCATTTCTGCGGCTTGTCGTCACGGCAACAGCGGCGACCATGCGGCGTCGGACGCATCGAAGGGCGTCGGCACCGCGGCGCTGACCCGGCCGGTGATGTCAACCGTCACCAGCTTGCTGCCGCCACCGCCGCTCGCCGTGTACATCAGCACGCGGCCGTTCGGCGCCCAGGTCGGGCCTTCCGCCAGGAAGCCCGAGGCCAGGTCGCGTTCGCCGGTGCCGTCCGGCCGCATCACGCCGATCGAGAAGCTGCCGCCCGTGATCTTGGTGAAGGCGATCAGGTCGCCACGCGGCGACCACACCGGCGTGCCGTAGCGGCCCTGGCCAAAGCTGAGGCGGCGGACGCCCGACCCGTCGGAATTCATGATGTAGAGCTGCTGGCTGCCGCCGCGGTCGCTCTCGAACACGATCTGCGACCCGTCCTTGGAGTAGGAGGGCGAGGTCTCGATCGAGGGGTCGGAGGTCAGGCGCTGCACCGAGCGGGTGCGCAGGTCCATGACGTAGATGTCGGTGTTGCCGTTCTGCGCCATGCTGAAGATCACCCGGTTGCCGTCCGGGCTGAAGCGCGGCGAGAACGTCATGTTGGCGAAGTCGCCGAGCGATTCCTGCCGGCCGCTGCCGAGGTCGAGCAGATAGACCCGCGGCTTGTTGCCGACATAGGCCAGGTAGGTGATCTGCTGCGTGCTGGGCGAGAAGCGCGGCGTCAGCACCAGCTGCGAGCCGTCGGTCAGGAACTGATGGTTGGCGCCGTCCTGGTCCATGATCGCCAGGCGCTTGACCCGGTTGGTCTCGGGCCCGGTCTCGGAGACATAGACGATGCGGGTGTCGAAATAGCCGTCCTCGCCGGTCACGGCGCGGTAGATCTCGTCCGCGATCTTGTGGGCGACGCGGCGCATCAGGCTGCTGTCGCCGGTCAGGGTCAGGCCGGTCAGCTGCTGCTCGGCGCTGACGTCCCAGAGCCGGAAGTCGACGTCGAAGCGGCCATCGTCGCGCGGGCGGATCTGGCCGGTGACCAGGGCCTGCGCCGCCAGCACCTTCCAGTCGGCGAAACGCGGGCCTTGCTGCAGCGACGCCGCGTCCTGGGTGAAGGCGCGCGGGTCGATCGGCGCGAACAGGCCGGAGCGCTGCAGATCCGCCGAGATGATCTGGCTGATCTGGCTGCCGACCGGGTCACCGGGGAAGTCGGTGATCGCGATCGGCATCGGCTGGGTCACGCCCTGATTGATGTCGATCCGGATCTCGGCCCGGGCCGCTGCCGGCACGAGCGAGAGGGATACGACCGCAGCCAGGGCGGCCAGCGTGGTCTGGAGGAAGCCTCGTTTCATCATCTGCACCTCGGTTCCTGGCTGGTCAGAACATGTCCTTGGGATCGAACACAAGAAGGAACGAATCGTTCGGCCACCCGCCGCTCGGCATCGGCCAAGGCTGGCAGGTCGGGTTCGCGACCGCCCGCCGCGCGGCATTGGCCCAGGCCCGGTCGCCGCCGTCATCGGCGACAGTGATGTCCTGGGGCAGGATCGTGCCGTCGGGCTGGACCTGGGCGACCCGGATCTGGACCACGGGCTTGTTCATCGCACCTTCCAGGGGGCCGGTGTTCCAACACTGCTTGACCGTGTCGCGGATCCGGCCTTCGTCACCGCGCGACAGGCGCGTCTCACGACCGCCCTGCCCGGTCGCCCGCTGCGGCCTGTTCGACTGGCGGCTGGATGTCCGTCCGCTCGGCTGCCCGTCCAGCAGGCCGGCGATCTCGTCATTCTGCGGCTGCGACGCCGAAGTCGACCGCGTTGGCGTGGCCGCCTGCTGTGTCGGCGCCGGCGGCGGCGCCTTCGGCCGTGAGCCGGGGCGCGGCGCCTCGGTCGGCGAGATCGCCATCGGGTCGGCCTCGGCCGTCTGGGCCGGCGGCGTTGGCGGCGACGGAGTCGGCGTCGGTTCCGCCTGCGGCTTGCCCGAGGGCGGGTTCGGCCGCTGCGGCGGCGGGGGTGGCGGA
>NZ_NHON01000028.1 GCF_002195995.1 Inquilinus limosus
GGAAGATGCGGCCGCGGCGCCAAGCTACCCCACGGGCTGCAAACCAAGGGGGATACGGGCTCACGACCGCGATGCGGTGCCGGGCATTGCCCGGCACCGCATCTCCACCATCCTCGCAGATCTTCAACACACAAGGGGGAGGGGGTTTCCCCAGCCCGATCTGATCGCGAAAGCCTGCGGACCGGTCTCGACCGCGAGTGCGTTCCCAACCATTCGCGCGCAGACGCGCGCAGCCCCTCCCCCTACCCCCCTCCCGCAAGGGGAGGGGGGACTTGAATAGAGTGGGCCGACGGATGCAGCTCGGGCCGGTAGCCGGCGGCGAGGACGGCGAGGCTGGGCAGCGGCGTCAGCAGGCCGACCTTGCCTAAGGGTAGCGTCCGGCCCTCGCCATAGCCTGACGGCGACCAGCGGCGCAGGCCGCCGCCCAGCACCAGCCAGGCGCCGCCGGGATCGTCGGGCAGCGCCACCATCGCCCCGTCCGGCAGACCCGCCGCCGGGTGCGGCACCACGCGCTGGCGGCGGGTGGCGGCGTCGATGCGGGCGGGGTGCAGCACGGCGTCCATTGCCTCGGCCCGCGGGGCCACCTCCAGGCCCTGCGCCGTCATCCAGGCGGCGCGCCAGGCATTGTAGGCCTCGCGCCGGCATTCGGCGCAGGGGCGGTGGCCGGCGGCGATCGCCACCGCCTCGTCCAGGAAGAACAGATGGGTCCAGCGGTTCGGCTGCATCACCGGCCGCCAGCGGCCCTTGAAGGACAGCCGGCAGCAGATCCAGCGCGTGGTCGACCAGGGCCGGCGGATCCGCCCCGCCGGGTCGTGGATGACGCCGCGATTGCCCAGCATCGTGCCGCGGGCAGGGTCGGCGACGATCTCGCCGAAGGGCGTGACGCGGTTGCGATGGGCCATGCGGCATCATGGCATGGCGGCCATGCCCTGCCATCGGCTTGCGACTATACCGACCAGTCGGTATAGTAACCCTTATGAGCATGCCCGACACCAAGACCCGGATCCTGACCGCCGCCGAGCAGGTGGTGCTGGAGCGCGGCGTCCCGGCCCTGACGCTGGACGCAGTGGCCGAGGCCGCCGGCCTGAGCAAGGGCGGGCTGATCTACCACTTCGAGAGCAAGGAGGCGCTGATCCGCGCCATGATCGCCCGGATCGGCGCCTGCATGCAGGAGCGGATGGACCGGCTGACCGCCGCGGATGCGCAGCCGGGCGCGCTGACCCGAGCCTATCTCGGCGCCGCCTTCCCGCCGCCCGGCACGCCGGACGACCGGGACGCGATGCGGGAGGCGGCGCTGATCGCCGCCCTGGGCTACGACGCTTCGCTGCTGGCGCCCTATGCCGCGCAATATGCCGGCTGGGTCGACCGGCAGAAGGCGGACGGGATCGACCCGGTGCTGGCCGCCATCGTCCGGCTGGCGGCGGACGGGCTGTGGCTGAACGAGGTGTTCGGCATCCGCGCCGTCGCCCCGGAAGACCGGGCGGCGGTGCTGCGGCGCCTGGCCGAAATGACGCACGGCGCCTGACCTTCAATCCTGAGGAGTTGCTGTCATGGCTTGGGTGATCCTGATCATCGCCGGGCTGTTCGAGATCGGCTGGGCGGTCGGCCTGAAATACACCGAGGGCTTCTCGCGCCTGTGGCCGAGCGTGGCGACCGCGGCGGCGATGATCGTCAGCCTGCTGCTGCTGGGCCTGGCGCTGAAGGACCTGCCGATCGGCACCGCCTATGCGGTCTGGACCGGCGTCGGCGCGGTCGGCACCGCGATCCTCGGCATCTGGCTGTTCGGCGACCCGGCCAATTTCGCCCGGCTGGCCTGCATCGGCCTGATCGTGGCTGGCATCGTCGGGCTGAAGCTGGTGACGCCGCACTGAGCTGCCCCCGTCCCTCCTTACCGTCATGGCGAGCCCCGAAGGGGCGTGGCCATCCAGGGGCCGGTTCGCATTGGCCCCTGGATGGCCACGGCGCTGCGCGCCTCGCCATGACGGAAGGGGGAGCCCTTAAACCCCGTCTGAGCGAGTCCGCGCCATGACCTGGATCCTGCTGTTCGGCGCCATCGCCTTCGAGGTCGCCGGCACCGTCTGCATGAAGCTGTCCGACGGCTTCCGCAACCCGCTGCCCTCGGTGCTGATCTTCGTGTTCTACGCCGCGGCCTTCGGCTGCCTGACGCTGACTCTGAAACGCATGGACCTCAGCCTGGCCTATGCGATCTGGGCCGGAATCGGCACCGTCCTGACCGTGACCATCGGCGTGCTGTGGTTCCAGGAGGCGATGACCACGCTGAAGCTGGCCTCGGCCGCCCTGGTGATCGCCGGGGTGGTCGGCATGAACCTCGGCGGCGCTCACTGAGGGCTGGCAATCCGGCGTCGGCTGGGCTCAACTGGCGCCGTTTCAGCCGCGCCATATCAGGGTTGCCCGCATGCAGGACATTTCCATCGCCGGCCGCAGGATCGGCCCCGACCACCCGCCCTATGTGATCTGCGAGCTGTCGGGCAACCACAATGGCGATCTGGCCCGCGCGCTCAGGATGATGGAGGCGGCCAAGGCCACCGGCGCCGATGCGGTCAAGCTGCAGACCTACACCGCCGACACCATCACCCTGGACCATGACGGCGACCAGTTCCGGATCAAGGGCGGGCTGTGGGACGGCCAGCGCCTGTACGATCTGTACCAGGAGGCGTCGACCCCCTGGGACTGGCACGAGGCGCTGTTCGCCAAGGGGCGCGAGCTCGGCATCACCGTCTTCTCCAGCCCCTTCGACAAGACCGCGGTCGACCTGCTGGAGGGGCTGGGCGCCCCGGCCTACAAGGTCGCGTCCTTCGAGGTCGTCGACCTGCCACTGGTCGAGTACATCGCCAGCAAGAAGAAGCCGATGATCATCTCCACCGGCCTGGCCAATCTCGGCGAGATCCAGGAGGTGATCGACACGGCGCGCAAGGGCGGCGCCGACGGGCTGGTGGTGCTGCACTGCATCAGCGCCTATCCGGCGCCGATGGAGGACGCCAATCTGCGCACCATCCCCAACCTGGCCGAGACCTTCGGCGTGATCAGCGGCCTGTCCGACCACACCATGGGCACCACCGCCTCGGTCGCCGCGGTGGCGCTGGGCGGGTCGGTGATCGAGAAGCACTTCACCCTGGCCCGCGCCGATGGCGGCCCTGATTCCGCCTTCTCGCTGGAGCCGGCGGAGTTCACCCGGCTGGTCGAGGACTGCAAGGGCGCCTGGGCGGCGCTGGGTCGCATCCGCTACGACCTGAAGGGGTCGGAGGCCGGCAACATCGTCTATCGCCGCTCGCTCTACGTCACCGCGGACGTCAAGGCCGGCGAGACTCTGACCGAGGCCAATGTCCGGTCGATCCGCCCGGGCTACGGCCTGGCGCCGAAGCACCTGCCCGAGGTGCTGGGCCGCCGCGCCGCCCGCGACCTGTCCCGCGGCGAGCCCTTCGCCTGGGCGATGGTGGAATGATACCCGCCTAGGGCCCGGCCCTTACCCCTCCTGTCATTGCCGGGCTTGACCCGGCAATCCAGGGGCCACTCAGCGCGGCATCGGCATTTCCTGGATGCCCGGGTCAAGCCCGGGCATGACAACAGGGTGAGGCGCGGTCGGTCCCGGACGTCCTAAGTCGGACCTATCCATCCTGTCCGCCTTGGGCAACACTGCCGCGGCATCCCGAAAGGGAAGAGCCACAAACAGGGCAGGGAAGCGCATGTCCGTCGTCGCGGTGCTCGATGTCGGCAAGACCAATCTGAAGCTTCTGGCGGTGACGCCGGAGGGCGCGGTGCTGGAGGCGGTGCGAACCCGCAACCTGTCGCGGCCCGGCCCGCCCTACCTGCATGTCGACCTGGCCGCGATCGAGGCCTGGCTGCTCGGCGCGCTGGGCGAGCTGGCCCGGCGCCATCGCCTGGCCGCCTTCGTCGCCACCGGCTACGGCACCAGCGGCGTGCTGGTCGACGAGGCCGGCCCGGCACTGCCGATGATGGATTACGAGGCCGAAGCGCCCGGCTGGCTGGACGAGGCCTATGCCGCCGAGGGGCCGGGCTTCGCCGAGACCGGCTGCCTGGTCGACCCCGGCGCGCATCGCCTGGCCAAGCAGATGCTGTGGCTGGAGCGCGACTTCCCCGACGGCTTCGCCCGCGCCCGCTGGCTGCTGACCCTGCCGCAATACTTCGCCTGGCGCCTCGGCGGCGTGCCGGCCAGCGAGATCACCACCCTGGCCGCCCAGACCCATCTGTGGAACCCGGCGGCGGGCGACTTCACCGGCATCGTCCGGCACCGCCTCTGGGACCGGCTGATCCCGCCGCGCCGCAACGCCTGGGACGTGCTGGGCACGATCCGGCCCGGCCTGGCCGCCGCGCACGGCCTGCCGCCGGACCTCGCCCTGCTGTGCGGCGTGCATGACAGCAACGCCAACTACCACCGCTTCCTGGCCGCCGGCCTCGGCGACGTGCCGCTGCTGTCCACCGGCACCTGGATCATCGGCTTCCGCCCCGGCCTGACGCTGGACCGGCTGGATCCGCGGCGCGGCATGGTCGCCAATGTCGATGTCGACGGCCGGCCGATCGGCTGCACCCTGCATATGGGCGGGCGGGAGTGGGATCGGATCGCCGGCCCGGATCCGGCCGCAGCCACGCCCGCCGACCTGGCCGCCCTGGTCGCTGCCGGCACCATGGCGCTGCCCGGCTTCGCCGAGGGCGACGGGCTGTTCCCCGGCCGGGCCGGCCGCGGCGAGATCATCGGGCCGCCGCCCACAGGCCCCGCCGGCCGCGCCGCGCTGGCGACCCTCTACACCGCGCTGGGCTGCGCCGCGGCGCTGGACCTGCTGCAGGCGCGCGGCCGGGTGATCGTCGATGGCGGCATCGCGGCCAACCCGCTCTTCGCGCCGCTGCTGGCGGCGCTGCGGCCGGGCGACCGGGTCGAGACCTCCACGGAATCCGACGGCAGCGCCATCGGCGCGGCGCTGCTCTGGGCCCGCAACCGGGGCCGTGCCGCCGCCCGGGTGCCGCTGCAGCCGGCCGCGCCGCTGGCCCTGCCCGGCCTCGCCGCCTATGCCGGGCGCTGGCAGCGCCTCGCTGGCGCGCCGGCCGTCCCGGCGGTATAGATCAGACCTATCCGCCGCCCATCAACCAGCCCGACCGAGGAAGCCCCATGTCCGCCCTCACCCATCTCGCCCTGCGGCAAGGCATCATCGACACCTGCCGCGAGATGAACGCCAGCGGGCTGAACCAGGGCACCTCCGGCAACGTGTCGCACCGGATCGAGGGCGGCATGCTGATCACCCCGACCAGCCTGCCCTATGCCCAGATGCAGCCCGAGGACATCGTCGAGATGTCCTTCGACGCCAGCTATGACGGGCGCCGCCTGCCCTCCTCCGAATGGCGCTTCCACCGCGACATCCTGAAGAACCGCACCGACGTCAACGTCGTGCTGCACACCCATTCGGTGTTCTCGACCACGCTGGCGGTGCATGAGAAGGGCATCCCCTGCTTCCACTACATGGTGGCGGTGGCCGGCGGCACCGACATCCGCTGCTCGCCCTATGCCTGCTTCGGCACGCAGGAGCTGTCGGACCATGCGCTGAAGGCGCTGGAGGGCCGCACCGCCTGCCTCTTGGGCCATCACGGGCTGATCGTGCTGGCCGAGAGCTTCGCCCAGGCGATGTGGCGCGCGGTCGAGGTCGAGGTTCTGGCCAAGATGTATGTCCACGCCTTGGCGATCGGCGAGCCGCCGCGGCTGACCGAATCCCAGATGGCGCAGGTGATCGAGCAGATGCGGCGGATGAGCTACGGCCAGGCGCCGGACATCGACGGCGTGAGCGACACGCCGCGCCCGCGCAGCGCGGCCTGAGGAACCGTTCTCGATCGTCATGAGAGCGCTTGCCGCCGCGGCCTGCCTGGCCGCGCTGATCCCCGCATTCGCCCGGGCGGCCGAGGCGCCGTCGTTCGACGTGCAGGTGATCGCCGCCCGGACCGGTCCGAAGGCCGATGTCGTGCTGGTGCTGATGGTCACCGGCAACGGCCTGGACTCCAGCGCCCTGCCGGCCGATGCCGACCGCTGCGACGGCACCGGCTATGCCCGCACCGACGACCCGCAGGAGACCGGTTGCTACAGGATCGCAGCCACCGAGAACGGCAAGCCGATCGGCCGCGTCTCCTATGACCTGATGCTCAACCACGGCAGCACCGCCTATCTGTTGCTGAGCTACCGCAGCCCGGCCGATCCGAAATCGGCCCGTGCGCTGCGGCTCGACCTCTCCTTCAAGCTCTGGGACGACGTCGTCCGCAACCGCGCCCCGGAGACGGCGATCGACCTGGCCAAGGCGCCGGGCTTCGACGACCCGGACAACCCCTGGGCGCCGCTCTACGCCTTCCAGGACCGGCGGCTGAACGAGGTCTATGACGCGCTGACCGCCAAGGTCGCGGCGGGCGAGGCGCGCGAGCTGCTGGTCCAGGCCGAGCGGGACTGGATCGCGCTGAAGGACGCCGATTGCAAGGCGCCCCTCGAGGCGACTCCGGCGGCGGAGGACTGGTGCCGGACGCTGCGCACCATCGACCGGATCGACCAGCTGGCGGAGTTCCAGCGCGGCCTGGCCGGGGCGACGCCATGAGAAGGATCGCGGTCTTGCTGGCGGCGCTCCTCCTCCCCGTCCTGCCGGCGCGGGCGGAGCAGGTGCTGTCGCTGGAGGTGCTGTCGGCGCGGCTGGCGCCCGGCCAGACCGATGTGCTGCTGCGCCTGATCGACGAGAGCGGCATCGACGTGCTGCGGCCCGAGGGTCGGTGCGACAGCACCCAGCCCGGGGCCGGCGAGGCGTCGAGCGGCTGCTACGCCGTGACCGTGGTCGAGAACGGCGCCCCGGTGCCGCGCGTCGCCACCCGCATCCTGGAGACCCGCGGTTCCGACGGCTTCCTGCTGCTGAGCTGGCCGTCGACGGCGACCGGCGAGCGCCGGGCCAGCCTGCGGATCGAGTATAACGGCTTCACCAATCACGACCCGGAGACCGAGCTGGCGCTGGCCGAGGGCGATGGCGGCGCGCTGGACCCGCAGGACCCGTTCGCCACCCTGCACCGCCTCTATGCCGGCAGGCTCGAGGCCTTCGCCGCCGGGCTGGCGGGCAGCCCGCCGGACGGGGTCGCCGATACCGGCCGCTGGCGCGACGCCTTCCTGGCGGCGCAGCAGGCCTGGTCCCGCTTCGCCGAGAGCGACTGCGCCGCGGCCGCCGCGCTGCTGGGCGAGGCCGCGCGCAGCCGCTGCCAGGCCGACCGGGCGATGCAGCGGATCGACCAGCTGGACGGCAGCTACGCGCCGGAGTGACGGCGGTGGCCTCTTGAGATCGGCCCACGGCCCCTTTCCCGCCATTGCGAGCGCAGCGAAGCAATCCAGGAGCCGGTGCGCACCGGCCCCTGGATTGCTTCGTCGGCTTCGCCTCCTCGCAATGACGGCGAGGGGATGGCCGTTGTGAAAAGGTCCCGCCAGGCGGGCGAGGCGGCGCGAGGACGCTCGCCGTCTAAACTCACAACCGCAGCGGGACCGCATCAAAAGCTCTACTTCCCGCCGCAATTAAGGAACATTGTCCGGCTTCAGACCCTTATCTCGGTTCCGCATCCGCGACCGTGAGACTGGAGGAAAAACATGCGTTCCATCCGCCTGCCCCAGGCCGTCACCGCCGCCGTGCTGCTGCTGGCCGGCCCGGCTTCAGCCCAGGACATGCAGGATCTGCTGGGCCAGGCCGGCAAGGCCCTCGACCAGGCCGGCCGGCAGGTGCAGCAGGGCTATGAGGACACCGCCAAGGCGATCGACGAGGCCATCGCCAACCCGGAGGACCCGACCCACGGCTCGCTGGCGACCCGGCTGATCCGGTCCGACGTACTCGATTCGGCACAGCGCCCGATCGGCGAGATCGCCGATTTCGTGATCGCCCCGAACGGCCAGGTGCTGCTGGCGATCATCCGCATCGGCGGCACGCTGGGCGTCGGCGGCCGGCTGGTCGCGGCCGAGTACGGCCAGCTGGAGCCGGTGCTGGTCAAGCGCCGCCCCGCCTTCGTCTACCGGGGCGATCTCGGCGCGCTGCCGGACTACAAGGTCGCCACCGGGAACTGACCCGTCCAATTCACACATCGCTGAAGTGAGTCTTTTCCAGTCCCCCCTCCCGCAAGGGGAGGGGGGACTCAGGAAGAGTCGTCCGAAGCCCCAGATGACAGCCGTCAAAAATTAGGCATTCCCTAAAGGGAGGCTGCCGCTCTAGCTTGCGCATCATCCTCGCCGATGCCGGACCCGTGGTCCGGGCCCGGCGTGAAGCGCGCGGGCACGAACGATGCTGGACGTCCTGCTGATCCCGGTCCTGATCCTGGCGGCGCTCGGGTGCCTGTACCTGGCCGCCGCCATCCTGCTGACCGGTCGCCATGCGAGGCGGCGCCCGCCGGAGCCCGGCAGCTTTCCGTCGATCACCGTGATCAAGCCGCTGCATGGCGTCGAGCCCGGGCTGTTCGAGAACCTCGCCTCCTTCTGCCGCCAGGACTATCCCGGCCCGGTGCAGATCCTGCTGGGCGTGGCCGACCCGCGCGATCCGGCGATCGCGGTGGTCGAGCAGGTGCGCGCCGCCTTCCCGCAGGCGGTGCTGGAGCTGGTGGTCGATGCCCGCCGGCACGGCAGCAACCGCAAGGTCTCGAACCTGATCAACATGGCGGAGCGGATCCGCCACGACGTGGTGGTCTTCTCCGACAGCGACGTGCGGGTGCCGGCCGACCATCTGCGGCAGATGGTGGCGGAGCTGCAGGCGCCGGGCGTCGGCTGCGTCACCTGCCTCTATCACGGCGTGCCGACCGGCGGCGTATGGTCGCGGCTGATCGGCCTGGGCATGGACACGCATTTCACGCCCAGCGTGATCGTCGGCCTCGGCCTGCGCCTGGCGCGGCCCTGCATCGGCACCACCATCGTCATGGGCCGCGACATGCTGGCGGAGATCGGCGGCCTGACCGCCTTCGCCGACCTGCTGGCCGAGGATTACGCCATCGGCGCCGCGGTCTGGGCCGCCGGCCGCAAGGTCGCGGTGTCGACCCAGCTGATCGGCCATCTGTGCAGCGAGGCCTCGGCCGGCTCGATGTGGGCCCATGAGATGCGCTGGGCCCGCACCATCAAGAGCATCGATCCGCTCGGCTATGCCGGGTCGCTGATCACCCATCCCTTTCCGGTGGCGCTGATCGCCTGGGCCCTGGGCGGGGGCCTGCCGGCCCTGGCGCTGGCCGGGCTGGCGCTGGCCCTGCGGATCGGGCTGTGCATCCGCTTCGAACGCGCCTACTCTCTGCCGCCGCGGCCCTACTGGCTGATTCCGGCGCGCGACCTGCTGGCCTTCGCGGTTTTCGTCGTGAGCTATCTCGGCTCCGGCGTGAACTGGCGGGGCCATTTGTATCAACTCGTACCAGACGGCACCTTGGTGACGGATCGGAGGCCACCCTCCCCATGACGATGAAGACGTTGTTCCTGCAGGCGCCGTCCTTCGACGGCTTCGACGGCGGTGCCGGGTCTCGCTACCAGGCCAAGCGCGAGATCAAGTCCTTCTGGTACCCGACCTGGCTGGCCCAGCCGGCGGCGCTGGTCGAGGGCTCGAAGCTGATCGACGGCCCGCCGTCGCGCACCAGCCCGGCCGCGGTCGCCGCGCAGGCCAAGGATTTCGACCTCGCCGTCCTGCACACCTCGACCCCGTCCTTCGCCTCCGACGTCAAGATGATCGAGGCGCTGAAGGCGGTGAACCCGAACCTGAAGGCCGGGCTGGTCGGCGCCAAGGTCGCGGTCGACCCGAATGGCAGCATGGAAGGGTCGCCGCTGATCGACTTCGTCGCCCGCAACGAGTTCGACTTCACCATCAAGGAGGTCGCCGACGGCCGCGACCTGGCGAAGATCGACGGGCTGACATACCGCAATTCCGAGGGGGTGGTGGTCCACAACCCGGAGCGCGCGACGCTCGAGAACATGGATGCGTTGCCCTTCGTCAGCCCGGTCTACCACCGCGACCTGGTGATCGAGGACTATTTCATCGGCTATCTGAAGCACCCGTATCTGTCGATCTACACCGGCCGCGGCTGCAAGTCGCGCTGCACCTTCTGCCTGTGGCCGCAGACCGTGGGCGGGCACCGCTACCGCACCCGCAGCGTCGGCCATGTGATCGACGAGATCCGCTGGGCGAAGCAGACGATGCCGCAGATCCGCGAGTTCTTCTTCGACGACGACACCTTCACCGACGACGCGCCGCGGGCCGAGGCGATCGCCCGCGAGCTCGGCAAGCTCGGCGTCACCTGGTCGTGCAACGCCAAGGCCAACGTGCCGCGCGAGACCCTGAAGGTGATGCGCGACAACGGCCTGCGCCTGCTGCTGGTCGGCTATGAATCCGGCAACCAGCAGATCCTGTTCAACATCAAGAAGGGCATGCGGATCGAGGTCGCGGAGAAGTTCACCAAGGACTGCCACGAGCTCGGGATCCAGATCCACGGCACCTTCATCCTCGGCCTGCCGGGCGAGACCAAGGAGACGATCCAGGAGACCATCCGCTTCGCCACCCGGATCAACCCGCACACCATCCAGGTGTCGCTGGCCGCCCCCTATCCGGGCACCTTCCTGTACAATCAGGCGGTGGAGAATGGCTGGCTGGACGCGGACCATGCCGAGCTGGTGGACGAGAAGGGCGTGCAGATCGCGCCGCTGCACTACCCGCATCTGAGCCATGGCGAGATCTTCCACTCGGTGGAGGATTTCTACCGGCGCTTCTACTTCCGCGCCCCGAAGATCGCCTCGATCGTCGGCGAGATGGTGCGCAGCCCGGAGATGATGAAGCGCCGCCTGCGCGAGGGCGTGGAGTTCTTCCGCTTCCTCAAGGAGCGCAAGGCCGCCTGAGCCCGGCGGATACCGGCATCGATGGCGCAGAGGCCCCGGACACGCGTCCGGGGCCTTTGTCTTGAGGGGGCTCAGCCCTGCCGGACGACGGCGCCGATCGCGTTGACCAGCAGGCGCGCCGCCGTGAGGGCCGACAGGCCGCCGACATCCGCGGGCGGATAGAGCTCGACCAGGTCGAAGCCGGCGATCCGCGCCCGCCGGCCGAGGCCGGCGATCAGGTCGATCGCCTGGGTGTAGCTGAGGCCGCCCGGCGTCGGGGCCGCCACGCCGGGCATGATGCCGGGGTCGAGGCCGTCGCAATCCAGGGTGACGACGACCTGCGCCCCCTCCGGAATGTGCCGCAGCGCCGCGTCGGCGCCATGGGCGTGGACCTCGCGGGCGGTCACGAAGCGGCTGCCGTAACGCCGAGCCGCCTCGATCTCCTCCGCCCGCGCGCTGCCGACCGCGCGCAGGCCGACCTGCACCATCCCGGCGACATACGCCATCTCGCTGGCGCGGCGCATCGGGCTGGAATAGCCGTTCGCCATGCCGCTCGTCGCGCCAGTCGATATGGGCGTCGATCTGCAGGATCCAGACCGGCCCGTGGCCGGCAAAGCCCGCCAGGAAGGGGATGACGACCGAATCGTCGCCGCCCAGCAGCATCGGCACGGCGCCCGACGCCAGCACCTGGCGCGTCTGCTCCTCGATCCGGGCCCGGTTCCCGGCGTTGTCGCGCATCGCGGTCGGGATGGTGCCGATATCGATGCAGCAGGCCGGCCCGCCGTCGAACAGCGGGCCGCCGAGATCGAAGTCCCAATGCGCGACAAGGTCGGCATCGTCCTGGCTGGCGGCGCGGATGGCGTCGGGCGCCAGGGCGTGGCCGCTGCTGTCCGCGCCGGGATAGGTGGTGCCATGCCCGGCCCCGAAGATCACGATCCCGGGGCCGCGGTCGCCGGCGAGGCGGGCGGGGAAACCCAGGAAGCCGGGCGCGGCGGTCATGGCGCCCCGGTGACCCGCCAGATCACGTCGCCGACATCGTCCGCCATCAGCAGCGACTTGCCGTCCGGGCCGACCGTCACCCCGACCGGCCGGCCGTAGGAGACGCGCTCGTCGGGCGACAGGAAGCCAGTCAGGATGTCGCGCACCGGCCCGGCGGGGCGCCCGTCCGCGAACGGCACGAAGACGAGCTTGTAGCCGCTGAGCTTGCTGCGGTTCCAGGATCCGTGCTGGCCGATCGCCATGCCGTCGGGGAAGCCGGGCAGCGTGCCGGCCGGAACCCAGCACAGGCCCAGCGACGCGGTGTGCCCGCCCAGCGCGAAGTCCGGGGTGAGGGCCGAGGCGACCAGCGCCGGGTCCTGCGGCACCCGGTCGTCGACGATCCGGTTCCAGTAGCAATAGGGCCAGCCGTAGAAGCCGCCGTCGCGCACCGAGGTCAGATAGTCGGGCGGCGTCTCGTCGCCCAGCCCGTCGCGCTCGTTCACCACGGTCCAGAGGGCGCCCGTCGTCGGCTCCCACGCCGTGCCGACCGGGTTGCGCAGGCCGGAGGCGAAGATGCGGACCTTGCCGCTGTCGAGGTCCAGCTCATGGATGGCCGCCCGGCCCTCCTCCGCCGCCATCCCCTCGTCGCCGATATTGCTGAGCGAGCCGACGCCGACATAGAGCTTCCGCCCGTCGGGGCTGGCCAGCAGGCTGCGCGTCCAGTGCCCGCCGGGCTTGAACCTTGCCAGCGTCTGCCCCGGCGCGGTGATGCGGGTGTCTCCGCGCGCATAGGGAAAGGCCACCACGCCGTCGGTGTTGCCGACATAGAGCGTGTCGCCGAGCTGCGCCATGCCGAAGGGCTGGTTCAGCCCGCCGAGGAACACCTCGCGGGTCTCGGCGACGCCGTCGCCATCGGCATCGCGCAGCAGGGTGATGCGGTTCGGGCTGTCCCCCACCGCGGCGGCCCGCTTCATCGTGCTGACCATGGCGTAGTCGAAGACGGAGCGGATGCCCCCCGGCACGCTCAGCGCCTCGGCCACCAGCACGTCACGATTCGGCAGCACGTGGATCCAGCGCGGATGCTTCAGGCCGGGCGCGAAGGCGTTGACCCGCAGCCCTGGTGCGGCGACAGGCGTCTGCCCCGCGGCCCATCCCTTCGCGGTCGGCATCTTCAGGGTCGGGATGCTGCCCTGCGGCTTCGCCGCCGGGATCGCCGGCGCGCTGCCGAAGGCGGGCGCCTGCGGGCCGTCGTTCCGGTGCCGCACAAAGACCGCCCCGGCGCCGACCAGCGCGACCACCCGGGCGAAGATGCCGGACAAGCTCATTGCGTTCCCCACAGGCTTGGACATGAGCGACACGAAGCGCCCGGAGGTCGCACCAACGTCAAGGTGTCGGCATGCGGTGCGGGCCGGTTGCGGAAATGGCGGAATCGAGGATAAGCCGGACAAGTGTGGGGTGGAAGACGTCCGGTGTCGACGCGCCGGCGTCATGCTCCGCAGGCTCGTTCGACGCGCCCGGAGGACAGAATGGCGGATGACGATCGCACCAGGATCATCCCGAGGCGGACGCCGGAATCGGCGGCCATGCTGGCCGGCGTCAGGCGGGCGATGGCGCTCACCGCCGCCCTCAACCGCCTGACTTTCGACGATGCGGACGAGGTCCGGGCCCTGTTCAGCGAGCTGACCGGCAGGCCGGTGGATGACGGCTTCCGGCTGATCCCGCCCTTCTACACCACCGGCGGGCCCGACATCACCGTCGGCCGCAATGTCTTCGTGAACCAGAACTGCACCTTCTACGACCTCGGCGGGATCGATATCGCCGACGATGTGATGATCGGGCCGAATGTGAGCCTGATCACCTCCGGCCATCCCCTGGCGCCGTCGCAGCGGCGCGACGCGGTCACCGCGAAGCCGATCGTGATCGGGAGGAATGTCTGGATCGCCGCCGGCGCGATCGTCATCGGCGGCGTCACGGTCGGCGAGGATTCCGTGGTCGCGGCGGGGTCGGTCGTCACCCGGGACGTGCCGCCGGGCAGCCTGGTCGGCGGCAACCCGGCGCGGGTCATCCGCTCGATTGCCGATGGCTGAGGGGATGCCCGGGCATCCCCGTCGCCTTCATTCCGGCCGGCCGCCCCCCATATGAACCGCAAGCTGCTGCCTCTCACCCATGGGGTCCCGACGGCCTGTGCCGCCCACCGAGTCCCTCTCCTTCCATCCCCTCCCCGCCCTGTCGCCCGTGCCGCCACGCCTGGTCGGAGTCGAGGTCGAGTTCACGGGCCCCTCCGCCCGCCGCGCGGCGCGGGCCCTGGCGGCCGGCGCCGGGGGCGAGGTGGTGGCGGAGGATGCGCATGCCTTCGCCGTCCGGCGCAGCGCGCTGGGCGACCTGGCGGTGGAGCTGGACCTGCGCTACGCCCACCCGCAACGGCACGGCATGACCCTGCCGGTGCGCATCGGACCGAAGGCCGCCGCCGGGCTGGGCTGGCTGCTGTCCGGCGCGGTGCCGCGCGAGCTGATCGTGCCGCCGCTCCCGGTCGGCCGGCTGGCCGAGGTCGACCGCCTGCTGGACCTGCTGCGCGCCGCCGGGGCCAAGGGGCGCGGCGCCACCCTGTTCGGCTCGCTGGGCCTGCATTTCAACATCGACGCGCCGGCCGCGGACCTGCCCCGCATCACCGCGGTGATGCTGGCCTTCGGGCTGATGGAGGCGCGGCTGCGGCGGGAGGTCGCGCGGGGGCAACGACGCCTGGAGCGGCACCTGCCGCCGCCCTATCCGCCGGCCTTCCTGCGCCGGATCGCGGCGCCGGGCTACCGGCCCGACCAGGCCGGGCTGATCGACGACTACCTGGCCGCCAACCCGACCCGCGACCGCGGCCTGGACCTGCTGCCGCTGCTGCTGAGCCTGGACCCGGAGCGGGTGCGGGCCCGGCTGCCCTATGAGAAGATCGCGCCCCGCCCGGTCTTCCACTACCGCCTGCCCCAGGCCCATCCCGGCGACCCTGGCTGGAGCGTCGCGCCCGACTGGAACCGCTGGGTGGCGGTGGAGCGGCTGGCGGCCGACGGGGAGCGGCTGGCCGCGGCGGCCCGGGCGTGGCAGGGGCCTGATCGCCTGTCCCCCGCAGGCGAGGCCTTATCCTAACGCCCTCCCCTCGCCGTCATTGCGAGGAGGCGAAGCCGACGAAGCAATCCAGGGGCCGGTTCGCGCTGGCCCTGGATTGCTTCGCTGCGCTCGCAATGACGATGTTGAGAATTCCGAAAGGTCTTGCAAGCGGGAGAGGCTACGCACTCAGCAGTCGACGCCCGCCGTGCCGGAACCGGCAGCCCTACATTCCCGCCCGTCGCGCCTCGATCGCGTCCCACAGCGTGGCCTCGATCTTCACCCCGTCCAGGCGGTTGATCTCGTGGATGCCGGTCGGCGAGGTGACGTTGATCTCGGTCAGGTAGTCGCCGATCACGTCGATGCCGACGAAGATCTGGCCGGTGGCCCGCAGGTCCGGGCCGATGCGGGCGCAGATCTCGCGCTCGCGCTCGGTCAGCGTGGTCTTCTGGGCCCGGCCGCCGACATGCAGGTTGGCGCGCGATTCGCCCTCCGCCGGCATGCGGCTGACCGCGCCCACCGGCTCGCCCTCGACCAGGATGATGCGCTTGTCGCCCTTGCGGATCTCCGGCAGGTAGCGCTGGATCATGATCGGCTCGCGGTACATCCGCTCATAGACCTCGAGCAGCGACACCAGGTTCTCGTCATCCGGCCGGATGCGGAACACGCCGGCGCCGCCATTGCCGTAGAGCGGCTTGACGATGATGTCGCCATGTTCCTGCCGGAAGGCGCGGATCTCGTCGCGGTCGGAGGTGATCAGGGTCGGCGGCATCAGCTCCGGATAATGCGTGACAAGCAGCTTCTCCGGCGCGTTGCGCACCTCCTTCGGGTCGTTCACCACCAGGACGCGGCCGGAGACATGCTCCAAGAGATGTGTCGCGGTGATGTAGCCCATGTCGAAGGGCGGGTCCTGGCGCATCAGGATGACGTCGACGGCGCCGAGATCGACCGTCTCCCACTCGCCGAAGCTGAAATGGGCGCCGCGCACCGCCTGTACCGTCAGCGGCCGGGCCCTGGCGGTCAGCGTGCCGTCGCGCAGGGTCAGCGCCCGCGGCAGGTAGTGCCACAGGCGATGGCCGCGCGCCTGCGCCTCCAGCGCCATGGCGAAGGTCGAATCCCCGCCGATGTCGATCGTCTCGATCGGATCCATCTGGATGGCGACGGCAAGGCCCATGATTGCCCTCAGTTGAGGCTGGTGCGGAAGGACTGGAGCAGGATCGCCGCCTCGTGGCGCTGGGTCTCCGGCTCCCCGGGGGCGGAGACATAGCGGTCGAGCGCGTCGATCGCGGCGCGCATGTTGCCGAGCCGGGCGTAGAGGATGCCGGCCTCGCGCAGCAGCGGCGCGTGCAGGGGGGCGAAGCGGCGCATCGCCTCGATCACCGACAGCGCCTTGCCGAAATCGCCGGCGCGGATGTGGCGAACCTTCAGGTTGTTCTGCAGCCGCAGCAGGATGTCGCGGTCCGACACCGGCTCGTAATGGTCGGGCATCAGCTCGGCCCCGGCGTCGAGCACGGCCTTCAAGAGGTCGCGCAGCTCGCCCGGGCCGCGATTCATCCCGGCATGGAACGGGTCGAGGATGGTGCGGGCGCCGCCGGCGTCGAGCCGGACCAGGAAATGGCTCGGAAAGTTCAGCCCGACCATGGTCCAGCCCTGGGCCCGGGCGACGTGCAGATAGAGGATGCCGAGCGTCACCGGCAGGCCCTTCCGCCGGTCGATCACCCGCATCAGGTTGGCGTTCTGCAGGTCGTCATAGCTGTCGACGTCGCCGGCATAGCCCCAGCGCCGCGCCAGCACGGCGGTCAGCGCCTCGGCCGGGGTCACCCGCTCGGCCTCGCGGGTGACGTCGCCGGTCAGCTGGTCGAGATGGCGGCGATACCAGTCGAACCCGACGCCGCGCGGCCGGTCGAGCGCCGCCAGCGCCAGCGCCGCCTCGGCGAGATCGATGGCGTCGTCCGGCTGAGCGCCGGCGCGGTCGAGTATCGACTGGATCGTCGGGTCCATGATCCTGACTTAGCCCGATACTCGCCGGGATTCCACTACCGATCGACCTGCCACGCATCGGCAATATGGACAGGCCAGCGCCAGGGCCGCACCACCACCAGATCGAAGCGCAGGTCGTGGTCCCGGGCGTAGCGCGGCTGCTGCGCCAGGAACAGGGTCGCGGCCCGCCGCAGGCGCTCGCGCTGGCGCGGCTGCAGCGCCAGCACCCCGGCGGCCAGGTCGGGCCGCGCCTTGACCTCGACGAAGGCCACGACGCGGCCGCGCAATGCCACGATGTCGATCTCGCCGAGCGGCGTCTTCAGCCGCCGCGCCAGGATGCGCCAGCCCTTTGCCCGCAGCAGCCACGCCGCCGCGCGCTCGGCCCGGTGGCCGAAGGCCTCGGCCCGGCGGCGGGACTCGTCGCGGGTCGGGCTAGTCCTCATCGGCGGCGAGGTCGAGCGCCAGGCGGTAGACCTCGCGCTTCGGCTCCCCGGTCGCCGCCGCCACGGCCTCGACCGCGTCGCGCAGGCTCATGGTCGCGAGCGCGCGGCGCAACTGCCCGGCGAGGTCCTCCTCGCTCGGCCGCGCCGCCGCGCCGGGCGGGCCGATGACGATGACGATCTCGCCCTTGGGCGGCCCGGCCTCGGCGTAATGCGCCGCCAGCTCCGGCAGCGGGCCGCGCCGCACCTCCTCGAACAGCTTGGTCAGCTCGCGCGTCACCGCCGCCTCGCGGTCGCCCAGCACCGCGGCCAGGTCGCTCAGGCATTCCGGCAGCCGGTGCGGCGCCTCGAACAGGATCAGCGTGGCGGCGATCGGCGCCAGCTCCTGGAGGAAGGTGCGGCGGGCGGCGGATTTCGGCGGCGGGAATCCCGCGAACAGGAACCGATCCGACGGCAGGCCGGACAGCAAGAGGCCGGTCAGCGGCGCCGAGGCGCCGGGCAGGCAGGTGACCGGCAGCCCCTCGTCCCGCGCCGCCCGCGCCAGCTTGAAGCCGGGATCGGAGATCATCGGCATGCCGGCGTCGGAGACCAGCGCGATGGCCTGGCCCTCGGCCACCCGGCGCAGGATCTGCGGCCGCATCTCGGCGGCGTTGTGCTCGTGATAGGGAATCAGCTTGGTGCCGATGCCGTAGAGCGACAGCAGCTTGCGGGTGGTGCGCGTGTCCTCGCAGGCGATCGCATCGGCGCCGCGGAGCAAATCGAGCGCCCGGAGCGTTATGTCGCCGGCATTGCCGATGGGGACCGCGGTCAGGTACAGGCCGGGTGCCGGTTTACTCGGCGATGCAGCACCGGTAGGGTCGACGGCAGAGGGCCGCCGCTGCCCGGCGCCGGTCGATTGTCGAGAGTGAGGGGGCGTCCGTGACAAGACTTGCGACAGTCGCAGAGGGGTCGATGGGTGGTGGCCGCGAGAAGCTGCGCCGCCTCGTCCGGCTGGCGGGGGCCGCCGCGATGGCCGCGGCACTCGCTGCCTGTGCTCAGTTCCAGACCGTACAGAGGCCGACCCCGATCGCGCAAGCGCCGACGCAGCAGCCGACCGCGCCGAGCCGCCCGAATGACGGGGTGCTGCGGGTCGGGCTGCTGCTGCCGCTGTCCGGCAGCAATGCCGCGCTGGGCGAGGCGATGCAGCGCGCGGCGCAGATGGCCGTGTTCGACACCGGCACCCAGGTCGTGCTGCTGCCGCGCGACAGCGGCGAGAGCGCCAGCGCCGCCGGCCAGGCCGCGCAGGCGGTGATCGCCCAGGGCGCCGACATCATCCTGGGGCCGCTGTTCAGCAAGGCGGTCTCGCCGGTGGCGCAGCAGGCCCGCGCGGCCGGGATCAACGTCGTGTCCTTCAGCACCGACACCGCCCAGGCGGGCGGCAACGTGTTCCTGCTGAGCGTGCTGCAGCAGCAGGCGATCGACCGGATCGTCGGCTACGGCGTCAACCACGGCATGCGCCGCTACGCCTTCCTGGCGCCGGACACGCAGTACGGCCAGCTGATGAGCCGGGCGATGGCCGAGGCGGCGGCCAAGTACGGCGCCGAGGTGCCGGTGGTCGAGCTGTACAACAGCAAGCTGAGCGACCCGACCCCGCTGCAGCAGAAGCTGCAATCCACCCCGGTGGACGCCGTGCTGGTGGCCGATGTCGGCAACCGGCTGAGCGTGGTGGCGCCGATGCTGGGCTATTCCGGCGTCACCGCCAAGCTGATGGGCACGGGCCAGTGGGACGACCCGTCGGTCAACCGCCAGTCCTACCTGGCCGGCGCCTGGTACGCCGCGCCCGACCCGTCGCGCCGCGCCGATTTCGAGAGCCGCTACGCCCAGCAGTTCGGCGCCCCGCCGCCGCGGCTGGCGACGCTCGCCTATGACGCGGTGGCGCTGACCGCGGCGCTGGCGAACCAGCCGGCGGGCGGGGGCAACCCCTTCACCACCACGGCGCTGGAGGATCCCAACGGCTTCGTCGGCATCGACGGCATCTTCCGATTCGGCCCGAACGGACTGGTGCAGCGCGGCCTGGCGGTGCTGGAGGCGCAGCCGGGCGGCCCGACCGTGCTGGAGGCGGCACCGGACAGCTTCTCGGGCGCCGCGTTTTAGGATAGGTACGACACCTCCTCTGGGTAAACAGGCGCCAATGACGCTATTGTGACGTTGTTTCGCCGGGAGATGCCGATGTCGACCGTTCAGCCAAGCCGGCCGAACGAACAGCCGGGCGGGGGCGGGCTGCCCCCCGAGGCCCCCGTCGAGATCGAGCTGAAGCTGCGCGTGGCGCCGGGCGACCTGGACCGGCTGCGCGGCGCCGAGCTTCTGACGCGGATCGCGGCCGGGCCGGGCACCACCCGGTCGCTGACCTCCTTCTACTACGACACGCCGGATTGCGCGCTGCAGCGCCGCGGCGTGACCCTGCGCGTGCGCCGCATCGGCCAGCGCTTCGTCCAGAGCCTGAAGACCGAGCGCCGCGGCGACGGCCTCGCCCGCGGCGAGTGGGAGGTGGCGCTGCCGGCGATGGTGCCGGCGCCGGACGCCTTCGACGACCCGGAGGCGAAGGCCCTGCTGGACGGCGTGCCGGTCGACGCGCTGACCCATCTGTTCACCTCACGCATCCAGCGCGAGACCCGGATCCTGTCGCTGCCGGACGCGGTGGTCGAATGCGCCTTCGACACCGGCACGATCGAGACCCGCGACGCCAGCGACCCGGTGGCGGAGATCGAGCTGGAGCTGAAGGAGGGCCGCGCCGCCGCCCTGTACCGGCTGGCGCTGTCCTTCCTGGACGAGATCCCGCTCAGGGTCAGCGAGGTGACCAAGGCGGAGCGCGGCTATCGCCTGGTGGCGCGCCGCCCGCCCGGGGTGATGTACGACCCGAAGACGCCGCTGGTTTCCGGCATGACGGTGGACGAGGCGATCGCCACCGTGCTGGCGCGCTGCCTGCGCCACTGGACCGCCAATGAGGCGGCGGCGGAGGATGGCGGCAACCCCGGCGGCGTGCACCAGATGCGGGTGGCGCTGCGCCGGCTGCGCTCGGCCCTGACCCTGTTCCGCAAGACCGTGCCCTCGCCCACGCTCGACTGGCTGCGCGACGAGGCGAAATGGCTGGCCAGCGCGCTGGGGCCCGCGCGCGACTGGGACGTCTTCCTCGGCTCCACGGTCGAGCCGCTGGACACGCTGCGGCCGGACGATCCCGGCATCGGCGCCCTGCGCGCCGCGGCGCAGCGCCAGCGCGAGGCCGGCTATGTCGCGGTGCGCCAGGTCCTGGCCGATCCGCGCTGCGCCCGGCTGCACCTGACGCTGGGCGAGTGGCTGGAGCGGCGGGGCTGGCGCGACCACGCCTCGACCCAGACGCTGACCGCGCTGGTCGAGCCGATCGACGGGCTGGCCGGACGGCTGGTGGCCCAGGCGCACCGCAAGGTGGTGACCCGCGGCCGGCACCTGGCCCGGCTGGACCCGCATCAGCGGCATGAGGTGCGGATCGCGCTGAAGCGGCTGCGCTACGCCATGGACTTCTTCCGGCCGCTGTTCGCGGAGAAGCGGGCCAAGCCCTTCGCCACCCAGCTGTCGAAGCTGCAGGACGCGTTCGGCCATCTCAACGACGTCGCCACGGCCGAGGGGCTGCTGCTGCGGCTGACCAACGACACCGCCGACCCGGCGCTGCACCGCGCCGCCGGCATGGTGCTGGGCTGGCACGCCCGCGGCGCCGAATCGACCGAACCGGAGCTGCTGGCGCAGTGGGACGCGTTCCGCGCCGTCAAGCCGTTCTGGACCAAGGAGTGAGAGGCCACCGGGCCTGGAGATGGAGAACGGCATGATTTCCGTGCTCGTCGCGAACACCAAGGGCGGCTGCGGCAAGACCACGATCGCGACGACCCTGGCCTCGGCCTTCGCCGGGCAGGGGCATTTCACTGTCCTGGCCGATGTCGACCGGCAGCATTCCAGCCTGGACTGGGCGAAGCGGCGGCCGGACGGGGCGCCCGCCCTGGCCGGGGCGGACTGGGCGAAGTCGGACTTCGTCGTGCCCAGGGACGCCGAGCGCCTGGTGATCGACGCGCCGGCGGCGCTGAAGATGAAGGATGTCGAGGCGCTGGTGAAGATGGCGGACGTCATCGTCCTGCCGGTGCTGCCCTCGGCCTTCGACGAGGGGGCGACCCGCCGCTTCCTGAACCGGCTGGAGGAGCTGAAGCCGATCCGCAAGAGCCGCGCCGCGGTGGCGGTGGTCGGCAACCGGATGCGGGTGCGGACGCGGGCGGCGGCCCAGCTGGACAGCTTCCTGGGCGGGCTGGGACACACGGTGGTGTCGCGGATCCGCGACAGTGCGGCCTATACCGAGGCTGCGGCGGAAGGCCTCAGCGTGTTCGACCTGCGCGGCCGCCGTGCCGAGGATCTGCGGGAAGACTGGGCGCCGCTGCTGCGCCACATCGAGGAGGCGGGTGCCGCCTGACTGGAGCCGGGGGTTACACGGTGAGAACCGCGTAGCCTCTCCCGCTTGCGGGAGAGGCCGGAGACGCGAAGCGGCTCCGGGTGAGGGGAGTTCGTCGAGGCCTTGGCCAGCCCTCACCCGGTCGCCCTACGGGCGCCCGGCCTCTCCCGCGTCCGGCGGGAGAGGCTACGCGAAGATGCTTGGCATCCAGTTGTTCTTCAGCAGGGCGCGCCGGCCCAACTCAACTGATCGCTCTCTGATACCGCCGCTATAAGACGCGTGGGCTCAATGCCGCGCGGTGTGGTCGCGCAGGACGTCGGCGATGAAGGTGTTGGCCAGGTCGGATGACGCTTCCGGATGGCGCTTGCGGAACGCCTCGAGCGCGGCGTCGCACGCCGTCCATTCATCAGCGCCGGCGGCGCGGCGTGCCTCATAGGCGCTGATGACGATGTCGCTGATCGAAGGAATGGACTGGCCCACGGAACCTCTCCCATTGCGCAATATCGGTGCCTGACGCGGCTAACAATCCGGCGGGTGAAGCTATCAACATTGCACTGCACAAAATGTTCCCTGTCCAGCCGATTCTTCGGGTGAAATCCGGTCAACACACTGTCGAAATCGTGGAAATTTTGAGTAAAGCCCTGTCTTCCAGGCGTATAGGACAATGTCCGAAATGATGAAGCCAAGATCAGGACAAGACCATGTCCGACTTAAGGTTTGCCTAAGGCTTCAGGCGCCAGCCTCTTGCAATCAGCAGGGCTGAGCAGGCCCAGAGCGCGGCGCCGCTGCCGGCCAGGACGGCCAGGCTGCGGCCGATGGATTCGGTTCCCGCACCGCCGAAGGCGATGCGGGCGGCGTCGATCGCGTAATAGACCGGGTTCAGGGCCACCGCCGCCGCCAGCGGCCCCGGCAGCAGCGCCACCGGGGCGAAGACGCCGGACAGGAAGGTGACCGGGATCAGCAGGAAGCCGAAGAAGGCGGCGGCCTGGTCCCATTTCTGCGCCCACAGCCCCACCAGCGTGCCGGCGGCGGCCAAGAGGAAGGCGCCGAGCGCCAGCACCAGGGCCAGCAGCAGCGGGTCGGCGATGCCGGTGCCGGCGGCCAGCAGCAGCGCCACCAGGCAGGGCAGGCCAGTGACCAGGCCGGAGGCGGTGCCGGCCAGGGCGTAGGCGGCCGCCACCTCCCACGCCGCCAGCGGCGGCATCAGGATGTCGCCGACCAGCCGCTCGACCTTGAGGAAGGTCAGGCTGTAGACCGTGGTCTCCGCCGCACGCAGCAGCACGACATAGACCACCAGCCCGGGCGCCAGGAACGGCAGCAGCCCGCCGGGGCCGGCCCAGGCCGCGGCGCCCCCCACATCACCCGTCGGGCCGGCCGCGATGGCGAAGACCGCGACATAGAGCAGGGTGGAGAAGGTCGGGGCCACGACCGTCTCCGGCCAGTCCTTGAGATAGGCCCGGAACTCGCGCCGGAACAGCGTGGCCAGGCCCAGCCAGTGCACCGCGCCGTAGCGCCGGACCGGGCGCGCCGCGCCGGCCGGGCGGGCCGCCCCCGCCGGGCTCGCAGCCCCCGCCGGGATCTTCGTCGTCACGCCTTCAGCTTGTAGCCGGTGGCGAGCATGCGCAGCAGCAGCCCCAGCAGCGCCGCGTTGACGCCGAGCAGCACGGCAACGCCGATCGCCAGCGTGCCGTCGCTGACGCCGATGAAGCCGTAGCGGAACCCGTCGATCATGTAGAAGAACGGGTTGAGATGGGCGATGAAATGCCAGGCTGGCGGCAACCGGTCGAGCGAGTAGAAGGTGCCGGACAGGAAGGCCAGCGGCGTGACCACGAAGTTGGTGACGGCGGCGATGTGGTCGAACTTCTCCGACCAGATGCCGCCGATGGCGCCCAAGAGCGCCAGCATCATCGAGGCGGCGAAGCCGTGGAACAGCACGAAGCCGGGATGGACCGGGTCGACCGGCACGAAGATCCGGATCGCGCCCCAGGTCACCGCCCCGACCAGCAGGCCGCGGATGACGCCGCCGGCGATGTAGCCCACCGCCAGCTCGGCCGGCGCCAAAGGCGGCATCAGCACGTCGACGATGTTGCCCTGGATCTTGGCGATCATCAGCGAGGAGGAGGTGTTGGCGAAGGCATTCTGGGCCATCGCCATCATGATCAGCCCCGGCGCCAGGAACTGCAGGAACGGCACCCCCGCGGCCTGCCGCCCTGCCCCGCCGAGGGCCAGGGCGAAGATGGCATAGAACAGGAGGGTGGTGACCACCGGCGCGGCGATGGTCTGGGTCGCGACCTTGAGGAAGCGGTGGACCTCCTTCGCGGTCAGGGTCCACAGGCCGATCCAGTTGATGCGGCCGATCGGGCGGGGCTGGGGCATGGGCGTTCTGGTGGCGGCGGGCCCGCGACCATAGCCCGCCCCGCCGCGCCCGTCACGCCACCCGGCTCACACCCCCGCCACGATCCGGCCGATCTCGGCGACCACCGGGTTGCGCTGCGCGAAGCTCAGCGACGGCAGCTCGCAATAGGCGGCGACCAGGACCGGGCCGCGATCCGTGGGCCAGGCGACGGCGATGTCGTTGGTGCTGCCCTCCGGGTTGCCGCCGGTGCCGGTCTTGTCGCCGACCAGCCAGCCGGCCGGGAAGCCGGCGCGCAGCCGGGTGTCGCCGGTCTTGTTGGTGATCAGCCAGGCCGCCAGCCGGTGCCGCGAGGCCGCGGACAGCGCATCGCCGAAGACCAGCTTGCGCAGCGTCTCCAGCACCGCCGCCGGCGTGGTGGTGTCGCGCGGGTCGCCCGGCGCGGCATAGGCATTCAGCGTCGGCTCGGTCCGGTCCAGCCGCGAGACCTCGTCGCCGAGCGAGCGCAGGAAGCCGGTGAGGCCGGCCGGGCCGCCGAAGCTGGCCAGCAGCAAGTTGCCGGCGGTGTTGTCGCTGTCGGTCACGGCGGCGTCGCACAGCTCGGCCACCGTCACCCCGGCGCCGCCGACCCGCGGCTCCAGCACCGATTTGCCGACCAGGTCCTTGCGCGCGATCACGATCCGCCGGTCCAGCCGCTCCTGCTTGCGGTCGACACGGGCCAGGACGAAGGCGGCCGCCAGCGCCTTGAAGGTGCTGCACAGGAGGAAGCGCTCATCGGCGCGGTGGCCGATGCGGGCGCCGGTGGCCAGGTTCAGCGCCGCCACGCCCAGGCGACCGCCATGGGCGCGCTCCAGCTCGGCCAGCCGGGCCGCCGCGTCACCGCCGGATTGGGCGGCCGCCGGCAGCGCGGCCAGCGCGGGGACGAGCAGGGAGCCGGCCAGCGCCAGCCGGCGCGATACCAGGATCGTCAATCGAGTCTCCATCATTCGGGGCTGCCGGACAGGCCATCATCGCCGTCCGGTCCGGGCCGGCGCCGGGGTCGCCGGTCGCCGCTGCCCCCTGAATAGGCGGAAGCGATGCCCCTGGCCAAACGAGGAATGCTTGGCATAGACATGAGATAATGTTGGCCATGGAGGGGCGCCCGGATGGATATCTCGCAGATGCCGCTGAACGCCCTGCGGGCCTTCGAGGCGTCAGCCCGGCTGGGCAGCTTCACCCGCGCGGGGCTGGAGCTGCGGGTGACCCAGACCGCCATCAGCCACCAGGTGAAGGGGCTGGAGGATACGCTGGGCGTCACCCTGTTCGAGCGCCTGCCGCGCGGCCTGGCCCTGACCGACGAGGGCATCGCCCTGGTGCCGGTGCTGACCGATGCCTTCCGCCGCATGAGCGCCACGCTGAGCCAACTGGAGGAAGGCAATTTCCAGGAGATCCTGACCGTCGGCGTGGTCGCCACCTTCGCCACCGGCTGGCTGCTGCGGCGGCTGCACGGCTTCCGGCGGCTGCACCCGTCGGTCGACCTGCGGGTCAAGACCAACAACAACCGCGCCGACATGCTGGCCGACGGGCTGGACTGGTTCATCCGCTTCGGCGACGGCGCCTGGCATGGCACCGAGGCGCAGCCGCTGCTGGGCGCGCCGCTGTCCCCGGTCTGCGCCCCGGCCTTGCGCGAGCGCCTGCGCCGCCCGGCCGATCTGGTGCATGAGCAGCTGCTGCGGTCCTACCGGATCGACGAGTGGAGCCTGTGGTTCCGCGCCGCCGGCATCGCGGCGCCGAAGCTGCGCGGCTGGATGTTCGATTCGTCGCTGACGCTGGTGGAGGCGGCGGCGCAGGGGGCTGGGGTGGCGCTGGTGCCGGTCGCCATGTTCGCCGACCCGATCGCGGCCGGCCGGGTGGTGCAGCCCTTCGCCATCGAGGTGCCGGCCGGCACCTACTGGCTGACCCGCCTGAAATCGCGCAGCGAGACCTCGTCGATGCAGGCCTTCCGCCGCTGGCTTGTGGCCGAGATCGGCGGGGCGTGAGAGACCGTTTGGAAACTCTACTCTGGCGGCCATCTGACGCGGTTTTCTGCGCTTCCGGTGCTCACGGACCTCACGTCCGCTGCGCTCCGGTTCTCGAAAACCACGCCAGCTGACTCGCCAGAGCGAATTTCCAAACGGTCTCTGAGCCCCGCCGTCCCGGTGCCGCCTCACCCCGCCGCGGCGGCGGCCTTCGCCTCGCGGCGGCGGCGGTGCAGGATCGGCTCGGTGTAGCCGTTGGGCTGGTCCAGCCCCAGCAGCACCAGGTCCAGCGCCGCCTGGAAGGCGATGCTGCCCTCGAAATCCGGCGCCATCGGGCGGTAGGCCGGGTCGCCGGCATTCTGGCCGTCGACCACCGCCGCCATGCGCCGCATCGTCTCCCGCACCTGCGCCTCGGTGCACAGCCCGTGCTTCAGCCAGTTGGCGATGTGCTGGGACGAGATGCGCAGGGTGGCGCGGTCCTCCATCAGCCCGACATCGTTGATGTCCGGCACCTTGGAGCAGCCGACGCCCTGGTCGATCCAGCGCACGACATAGCCCAGGATGCCCTGGGCGTTGTTGTCCAGATCGCGCTGGATCTCCTCGGCCGACAGGTTGCGGCCGCTCAGCAGCGGCGGGGTCAGGATCGCCTCGAGCTTGGCCTTCGGGCGGGAGCGCAGCTCCTCCTGCCGCGCCGCCACGTCGACCGCGTGGTAATGCGTGGCGTGCAGCACCGCCGCGGTCGGCGACGGCACCCAGGCGGTGCTGGCCCCGGCGCGGGGATGGCCGATCTTGGCGACCAGCATCTCGGCCATGGCGTCGGGCTTGGCCCACATGCCCTTGCCGATCTGCGCCCGGCCCTTCAGCCCGGCGGCCAGGCCCTGGTCGACATTGTTGTCCTCATAGGCCGACAGCCACACGGCGTCCTTGATGTCGCCCTTGGGCAGCACCGGCCCGGCCAGCATGCTGGTGTRGATCTCGTCGCCGGTCCGGTCGAGGAAGCCGGTGTTGATGAACACCAGGCGGTGCCGCACCGCGCGCATGCACGCCTTCAGGTTGACACTGGTCCGCCGCTCCTCGTCCATCACGCCGACCTTCAGCGTGTGGCGCGGCAGGCCCAGCGCATCCTCGACCCGGGCGAACAGCGCGTCGGTCAGCGCCGCCTCGTCGGCCCCGTGCATCTTCGGCTTGACGATGTAGACGCTGCCGGCGCGGCTGTTGCGCGGGCTCGCGGTCTTCTTCAGGTCATGGATGGCGCAGAGCGCGGTGACCAGGGCGTCGAGGAAGCCTTCCGGCACCTCGCGGCCATCCGGGTCCAGCACCGCGTCGGTGGTCATCAGGTGGCCGACATTGCGGACCAGCATCAGGCTGCGGCCCGGCAGGGTCAGGGTGCCGCCGCCGACCGCGGTATAGGTCCGGTCCTCGGCCAGCCGGCGGGTCATGGTCTTGCCGCCCTTGGCGAAGGTCTCGGCCAGGTCGCCCTTCATCAGCCCGAGCCAGTTGCGGTAGACCGCGACCTTGTCCTCGGCATCCACCGCCGCGACCGAATCCTCGCAGTCCTGGATGGTGGTGATCGCCGCCTCCAGCACCACGTCCTTGACGCCCGACGGGTTGTCGGCGCCGATCGGGTGCGACCGGTCGATCTGCAGCTCGACATGCAGCCCGTGATGGCGGAACAGCAGGCTGCGCTTGTCGTCCTCGCCGGCATAGCCGACCAGCTGCGCCGGATCGGCCAGGGCGGTGGTGCTGCCGTTGTCCAGCACGACCTCCAGCCCCGCCGCCGCGCCCGTCGTCAGGCGGTATTCCTTGACCTCGGCATGGCGGCCGGCGGCCAGCGGGATCGCACCGTCCAGGAATTTCGCCGCCTCGGCGATCACCGCCTGGCCGCGCTTGCGGTTGAAGCCGGCGCCGGGCGCCAGGTCGCCGGCCTGCGGTATGGCGTCGGTGCCGTACAGCGCGTCGTACAGGCTGCCCCAGCGGGCATTGGCCGCGTTCAGGGCGAAGCGGCCGTTCATCACCGGCACCACCAGCTGCGGCCCGGCGATGGTGGCGATCTCCGGGTCGACATTCGCGGTGTCGATGGCGAAGTCCGGCCCTTCCTCCCGCAGATAGCCGATGCCGGCCAGGAACGCACGGTACTCGGCCGGGTCCAGGGCCTGGCCGCGCCGCTCCTGGTGCCAGGCGTCGATCTGCTGCTGCAGCCGGTCGCGCTCCGCCAGCAGCGCCCGGTTGACCGGGCCCAGCTCCGCCACGATCGTGGCGAAGCGCTGCCAGAGGGCGTCGGGGTCGATGCCGGTGCCGGGGGCGATCTCGGTCTCGACCAGATCCGCCAGGGACGAGGCCACCCTTAAGGTGTGCCGGGAAACATAGGAGGTCATATGCAGCGCCGTGGTTGAAGGGCCATGATCATCCGGCTAGTCGAACGGAAGCGGGCGGTCCAGCGCGCCTTGGGGAGTTTCCCGCAATGCGGAAAACGCCGGTCCGGTGCTATGAAGAGTGTACAGCCATCGGTGCGGCAGCGTCCCGCCTCAGGTCGGGTGGAGTCATGAGAGAGAGGCGATCGGCGCCGGCCAGGGCGGAGGGCACACCCAGATCGGGCAGCGTGCAGTCGGTGGAGCGGGCGCTGTCGCTGCTCGAGGCGCTGGGCGAGGATGAGGAGGGCACGCGGCTGACCGACCTGGCGCAGCGCACCGGCCTGTCGCCCTCGACCGTGCACCGCCTGCTGACGACGCTGGAGCAGCGGCGCTTCGTGCAGTTCGACCCGTCGGACGGGATGTGGCACATGGGCCGGCAGGCGTTCGCGGTGGGGGCCGCCTTCGTGCGGCAGCGCAACTTCGTCGCCCCCGCCCTGCCCTTCCTGCGCCGGCTGCGCGACCAGACGCGGGAGACCGCCAATCTCGGCGTGGTCGATGACGGTGAGGTGGTGTGCCTGACCCAGATCGAGAGCCGCGAGATCATGCGCGCCATCACCCGGGTCGGCGGCCGGGCGCCGATGGCCTCCTCCGGCATGGGCAAGGCGATCCTGTCGACCTATTCCGAGGCCGATGTGGCGGCGATCGTCGCCCGGCACGGCCTGCCGAAGCTGACGCCGCGGTCGCTAACTGGCGCCGGCGCCCTGGCGGACGAGCTGGTGCGGGTACGGATGCGCGGCTATGCGGTCGACGACGAGGAGTTCGTCACCGGGCTGCGCTGCGTGGCGGCGGTGGTGCATGACGCGCAGGGCGAGGCGCTGTGCGCGATCTCGGTCTCCGGCCTCGCCACCCGCCTGACGCCCGACCGGGCGGCGGTGCTGGGGCCGCTGCTGCGTGACACCGCACGGGAACTGACGCGCACCCTGGGCGGGCGCGCGCCAGACCCGGCGGGATAGTCCTCTCAGACGGCCTTCAGATTCTCGGCCGATGACTTGTTGCGCCGCGGATCCATCTGCTCCTCATAGGAGATCTTCTGGCCCTCGTTGAGGCCGCGCAGACCGGCGCGCTCGACGGCGGAGATGTGGACGAAGACGTCCGGGCCGCCGTTCTCCGGCTGGATGAACCCGAAGCCCTTGGTGCTGTTGAACCATTTCACGGTGCCGATCGGCATCGCCTGCCTCCCAGGAAAGATGGCGCCGCGCAACAGCGCGCGGCGCGTCAGTCGGTCGCCGGGAAGGCTGCGTCCAGGACCGCGATTGCGGCCGGCCGGCCATCCGAACCGGAGTGACCACGCTATGATGGAGCCGGTTTCGTCCCAATGGCAAGACCAACAGCACTTGATCGCCCTGATATCGCGGCCGACTGGCGACAACAGGAGGCCCTTCCTTTTGCTCCGCTCAATATTGAATAATTCATGGTTCAATCAATACTGGCCGCATTGATATTTGACGATCTTCAGCGATTTTGTGAAATTTTTCACGTCAATGCATGATTGATCCAAGGTCCGGAGAGCTTGAATGACGACCATCGCGGCGTCCTCAGCCCGGTTGGCTGCTGGGTCTCTCCAGCAGGCCGCCGATCGAGCTGCGCAGCCGGCCCAGGAAGTGCTCGACGACGGTGATGGACGGGCCGGCGATCTCGACATTGATCCGGCGCTTGTCGGCGGGATCGATGCTCTTGCGCAGATAGCTCCGCTTCGCCAGCTCGTCGATCCGGCGGACGGTGGTGGAATAGGGCGCGTCGATCAGGCCGCACAGCTCGCTGACCGACACGCCGCCCCGCCCCGCCAACCGGCTGCGGTGCAGATACATCAGGATCTGGACATATTCGACGCTGACGAACTCGTCGCCCAGCGCGCCGGCGAGCGATTTGATGATGTCGAGCGAGGCGTCGACCAGGGCAACGGGGTTGTCGGTCATGGCAGCACGTCCATGGCTGGCGGTGGCGGTCTCGGCCGGGGCTTCCTGGTGCAGGCTCAGCATCTCCGCATGCTGGGCCACGATCTCCTGGCTGAGGTCGGCCATCCGGTCGAGGGTGGAATCGAGCCGCCCCATGCGGCGGCGGAAGCCGGCCAGGAAGACGATGTTGCGCCGGATCAGCATCCGGATCGCCGCCTCCCCGAGGCCGTGGTCATAGGCGCTGTGGCCCACCAGGTCGAAGGCGAGATCGCTGGCGCCGAGCAGGGCCCGGTCGCCGATGACGAGCAGCTTGCGCGCGCCGCCGCGCAGCGTGCCGAGGACGCGGCGGGCGAAGGCGACATCCACCGGACCGGGCAGCGAGCTGAGATAGACCAGGACCAGGTCCGGCTCGAGCGAGCGGATCTGAGGCATGTAGTCGCCGGCGATCGGCAGTTCGAACAGATCCGCCAGCGGGCGGATCTCGCCGCGCACGAGGTCGAGATCCTGCGGCCGCGCGCCGTACAGCACCGCCAGGGTCAGCTTGCCCCGCGTCGCTGTACCGGGGCCGATGTCCTGATGGTCACCCATGGAGGCCTCGCCGCGGTCAGAAGGTCGCGGTGACGACGACGAGATCGGTGTAGATGCCGGCGGCGGGCGCCACGGCCAGCGGGGTGGCGAGCTGGGCGCAGACCTGGTGGTTGTTGATCAGGTTCACCGTGTTCCCGGTGCCGGCCAGCGGCGACGCCGTGGTCCAGGCGGTGTTGCAGCCGGGCTGGAACAGCGCATAGGCCAGGTAGTCCGTGCCATTCCGCATCCGCCGGGTGCCGCCGCTGACGTTCTGGCCGTCGCCGATGGTGATGCTGTAGGGCGTCTGGTAGGTGCAGCGGATGCCGACATTGCCGAACTGCCGCACGCCGGCGGAGCTGGCCTGCGCCGCCGCGACCGAGCCCCAGGAGCCGAAATCGACGTCCTGGAAGTTCTCGAACTGGCAGTTCTTCGGCACCACCGCGGTCAGGGTGAAGTTGGTGACGATCGTGCCGCTCGGGTTGGATAGGCCGGCCTCGCAGCTGGCGTTGCCCGGGTTGAACAGGTACTTCGAGACCAGCTGGTAGCTGTCGGTGTAGGTGCCGGACCGCACCCGGTCCTGCTGCTGCCGGTCGATATAGGTCAGCGTCAGCAGGTTGGACCCCTCGATGTCGGTGCCCGAGGCCGATCCCGGCGAGCTGCCGAAATACATCAGGATGCCGCCGGTCGACTGGCTGCCGCCGCCGTCCTGGGCGTAGAGGCGGTTGAAGTTCTCCTTCATCTGCCACGCCAGCCGGGAATCGGCGTCCTTGGTCTGGTAGGTGGTGTAGTCGCTCGGGCCGATCTGGTTCCCGGTCGCGCGGATATAGGCGCAGACGCGGACGCTGGTGAAGGAGGAGGGCCGGGTGCATTTGTAGCGGACCTCCACCCCGCTGACCGTCGCCCCGGTGTTCGGCACGATGTCCACGGTGACCGAGCCGAAGCTCGGCGGGGTCTTCACGATGCAGGTCTGCGCCCGGGCGTCGGCCGGCGCGAACAGCAGCGTGGCGGCGGCGGCGAACGAGAGGAGGACGAGCAGGCGGGACAGGGAGGTCATGGGGGCTCGTCGGCTAGTAGTTGACCGTGATGACGACGGCGTCGCCGTAGGCTCCGGCAGAGGGGGTGGGCTGCGCGGGAACGCGGCCGTAGACGGTGAGATTCGGGGCGTTTCCGGTTCCCGTGCCGCCAACGGTCGAGCCGGTGACGCCGTCGCCCCACACATTGGTGCGGCCCGCATTGGTGTAGAGCTGGTAGAGGATCGTCTCGGACCCCAGCTTCATCCGCCGGTTGGTAATGGTGGCGCCCGGCCCGGTGCCGGCGCCGAGCGCGATCGAGTACGGCGTGCCCGGGGTACAGCGCATGTCGATCGGCGCCTGGGCGTCGAAGGCGGTGCCCAGCAGGCCGTGCGATCCGAAGTCGAGGACGTTGGATCCCCCGACCAGGCATTTGGCGTTGACCTGGGCGGTGACGTTGAACGGAAAGCCCGGGGTCCTGTTCGCCCCGCCGGCGCAGTTCGCCAGGTAGCTGTAATACATGATCGTGTGGTTGCCGCCGAAGCTCGACGAATAGGTGCCGAGCGGCGTGGTCGGCTGGCCGCCGAAGACACGGCCATACATGGTGAAGGTCTTGCTGCCGGCGCCGTTTCCATCCAGCGCGATCGTGTCCACCAGCGGGCCGCGGGGGTTCTGGCCCGGGAACACGGCGCTGCCCCAGATGTTGGTGCGGCCCGGATCGGTGTAGAGGTCGAAGGACAGGGTGTTCGTCCCGCTGCGGAGATATCGCGGCGTCAGGCTGGACGAGGAGCCGCCGCTGCCGTCGCCAATGTGCAGGCAGACCCAGACGGTGCGGTTGCGCGTGCCGGTGCAGTTGACCCTGACCTGTGTGGTCTGGTCCTGCGACGTCGTGGACAGCGTGTCGATGACCCCGAAAGTGAGGTCGGCGGGGGTGGCCGAGCAGCTTTGGGCCTGCGCCTCGCCGGGCCTGAGCAGCAGTGCGAGGGCGGCGAGCGGGGCGAGAGCGAGGAGGCGGAGCAGCGGGATCATCGGCGCGGCCTCGTCCTCAATAGGCGACGGTGAAGCGGACCGGGCCGCGGTCGCCGACGGCATGGCCCGCCGCCGGCGCGGTGGCGCGCCCGTACAGGGGCACGGTGACCGGGGCGCCGGTGCCGCTGCCGGGAACGGTGTCGACGCCGGCCCGGTCGCCCCAGACGCTCCGGCGCCCGGGGTCGCTGTACAGCCGGTAGGGCATGGCGGGCACGCCGCCTCCCGCGTCGAGGGCGAGGAGATAGGGCAGGCCCTTGGTGCAGTCGATATCGACGCTGCCGGTCCCTTCCAGCATCCGGCCGTCGACTGCCCGGCCGCCGGCCGCGGGGGCCGGGAAGGTCAGGGCCGCGCTCCGGTCGACGCTGCAGGCGGTGTCGATCGTGATCGTGATGTGCAGCGTCGACGCGCCACGGGTCCGCGACCCGGCGGTGCCCGGCATGTTGTCGCCGGGCAGCGAGCCGAGACCGACGGTCGGCCCGGGGTTCTCCGCCACGGCCTCCTGGGCCCGGGCCGGCGGCGACCAGGCCCGGTTGGCTGCGAGGACCAGGGCGATGGCGGTGCCGGCGAGGACGACGAGATGCGAGGAGCGCATGGGATCCTCCTCTCTTCAGCGGCAGGGGACGGGCCCGATCTCGGGCTGGGCGCCCGGGACCGGCTGGTAGTCGAAGCCGGCGCGGCAGGTGCCGGCGGCCTCCGGCAGGGTGACGGTGACGCCGTTCCGGCCGGACAGCCCGGTCAGGTAGGTGCGGCCGTCATAGCCGGTGACGGTGGCCTGGTCGGTGCCGTCGAGCTGCACCACCGCGCCGACCGGCAGCGGCTTGCCGTCCGGGCCGGTCAGGCTGACCACGGCGGCATCGACCTTCTTCACCCCGAAATCGACCACCGCGCCGGAGCGGTCGGCCGGCACCACCACGGTCTGGGTCTCGTCCGGCTGCAGGTCGAGCGCCAGGTTGGCCGGATCGATCGAGATCGTGTTGTTCTGGTACGACTGCAGGTAGGGCACGAAGGCGCGACCGCCGGAGTTGGTGATGGCGACGCGGCGGTTGTTGAGCGAGACCTCGACATTGGGCCCGCCGGCCTTGACCACGGCGAAGGCGTCATCGACCCGGTTGGCCAGGAACACGCCGCCGCCGGCGGCGACGATCGAGCCCTCGACCGTGCCGGTGACGCGGCCCATGTCGCCCGACTGCTCGAGCGAGCCCTGGAGATAGGCGACCGCGCTGCGGTAGTTGACCGTGGCGGACCGGTTGCCGGTGCCGTCGACCGTCTCCTGGTCGCGGACGGCCCAGCCGAGCGAGCCCTCCTCGAGCCGGGCGGACTTGGTCACGCTGGTGTCGAAGCTGGTGCGGTTGCCGGTGCGCGAGACATTGGCCGAGGCGGTCATGTCGCCGCCCAGCGGGATGGTGACGCCGGCGAAGACGCCGTAGTTGCTGCGATCGTCGAAATCGCCGTAGCCGGTGACGTAGACCGAGACGTCGTCGAAGACGGTGCGCGACCAGGAGGCGGTCAGGATCGAGCTGTCGCCGTCCCGGCCGGCGCCGCGGATGCGGGAGAAGCCCAGGCTGAGCGACGAGGGGTCGAAGCCGAGCGGGAAGGACACGCCGGTGCGCAGGATCTCGCGGGCGCGGGAGGAGATCGGCGCGTCATTGTCGTGGCGGCGGTCGACCACCAGGCCGACATCGTTGTAGTCGCCGAGCATGCGGTCGGCGCCGGCATAGAAGGAGTAGCCATTGCGCGAGACCTGGTAGAAGGCGGAGACCTTGCCGCCGGTCTCGTCGCCGTCCTTGGCGCCGTACTGGCTGGCGGCGGCCGCGGCGTTGATGGCGCCGTAGGGGCCGAGGCTGGTGACCACGCCGGCGCCGCCATTGAACAGGCCGCGGGTGGCCTCGAAATGCCCCTCCAGCGTGACCCAGTCGGTGAGGCCGTAGCGGACGCTGGCCGAGCCGGCCAGGCTGCGGTCGTACTGGAACGACTTGTCGCCGTAGCCGAGGCGGACGAAGCCGAGCTCGACCGAGAAATCGAAGAAGTCCGCGCGCAGCATGTCGGGCGCGAAGAAGTAGGAGCGCTGGGTGACGATCTCGCGGCCGAGCGCGTCCTTCATGACGATGCGGGCGTCGCCGCCGCCGCCGAGGAAGGGCAGGCCGGTGAAGTCGAACGGCCCGGCCGGAACCTCGCCCGAGAACACCCGGATGTTGTTCAGATAGAGGTCGAGGGTCGACGGCACCGAGGCGGTTCCGGCCAGGTTCGGCACCGGGGTGGTGACCAGGTCCGGCCGGATGTCGAAGTTGCGTTTGAACTGCAGGCCGCCGAAGCGGTAGGACGAGGTCCAGGACAGCGAGCCGGAGATGCTGTCGCCGGCCTGGTAGACGAACAGGTTCTCCGGGTCGGTATAGCGCCAGGCGCTGTCGAGGCGGATGAAGCCGTTGCTCTCGTTGTCGAAATGGTCGAAGTCGTTGACCCGGGCCAGCGCCGTGGTCGAGACGATGCCGAGGCGGCTCAGCACCCGGGCATCGAAGCTGCCGCTGAGGGTGTTGGTGGTGCTGCCGGCGCTGCTCCAGTCGTACTGGGACGTGCCGTACAGCGTGTAGTTCAGCAGGAAGCCGAGATCCGAGCGCACGGCGGAGAGATCCACCGGCCGCGACCCGGCGCCGACATCGACGCTGGTCGGCACGCGGGCGGTGTCCGGGGCGGTGAAGACGACCGTCTGCTTCGGCTCGTCATAGCGCCAGGTGACGCCGGCCAGGCTGTCGAGCGGGACCAGGCCGTCATTGTTCACCGTGCCGATTCCCGGCTTGATGCCGGCGGTCGACAGGTCGCCCGGGGTGGCGGCGAGCCTGCCGTCCGGCAGGCGCCTGAAGGTGGCCAGCGTGCCGGTCGAGCGGTCGTTGACGATGACGCCGAGCAGCAGGTCCTGGCTCGCATCCGGCCCGCCGGTCGGCAGCGCGTCGGGCGGCGGCACGTCCTGCGAGGACGGCGCGTCCTGGGCGGCCGCCGGCGCCGCGGTGCCGGCGACGCCGAGGGCGATAAGCAGGCACCAGGAGGCGACGCGCGGCCCGGCTCGCAGATTAACGGCCGGCGACCGTCGCCGTCTGGTTGACCGCATAGTCGTCCCCCTTGGCGGTAATGCTGACGCTGCTGCCCGGCTGGATGCGCTGGGCCCCGGCATTGGCGGTCCAGCGCTTGGTGCTGCCCGGCAGGACATAGCCGTTCAGCCCCTCCCCGAAGGAGACGCGGCCGGCAGGCGACGCGACCGTCAGGTTGGCGATCTTGGCGTGGCGGTCGCCGCTGTTGGTGGCCTCGACCACCAGGCTGCCGCCCTCGCGCCGGACATCCCAGCGCAGCTCGGCGCCGGCGGCACGATCGGCGAAGAACACCGGGATCGAGTAGCGGACGACGAGGTTCACGGCGTCGGCCGGGCGGCGGACATTGACCTCCGGCAGCTCGTCGATCAGCAGGCGGTAGGTCTGCTCGCCGCTGGCGACGGGGGCCGCGGTGCGGGCGACGCGGATGGTGTAGGTGGTGCCCGGCTGCAGCGAGGCGGCCGGCGGGCTGGCGACCACGTCGGTGGCCAGGGCCAGTTGGTCGTCGCCGCCGCTCTGCGTCCATTTGAAGACGCGGACCTGGACGTTGACCGGCCGGTCGCCGTTGTTGCGGAGGTTGACGGCGGACGCCTGGGCCGGCGCGGTCAGGTCGACGGAGACGGGCGACACCTGGAGGGATGCCGCCCGGCCGTCGGTTGCAAAGACCAGCCCAGGGACCACCGCGAGAAGCGCGAGGAAGCGGCGCATCAGGGGTGTCCTCGGGTCGGCGGTCAGTAGGTGACGGTGATGGTGACGGTGTCGTTGTAGACGCCGGCCGTCGGGGTGTTCTGCGGCGGGACGCGGCCGAACACCTGGGTGCTCTGGACGGTGCCGTCGGCGGTCTTCGACACGGTGTTGCCGCCGGCGCCGGTGGTGTTGCCCCAGACGGTGGTCCGGGCCGAGTCCTGGTACAGCTGGTAGGCCACGAACTCGGTGCCGTTCTTCATCCGACGGGTGGTGACGTCGCCGGGCGTGGACGGGTTCAGGCCGGCGTTGAGGCCGATCTGGTAGGCGGTGCCGTTGGTGCACTGGACCTGGATCGAGCCGGTGCCGCTGGTCGCGGTCTGGCCGTCCACATTGGCGTTCAGCACGCCGTGGCTGCCGAAGTCGAGCACGGCGTCGCCGGCGCCCGTGCCGCCGCTGCCGGCATTGACCTGGCATTCCTTGGTGATGGTGATCTTGACCTGCAGGTTGCCGGTCGCGGTGGCGGCGTCCGCCACGGTCGAGAACCCAGCCACGGCCAGCGCCGCCGCAGCCAGGATCGGGGTAACAGCCTTCATCGTCCTCTCCAAAACCCATGTTATGAGGCCGGGCTTCTCAATTGCCCGGTTCAGCCCGCACCCCCTTCCCTGGCCGTCGCGGCCCGCAGGCGAGTCGTGCGCTCTGACGCGTTTGCCAAAGGCGGGCCCAGTCCCCCGGAGCCGCATTCGAACTGATTTGTATCAAATTTTAGATAATTTAGAGTTACAGCTGCAACAGCAATCTTTCCCAATTTTGAGAGAATGTGGCCCGAGCCCCTGCCCACGGGATTGAATTCCGCGCAGATTCAAGGAGATATGGCGCCTTGGACGCTGCTTGGCGCCCGGCTAGGATGCCGGGGCCGGCGACGGGGCGGGGCCGGGTCAGGGGGGGTGGAATGCACGGGCAGATCGGGATCTGGCTGGATTGGGTCGGCGTCGCCGTCTTCGCGCTGACCGGCGCCCTGGTCGCGGCCCGCCGCCAGGCCGACCCGGTCGGCTTCATCATCCTGGCCACCGCCACCGGCATCGGCGGCGGCACGCTGCGCGACCTGCTGCTCGGCATCGGGCCGGTGTTCTGGATCGCCGATCCGGTCGACCTGGTGATCTGCGTCGCCGTGGCCCTGGCCGTGTTCTTCGGCCATCCGACCTTCGCCGGCCAGGGCCGGCGGCGCCGGGTGATCGTCTGGGCCGACGCGGTCGGCATGGCGCTGTTCGCGGTGACCGGCGCGGGGCGGGCGATGGATACCGGGGCGCCGGCGGTCTCGGCCATCGTGTGCGGCGCCATGACCGCCACCTTCGGCGGCATCATCCGCGACGTCATCATCGGCCAGGTCACGCTGATCGTCAGCGGCGAGATCTACGTCACCGCCGCGGTGCTGGGCGCGACCGTCTATGTGGTGATCCGGATGATCACCGGCGACGCGCTGCTGGCCGCCTGCCTCGGCGCCGCGGCGGCCTTCGGCCTGCGGGCGATGGCGCTCGGCCTCGGCTGGTCGCTGCCGCGATTCCCGCCCTCGCCGCCCGACACGCCGGCCGGCTGACCGTCCGGAACCGGCCCTCCGCCATTGCCATTCTCCAGGAATGGCAACCGAGACGCTGCAGGACCTGGCGGCCGAGGCACGCGGCTGCACCCGCTGCCCGCTGTACAAGCCCGCGACGCAGACGGTGTTCGGCGAGGGCCCGAGAGGCGCCGCCATCGTCTTCGTCGGCGAGCAGCCGGGCGACCAGGAGGACCGGCAGGGCCGTCCCTTCGTCGGCCCGGCCGGCCGGATCTTCGACCAGGCCCTGGCCGAGGCCGGCATCCCGCGCGACCGGGCCTACATCACCAACGCGGTCAAGCATTTCAAGTTCACGCCGCGCGGCAAGCGCCGCCTGCACAAGCGGCCGAACGCCTTCGAGATCGACCGCTGCAAATGGTGGCTCGACCGCGAACTGGCGCTGATCCGCCCGCGCCTGACCGTTGCTCTCGGCGCCACCGCGGTCCGGGCGCTGACCGGCCGGCCGCTCGCGATCGGCGAGACTCGCGGCCGGATCTTCGACCTGGCGCCGGACCTGCCGGGCCTGGTCACGGTGCATCCGTCCTCGCTGCTGCGGGTGCCGGATCCGGAGGCGAAGCGGCTGGCCTATGCCGCCTTCGTGAAGGATTTGGCCGTCGCCGCGGATGCGCTCACACTCACGGGGTGAACCGGCGGCACCCGCGACCGTCCGGACCGAAGGAGGAGACCGACCATGGGCCATACCTACGCCATCACCGAGCTCGCCGGCTCGTCGGAGAAGGGTCTCGAGGACGCGATCCAGACCGCCATCGCCACCGCGTCGAAGACGCTGCGCAACCTCGACTGGTTCGAGGTGAAGGAGATCCGCGGCCATCTCAAGGACGGCAAGGTGGGGCACTATCAGGTCGTGCTGCGTGTCGGCTTCCGCTACGACGAGAAATAGGCTCCGACTGGGTGAGCCGATCGGGCCAGTTGGTCACGTATTGCCTCTCCCGCTTGCGGGAGAGGTCAGAGACGCGAAGCGGCTCCGGGTGAGGGGAGTTTGTCGAGGCCTGGGCCCGCCCTCACCCGGTCGTCCTGCGGACGCCCGACCTCTCCCGCCACGCGGAAGAGGCCACGCGTGAGGACGCCCGGCATCCTGTCAGGCCCTGGCGTGACCGGCTCTCGATCCATTCCGCTCGAGCCCGTCCAGCAGCGCCGCCGCGACCCGGCCCGCGCCCAGCCCGTCGCACAGGTCGGCCGAGGCGCGGGACAGGCGGCGCAGCCCGTCCGTGTCACCGAGGAAGGCGGCGATCGCGGCCCGCAGCGCGGCATCGTCCAGCGCCGCCGTGTCGCCGGCCAGCGCGACGATGCCGGACGCGACCAGCGCCTGCGCCGTCGGCCGCTGGTTGTCGGCCAGGGTGACGGCCAGCGTCGGCAGGCCGAGGCAGCAGCGCTCCCACGAGCTGCTGCCCATCGCCCCGATCGCCGCGTCGGCCTGCAGCATCGCCTGCGCCATGTCGTCCAGCCCGACATGGCAGCGGAAGCGCGGATCGGCATCGGCGAGCGACCGCACCCGGGCGATGCTGGGCGCCGCCGGCCCGAGCACGACCTCGGCACGGGCGAAGCCCGGGATCGCCGCCAGCGCGGCGCAGACGCGGCCGGTGATGCCGCCGACATCGGTCAGGCCCAGCGACACCAGGATCGTCCCCGGCCGTCCTGCAGCCTGGCGCCGCTCCAGCGCCGCCGGCCGCAGCGCCGCGAAATCCGGGCGCAGCAGGGCATAGTCCAGGCCGACCAGCCGCCGGCAGCCGGGCGGCACCAGCCCGTCATAGGCGGAGGCGACGGCGCCGAAATTCTGGTTCAGCAGCAGGTCGCAGTGGTGCGGCGCCGCCGCGAGGTCGTCGATCACCAGCAGCCGGCGCGCTGCGGCGGCGAAAACCTGCTCCTGCTGCGCCGTCCAGCTGTAGAGATCGCACACCGCCGCATCGGCGCCGTCCGGCCAGGCAGCCTGGAGCGCCGCCACCGCCGCGTCGGGATCCGGCCCGACCACACGGCAGTCGGCGCCGGCCAGGGCCGGCACCACGGCCAGGGCGTCCTCGTTCACCAGGAACAAGCAGTCGGCGCCGCGATCCGCCAGGGCCCGGGCCAGGGACAGGCAGCGCATGGCATGGCCACCGCCGATCGCGGCCGACGCGTCCAGCCGGAAGGCGACGCGGGGCGCCGCCTCAGACGGTCCAGCCATCGAGGGCGCCCGGCCGCTTGATCTCGATCTCGACGAAGGCGATCGGATGCGGCGAGCCGTTCATCACGTCGTGGCGGATGCCGGCCGGGCGCATGTAGGACTGGCCCTCGGCCAGCGGCACGTCGGTCTCGGCCTCGCCATTGTGGATCCGCAGCGTGCCGGCGCGCAGCATGATCACGAAATAGGGATAGCCGTGCTGGTGCCAGCCGGTGGCGGCGCCCGGCTCGAAGTCCCAGCGGGTGATCCGGACGGTGTCGTCGTCCTGCTGCACGGTCGGCACCGCCCGCGGTGCGTTCTGGAAGGCCATGATCTGCTCCGACTCTGCCGGCGCCACAGTGCGGGCTGGGTCCGCCGCAGGCAAGCGGCACGGGTCGTTGTCAGGCCAGGACGGAGGGGCTAGACAGGCGGAAACGCAGGAGGGGCTGATGATGCGGGGATGGATCGGGGCGATTGCCTCGGCGGTCATGATCGGAATGGCCGTTCCGGCTGCGGCCGAGACGGTGTCGGTGCTGACGCCCTATCTCTCCGCCGTCGCCACCGGCGAGATGGTCGAGACCTTCAAGGCCGATGCCGAAAAGCGCGGCTGGACCGTCTCGGTGGTCGACACCGCCGGCGATTTCGGCGCCCTGGCCAGCCGGGTCGAGGATGTGGTCCACGCCCGGGCCGGCGCCATCGTGCTGGTGTCGATCAACCCGGCGCAGATCCAGGACCAGGTCGGCAAGGCCGCCGCGGCCGGCATCCCGGTCTTCGCCATCGACGGCGCGACGGGGCCGGGGGTGACGCTGAACGTGACCTCGGACAACCACGCCCTCGGCAAGACCATGACCGACTTCCTGTTCGGCCGGCTGGGCGGCAAGGGCACGATCGTCCGCTTCTTCCATTCGGCCCATCCCGGGGTGCATCAGCGCGAGATCGCGCTGGACGAGGCGCTGCAGGCGGCGCCGGGCATCCGCCAGGTGGCCGACCACTACGTCCAGGTGCCGGGCCAGATCGACGACAGCCGCAACGCCATGGAGGCGATGCTGGCCGCCAACCCGGCGCCGGGCGCGATCGACGCCGTCTGGGCGGCCTGGGACGAGCCCGGCATCGGCGCCCTCTTGGCGCTGCAGGCGGCCGGGCGGACCGACATCGTCATCGCCGGCATCGACGGCAACCCGCAGACGATCGACCTGATCCGGCAATGCACGCCCTTCATCGCCACGGTCCGCCAGAACTTCGCCGAGATGGCGACGATCACCGCCGGCCAGATGGCCAAGGTCTTCGCCGGCGGCAAGCCCGACGCCGCCGAGCTCTACGCCCCCGGCACGCTGGTCACCCGCGACAGCCTGGGCGTGACCTGCCCGTGAGAGCTCTTCGAAATGGGAATTTGTTCCTTTCAAATCCCCCCTCCCCTTGCGGGAGGGGGGCAGGGGGAGGGGGTTGTCGATCGAACAGAGCCGGCCGTTCCCATTCAAATTCCTGCAGCAATCCGGCCACTGAACTGACGTTTGCGTCTGCGGCGCGAACCCCCTCCCCCTATCCCCCTCCCGCGAGGGGAGGGGGGGCTCTTTTGGCGAGACCGCGCCATGCTGGCTGAAGCCCGGCTGGTCGAGCGGTTCGGCACGCCGGCGGCGCTGGCGGCGATCGTGCTGGGCTTCGCCCTGGCGCGGCCGGACGCCTTCGCCACCGCCGCCAACCTGCTGAACGTCACCCAGCAGATGGCGATCCTGGCGATCGTCGCCGCCGCCGCGACCCTGGTCATGGTGATCGGCGAGTTCGACCTGTCGGTCGGCTTCATCGCCTCGCTGGCCGGGGTGCTGGTGGTCAAGCTGCTGGCCGCCGGCACCGGCATCGCGCCCGCGATCCTGCTGACGCTGCTGGCCTGCGCCGCCATCGGGGCGCTGAACGGGCTGGTGGTGCACGGCCTCAGGGCGCCGTCCTTCATCGCCACGCTGGCGCTGGGCACCATCGCCTCGGGCCTCGCCTACTGGCTGTCGGGCGGCGCCAGCCTGTTCCAGGGCATCCCGCCCGGCTTCACCGCGCTGGCCCGGGCCGCGGCCGGCCCGGTGCCGGTGCTGACGCTGTGGATGCTGGCGGTGCTGCTGGCGGCCGGCGGCACCCTGGCGCTGACCGTGTTCGGCCGGCGGCTGATCGCGATCGGCAGCAACCGCGAGGCGGCGCGCCTGTCCGGCGTGCCGATCGGCCGGCCGGTGGTCGTGGTCTTCGCCCTCTCCGCCGCCCTGTCCGGCCTGGCCGGGGTGCTGCTGGCGGCGCGGCTGGGCAGCGTCCAGCACACCATGGGCGAGAGCCTGCTGCTGCCCGCCTATGCCGCCGTCTTCCTCGGCATGACCGCGTTCCGCGGCGGCCGCCCGAACATCCTGGGCACCGCGGTCGGCGTCGCCATCATCGCGGTGCTGGCGAACGGGCTGACCATCCTCAACGTCGATCCCTTCTTCCAGAAGATGGTCACCGGCGCGATCATCATCGCCGCGGTGATGTTGCGCCGCTTCGGCATGGCGGCGGCGCGATGAGCATCCTTCTGGTCTTCGATCTCGGCACCACGGCGCTGAAGTTGGTGGCCTTCGGCGAGGACGGCCGGCCCGCCCGCCAAGTCGAGGCGCGCCACCCGACCCGGTCGACCCCCGGCGGCGGGCAGGAGCAGGACCCGGAGGATTGGTGGACCGCCGCCGCCACCGCCTGCGCCGCCCTGCCGACGGCGATGCGCGAATCGGTGCGGGCGATCGCCCTGGTCGGCACCATGGAGAACCTGGTGCCGATCGACGCCGGGGGGCGCCCGGTCCGGCCGGCCCTGCTGTACAGCGACGGCCGCAGCGGCGCGACCTTCGCGCCGGTCCGCGACCGGCTGCTGGCGGCGGGCGCCCCGCCCGTGCTGGGCAACGCGCCCGGGCCGCTGAACACGGTCGCCAAGCTGCGCTGGCTGCAGCAGGCGGAGCCCGAGGCGGCGCGGCGGGTCGCGACCATCCTGCCGGGGGCCAAGGACTATCTGGCGCTGCGCCTGACCGGGCGGATCGCCACCGATCCCGCGGCCGGCACCACGGTCGGGCTGATGGACATCGCCCGACGCGACTGGTCGGCGCCGCTGGTCGAGGCGGTCGGCCTGGACCCCGCCCTGCTGCCGCCGATCCTGCCGGCCGATGCGGTGATCGGGGAGCTGCTGGGCCCGGCGGCGCAGGCGCTGGGCCTGCCGCTGGGCTGCCCGGTGGTGAATGGCTGCGGCGACGCCGCGGCCTCGACCATCGGCGCGGCCGCCGACGGCCAGCTGCATGTCTATCTCGGCACCAGCGGCTGGGTCGCGCGCAGCGGGCCGCTCGACCCCGCCGCCCTGCCGCGGCCCTTCACCACCCTGGCGCATCCGCGCGCCGGCTGGGCGATCGAGATCGCGCCGCTGCTGACCGCCGGCGACGCCGCCGGCTGGTTCGGCCGGATCGCCGGCGCCGAGCTGGCGGTGCTGGATGCCGAGGCGGAGGCGGCCGATGCGGCGCCGCCGGAGACGCTGTTCCTGCCCTATCTCAAGGGCGAGCGGTCGCCCTTCGTCGACCTGGCGCTGCGCGGCGCCCTGCTCGACCTCGACATTTCCCAGGGCCGCGGCGCCCTGCACTATGCGGTGCTGGAGGGCGTGGCGCTGGCGCTGCGCAACAATCTCGACGCGATGGCGGCGCGGCCGGGGCCGATCCGGCTGACCGGCGGCGGCGGCGCCAGCCGGGTCTGGCCGCAGCTGATCGCCGACGCCACCGGCCGGGTGGTGGAATGCGCCGACCTGCCGACCGCGACCACGGCGATGGGCGGATACCGCATCGCCGCCGCGGCGCTGGGCTGGCCGGAGCCGCCGGACGGCGTCGCCGCGATCCACGAGCCGCGCCGGGACCGGGCGGCGCGGGCGGAGCGGCGCCTCGCCCGCTTCCGCCAGGCCACGGAGGAGGCGCGGCAGCGGGCGGCCGAAGGATCGGATCGATAAAAAAGGGCCGCCCCGAAGGGCGGCCCGAACACGCGATGCTTTTGGATCCGCTTACAGCACGAAGTCGCCGGCGGTGAAGGTGATCGACCCCGCGGCGCTGATGATCAGGTCCGCATGGCCGTCGCCATTGACGTCACCCTCGATCAGGGTGCCGGCCGCGGTGATCTCGAACCGCAGCTGCCCCGCCACGTTGCTGAAGGCGGACGAGCCGATGAAGCTGAACGCCTGGTCGCCGGCGGTGCCGGTGTTCGCGTCGACCCCCGACAGGTCGATCTTGTCGCCCTGGTCCTGGCCGAAGTCATGGATCAGGTCAACACCAGTAACGCTGTTGCTGTCGGCGGTCGAGGTGTAGACGAACTTGTCGGCGCCGGCATCACCGATCAGCTCATCGACGCCGCCGCCGCCCTTCAGGACATCGTCACCGGCATAGCCGCGGAGGATGTTCTTGCCGGCGTCACCGGTCAGCGTGTCGTTGAACTGCGAGCCGCCGACATTCTCGATATCGATCAGCAGATCGCCCTGAGCGTGGCCGCCGAAGCCCTGGCCGGTGACCAGGTTCACCGTCACGCCGGCATTGCTCTCGAAATAGTAGGCCGTGTCCCGCCCGGCGCCGCCGTTCAGGGTGTCGGCCCCGGCGCCGCCGCGCAGGTCGTCGCCGCCCGCGCCGGCGTTGATGACGTCGTTGCCGGCGCCGCCGCGGAGGTCGTTGTAGCCGGCATTGCCGGTCAGGGTGTCGGCGAAGGCCGAGCCGATCACCTTCTCGATGCTGGTCAGGGTGTCGCCCTGCGCGTCGCCGCCGATGCCGGCGCCGGTGGACAGGTCGACATTCACCGCCGCGGACGAGGTCTCGTAGCTGGCCGTGTCGATGCCGGCACCGCCGTTCAGCGCATCCGCCCCGGCGCCGCCGACGAGGATGTCGGCGCCGTCGCCACCGTTGAGGATGTCGTTCCCGGCCAGGCCGGACAGCGAGTTGGCCTGGAAGTCGCCGGTGATGACGTCGTTGAAGGACGAGCCGACGACGTTCTCGACATTGGCGATCGAGTCGCCCGAGGCCTCGCCGCCGGTGTTGATGTTGGTGGCCAGGTTGACCGTCACCGCAGCGGCGGAATTCGAGTAGTAGATGGTGTCGATGCCGGAGCCGCCATCGATGGTGTCGGCGCCGAGGCCGCCGACGATGGCATCGTTGCCTCCGGCACCGATCAGGATATCATTCCCACGATAGCCGTTCAGGACATTGGCGCCGTCATCGCCGGTCAGCTTGTCGTCGAATGTGCTGCCGGTGAGGTTCTCGACGCCGGTCAGGATGTCGCCGGAGGCATGGCCGCCGGTGTTGATGCCGGTGGTCAGGTTGATGGTGACGGCCGCGTTCGAGTTCGAATAGTTCGCAGTGTCGTTGCCGGTGCCGGCGTCGATCGTGTCCTTGCCGGCGCCGCCGGTGATGACGTCGTCGCCGGCGCCGCCGGTCAGCACGTTGTCCGCAGCGCTGCCGATCATCACATCGTTGAAGCGCGAGCCGACCACGTTCTCGATGTTCAGCAGCGTGTCGCCCTCGGCATCGCCGCGGGTGCCGACGCCGTTGATCAGGTCGATGGTCACGCCGGAGCCCGACTCGCCGTAGTTCACGGTGTCGATGCCCGTGCCGCCGTCCATCCGGTCGGCCCCGGCGCCGCCGATGAGCAGGTCGTTGCCGGCGCCGCCGTTGAGGGTGTCGTTGCCCGCCAGGCCGGCCAGGGTGTTGGCGGTGGCGTCGCCGGTGAGGGTGTCGCCGAAGGCCGAGCCGACCACGTTCTCGAAGCCGATGCTGACCAGGTCGCCGGTGGCGTCGCCGCCGGTGTTCAGGCTGATCAGCCCGAGCAGGCCGGGCGCGAGGCTCACGGTCACCGCCGCCGGCGAGGTCTCGTAGCTTAGCGTGTCGATGCCGTCGCCGCCGCTGATGACGTCGGCGCCGCCTTTGCCTTCGATGACGTCGTTGCCGTCACCGCCGCTGAGGACGTCGATGATGTTGCCGCCGACCAGCACGTCGTCGTCGGTGTCGTCGAGGTTGATGCCCAGCAGCCCCAGGAGTTCCAATGACAAAGCCATATTCGTTCTCCGCTATCGCGTGTTCAGTATCGGTCCCGGCGCTGCCGGCACACGGCGTCGCTCTCGACCTAAGATCACAAAATCGTCGTTTACAAACAACTTAAAGGATCATGACAAGCTAGGCGACTCCTCTTGATGCCAAAAATATCAATAAGATTATTTATTATGATATTTCGAAAGGGCGGCACAATATTTCTTATTATGGAAATTAAATTACACATCCTGCAGAGATGGTTTCAAGGACCTCCGAAACTGGATAGAAATTTCCAGACTGGGAGTTGTTTCGTTATCGCAGGTGAATGGAGAGCACCCCGCTGCTCTAAAATGGTCAGTAAGTTGAAACTAAATTTCGATCCTGCCGAATGAGGTTTCTTTTTATTGCGATTTTTGCATAAGCGCCATGCGCTAGACGCACATATGCATGTCGGTTGCCGGACCGCCAGGGATGCGGCTCGGACGGGACCGTCCCGTCCGAGCCGGCACTCGCTCTGGCGGCGTCAGCCCAGCCGGGTCTCGATCATGGTCCTCACCGAATTGGCCAGGAAACATTGCTCATGCGCCGCATGGTGCATCGCCTCCTCCACGGTGCGGTCCGGGGCCGGGCCGACATAGGCCACGCGCGGGTTCAGCACCACGCGGGTGACGGCGAGCCGGCCGTCACCGTTCTTCTCCATCACCCCCTCGGCGGTGTCGCCGTAGCGGTCGACGACGAAGCGGCGCCTGGCCGCGATCGACAGGAAGGTCAGCATGTGGCAGCTCGCCAGGGCGGCGACATAGGCCTCCTCCGGATCGACCGGCTCCGCGGCCGAGAAGGGCAGCGGCACGACGTGCGGCGAGGCCGAGGCCGGCACCTCGACCCCGCCATCGAAGCGCCAGAGATGCACCCGGCTGTAGCGGCCGTCGGTGAAGGCGACGTCCGGCGGGCGCTGCCACAGCACGGTGGCCTGATAGTGACTCATCGGGTGTCTCCTGGTTGCGGATCGGCCGCTGCCCGCAGATGGGCGGCCAGGGCGGCGACCGCGGCGGCGGCGTCGCCGTCGCGGCAGGCCGCCAGGATGCCGTCGTGCTGCATCGCCATCGCGGCGCGGAAGGCGGAGCCCGGGGGCTGCAGCGTGTAGGCCCGCCGGCCCTCGCGCCGCAGCGAATCGATCAGGCACAGCAGCCGGGCATTGCCGCAGGCGCCGTACAGGGCGGCGTGGAAGGCGATGTCCAGCTCCTCGATCGCCGCCGGATCCTCCTCCTCGGCCAAATCCTCGGCCAGCCGCGCGGCGCGGCGCAGGTCGCGCGGCGCCAGCCGCGGCAGGGACAGGCGCAGGGCCTCGCCCTCCACCAGGATGCGCAGGGCCGCCAGCTCCCGCCCCTCCTCCGCCGACAGGCCGGCGACGGCCAGGCTGCGGTCGGACCGGCGCACCACCAGTCCTTCGGCCAGCAGCCGGTCCAGCGCCTGACGCACCGGCTGGCGGCTGACCCGGAACCGGTCCGCCAGGCTTTCCTGGCGCAGCACCGAATCGGGCGGCAGCAGGCGGGCCTCGATCTCCTGGCGCAGCGTGTCGGCGATCGTGTTTGGATCCATGGATCCAAACTACTGCAGGACCGAAGCCGCATCAACCCCGCCGGCGCGATTCGACCGGCGCCGTATGACGGTTATGCTGCGGGGGTAGCCCTGCCGGGCTTGCCGGCCGCCGGCGGTGCTGGCAGGGGATGAGGCGACGCATCTGGCGCATGGATGGTATGGACGCCTTCTGGACAATGTACTGGCCCGACATCGTGCTGGCAGCCAGCCTGGTGCTGGGCATCGCCGGCGCCATCCATGCGATCATGACCAAGGACGATGTCCGCGCCGCCTCCGGCTGGGTCGGCGTGATCGTGCTGAACCCGATCCTGGGCGCGCTGATCTACTTGGTTCTGGGCGTCAACCGGGTGCGGCGCGCCGCCATCGCCCGCCGGCGTCGCCGGTCCGGCGCCGGGATGGACGACCGGGAGACCAGCCCGGCGGTGGATGTGGCGGCCGCCTCGGCGCCGCAATTCGCCTCGCTGCAGCGGCTCGGCGACAAGGTCTCGCCCTTCCCGGTGACCGACGGCAACCAGCTGCGGCTGCTGCGCGGCGGCGACGAGGCCTATCCGGCGATGCTGGAGGCGATCCGCGGCGCCCGGGCCTCGATCGCGCTGCAGAGCTACATCTTCGACAACGACCCGGTCGGGCAGGAGATCGCCGGGGCGCTGATCGACGCCGCGCGGCGCGGGGTCGAGGTGCGGGTGCTGATCGACGCCATCGGCGCGCGCTACTCGCGGCCGCAGATCGTCGGCCAGTTGCGCGAGGGCGGGGTCACCACGGCCCGCTTCAACGGCAATGTCATCGGCCTGCGGCTGCCCTATGCCAATCTGCGCTGCCACCGCAAGCTGCTGGTGGTGGACGGCGAGACCGCCTTCACCGGCGGCATGAACATCCGGGCCCAGTTCGCCAGCGCCCATGCCGACGGGCCGCCGGCCCGCGACACCCACGCCCGGATCTGCGGCCCGATGGTGCAGAGCCTGCTGGCCGCCTTCGTCCAGGACTGGCGCTTCACCACCGGACGCCGGCTGCACGGCAAGGCCTGGGAATCGGTGCCGCAGCCGCAGCCCGCGCCGACGGTGCCGGCCCGGGCGGTGCTGTCCGGGCCAGACCACACACTGGGCTCGAACCACAGCCTGGTGATGGGCGCGATCGCCGTGGCCCAGCGCTCGATCCTGATCTGCTCGCCCTATTTTCTGCCCGACCTGCCGCTGACCAGCGCCCTGGCCATCGCCGCCCAGCGCGGGGTCGAGGTCGACATCGTCATCCCCAGCCAGAACAACCTGGCGCTGGTCGACGCGGCGATGACGGCGCAGCTGGACCAGGTGCTGCGGCCCGGCTGCCGGGTGTGGCGGGCGACCGGCCCGTTCGACCATTCCAAGCTGATGGCGGTGGACGGCGCCTGGGCGCTGATCGGCTCCTCCAACCTCGATTCGCGCAGCCTGCGCCTCAATTTCGAGCTGGATGTGGAGATCTACGACCGCGGCATCGCCGGCGAGGTCGACGCCGCCATCCGCCAGCGCATCGCCTCGGCCTGGCCGGAGACGCTGGCGACGCTGCGCGCCCGCCCGTTCCTGACCCGGCTGCGCAACCGGACGGTGTGGCTGGCCTCGCCGTATCTGTGATCCTCCCTGCCGTCATGCCGAAAGCGGCGCTTCGCTCTGCCAACCGCGAATGGTTCGCAGCGTTCCGTCCGTGCTAGGACTGCACGCATGGTGAACGGATCCTTCAAGGCGGTGCGGCCGGCCGGGCGCATCACTCTCCTGCTCGGCCTCGGGCTGGTGGCGGCGACGGCGGCGATCCTGCTGGCCATGGGCCGGGTGCCGATCTGCACCTGCGGCACGGTCAAGCTGTGGGCGCCGGACGTGATGAGCGCCGACAACTCCCAGCACATCGCCGACTGGTACACGCCGTCGCACATCATCCACGGCTTCCTGTTCTTCGGGCTGACCCGGCTGTTCGCCCGGCGCCTGCCGCTCGGCGCCCGGGCGCTGATCGCGCTGGCGGTCGAATGCGCCTGGGAGATCGCCGAGAACAGCCCGATGGTGATCGACCGTTATCGCGAGGCGACCATCGCGCTGGGCTACACCGGCGACAGCGTCATCAACTCGGTCTCCGACATCGGCTTCATGACGCTGGGCTTCTTCTTCGCGGCGCGGGCGCCGGTCTGGCTGACCATCGCCCTGGCGATCTTCTTCGAGCTGCTGACCGGCTGGCTGATCCGCGACAACCTCACCCTGAACGTGCTGATGCTGCTGCACCCGGTCGATGCGATCCGGGTGTGGCAGTCCGGCGGCTGACTTCAAGACGACCGATGCTGAGACGCTTCTTCGCCTATTACCGGCCGCATCGCGGGCTGTTCCTGCTCGATTTCTGCTGCGCCATCGTCTCCGGCCTGCTCGAGCTCGGCTTCCCGATCGCGGTCAAGCTGTTCGTCGACAGCCTGATGCCGAGCGGCGACTGGCCGTTGATCCTGCTGGCCGCCGCCGGCCTGTTGGTGATCTACGTCTCCAACACCGGCCTGATGGCGGTGGTGACCTATTGGGGCCACATGCTCGGCATCAACATCGAGACCGAGATGCGGCGGAAGGCCTTCGACCATCTGCAGAAGCTGTCCTTCAGCTATTTCGACAACCAGAAGACCGGCCATCTGGTCGGCCGCCTGACCAAGGACCTGGAGGAGATCGGCGAGGTCGCGCATCACGGGCCGGAAGACCTGTTCATCGCGGTGATGACCTTCATCGGCGCCTTCGCGCTGATGCTGACGGTGCATATGGAGCTGGCGCTGATCACCGCGGCGATCGTGCCGCTGACCGCCTGGCTGACCAGCCGCTATGGCGGCCGCATGACCCGCAACTGGCAGGCCCTCTACAGCCGCGTCGGCAACTTCAACGTCCGGATCGAGGAGAATGTCGGCGGCATCCGCGTGGTGCAGGCCTTCGCCAATGAGGAGCATGAGCGCCGGCTGTTCGCCGACGACAACCAGAACTACCGGCGCACCAAGCTCGACGCCTACCGAATCATGGCGGCCAGCACCTCGCTCAGCTATCTCAGCATGCGGCTGATCCAGATGGTGGTGATGATCGCCGGCGCCTATTTCGTGCTGACCGGCCGGCTCAGCGAGGGCGGCTTCGTCGGCTTCCTGCTTCTGGTCAACGTGTTCTTCCGGCCGATCGACAAGATCAACTCGGTGATCGAGACCTATCCCAAGGGCATCGCCGGCTTCCGCCGCTACACCGAGCTCCTGGACACCGAGCCGGACATCGTCGACCGGCCGGGCGCGGTCGACGTGCCGGTGCTGAAGGGCGACATCCGCTACGAGGGCGTCAGCTTCGGCTATGGCGACGGCACGCCGGTGCTGCGCGGCATCGACCTGGCGATCCGGGCCGGCGAGACCGTGGCCTTCGTCGGCCCCTCCGGCGCCGGCAAGACCACGATCTGCTCGCTGCTGCCGCGCTTCTACGAGGTCCAGGGCGGCCGCATCACGATCGACGGCATCGACATCCGCGACATGACCATGACCTCGCTGCGCCGGCAGATCGGCGTGGTGCAGCAGGACGTGTTCCTGTTCGCCGGCACGATCCGCGAGAACATCGCCTATGGCCGGCTGGGCGCGACCGAGGCCGAGATCATGGAGGCGGCGCGGCGGGCCCGGCTCGACGGCGTCGTCGCCGGCCTGCCGGACGGGCTGGACACGGTTATCGGCGAGCGCGGGGTGAAGCTGTCGGGCGGGCAGAAGCAGCGCCTGGCGATCGCCCGCATGTTCCTGAAGAACCCGCCGATCCTGATCCTGGACGAGGCCACCTCGGCCCTGGACACGGAGACCGAGCAGGCGATCCAGCAGTCGCTGGCCGAGCTGTCGCAGGGCCGCACCACGCTGGTGATCGCCCATCGCCTGGCCACCATCCAGCATGCCGACCGGATCGTGGTGGTCGACACCAGCGGCATCGCCGAGCAGGGCCGGCACCGCGACCTGGTCGCCGCGGGGGGCTTGTACCGCCGGCTGCACGACGCGCAATACGGGGGGCGGTGACGGCCGGTCACCACGCTCATTCCACTCCGTCATTGCGAGGAGGCGAAGCCGGCGAAGCAATCCAGGGGCCGGCACACACCGGCCCCTGGATTGCTTCGCTGCGCTCGCAATGACGGTTTGGGTCTGCGGGGTTCAGCCCGCCCAGCCCCTCACCGTCAGCATCGCGTCGGCAAACGCCTCCGGCGCCTCCTGCGGCAGGTTGTGGCCGATCCCGGGGCCGATCACCCGGTGCTCGTGCCGGGCGGTGAAGCGGCCAGCATGAGGAGCGGTGCCGCCGGGCGCCATCACCCCGTCGGCGTCGCCGTCCAGCGTGATCGCCGGCACCGTGATCGGCGGCCGCGCCGCCAGAAGGCGCTCCACCTCCGCCACCGCCGGGTCGCCCTCGGCCAAGGCGTAGCGGTGGCGGTAGGACTGGATCACGACATCGACGAAATCAGGGTTGTCGAAGGACCCGGCGCTGCGGTCATAGGTGGCGTCGTCGAAGCGCCATTCGGGCGACCACAGCCGCCACAGCAGGCGGCACAGCTCGCGCCGGTTGCGCTCCAGCCCCCGCCGGCCGCGCTCGCCGTGGAAATAATACTGGTACCAGTAGCGAAACTCGGCTTCGGGCGAGGCCGGCTCGCCCGACTTGGCGATGTCCTGGATGTTGTAGCCGTTGACCGAGACCAGGCCGCGGACCCGGTCCGGCCACAGCGCCGCGACGATGCAGGCGGCGCGGCCGCCCCAATCGTAGCCGCCCAGCACCGCCGATCCGATCTTCAGCGCGTCCAGGAGATCCAGCAGGTCGTGGCCCAGCGCCGCCTGCTCGCCCGACCGCGGCGTGTCCGCCGACAGGAAGCGGGTCGGGCCGTAGCCGCGCAGATACGGCACGATCACCCGGGCGCCCTGCGCCGCCAGGCGCGGCGCCACCTCGTCATAGCTGCGGATGTCGTAGGGAAATCCGTGCAGCAGCACCGCCGGCCAGCCGGACGGGTCGCCGCTCTCCTCATAGGCGACGTCCAGCACCCCGGCCTCGATCCGCTTCAGCATGGCCGCGACTCCTTGGTTGGACTCCGCCGATTGGAGCACATCCGCCCGCCGGGGTGACCCCGGTAACACGCAGCGCCCCCGCTCCCCGGCATCCTGGCCGGGTGAGACAGCGAAAGGCGGCCGCCGGCCGCCCTGAGACGAAGGGGAAACGACACCATGGCCATCATCAACGGCACCAACGGCGCCGACCATCTCGAAGGCTCGGACGGCATCGACACCATCAACGCGCTCGGCGGCAACGACGTCGTCAACGGCAACAAGGGCGACGACATCGCCAATCTCGGCGACGGCAACGACGAGTTCGGCTGGGTCCCGGGCGACGGCAGTGACACCATCGACGGCGGCGCCGGCCTCGACACCCTCGACTTCGACGGCGCCAATGCCGACGAGAACATCCTGATCTTCGCCAATGCCGGCAAGGCGATCTTCTTCCGCGACATCGCCTCGGTCCAGATGACCCTGACCAATCTCGAGACCATCGAGTTCGAGGCGCTCGGCGGATCCGACCTGGTCACCGTCAACAGCCTGGCCGGCACCGCGGTCAAGCATGTCGAGATCGACCTGGCCGGCGTGCATGACGGCACCGCCGCCGACGGCGCGGAGGACACGGTGATCGTCAACGGGGCCGGTTTCACCAACGGCGCCCCCGTCAACGACGCGATCAAGCTGACCCAGACCGGCACCGGCGCGGATGCGACCGTGCATGTGGCCGGGCTGGCGGCGGAGACGACGATCAGCCATTTCGATCCGGGCGACCACCTGATCATCAACGGGCTCGGCGGCAACGACCGGCTCGACGCCAGCCTGCTGCCGCAGTCGATGGTCCTGGTCCTCGATGGCGGCGAGGGCAGCGACACCCTCATCGGCAGCGCCGGGGCGGACCTGCTGCTCGGCGGGGCCGGCAACGATCTCGTGATCGGGGCCAAGGGCGACGACACTGCCTTCCTCGGCTCCGGGGACGACACCTTCGCCTGGGCGCCGGGCGACGGCAGCGACACCATCGAAGGCGGCCCGGGCACCGACAGCCTGGCGTTCCTGGGCGCCGGCGTGAACGAGGCGATCGACATCTCGGCCAATCACGGGCGGACGACCTTCTTCCGCGACGTCGCCGCCGTGAACATGGACATGAATGATGTCGAGCGCATCCAGTTCACCGCGCTGGGCGGCGCCGACAAGGTCACGGTCCACGACCTGACCGGGACCGACACCACCCGCATCGGCATCGACCTGGCGGCGACGGCGGGCGGCACGACCGGAGACGGCGCGGTCGATTCGGTGACCGTCGAGGGCACCGCCGGCATCGACAAGATCTCGCTCTCCTCCTCCGCCGACGCGCTCGGCATCGGCGGCCTGCAGGCCTCGGTCGCGATCCAGCATTCGGAGGCGGGCGACCGGCTGCTGATCAGCGCCGGCGACGGCGACGACGTGATCAACGCCGCGGCGGTCGCGGCGGGCAAGATCAGCCTGACCCTGTCGGGCGGGGCCGGGAACGACAAGCTCGTCGGCAGCGCCGGCACCGACACCTTCCTGGGCGGCGCCGGGACCGACCGGTTCCAGTTCAACCTGGTGTCGGACAGCGTGGTCGGGCCCAAGGCCGACCGGATCGCCGATTTCCGCCACGCCCAGGGCGACCGCATCGACCTGTCGGTGATCGACGCCAACACCGGCGCGGCCGGCAACCAGGCCTTCACCTTCATCGGCAACGGCCTCTACACCCACCATGCCGGCGAGCTGCGCTTCGCCGTCAACGGCGCCGACACCACCATCGCCGGCGACGTCAACGGCGACGGCACCTCCGACTTCCACATCACGCTGACCGGGCACGTCGCCCTGACGGCGGCGGACTTCGTGCTGTAGCCCGCGAGGCCGGACGCCCGGGCCAGCCCGGGCGTCCGACGTCGGTCCACGGCATTCGCCTCGAATCCATGGTATGTTGCGGGCGTGCCGGCCCACGGTTTCCGCCGGCAACGCGATATTGGCTGGGATTGATCGGGAGGGCGGTTCTCCGGCCGCCCCCCTCTCGGATGGGGAATTTCCATGTCCGTCTTCACCGGCACCGACGCCGCAGAAACCATCACCCCCGGCTTCGTGTCGCCCAGCGTGACGGCCTCCGGCCAGCCGCGGCCCTCGGACGAGGCCGACGTGATCTCCGCCGCCGGCGGCAACGACATCGTCGCCGGCGGCCGCGGCAACGACACCGCCCTGCTGGGCACGGGGGACGACATCTTCCTGTGGGTGCCGGGCGACGGCAGCGACACGGTCGAGGGCCAGGCCGGCACCGACACGCTCGATTTCAGCGGCTCGAACGTCGCCGAGGCTATCAACATCTCGGCCAATGGCGGGCGGGTGCTGTTCACGCGCGACGTCGGCTCGGTCGTCCAGGACCTGAACAGCATCGAGCGGATCGAATTCCACGCCTTGGGCGGGGCCGACCGGGTCACCGTCAACGACCAGACCGGCACCGGCCTGGCCCGGGTGACGGTGGACCTGGAAGGCGTGCTGAACAGCGGGGCCGGCGACGGCCAGGCCGATGTGGTGACCGCCAACGGCGGCGCCGCCGCCGAGACCGTGACCCTGACCCTGTCCGGCACGGCGGTGGTGGCGACCGGCCTCGCGGCCCAGCTCGTGGTCGACCATGCCGAGACCTTCGACCAGCTCTCCATCAACGGGCTGGACGGCAACGACCGGATCGACGCCCGGCTGCTGGCGACGGCGCCGGTGCTGCTGACCTTCGACGGCGGGGCCGGCAACGACATGCTCTTCGGCGGGGTCGGGGCCGATGTGCTGCTGGGCGGCGACGGCGACGACATCGTGGTCGGCGGCCGCGGCAACGACGTCGCCTTCCTCGGCGCCGGCAACGACACCTTCGCCTGGATCCCGGGCGACGGCAGCGACACGGTCGAAGGCCAGGCCGGCACCGACGATCTGAGCTTTGTCGGGGCCGGCGCCAACGAGACCTTCAACATCTCGGCCAATGGCGGCCGGGTCCTGTTCGTCCGCGACATCGGCTCGGTCACTCTCGATCTGAACGATGTCGAGCGCATCCAGCTCAAGACGCTGGGCGGCACCGACACCATCGCGGTGCACGACCTGACCGGCACCGACATCACCCGGGTCGGGGTCGACCTGGCCGGGACCACCCCGACGGCCGGCGACGGCGCCGCCGACATGGTGACCGTGGACGGCACCGCCGGCGACGACGTGGTCACCCTGGTGGCGTCGACCGCCGTCGTCGCCGTCAGCGGGCTGCCGGCATCGGTCTCGATCCAGCATGCCGATGCGGCGCTGGACCGGCTGACGATCCAGGCGCAGGCCGGCAACGACGTGATCGACGCCTCGGCGCTGCCGGCCGGCCGGATCGGCCTGACCGTGCTCGGCGGCCTCGGCGCCGACGTGGTCTTCGGCAGCGCCGGCGCCGACATCGTGCGCGGCGGGGACGGCAACGACACCGCCCTGCTGGGGGCGGGGGACGACCTGTTCGGCTGGGCGCCGGGCGACGACAACGACATCGTCGAAGGCCAGGCCGGCACCGACATGCTCGACTTCGCCGGCTCGAACGTCACGGAGACCGTCACCGTCTCGGCCAATGGCGGGCGGGTGCTGTTCGTCCGCGACGTCGCCAGCGTCGTCATGGACCTGAACGATGTCGAGCGCATCGAATTCCACGCTTTGGGCGGGGCCGACCGCGTCACCGTCAACGACCTGACCGGCACCGACGTGACGCGGGTGACGGTGGATCTCGAAGGCTTTCTGGGGGGCGGGACCGGCGACGGCCAGGCCGATGTCGTGACCGCCAACGGCTCGGCCGCCGCCGAGACCGTGACCCTGACCCTGTCAGGCACCACGGTGGTGGCGACCGGCCTGGCGGCCCAGCTCGTCATCGAACATGGCGAGACCGCCGACCAGCTCACGATCAACGGCCTGGGCGGCAATGACCGGATCGATGCCCGGGCCCTGACGACGGCGCCGATGGCCCTGGCCCTCGACGGCGGCGCCGGCAACGACGCGCTCTTCGGCGGCGCCGGGGCCGACCTGCTGCTGGGCGGCGACGGCGACGACCTGGTGGTCGGCAGCCGCGGCAACGACGTCGCCTTCCTCGGCGCCGGCAACGACACCTTCGCCTGGATCCCGGGCGACGGCAGCGACACGGTCGAAGGCCAGGCCGGCATCGACGATCTGAGCGTCACCGGGAGCGCCGCCAACGAGACCTTCAACATCTCGGCCAATGGCGGGCGGGTCCTGTTCGTCCGCGACGTCGGCTCCGTCGTCCTGGACCTGGACGATGTCGAGCGCATCCAGCTCAAGGCGCTCGGCGGCGCCGACACGGTCGCGGTGCGCGACCTGACCGGAACCGACATCACCCGGGTCGGCATCGACCTGGCGGGAACCACCCCGACGGCCGGCGACGGCGCGGCCGATGCAGTGACCGTGGACGGCACCGCCGGCGCCGACACGGTCTCGCTCTCCTCCTCGGGCGCCGATATCGGCATCGGCGGCCTGGCGGCGACGGTGGTGGTGCAGCGCACCGAGGCGATCGACCGCCTGACGATCGGCACCGGCGACGGCAACGATTTGGTCAATGCCGCCGCCGTGGCGGCCGGGCGGATCGGCCTGACCCTGTCCGGCGGGGCGGGGGACGACCGGCTGATCGGCAGCGCCGGCATCGACACCTTCATCGGCGGCGCCGGGGCCGACCGTTTCGGCCTCGCCGCCGCCGCGCACAGCGTGGTCGGGGCCAAGGCCGACCGGATCGCCGACTTCAGCCGCGCCGAGGGCGACCGCATCGACCTGGCGGCGGTCGATGCCAACACCGCGGTCGCGGGCAACCAGGCCTTCACTCTCATCGGCACCGGCCTCTACACCGGCGTCGCCGGCCAGCTGCGCTACGCCTTCAACGGCGCCGACACCACCATCGCCGGCGACGTCAACGGCGACAAGGTCAGCGACTTCCACATCGTGCTCACCGGCACCATCGCCCTGGTGGCGGCCGATTTCATGCTGTAGGGCGAGACAAGACCGGATCGGGCCACCCGACCAAGGCGAGGCGCTGCTTCAGCCCCACGCCGTCATTGCGAGGAGGCGAAGCCGACGAAGCAATCCAGGGGCCGGCGCGCACCGGCCCCTGGATTGCTTCGCTGCGCTCGCAATGACGGTTCTGGGAATTGTGAAAGGGTCTCGCTTGCAGGAGAGGGGGACGACTCAGGGCGCCGGGATCAGCCGGGTGCACAGGAAGTCGACGAACACCCGCACCTTCGGCGACAGCTGCCGACTGGACGGCCACAGCGCCCAGAACAGGCCGGGCGGCGCCTCATAGGCGTCGAGCACCGTCCGCAGGGTGCCGGCCTGCAGCGCCCGCCCGACGATGAAGTCCGCCGTGTACAGCAGGCCGAGCCCGCGTTCCGCCGCGGCGATGAGCGCATCGGTGCTGTTGGAAACGAGGGTCGCCGGCACGCGCCAGGGGGGCGTGCCGGGCTCCGCCTGCAGCGTCCACTCCATCATCGCGCCGGAGGTCGGGAATTTGTAGCGCAGGCAGGCATGGCGCTCGAGATCCGCCGGCCGTGCCGGCACGCCGTGCCGCGCGAGATAGCCGGGCGACGCGACGACGTGGAAGCGGAACTGCCCGACGCGCCGGGACATCAGCCGGGAATCGCCCAGCGCGCCGCTGCGCATCACCACGTCCAGCCCCGCCTCGATCACGTCGACGATGCGGTCGTTGAAGTCGAGGTCGAGCTCGATCTCGGGATAGGCCCGCAGGAACTCCGGCAGCACCGGCACCAGCAGCCGGTGCGTCGCCAGCGGCATGCTGACCCGCAGGCGGCCGCGCGGCGCGTCCAGCGCGCGCTGCAGCTCCGCCTCCGCATCGGCGATGTCGCCCAGGATGCGCTGGCAGCGCTCGTAGAACAGCGTGCCCTCGGCGGTCAGGCTGATCCGCCGGGTGCTCCGCTGGAACAGCCGGGCGCCCAGCCGCTCCTCCAGCTTCGCCACCGCCTTGCCGACCGCCGAGGCGGTGAGGCCGAGCTCACGGCCCGCGGCGACGAAGCTGCGCGCCTCGGCGGCGCGGACGAAGGCGGCGAGGCCGTTCAGATTGTCCATGACGGGCCCGATTGCGGAACGATATTCCGGTCAGAGCGGAATTTGTGCCGATTGGTCCAGCATTACGGCGGGATTATCTCTGGTGCAAGCCGCGACGGAAATGCGGCCTCCCGTCACCAACGAGTTGCCCATGCCCCGGATCTCCGATTCCGCGGCCACGGCACCCGCGCCCTCCGCCGGCCCCGGCCGGACGGAGAGCCTGCTGGTGCTGGCCGCCGTGTGCCTGTCGCTGCTGGCCCTGCCGTTCAACTTCACCGGCCCGGCCGTGGCCATGCCGGCGATCGCCCGGTCGCTGGGCGGCGACCCGGTCGCGCTGAACTGGATCACCAACGCCTTCATGCTGTGCTTCGGCAGTACGCTGATGATCGCCGGCGCCCTGGCCGACAGCTTCGGCCGCAAGCGCGTGTTCCTGATCGGGCAGCTGGTGTTCCTGGCCTCCTCCCTGGCTCTGACCCAGGTGCGCGACCTGCTGTGGCTCGACCTGCTGCGGGCGCTGCAGGGCGGCGCCGGCGCCGCCGCGTTCTCCGCCGGCCTCGCCGCTTTGGCGCAGGAGTTCGACGGGGCGGCGCGGACCCGTGCCTTCAGCCTGATCGGCACCACCTTCGGCATCGGCCTGGCCTTCGGCCCGCTCTTGTCCGGCTGGCTGGTCGAGGCCGCGGGCTGGCAGGCGATCTTCCTCGGCACCGCGCTGCTGGCCGCCGTCGGCCTCGCCGCCGGCTGGCGCTTCATGCGGGAATCCCGCGACCCCGGCGCCGTCGGCCTCGACTGGCCGGGCGCCGCCAGCTTCACCGCCGCCCTGTCGCTCCTGACCTATGCCGTGCTGCTGGCGCCGGAGCAGGGCTGGGGCAGCCCCTGGGTGATCGGCCTGCTGGCCGGCGCCGTGGTGCTGGGCGCGGCCTTCGTCGCGATCGAGACGCGGGTGGCGCGGCCGATGCTGGACCTGTCGCTGTTCCGCTTCCCGCGCTTCGTCGGCGTCCAGCTGCTGGCCGCGGCGCCGGCCTATTCCTTCGTCGTGCTGCTGATCCTGCTGCCGCTGCGCTTCGTCGGCATCGAGGGCTGGGGCGGGCTGGGCGCCGGCTGGATGATGATGGCGCTGTGCGGCCCGATGCTGGTGGTGCCGATGCTGGCGGCGCTGCTGACCCGCTGGGTCTCCGCCGGCGCCCTGTGCGGCGCCGGGCTGCTGGCGGCGGCCGCCGGGCTGGTCTGGCTGGCGCAGGTGCCGCCGGGCCTTCCCGGCGCGGCGATGGTGCCGGCGCTCTTCGTGATCGGCCTCGGCATCAGCCTGCCCTGGGGGCTGATGGACGCGCTGGCGGTCAGCGTCGTGCCGAAGGAGCGCGCGGGCATGGCCGCCGGCATCTTCAGCACCACCCGGGTGGCGGGGGAAGGCATCGCCCTGGCCGTGGTCGGCGCCATCCTGGCCGGGCTGTCCCGGTCCGGGCTGGGCGCAATCCTCAGCCCGGCCGATCCGGCGGCGCTGACCCTCGCCTCGCAGCGCCTGGCGATGGGCGACCTGGCGCAGGCCGCGGCGGCGCTGCCGCAGGCCGGGCCGGCGCTGCTGGTCCGCGCCTATGGCGACGCCTTCCACGGCCTCTGCTTCGTGCTGGCCGCGATCACCGTGGTCACCGCCGCCGTCGTCTTCGGCTTCCTGTCGCGCCCGGCCCGGCCGGAACCGGCGCTGCAGCCGGCGGAGGCCGCCGCGGAGTGATCCAGCGTCGTCAGAGACTGTCTCTCAATGTGGCGGGTGGATCGAGAGGATGTACAGGGCGTGGATGATGCCGGGGATCCAGCCCAGGATCGTCAGGATGATGTTCAGCCGCAGCTCGTCCCCCGCGCCGATGTCGAGATAGACGGCCAGCGGCGGGCACAGGAAGGCGAGGATGTAGAGGAGCGTGGTCAATGACCGGCCTCGGTTGTTGATCCCGCCCTTGCCTAGCGCCCCCCGCCGGCCGGGACAATGCCGGGGGCGTAACGATTTGTTGCCCTTTGTTGCATCGGCCCTGTGGCATGCCGCTTGCTGATCCCGTCCCGATGGCGCGGCGGTCGCGCCGACAGGGATGGGGCACGGGATGTCGTTGCGGAACTGGGGAATGGGGCTGTTCTGCGGCCTGGCGGTCGTGATGGGGCTGGCCGGGGCGGTGCGGCCCGCTGCCGCCGACGCGCTGGACGACGTGCTGGCAGCCAAGGTGATCCGCATCGCCGTGCCGCAGGATTTCCCGCCCTTCGGCTCGGCCGGGCCCGACCTGCAGCCGCAGGGCTACGACATCGACATGGCCACCCTGATTGCCCAGGATTTGGGCGTGGCGGTCGAGCTGGTGCCCGTGACCAGTGCAAACCGGCTGCCCTATCTGCAGACCCACAAGGTCGACCTGATCATCTCCAGCCTCGGCCGCAACGCCGAGCGCGAGAAGGTGATCGACTTCACCAGCGCCTATGCGCCGTTCTTCTCCGGCGTGTTCGGCCCGGCCGATTCGACCGTGGCCAAGGCCGAGGACCTGGCGGGCAAGACCGTCGGCGTCACCCGCGGCGCGCTGGAGGACCTGGCGATCTCCAAGATCGCGCCGGCCGACGCCGACATCGAACGGTTCGAGGACAACAACACCACCATCGCCGCCTTCCTGTCGGGCCAGACCGAGCTGATCGCCACCGGCAATGTCGTCGCCGCCGCGATCCTAGCGCGCGACCCGGCGGTGCGGCCGGAGCCGAAATTCATCCTCAGCCAGTCGCCCTGCTTCATCGGCCTGAACAAGGGCGAGCCGAAGCTGCTGGCCAGGGTCAACGCCATCATCGCCGCGGCGAAGCAGGACGGGCGGCTGGACGCGATCAGCAAGAAATGGCTCGGCGCGGCGCTGCCGGGCGACCTGCCGGTGTAGTGACTGCCAGACCGGCATTCCCCCTCACCCTCCCGCCGCCAACGCGGCGGGCCCCTCCCTCTCCCCGAGGAGAGGGAGAAAAGCGCCGGCCACCGACACCTCTCCTTGGGGAGAGGTCGAAATCGCAAAGCGATTTCGGGTGAGGGGGCGAGCACCGCTTTCAACGGCCACGCACGAGGCGAAGCCCCACCTTGACCATCCAGTTCCACTTCGCCGACCTGCTCGGCTATGGCGGGCTGATCCTGCGCGGGATCGGGCTGACCATCCTGCTGACCCTGATCGCCATCGCCGGCGGGTTGGCGCTGGGCGTGCTCGGCGCCCTTGGCCGCCGCTCGCGCCGAGCACCCGTCCGGTTCGTGGTCGGCGCCTATGTCGAGCTGATCCGCAACACGCCCTTCATCATCCAGCTGTTCTTCGTCTTCTTCGGCCTGCCGCGGCTGGGGCTGCGGCTCGGCAGCGTCGAGGCGGCGCTGCTGGCGATGATCGTCAATCTCGGCGGCTATTCGACCGAGATCGTGCGCGCCGGGCTCGACGGCGTCGGCCGCGGGCTGTGGGAGGCCGGGGCCAGCCTGGGCCTGTCGCGCTGGCGCACCTTCCGGCTGGTGGTGCTGATCCCGGCGCTGGAGACGGTGTACCCGTCCCTGACCGGCCAGTTCGTCATCATCATGCTCGGCTCCTCGGTGGTGTCGCAGATCGCGGTGCGCGACCTGACCTTCGCCGGCAGCTTCATCCAGTCCCGCACCTTCCTCAGCTTCGAGACCTATCTCGTGGTCGGCGCGATCTACCTGGTCCTCTCCGTCGTCCTGCGCCGGCTGGCGGACCGGGTCGGCCGGCGCCTGTTCCGCCACCGGCAGGTGCCCGCATGACCGGCTTCACCACCTGGGACATCCTGCGCAACCTGCTGCTGGCGGCGCGCTGGACCATCGCGTTGAGCCTGATCGCCTTCCTCGGCGGCTTCCTGCTCGGCGCCGGCCTGCTGCTGCTGCGCCTGTCCGGCCGGCGCTGGGCCCGGCGCGCGACCGGGCTGTACGTCCAGCTGTTCCAGGGCACGCCGCTGCTGATCCAGCTGTTCCTGTGCTTCTTCGGCCTGGCGCTGGTCGGGCTCGACCTGCCGCCGCTGGCCGCCGCCGCGGTGGCGCTGACCCTCTACGCCGCCGCCTTCCTGTCGGAGATCTGGCGCGGCGCGGTCGACAGCGTGCCGCGCGGCCAGTGGGAGGCGGCGCGGGCCCTGGCCCTGACCTGGCCGCAGCGGCTGCGGCTGGTGATCCTGCCGCAGGCGCTGCGCGTCGCCATCGCGCCCACCGTCGGCTTCCTGGTGCAGGTGGTGAAGGGCACGGCGCTGGCCTCGGTGATCGGCTTCGTCGAGCTGACCAAGGCCGGCACCATCATCGTCAACGCCACCTTCGACTCCGCCCGCACCTACGGCTTCGTCGCGCTGCTCTACTTCGCCCTGTGCTATCCGATCGCGCTCGCCGCGACGGTGCTGGAGCGGCGGCTGGCCCGCGGCACGCGCTAGCCCCTCCGCGCGACGCCCGTTGCCACCGGCCGCGCGGCGCGACAGCATGCGTGCAGGGGACGGGAGGGGCGGATGCGCTGGTTTCGAGGCTTGTTGATCGCGATGCTGGTTCTGGCCGGGGCAACGGCCTGGGCGCAGCAGGCGCCCACACCGGCGGCGGAGCCGCCCCCACCGGCCGCCGTCCAGCAGCTGCTCGACCTGCTGCGCAACCCGGAGGTGCAGGCCTGGCTGGCACAGAAGCAGGCGCAGCCGGCCGCCGCGGCGCCGGCTGCCGCGGCCCCGCCGCCCGGCATGGACGAGATCGACATGATGCGGATGCAGACCCGCAGCAAGCTGCATTGGTATGTCGAGACGCTGCGCGGCCTGCCGAGCATCCTGGCCGCGGTCGGAACCCGGATCGGGGGGGCCTTGGCCGAGCTCGGCGTGCTCGGCCTGGTCCTGGCGGTCGGCGGCTTCGTCGGCACCGGCATCCTGGCCGAATGGCTGTTCCGGCGCCTGACCGCCTCGATCCGCGGCCGCCTGATCCACACGCCCGGCGCCGGGATCGGCGAGCATCTCACCGTCTTCGCCGCCCGCCTCGTCTTCGCCGTCGGCGCGTTGGTCGCCTTCGCCGTCGGCAGCCTCGGCATCTTCCTGATCTTCACCTGGCCGCGCGGTTTCCAGCACCTGGTGCTGGCGCTGCTCGCCATCGTGCTGGTCGCCCGGCTGGCGCGGGCGGTGCTGCGACTCGGCCTCGCCCCCGGCCGGCCGGAGCTGCGCCTGGTCGCGGCGCCGGAGGCGGCGATCCCGGCGATCATGGCCTGGCTGATCGCGATCCCGACAGTGATGATCGGCGGCATCTTCCTGGCCCGGCTGATGCGTCGGCTGGACGCGCCCGACGACGCCGCGCTGCTGATCCGCGAGTTGACCTCCTTCCTGGTGCTGGGCCTGGTCGTCGCCTTCACCTGGGTCCGCCGGGCCTGGGCGGATGGTGAAGGCGTCAAGCACGACCTCGGGCGCTGGGTGGTGACGGCGGCGATGGCCGCCGCCGCGGCGCTGGTCGCGCTGGGCGCCGCCCGCGCCGCGATCACCGTCTTCGTCCTGGCGCTGCTGCCCTGGGGCCTGCGCCAGATCCGCGAGGCGGCGCGGTCGGTGGCGTCGCCGGATTCGGTCGAGGGCAAGGACAGGCCGCTGGCCATGCTGCTGGAGCGCACGGCCCAGGCGCTGGTTATCCTCAGTGCCCTCGCCTATCTGGCGCAGCGCTGGGGCGTCGATTCGATGCATGCGATGATGGCGGCTGAGGAGCCCGGAGCGATGGCGCTGCGCGCCGCGCTGCGCATCGTCCTGACGCTGATCGTGGTCGACCTGCTGTGGCATCTCGGCCGGGCCGTGATCGACCACCATCTCAGCCGGTCGACCGCGGCGATGTCGGCGACCGACGCGGCGCACCAGTCACGGCTGCGCACCCTGCTGCCGCTGTTCCGCAACGCCTACTTCGTCACCCTGGCGACGGTAGCGGCGCTGGTGGTGCTGTCCTCGCTCGGCATCGACATCGGGCCGCTGCTGGCCGGCGCCGGCGTGATCGGCCTGGCCATCGGCTTCGGCGCCCAGACCCTGGTGAAGGACATCGTCTCCGGCGTGTTCTTCCTGCTCGAGGACGCGTTCCGGGTCGGCGAATATGTCGAGATCGGCAGCCTGAAGGGCACGGTCGAGGCGATCTCGATCCGCTCGCTGAAGCTGCGCCATCAGCGCGGCGCGCTGCAGACCGTGCCGTTCGGCGAGGCCCGGGCGATGACCAATCTCAGCCGCGACTGGGTGGTGATGAAGATGGAGTTCCGCGTGCCCTTCGACACCGATGTCGAGCAGGTGCGGAAGATCGTGAAGAAGATCGGCGCCGAGATCGCGGCCGATCCGCAGCTCGGGCCGCATCTGATCGATCCGCCCAAATCCCAGGGCGTCCGGCGGATCGAGGAGTTCAACATGGTGGTCGGGATCAAGTTCATGTCACGGCCGGGCGAGCAGTTCCTGATCCGCCGGATGCTGTACCAGCGCATCCTCGAGGAGTTCGATGCCGCCGGCATCCATCTCGCCCGCCGCGACGTGGTGGTGCGCAACCCGGACGGCAGCGAGGCCGACCCGGCGGTGGCCGCCGCCGCCATCGCCGCGACCGGCGGCGGTCCGGCGCCGGGGTGAGGTCTCAGCCCCCCGGCACCATGATGTGCGGCGGCAGCGGCTCCAGCCCCGGCGCGCCGAGGTAGCTGACCACCGGCCGCTTCGGGTCGTCCTTGCGGTACTCGCCATAGATCGCCCCCGCCCGGCACTGCCGGTCCATCGCCGGGGTCCGGCCGTCGCGGTGGATCCAGACCTTGGAGCCGACGCGGGTGAACCGGATCAGCCCGCCCTGGCCCGGGAGCGCCGAAGGGGTGCCCGGATCGGCCAGGTACAGCCGGTCGCGGCCGCCGATCGCCCCGTCGCGCAGGTCCGGCAGCGGGAAGCGGTCGTGCAGGTCCTGGCGGACGCCGGTCAGCGCCAGGGCGCATTCGCGGCCGTTGCGGTCGAGGGTCAGGAAGACGTTGACCTCGCCGACATACTGGGCCGGCAGCACATACATGGTCCAATAGGGGCCGTCGTAGCGGCCGCCCCATTGCGCCCCGTCGATCGCCGCCGTCAGGGTGCGCAGCATGCCGAACTGGCGCGACTGGATGCAGCCGATGTCGGCGCCGCACTGGTCGACCCAGCGCCGCACGGCCGTGCGCATGGCGCCAGTCTCGGCCTTGCCGACGGCGGCCGGGCCGGCGATCTTCCAGCCCTGGATGCCGTCGAGCTGCCGGTCCAGCCACAGCGCGGTCGGCGACCCGCAGATCGCGCGCTGCGACGGGGTCAGCCGGCCGGAGGCGCAGCCGGGGCCGGCGCCGATCTCGGCGACGGCGTCGGGCGGCGACGGCTCGGGCATCGCTGCGACCCGGGGCATCGGCGACGTGATGCCGGGGATGACCGTGCCCGGATAGGGCACCGCGGTCAGCGGCCCTTCGGTGACCAGCGGCGCTTGGGAGGTGGTAACGTTGCCACAGGCGGCCAGAAGAAGGCACGCCACCAGGCAGAGTCTGTATGTCATGGCCGTTCGTCCCGCTCGTGGTCGAGGACAACAGCGACGGCTGGGAAGATCCAGTCGAGCCGGCTTGAAATCTGCGGCCGGCGCGCCTCGATTTCGGTCAACGCATCGTGTGTCAAATAAATCCTAAGAATCGCATGCTTAAGATAAGGTTAATTGTCGGTTTTGTCTTGAGGGAACTGCAACCAAAAATCAGATAAAGATTGATGCTTTTTGTATGGATCGCGGCCTGAAATACTGGCCGGCCATGGTGCATCTCGCTCTATGCCGACGTCCGGTCCCATGGCCGCACCGGGCTGATCGCGGTCCCCAATGCCGGCGACGGCGGAGTCCCGACCCGGGCCGCCGCCGATCGCCGCGCTGGCCACCGCCTGCTGGTTGTCGGCTATGATGACGGCCTGTGCGCGGTGCAGCTTCGGCCTGTGCGCGGTGCAGCTTCGGCCCGTGCCGGGGCATCGGCTGGGCCGGCAGCGGCGACCATATGTGGATGACCTACGACACCTTCCAGGCCTTGGCCCAGGGCAGCGCTACTTCATTGATAAGGGCTGATTCCGTTCACCCGCAGCATCACAGGAGCATGTAATGGCACTCGGATTCTTCATGGTCCCGCCCGGCTACACCGGCCCGGTTCCGCCCGGCTACACCCTGGTCGAGTACAGCAACACACAGTTCAATTTCGGCGGCGCCGACGACGACTTCGTCATCGGCAGCGACATCCAGGCGAAGATCATTCCCGAGACGGGCTACGACACCCTCGACTATTCCGGCTTCGGCCGGGGCATCCGGATCGACGAGACCGAGGGCACGGTGCGGGATGCCAACGGCATCATCGCCTCGCTTGTCGCCAATCCGGTCCGCGGCTTCGAGGAGTATCGCGGCACCGCGTTCGACGATGTGCTGATCGCGGCGACCGGCGCCGACCAGACGCTGCGCGGCAATGGCGGAAACGACATCCTGGTTGGGGGCGTCAATGCCGAGCTGCTGGACGGCGGCGCCGACATCGACACCGCCAGCTACGCCAATTCCGCCGCCGGCGTCACGGTCGACCTGCGGCTGTCGACGGCCCAGGTCTCGGCCGGCGACGCCAGTGGCGACACGCTGACCGGGATCGAGAACCTGACCGGGTCGGCCCTGGCAGATTCGCTGCATGGCGATGCGGGTAACAACGTCCTCATCGGTGGTGCCGGCGCCGATGCGCTGGTCGGCGATGCCGGCATCGACACGGCCGACTACTCGGCGTCCGCGGCCGGGGTGACCGTGGACCTGGCGCCGGGCACCGGTGTCGGCGGCGACGCCGAGGGCGACACGCTGTCCGGCATCGAGAACCTGGTCGGGTCGGCCTTCAGCGACCATCTGTACGGCGACGGTGGCGTCAATGCGCTGGCCGGTGGCGCCGGGGACGACACCCTGCGCGGGGGCGCCGGGGCGGATGCGCTGGATGGCGGTGACGGGTCGGACTTCGCCAACTACCAGGGCTCGGGCGCGGCGGTGACGGTCGATCTTCTGGCCCACACCGCCTCGGGCGGCGATGCCGAAGGCGACACGCTGGCCGGTATCGAGAACCTGTACGGGTCGAGCTTCGACGACCACCTGTCGGGCGATGACGGCCGCAACATCATCGGCGGCGAGCTCGGCAACGACACGATCGTCGGCAATGGCGGCGACGATTCCCTGTCGGGAGAGGGTGGCGACGACAGCCTCGACGGTGGCGACGGCAACGACCGGCTCGTGGGCGGCGACGGCGTCGACACGATCCATGGCGACACCGGCAACGATTCGGTGGACGCCGGCACCGGCAACGACCAGGTCTTCGGCGAAGCCGGCGACGACAATCTCTACGGCGGCGCCGGTGCGGACACGCTCGACGGCGGCGACGGCAACGACATCCTCGAGGGCGGCGCCGGTGCGGATGCGCTGATCGGCGCCGCCGGTATCGACACGGCCAGCTATGCCGGCTCGGCCGCCGGTGTGGCGGTCGACCTGGCCACCGGCACCGGCGCGGGCGGCGGCAGCGATGCCGAGGGCGACACTCTGACGGAGATCGAGAGTGTGATGGGGTCGGCCTTTGCCGACCTGCTGACCGGCGACGCCGGCGCCAACACCCTGTGGGGCTTGGCCGGCGACGACGTGCTGGTCGGGGGCGGCGGTGGCGACCTGCTGAAGGGTGGCGCCGGCAATGATCGCTTTTCCTATGCCGCCCTGTCCGACAGCGCCGTGTCGGGGGCCGGCAAGGACGTGATCGCCGACTTCACGACGGGCGACGTGATCGACCTGTCGGCGATCGATGCCGACGGCAATGGCGGCAACGGCGACACCGCCTTCACCTTCGGCACCGGCGACTTCACCCGTCATGCCGGTGAGCTGCGGGTGGTGACGGCCGGGGCGATCCAGGTGGTCTATGTCGACGCCAATGGCGACAAGGCGCCCGATTTCGCCATCAACGTCATCGCCGACCATCCGCTCACGGTCGCGGATTTCCTGCTCTGAGGAGGCTTGTGCCGGCGGCCCGAGACATGGCCCGTCATGGCGAGCCCCACCCCTTACACCCATTGGGGGCGGGGCCATCCAGAGGCACCGCCCCCTGGATGGCCCCACTGGATTCAAGGGGGCGCTGCGCGCTCCGCCATGACGGCCTCAAAGGCCGGCGCCTCGATGTCGATGCCGGTTGCCGTCACATCAGCCCGTTCTGCTTCAGGATCTCCGGTGCGTTCTCCTTGGTGATGGCCATGGTCGGCAGCACGATCGTCTTCTCGACCTTCTCGCCCTTCAGCAGCTTCACCGCCTGGCGCAGGCCCTCGGCGCCCGGGGTGGGGTACAGGAAGGTCGCCGCCAGCTCGCCCTTGTTGACCCAGACCACGCCCTCGTTCGGCAGGCCGTCGACGCCGACGAACTTGATCTCCTTCTCCCGGCCCGCATCCTTGGCGGCGAGATAGGCGCCATAGGCCATCGGGTCGTTGTGGCCGTAGACCAGGTCGATCTTCTCGAAGTTGCGCAGCGCCGTGGTCATGATGTCGTAGGCCAGGTTCTGCTTCCAGTCGGCCGACTGCTTGTCGAGCAGGAACTTCAGCCCCGTCTCCTTGTCGGCGACGGCATGGAAGCCGTCCGACCGGTCATGCGCCGGCTGGGTGCCGAGGCCGCCCCAGATCTCGACCACGTTGCCGGCCGCCTTGCCGGGGCCGCCCAGCGCCTTGACCACGAAGTCGCCGACCGCCTTGCCGATGACGACGTTGTCGCCGCCGATGAACTGGGTGTAGCGCTGGGTGTCGACGTTGCGGTCCAGCACGAAGACCGGGATCTTGGCGTCGATCGCCTTGTCCACCACCCCGGTCAGCCCGGCCGATTCCTTCGGCGAGATCAGCAGGGCATTGACCTCCTGCCGGATGAAGTTCTCGACATCGGCGACCTGCTTCTCGGTCTTGTCCTCGGCATCGGCGATCAGCAGCTCGACATCGGGCTGCTTCTCGGCCTCGGCCTTGATGTCCTTGTTGAACTGCACCCGCCACGGCTCCAGCGTCGTGGCCTGGGAGAAGCCGATGCGCCACTTCTTGTCGGCGGCGCGGGCCGGGGTCCAACCGGCCGGCAGGTAGAGGGTGACGCCGGCGCCCAGCGCCAGCGCGGTCGTTTTCAGAAGATCGCGACGGTTCATGGTTGCGTTCCTTCCCGATGGATCAGCGAGGATCCTTGTTGGCCCGTCGCCTCGGATCGGGCGGCGGGGTCCCGCCGGGCTGCGCGCGCCGTGCGGAACGGCGCCAGCAGATCGGCCAGGTTGCGCTCCTGCAGCAGCACGGTGACGATGATGATCGCCCCCTTGAACACCAGCTGCAGGTTGGAGTTGATGTTGTGGAGCTGCAGGATGTTCGACAGCAGCCCGAAGATCAGGACGCCGACCAGCGTGCCGGCCAGGGCGCCGCGACCGCCCATCAGGCTGGCGCCGCCGATCACCACCGCGGCGATGGCGTCCAGCTCCAGCCCCGCCCCGGCATCCGGCTTGCCCTGACGGTACTGGGCGACATAGAGGATGCCGGCCAGGGTGGCGAGCATGCCGGAGAAGGCGTAGGCCGCGATCTTCACCCGGTCGACCGGGATGCCGGACAGGCGCGCCGCCTCCTCATTGCCGCCGATGGCGTAGACATAGCGGCCGAACACGGTCAGGCGCAGCAGCACGGCGAAGACCGCGACCGCGGCCAGGAAGAACAGGCCCGGCACCGGCAGCACGCCCCACAGCATGCTGCGCAAGAGCTCGATGTCCTCGGTGGCGTTGGTGCCGGCATAGACCGGCAGCACGGCGCTGTCCTGCCCCGCGGTCAGGCGCGACAGGCCCAGCATGCCGACCATCATCGCCAAAGTGACGATGAAGGGCTGCAGCCGCCCGGCGACGATGATGGCGCCGCTGACAGCGCCGACCATCAGCCCGGCGCAGGGCACCGCCACCAGCAGGGCCGGGACGCCGAACTTGCTGCCGACCTGCGGCACCAGCCACGCGGCCACCAGCGCCGCCAGGGCCAGGCCGGCGGCGCCGGGGATCCAGCCGTCGCGCAGCGGGTCGCGGTTGTGCCGCCGGCGAGCGCCGACCGGCCCCTCGGTGTGCTTGAGGCCGCGGCCGAGGAAATGGACCAGCAGGAAGACGGCGAAGAAGGCGACCAGGATCGCCGCCGGCACCGCGACGCCGGCGGAGCTGGTCCAGTCGTCCTGAGTCAGCAGCGTCGCGCTCAGCACCGTGCCGAAGGCCATCACCGACCCGACCGACAGGTCGATGCCGGCGATCAGGATCACCACGGTCATGCCGACGGCGACGAGGCCGGTGATCGACACCTGGCGCAGCACGTCGGTCAGGTTGCCGTAGGACAGGAAGATGTTGCGGCCGCTGCCGCTGACCGGCGAGAAGGCGATGCCGATCAGGAGGATGACCAGCAGGCCCCAGTACAGCTTGGTGCGGGACAACAGGCGCAGGACGCTCATGGCACGGTCTCGGCGGCTCGGGAAACGGGGCGGGATGCGCGGGGCGAGGCCAGCTCCATGATCGCCTCCTGGCTGGCCTCGGCGCGGGACAGGAGGCCGGTCTGCCGGCCCTCGCACATCACCAGGATACGATCGGCGAGCAGCAGCAGCTCTGGCAGCTCGGAGGAGACGAGGAGGACAGCGATGCCCTGGTCGGCCAAAGCGAAGACCAGGTCGTAGATCTCCTTCTTGGCGCCGACATCGATGCCGCGGGTCGGCTCGTCCAGCAGCAGCACGCGCGGCACAGTGGCCAGCCACTTGCCGATCACCACCTTCTGCTGGTTGCCCCCGGACAGGCGCCCGGCCGGCTGGGCCGGTCCGGTGCAGCGCACGCCGAGGCGGCCGATGGTGCCGCGCGCCAGCTCCGCCTCGCGCCCAAAGCGGCGCAGGCCGAGCCGCGCCAGGAGGGGCAGGGAAGGCAAAGCCAGGTTGTCGCGGATCGAGGCGCCGAGCTGCAGGCCGGTGACCTTGCGGTCCTCGGTCACCAGCGCCAGGCCGTGGCGCTTGGCCGCCGCCGGATCGTCGATCGTCACCGCCTCGCCGTCGATCCGCACCGTCCCGCCGCGGCGGCCGCGGGCCGAGCCGAAGATCGTCTCCAGGATCTCGGTGCGGCCGGCACCCAGCAGGCCGGCGATGCCCAGGATCTCGCCCGGATGCAGGTCGAAGCCGACGCCGTCCAGCACCCGGCGCCAGCCGCCGCGCCGGCCCGGCACCTCCAGCGACAGGTCGCGGACACTCAGCACCGGCCGGCCGCCGGCGCCGCCGCGCCCGGCCGGATGCTCCGCCTTGGCCAGCTCGCGGCCGACCATATGGGCGATGATCCGCTCCCGCGTCAGATCGGCGATCGGGGCGGTGACGACGTGGCGGCCGTCGCGCAGGATGGTGACGCGGTCGGCCAGCTCCATCACCTCGTCCATCCGGTGCGAGATGTAGACGACCGCGACGCCGTCGCGCGCCAGCTGCCGCACCACCGCGAACAGGGTGGCGCATTCGGCCTGGGAGAGGGCGGAGGTCGGCTCGTCCATGATCAGGATGCGGGTGTCGAGCGACAGCGCCTTGGCGATCTCGACCAGCTGCTGCTCGCCGACCCGCAGGCTGCCGACCCGCGCATCGGGGTCGACGGCGATGCCCAGGCGGCGGATCAGCCGCGCCGCCGCCTCGCGCAGCGCCGGCCCGTCGACGAACATGCCGCCGCGCAGCGGCTCGCGGCCGAGGAAGATGTTCTCGGCCACGGTCATGCCCGGCACCAGGTTCAGCTCCTGGTGGATGATGCCGATGCCGGCCTCCTCGGCGTCGCGCACCCCGGCGAACTGGCGCGGCGCGCCGTCGACCAGGATGGTGCCGTCATAGTCGCCATGGATGCCGGCCAGGATCTTCATCAGGGTCGACTTGCCGGCACCGTTCTCGCCCATCAGGGCGTGGATCTCGCCCGCGAACACGTCCAGGCCGACGCCGTGCAGCACCGTCACCCCGGCAAAGGTCTTGCCGATGCTCGCAGCGCGCAGCACCGGCGGCGCGGCGCTCGTCTCAGTGTCTATGCTCGACACCTCTCCTCCCTCTCTGGTCGCCGGCGGCTTCGTGGCGGCCGCCCGGCCCGGCGGTTCAGGGCAGGGCCCCGTCCACCGTGTCCTTGAAAGCTTTCATCCGGCGCGGTGCCTTGACCTTGCCCGGCGGCGCGGCGGTGGTCTCGCGCGCGATCAGCGGCGCCGGCAGGCGGATATGCTCCGCGGGCCGGTCCGGCGCCTCGAAGGCGGCGGTCAGGATCCGCCAAGCGTGGCCGGCCAGCGCCTCGGTCGGCTGGCGGATGGCGCTGACGAAGGGGCGCAGCACGGTCAGCCAGGCGAAATCGTCGAAGGCCAGCAGCGACAGGTCCTGCGGGATCGCCATCCCGGCATCCTGCACCGCCCGCAGCACGCCCAGTGTGGCGACGTTGCTGCCGGTGAACACGGCGGTCGGCCGGTTGGCGGCGGTGAGGACGGGCAGCACCCCGGCCCGCGTCTCCTCCTCGGTCATGCCCGGCAGCAGCACGCGGGCGCGCTTTTCCAGCCCGGCGGCGCGCATGGCGGCCAGGAAACCCTCGACCCGCGCGGCGCTGTTCCACAGCCGGGTGGAGTTGATGACGAAGGCGAGGTCGCGATGGCCGAGGCCCAGCAGATGCTCGGTGCCGAGCCGGGTGGCGGCGGCGTTGTCGACCGCGACGGAGGGGAAGTGGTCATGGGCGGCGACGCGGTCCAGCACCACCACCGGGATGCGGTGGTGCCGCATCTCGCGCTCGGTCGCCGACCAGTCGCGAGTCGGCACGATCACCAGCCCGTCGACCCGCCGCGACAGCAGCGCCCGCACCCGCTCATGCTCGCGCTCCGGGTCCTCGCGCGAGGTGACGATGATCACCTCATAGCTCTGCGACAGGGCGATGTTCTCGAGATGCTCGACCAGCTCGTTGAACACGATGTTCAGCACGTCGGGCACCACCAGGCCGATGGTGCGGGTGCGCTGGCGGCGCAGCCCGGCGGCCAGGCTGTTCGGGCGGAAGCCCAGCGCCTCGGCCGCCTCCAGCACCCGCTGCCGGCTCTCGGCCCCGACCCCGGCCTTGCCGTTGAACACGTTGGACGCCGTGCCGAGCGAGACCCCGGCGCGCGACGCCACCTCCCTGATCGTCGTCTTACGCTGCGACATGGCACCACTATGAAACGTTTCATATGGGAGTCAAGGGACCCTTGCGGAGGATGCGGTGGCGCCTCGCCCCGTTCCCGTCTAGGCAGAGATCTGCGATCTGGAGGATCCGATGACGGCGAGCGTACGGGCGATCTCGGGGGTCGGGGGCAAGGGCCCCGCCTGCTTCCTGGTGGAGGCGGAGGGCTTCCGCCTGCTGCTCGACTGCGGCGCCGGGCCGGACGAAGGCATGCGGCCCGATTTCTCCGGCCTCGGCCCGATCGACGCCATCCTGCTGAGCCACGCCCATCCCGACCATGTCGACTCGCTGCCGGAGGCCCGGTTCGGCCCGGTGCCGGTCTATGCCACCCCGCCGGTGCTGCGGGCGCTGCCGCAGGGCGCGCCGGCCGACCGCCGGCCGCTGGCGCCGGGCCTGAACCGGCTGGCGGGCGGCCTCGCCGTCACCTGCGGCCGCTCCGGCCATGCGCCGGGCGGGGTGTGGCTGCATCTCGCCATCGGCGGCGGGCTGTTCTATGCCGGCGACATGGGCTTCGACTCGGTGGTCTTCGCCGTTGATGCCGAGCCGCCGCCGGCGAAGGTCGCCATCCTCGACGCCTCCTATGGCGACGACGACACCCCGCATGAGGCGCGGCTGGCCGCCTTCGCCCCGGTCTTCGCGGCGAAGCGCGCGCTGCTGCTGGCCCCGGCCGGCGGGCGCGGGCCGGAGATGGCGCTGGCCGCGGCGGCGGCGAACGGCCGGAAGCCGGCGGTGTGCGACGCCAATCGCGCCATGATCGACACGCTGATCGCCGACCCCGCCTGGCTGCGCCCCGGCGCCGGCACGATGCTCGACTCGCTGCGCCGCCGGATCGAGCCGATCGCCTCGGTCGAGCCGCCGCCGGAACGGGCGATCATCGCCGCCAAGCCGAATGCCACCGGCGGCGCCGCCAGGCCGCTGCTGGAGGGCTGGGGCGCGCAGGACGGCCCGGTGGTCGCCACCGGCTACGTCGCCGCCGGCACCCCGGCGCGAAAGGCGGTGGAGGACGGCCGGGCGATCGCGCTGCGCTGGCCGGTGCATCCGCGCCTGTCGCAGAATGCGGCGCTGGCCAGGACGCTCAGGGCCGAGACGGTGATCCCGGCCTTCGGTGCTGCCAAGTGCCGCGCCGCCTGGACCAAGGCCTTCGCCCCCGCCCGCATCGCCCTCGACGAGACGGTGGAGATTTGACCTCATGCCAATGGCTTTGAGATCCGCTCTTCGGCCCAAACCGTCATGGCGAGGCGCGCAGCGCCGTGGCCATCCAAGGGCCGGTGCGAACGGCCCTGGATGGCCACGCCCCTTCGGGGCTCGCCATGACGGATCAATATTTCGGGCGCTGTTATCAGGCTTCGACGAGGTTCAGGCGCTTCCGGATCTGCTCGATGTCGTCGCCCTGGCGGTCGATGCGGTTCGACAGAACGGCGTATTGTCCGAACAGGCTCGCCACCTGCCCTTCCAGCAAGCCGAGCCTGGTCTTGACCTCGCGCAGATCGGTCTTCACCTCGGACAGATCAGTCCGGATCGCGCGCAGATGCTCCAGCACCAGATTGTTCGTCTTGTCGTCCATCGTGCACCCGACTCCGCGAATACCCTGACGTCCGATCGCATTCTATAACATAGGGACGATTCAGAGCGATGCAGCCCTTCCTGTTCCTGCGCCACGGCCAGAGCACCGCCAACCGCGACGGCGTGATCGCCGGCAGCACCGACGCCGCCCTGACCGAACTGGGCGAGGCCCAGGCGCGGGAGGCGGCGGCCGCGCTGGCCGGGTCCGGCATCCGCCGCATCGTCGCCAGCCCGCTGAGCCGGGCGCTGCGCACGGCCGAGGCCGTGGCCGACGCGCTGGGCCTGCCGGTCGAGACCGATGCCGGGCTGGTCGAGCGTGACTGGGGCGTGCTCGAGGGCCAGCCGCTCGCCGCGCGGGACGGGTACTTCACCAATCCCGAGGGCGGCGAGAGCTGGGAGGCATTCCGCGACCGTGCCTGGGCCGCCTGCCAGCCGATCATTGCCGCCGGGCCGGCGCCGCTCGCCCGGCCCTCGCCGGTCCTGATCGTGGCCCATGCCGGCATCATGCGGGTGCTACGCGACCGGCTGGGGCTGGACTTCGAGGCCAAGGGCGTGGCCAACGCCCTGCCGATGCGCTTCACCCCGCCGGACAGTGCGGGGTTGCCCTGGACGCTGGAACCGGTCACGAAACTGCAACCGGAACCTGCTAGCACCCCGGTCATTGTCTAAAATCCTTGGGATCGACGCCGATGCTGACCCGCCTGCTTTTCGCCGCCGCCTTGACGGCCGTGTCCACCGCGGCGCTCGCGGCGCCAGGATCGCTGATGATCTACACCTCGACCCCGAACGAGGCGATGACGGCCCTGGTCGCCGAGTTCAACAAGGCGCATCCGGAGGTGAAGGTCAAGTTCTTCCGCTCCGGCACCACCGAGGTGCTGAACAAGCTGCAGGCGGAGTTCGCGGCCGGGTCGCCGCAGCCGGATGTGGTGTTCATCGCCGATGCGGTGGCGATGCAGCAGCTCAAGGATGACGGCCGCCTGCTGGCCTACACCGACGCGCCGATCCAGGGCTTCCCCGACGGCTTCGCCGATCCGGACAAGACCTATTTCGGCACCAAGCTGATCCCGACCGGCATCGCCTGGAACACCAAGTCCGGCGCGCCGGCGCCCAAGTCGTGGGCCGACCTGCTGTCGGCCGCGGCCAAGGACCAGGTGATCATGGCCAGCCCGCTCTATTCCGGCGCCGCCGTGATCCATGTCGGCACCGTCGCGGCGCAGCCGGGCCTGGGCTGGGACTATCTCGACAAGCTGGCGGCGAACGGTGCGGTCGCCGGCCAGGGCAACGGCACGGTGATGGAGGCGGTGGCCACCGGCCAGAAGAGCTACGGCATCATCGTCGACTTCATGGCGCTGAACGCCAAGGCCAAGGGCTCGCCGGTCGACTTCGTCTATCCGTCGGACGGCGTGTCGGTGGTGACCGAGCCGGTGGCGATCCTGAAGACGGCGGACGACGTCGCCGACGCCAAGACCTTCGTCAACTGGCTGCTGTCGGATGACGGGCAGGCCTATATGGCGAAGCAGGGCTACATCCCCGGCAAGCCCGGCGTCGCCCTGCCGCCCGGCCGCCCCGCGGCCGCGGCGCTGAAGCTGATGCCGGTCTCGGCCGAGACCCTGTCCAAGGGCGTCGACGAGAACAAGCGCAAGTTCACCGACGCCTTCGGCGGGTGAGGGACGCTTTAGGCTGATAGGCCGGCGCCGCCCCCTCACCCGGAATCGCTGCGCGATTCCGACCTCTCCCCGAGGGAGAGGTGATTTTCCCTCTCCTTGGGGAGAGGGAGGGGCCCGTTGCGTTGGCAACGGGAGGGTGAGGGGGAGACCGGCGCCCGCGATGATGGTACGGGAGGCTCCGAGATCGTCGATCGCAGTTCCAGCGTGCCCGTGACCGAGTCCCTGGCGACCACTCCCGCAGCCCTCCGCCCCCGCCGCTGGGGCGATCCTGCCCTGGCCGGGGCGGCCGCTGCCTATGTGCTGCTGCTCTGCGCCTTGCCGCTCTTGCGCCTGTTCGCCGAGGGGCTGGCGCAGCCGGACGCGGCGCTGGCCATGCTCGGCGGCCGGGCGACGCTGCGGGCGCTGCAGAACACCATCGTCTCCGGCCTCGGCTCCACCCTGGTCTCGGTCGTGGTCGGCGGCGGGCTGGCGCTTGCCATCGGCCTGACCGACATCCGCCGCCGCGGCGTGCTCGCCCTGCTGTGCCTGCTGCCGATGCTGATCCCGCCGCAGATCGCCGCTTTGGCCTGGATCCGGCTGCTCGACGCCGGCACCCCGGCGCGCGCCCTGCTGGACGCCGTCACCGGCCGCTGGCCGAACCACCCGCTCTATTCCGGCGGCGGCGTGGTCTGGATCATGGGGCTGGAGCATGCGGCGCTGGTGTTCCTCGCCGTCACCGCCGCGATTCGAAGCCTGCCCTGCGACCTGGTCGAGGCCGCGCGGGCCGCCGGCGCCAGAGGCCCGCGGATCCTGCTCGGCATCCTGCTGCCGCTGCTGCGCCCGGCCTTCGGGGCCGGCGCGGCGCTGGCCTTCGTCTCGGCCATCGGCAATTTCGGCGTGCCGGCGCTGCTTGGCATCCCCGGCCGCTACAGCGTGCTGACCACGCTGATCTACCAGCGGCTCAGCGGCTTCGGCCCTTCGGTGCTGGGCGAGGTCGCGGCGCTGGCCCTGGTGCTGGCCGCGCTGGCGGCCCTCGGCCTCGGGCTGCAGCGCTGGGCCGCGGCCCGGGCGCCGGTGCTGGTGCGCACCGGGCCGACCGGGCCGGTCCTGCCGCTCGGCCGGGCCCGGCCCTGGGCGGAGGCGGCGCTTTGGATGATCGTCGGCGTGCTGTCGATCGCCCCGCTGCTGGCTCTCCTGGCCTCGGCCCTGGTGCCGGCGCTGGGGGTGGAGCTCAGCCTCGACACCGCCAGCCTCGACCAGTTCGGCTACATCCTGTTCCAGCACGACGCCACCCGCCGCGCCTTCCTGAACAGCGCGCTGCTGGCCGCCATCGCGGCGCTGGCCACGGCTTCGGTCGGGCTGGTCCTGGCCTATTACGCCGAGGCGCGGCGCTGGCGGGCGATGCGCTGGCTCGACACCCTGGCCGACCTGCCCTATGCGCTGCCCGGCGTGCTGACCGCGATCGCCGCGATCCTCCTGCTGCTGCGGCCGCTGCCGGTGCTGGGGATCAGCCTGTACGGCACGCTGTGGATCATCCTGGCCGCCTATCTCGGCCGGTTCCTGGCGCTGGCGCTGCGGCCGGTGGCGGCGGCGATGGCCCAGGCCGACCCGGCGCCGGAGGAGGCGGCGAGGCTGGCCGGCGCCCGCGGCCCGCGGCGCCTGCTCGGCATCGTCCTGCCCGCCGTGGTCCCGGCGGTGGCGACCGGCGCCATCCTGGTGTTCCTGACCGCCTTCAACGAGCTGACGGTCTCCGCCCTCCTCTGGTCGCGCGGCAGCGAGACGGTCGGGGTGATGGTGTTCTCGCTGCAGGCGGAGGGTGCCGCCACCGCCGCCTCGGCCGTCGCGGTGCTGACCGTGCTGGTCACGCTCGGCCTCGCCGGCCTCGCCACGCTGTTCGCCCGCCGCCTGCCCAGGGGATCGCTGCCATGGCTGCCGTAGACATCGACCGCGTCGTCCGGCGCTTCGGTCCCCGCGTCGCGGTCGACGGGGTGGACCTGCAGGTGGCGCAGGGCGAGTTCCTGGCGCTGCTCGGCCCGTCCGGCTGCGGCAAGACCACGCTGCTGCGCCTGCTCGCCGGCTTCGACGCGCCGGATGCCGGCACGATCCGGATCGGCGGCCGCGTGGTCGCCCAGGCCGGGGCCGGCGGTGGGACGATGGTGCCGGCGGAGGAGCGCGGCATCGGCATGGTGTTCCAGTCCTACGCGCTGTGGCCGCATATGACGGTGCGCGAGAATGTCGACTACGCCCTGCGCATCCGCCGGCTGCCGGCGGCGGAACGGGCGCAGCGGTCCGACCAGGCGCTGGCGGCGGTCGGCCTGACCGACCGCGCCGAGGCCCGGCCGGAGACACTGTCCGGCGGCCAGCGCCAGCGTGTGGCCCTGGCCCGCTGCCTGGCGATGGCGCCGGCCCTGGTGCTGATGGACGAGCCGCTGGCCAATCTCGACGTCCATCTGCGCGACGCGCTGCAGGCGGAGTTCCGCCGGCTGCACCGGCAGCTGGGCGCCACCGTGGTCTATGTCACCCACGACCAGGCCGAGGCGATGGCGCTGGCCGACCGCATCGCGGTGATGGATCACGGCCGCCTGCAGCAGGTGGCGCCGCCGCGGCAGCTCTATGCCGAGCCGGCGACGGCGATGGTGGCGGATTTCGTCGGCCGCGGCATGGTGGTGCCGGTGACCTGGCGCAGCGGCGCCGGCCCCGGCCTGTGCGCCGCGGATCTGTGGGGCCATGCGGTGCGGCTGCGCTGCGGCCCGGGGGCGCACACGCCCTCGCAGACCGCCTGCCTGCGGGCCGAGGGGCTGGCGGTCGACCCGGCCGAGGGCATCCCGGCGCGGCTGGAGCGCGCGGTGTTCGAGGGCGCGGTGACCATCCTGCATTGCCGGCCGGATGCCGACCCGGACCGAGTGCTGCGGGTCGCCCATCGCGGCGCGCCGCCGAAGGAGGGCGCGACCCTGCGTCTCAGGCTCGAGGATGGCTGGCTGATGCCGCCGGGGTCCGATTCAGCGGCGATGGCGGCGGAGTGACGGCTCCGCCGCCGGTGTGAGGCTTACGGGCTGACCTCGCGGCTCAGCTTCGAGTTCCAGGGGCACCAATGGCAGCCCGGCAGGAAGGCGCCGCAGGCCTCGTCGAGATGGTCTTCGACATACTGCATGTCCGCATCGCAGACCTCGATCGCATAAGCGAAGAAATCGATCGTCTGCGGGTCGAGGTAGAAGTTGAATTTCGGGTTGTAGGGCGCCCTGCGCTTGACGATCCGGCCATGGACGTGAACCTTTTCCGTTTCCTTGCCGGACAGGATGTCACGGGCCTGCTGGATTCGATTTTGATCGTCGAGCTGGATGACGAATTCCTGGCCCGGGCTGGACGGCTGCGTGAATGCGAAATAAGCAGGCATGTCTATGCTCCGTATGTTACTAAGTGTACAAGGAAATTTACTGATGAATCGGACTCCATAACTAAGTTAGGTTCATATTCTTCCTGAGTCAATTAACAATTGTTGAATATAAAATACAGTTTTATGTAATGTTGAGAGACATTGCTGGAAGACAACCGATTTTGGATGACGTCCGTGTGGAGGATGGGGCCGCCACCCACCGCAACGGCGCGCCGCCGAATTCATAAAACCATTTGACGAATTATCCGGCCCGGATCAGGCTTCCGATCGGGAGGCTGCATGGCAACGCGGCTGAAAGGCACGAACCAGGATCTCGGACGGCCGTACAACCGGCGCATCGTGCTGGAGGCTGTGCGCCTGCACGGGCCGATCTCGCGCGCCGACATCGCCCGGCTGGTGGCGCTGAGCCCGCAAACCATCACCAACATCATCCGCGAATTCGAGGAGATGGGCTTGCTGACCGCGCGGCGCGGCACGCCGAAGGGCCCCGGCCAGCCGGCGATCGAGCTGGCGGTCGACCCCGATGGCGGCTGCGCCGTCGGCCTGCAGCTGACCCGCGACCGACTGCGCGGCGCGCTGCTGGACCTGACCGGCGTCGTGCGCGGACGCACGGAAACGACCCTGCCCGCCCCCACCCCGGAAACGGCCCTGCCGGCGATGGCGGCGATGGTGCGGCGGCTGGGCCAGGCGGCGCGGGGCCGAAAGCCGGGGCGGGTGCTGGGGGTCGGCCTGGCTATGCCCGGGCCGTTCGATGTCGATGCCATGAGCTTCGTCGGCCCCACCACCCTGCCCGGCTGGGCCGGCGTGCCGGTGGCGGAGCGGCTGCAGGACCTGGCCGGCCTGCCATGCTTCGTCGGCGGCGACGCCCCCGCCGCGGCGCTGAGCGAGGCGATGTTCGGGCTGGGCCGCAGCCTGCGCGACTTCTTCTACATCCATTTCGGTATCGGCCTGGGCAGCGGGCTGGTGGTCGACGGCCAGGTCCATCCCGGCGCCTGGGGCAATGCCGGCGAGCTCGGCCACATGCCGATCGTGCCGGGCGGCCGCGCCTGCAGCTGCGGCAATGAGGGCTGCCTCGAGACCTATGTCTCGGTGCATGCGCTGCGGACCGCGCTGGCCGAAGCCGGGGCGGCGCCGGACCTGGCCGATCCGGACCATCCCGCCGTGATCGCCTGGATCGAGGCGGCAGTGCCGCCGCTGCGCCGGACCCTCTGCGCGCTCGAGAACCTGCTAGACCCCGCCTGCATCGTGCTGGGCGGAGAGCTGCCGGGGCCGATCCTGCACCGGCTGGCGGAGCGGCTGGAGCCGCTGCTGCCGTCGGTCAGCCGGCGCGCCGACCGGACCATGCCGCGCCTGGCCCTGTCGGCGATCGGCGCCGAGAACGCGCTGGTCGGGGCGGCCGTCCTGGCCATCTCGGGCCTGCTGTCGCCGCGATCCGGCCTGCTGTTCGCCGAGCCGGAGCCGCTTCCGACCCAGCCCGCCATCCCCATCGCCACGGAGGCACGCGCATGACCGACACGGCCCGAAGCACGGCGGCCCAGGCGGCAACGGACGGCCGCGAGCTGCTGCGGCTGGAGCATATCCAGATGCGCTTCGGCGCGGTCACGGCGCTGACCGATGCCAGCTTCAGCGTGCGCGCCGGCGAGGTGCTGGCCCTGCTGGGCGACAACGGCGCCGGCAAGTCGACCCTGATCAAGATCATCTCCGGCGGGCTGCAGCCGACGGCCGGCCGGGTGGTCTTCGAGGGCGACGAGTGCCGCTTCGCCAGCCCGGCCGACGCCAAGGCGCGCGGCATCGAGACGGTCTATCAGGACCTGTCGCTGTGCATGAATGTCGACGTCGTCGCCAATTTCTTCATGGGCCGCGAGCTGACCCGCAGGATCCTGGGCATCCCGGTGCTGCGCGAGCGCGAGATGCAGGCGATCACCGAACAGGCGCTGAGCGCCGCCGGCACCCGCATCCCCTCGGTCCGCACCCATGCCGAGCACCTGTCCGGCGGCCAGCGCCAGGCGATCGAGCTGAGCCGCTTCGTCCATTGGGGCGGCAAGATGGTGATGCTGGACGAGCCCTTCGCCGCGCTGGGCGTCGAGCAGACCCGGCGGGGGCTGGAGATGATCGCCCGGGTCCGCGACCAGGGCGTCGCCGTGATCCTGATCACCCACAACATGACGCATGCCTTCCAGGTGGCGGACCGGATCGTCGTGCTGCGCCACGGCCGGATCACCGGCGACGTGGCGACGGCCGGGAGCAGCCCCGAGGAGGTGGTGCGGATGATCACTGGCGACGTGACGCAACGCGTCGCCTGAGAAACCAGAACAGAGGAGGCAACAACATGCGGATCGCGAGACGGATAGTCGGGGCGGCGGCGATCGCCCTGATGGCGCTGACGGCCATGGCAGGGGGCACTGGCGCCTTCGCCCAGGACAAGGGCAAGGTCTACTACCTGGTGCCGACCCTGCTGGACGAGTTCCAGACGGAATCGGTGACCGTGATCACCAATGCAATGAAGCAGGTCGGCTACGAGACGGTGTCGCTGGACGCCCAGAACCGCACCGACCTGCAGCTGAACCAGTTCGACGACGTGATCAGGCTGAAGCCGAAGGCGATCGTGCTGGCCGCGGTCGATTTCGATTCGGTCGTGCCCGGCATCCAGAAGGCGCGCGACGCCGGCATCCCGGTGCTGGTGTTCGACCGGCAGATCACCTCGACCCCGGTCGACCTGACCTCGGTCGCCGGCACGGTGCAGATCGGCGAGATCGCGGCCGACCAGATCCAGGGCCTGCTGAAGGCCCGCCACGGCTCGGTCAAGGGCAAGGTGCTGCAGATCCTGGGCGACCCGGGCGACAGCTACACGCTGGACATCCAGAAGGGGTTCGAGGCCAAGATGAAGGCCTTCCCGGACGTCAAGATCATCACCCAGGCGGCGCTGCAATGGGAGGCGACCAACGCCGGCAACATCGCCTCGGACCAGCTGCTGACCAACCCGGACATCGACCTGATCTTCGTCCATGCCGCGCATCTGGCGGTGCCGGTGGCCGGCATCCTGGAGGCCAAGGGCAAGAAGCCGGGCGACGTCATGCTGGTCAGCTCGAACGGCGCGCCGGTCGGGCTGGACCTGATCCGCAAGGGCTGGGAGCAGGTGGAGGTGGAGCAGCCGCTCTACGCCCAGGCCTATGGGCTGGCGATGTTCGTCGACAAGATCGCGGCCAAGGAGACGCTGAAGCCCGGCACCTATGACGTGCTGGGGCTGAAGGCCGAGCTGACCGACGAGACATGGGGCCCGAACCTGAAGATCCCGGGCGCCGCGATCACCAAGGACAACGTCGACGACCCGCGCTTCTGGGGCAACCTGAAGGCGCCGACCACGCCGGTGCAGCCGGTGAAGTGACGCCGGCGAGAAGAGCCATTGCTCCTTCCTCCGCCGTCATTGCGAGCGCAGCGAAGCAATCCAGGGCCGTTTGGCGTGGCCCCTGGATTGCTTCGTCGGCTTCGCCTCCTCGCAATGACGGCATGGGAACCCCGACAGCGCCTTGCCCCGAGGACCGATGATGGACCGCAGCGTGCCCGCCTCCCCGACCGCCGACCGGCGCGGCCGCGCCTGGATCGAGCCGGTGCTCGACCACATCGTCTGGCTGATCCTGCTGGTCGTGCTGGCGGTGTTCTCGCTGGCGATCCCGGGCTTCCTGCAGACCGGCATCTTCCTCAACATCCTGGAGCAGTCGACCTTCGTCGGCATCCTGGCGGTCGGGCTGTCGCTGGTGATCATCGCCGGGCAGATGGACCTGTCGATCGAATCGGTGCTGGCGCTGTCGGCGATGACGACGGCGCTGTTCTTCGGCACCAACGGCGCCGGGCTGGGCTGGACGCTGGACCCGCCCTGGCTGGTGCTGCCGGTGACGCTGATCGGCGCGGTCCTGGTCGGCTGCGTCGTCGGCCTGGTCAACGCCGCGCTGGTGGTGCGGTTCAAGATCAACGCCTTCATCGTCACCCTGGCCGGCTATATCGCGCTGCGCGGGGCGGTCGTCGCGTCCTCCGGCGGCCGGTCGGTCTACGGCCTGCCGGCCGAGCTGCGCGCCGTCGCCATCGGCACGGTCCTGGGCATCCCGGTGCTGGCCTGGATCCTGATCGCGGTGTTCATCGTCTTCGGCTTCATCCTGGCCAGGACACCGTTCGGCCGGCACCTGTACATGATCGGCGGCAACCCGCAGGCGCCGTTCCGGGCCGGGATCAAGGTCGACCGGCTGGTGACGATCGCCTTCATGCTGTCCGGCGGCCTGGCCGCCTTCGCCGGCTGGCTGCTGGCCGCCCGCACCGCCGGCGCGACCGCCAATCTCGGCATCGGCATGCTGTTCGAGACCTTCGCCGCGGTGGTGATCGGCGGCGTCAGCCTGAAGGGCGGCGCCGGCCGCCTGTCCGGCGTCTTCGCCGGCGTGCTGCTCTTGAGCGCGATCCGCACCGCGATCAACGTCATGGGCATGCCGCCGCACTACACCCAGGTGATCCAGGGCACGCTGGTGCTGGCCGCGGTGCTGCTGGACACGCTGAAGACCTCGATCCGGAAGCGGTATCTGTAGTCGGCGACCTCTCAAGCGCCATTCGATTGCCTCTCCCGCAAGCGAGATCTTTTCAGAATTCCAAACACCGTCATTGCGAGCGCAGCGAAGCAATCCAGGGCCAGTGCGAACCGGCCCCTGGATGGATTCGTCGGCTTCGCCTCCTCGCAATGACAGCGAGGAATGAGCGTTCCGGAAAGGCCTAGGCCGCCGCGCCCTCCAGCGCCGCCATGAAGCGGCGCCGCCAATGGCCGATGTCGTTGCCGCGCAGCACCCGCATCAGCGCGGCGTGGCGCTCGCGCCGCTCCTCCACCGGCATGGTCAGGGCCCGCTCCAGCGCCTCGGCCACGCCTTCGACGTCGAACGGGTTGACGATCAGCGCCGCCTCCAGCTCCTCCGCCGCGCCGGCGAATTCCGACAGCACCAGCACGCCCGGAGCCTCCGGGTCCTGGGCCGCGACATACTCCTTGGCGACCAGGTTCATGCCGTCGCGCATCGGCGTCACCAGCCCGACCCTGGCCGAGCGGTAGAAGCCCAGCAGCGTCTTGCGCGGCACGCTCTTGTTCAGGTAGCGCAGCGGCACCCAGTCGATGTCGGCGAACTCGCCATTGACCGCCCCGGCCAGGCTTTCCAGCTGGTGCCGGATCTCCTGATACTCGGCGACATCGCTGCGGGTCGGCGGCGCGATCTGCATGTAGCTGACGCGGCCGCGCCGGTCGGGCCAACGCTCCAGCAGGGTGCGGAACGCCTCGAAGCGGCGCGGCAGGCCCTTGGAATAGTCCAGCCGGTCGACGCCGATGATCAGGTCGCGCCCGACCAGGCTGTCGCGCAGCCGGTGCGCCGACCGCATGTTCCAGGCGCCGGGGGCGTCGGCCGCGATCTCCTCGGTCTCGATCGAGATCGGGAAAGCCTCGACCACGATGCGGCGGCCGTCGACCTCGACCCGGCCGTCGGTGGTCTCGCGCCAGGTGCGGTGCCAGGCGGACAGCAGCGCGTCACGGTCGCGCGTGGTGTGCAGGCCGACCACGTCATAGGCGGCGAGGTCGCGCAGCAGGTCGCGATGCGTCGGCAGGGTGCGCAGCACCTCCGGCGTCGGGAAGGGCGTGTGCAGGAAGAAGCCGATCGGCGCCTCCACCCCACGCTCGCGCAGCGCCCGGCCCAGCGGGATCAGCTGGTAGTCATGCACCCAGATCCGGTCGCCGGGCTGCAGCAGCGGCAGCAGGGCGTCGGCGAACAGGGCGTTGACCCGGCGATAGCCATCCTCCGCCGCGCGGGTGTAGTGCACCAGCTGGGTGCGGTAGTGGAACACCGGCCACAGCACCGAATTGGCGTGGCCGTTGTAGTAGAGGTCGAAATCCTGCGGCGTCAGGTCCAGCATCGCATAGGTCAGCGGCCCGGCGCGCTTCAGCTTCGGCTGCGGCGACGCATCCTCCGCCAGCCGGCCGCTCCAGCCCAGCCAGATGCCCCCGGTCTCCTTCAGCGCCGCCAGCACGGCGACGGCCAGGCCGCCCTGCGGCGCCTTGCCCTCCTCCACCGGGGCGATGCGGTTCGAGACCACGATCAGGCGGCCCATGCGTTCCCTCGCCGTCAACGGGATGCGGCCAGATGCGCGATCCATTCGCGCATGGCCGCGGGATCAGGCAAACGGCGGTTCGCCACGGTCGGTTCCCTGTCGCCGACCTGCAGCGCGATGCCGTCATGGCGCAGCGCCGCGGCGAAGCTATCCTCGTCGGTGATGTCGTCCCCCGCCGCCAGCGGCCGGCGCCCGGCGAAAGGGGGCAGGGCCAGGAACCGCTCGACCGCGGCGCCCTTGTCGACGCCGTCGGGCTTGAGCTCAACCACCATCTTGCCGGCCAAAGCGTGCCAGCCCGGCGCGCCGGCCGTCAGGCCGCGGGCGAAGGCGATGACCTCGGGCCCGAGGGCGGGCGCCTGGCGGTAGTGGATCGCCACCGCGGCGCCCTTGGGCTCGACCCGCAGCCCGGGGCGCCCGGCGGCGAAGCCGGCCAGGGCCGCGCCCAGCCGGTCGAGCACCGCGCGGTCGATCGGCACCCGCTCGACCGGGCCTGACGGCGTTGCGCGCCATTCGAGGCCGTGCTGGCCGGCGGCGGGCAGCGACAGCGGGCCGAACAGCCGGTCGAGATCGGCGATGGCGCGGCCGGAAACCAGGGCCAGGGCGCCGCCGACACGATCCGAGAGCCGCAGGAGGTCGCCGGGCAGGCCGGGCGGCACCACCACGTCCTCGGGCCGCTCGGCCAAGTCGATCAGACAGCCATCGACATCGAGAAACAATGCCAGCCCAGAAATACTGTCGGCGAAAGCGGTCGTGTCGATGATCTGCGGCGCCATGCGCGGTGACATCTCCGTGTCAATTTTTCGTAAAGATTGCCGGACCGGAATGACTCCGGACACGACGACAGGCGTATCCGCCGCCGGATCTGGCCGGCGGAGCGATGCGCCTGACACTTGTTGTAGGGACGATGGTCCTCCCTGGCAAGGGAGGGGCAGGATTATCTTGCCGAGGTTCCGACCGCCCGCGACTCGAACAGGACCGCGTCGTCCTGCAGCCGGGCTTTCAGCCGCGGCGCCGCGAAATCGAGGAAGGCCCGCGTCTTGCGCGGCAGCAGCTGCTGGCCGGGATAGACCAGGCTGACCGGCCAGGGCGGCAGCTCATGCTCCTCGAGGACCGGCTCGAGCTTTCCGGCGCGCTTCGCCTCCGAGACCTGGTACGACAACAGCCGCGTCAGCCCCAGACCGGCGACGGCCCCGTCGACCGCGGCCTCCGCCGTCGTGACGACCAGCCGCGACCGGATCGGCACCATCACATCGCCTTTCGCCGACGAGAAGCGCCAGGCCACCGGCGATGCGAGGTTGTCGAAGGTGACACAGATGTGGTCCCGCAGCTCCTCCGGCCTCTGCGGCCGGCCATGGACGCCGAGATAGGACGGGCTGGCGCAGGTCACGCGGCGCACCGTGCCGATGCGCGAGGCGATCAGGCTGCTGTCGCCCAACTCGCCGATCCGCAGCGCGACATCGACATCGGACTCCAGCAGATCCACCAGACGATCGGCGAGAACCAGCTTGAGGTCGATTTCGGGATACTGGGCCAGGAATTCCGCGACGATCGGGATCATGTGGGTGCGCCCGAAGACGATCGGGGCCGTGACCGTCAGCCGCCCCCTGGGGTCTGCGTGGATCCCCGTCGCGGCCCGCTCCGCCTCCTCCACCTGCTCGAGGATGCGCCGGCACGCCTCGACATACAGCCGCCCCGCCTCGGTCAGGGCGAGCCGGCGGCTCGACCGGTTCAACATGCGGGCCTGCAGATGCGCCTCGAGCTCCGCGATCCTCCGGCTGACCGTGGCCAGGGGCACGTCCAGCTGCTTCGCGGCGGCCGAAAGGCTGCCGGCCTCCACGGTCTTCAGCAGGATGGCCATCGCGCCCAGCTTGTCCATGGCCGATCCTTCCAGATTCAGCAACCTTGCTTCTCAGAAGCGGAGGATGTTCCCGATATCGCATTTCTATACCACTGGGGCCGCGGACCTGCCGATGCCGATTCCCAGGAGATTGTCATGAGCCCGAAGCCCGCCTATCCCGTGACGCACCACCGGACCGCGACCGTGGACGGCGTCAGCATCTTCTACCGCGAGGCCGGCCCGGCGGACGGCCCGGTCGTCCTGCTGCTGCACGGCTTCCCGACCTCCTCGCACATGTTCCGCAATCTGATCCCGTATCTGGCCGACCGCTACCACGTCATCGCGCCGGACTATCCCGGCTACGGCCAGAGCGACGCGCCGCCCGCCGGGTCCTTCCCCTACACCTTCGAGACCTTCGGCACGCTGGTGGACGGGTTGGTGCAGCAGCTGGGGATCCGGCGCTATGCCATGTATGTGATGGACTACGGCGCCCCGGTCGGCTGGCAGCTGGCGCTGAAGCATCCGGACGCCGTCACCGGCCTGATCATTCAGAACGGCAACGCCTATGACGAGGGGCTGAAGGAATTCTGGGACCCGATCAAGGTGTACTGGGCCGACGGCAAGGCGGAGAGTCGGGACAAACTGCTGAGCCTGGTCGCGCCGGAGACCACGATCTTCCAGTACACGGACGGCGTCTCCGACCGGACCCGCGTCTCGCCGGACAACTGGGCGCATGACCAGCCGCTGCTGGACCGCCCCGGCAACGCCGACATCCAGATGGCGGTGATGTACGACTACCGCAACAACCTGCCCCTGTACCCCAAGGTGCAGGCCTGGTTCCGGGAGAAGCAGCCGCCGGCGCTGATCATCTGGGGCAAGAACGACTTCATCTTCCCCGAACCGGGTGCCCATCCCTACAAGCGGGACCTGCGGGATCTCGAATTCCACCTGCTCGACACCGGCCATTTCGTGCTCGAGGACAAGGCCGACGAGGCCTTCCCGCTGATCCGCGGCTTCCTCGACCGCAAGGTGGCCGGCGCGTAGCTGCCGGGCGCCCGCCTCAGTCGTCGTAGCCGATGCGGGCGCGGACGAAGTCGCCCTTGATCGAGACCAGCGGCGGCCGGTCGCCGGCGGCGGCGGGAATGGCGCTGTCGACCAGCGACATGCGGGCGTCGACGACCCAGCTGACCGGCGTGCCGCGGCGGAAGCTGAGGTCGAGGTCGGCGGCATCGGCCTGGATGCGGATGGCCTCGCCCGGATCGTCGGCGCGCAGCGTCGCCTGCACCGCATTGGCCGTGAGGTCGAGCGTCCGGGCCCGGCCGGACAGCGACAGCCTGGCCGCGTGGGCCTGGACCGCGACGGCGCCGAAGCGACCGTCCAGCGTGGCCTCGACCGCGGCCGGCCGCAGCGCCAGGCCGGTGCCGGGCCGCAGGTTGAGCGACAGCGTCGGCCGGTAGTCGCGCGGCCAGATCGAGGACTGCTCGCGGACATCGACGGTCAGGACATGGCCGTCGACCTTCAGCGTCGTGGCGCAATCCTCCGTCCGCCGCAGCGCCGCCAGCAGCGGCCGGGCGGGGTCGGTGGTGGCGGCGACGGACAGGCCCTCGCCGGTCACCACCACCGCGTCGACCCCGGAGAGGTCGACCGGCGCGGCCATCTCCGCCGCGGAGGGATCGGCGGTGCCCAGTCCCGCCAGGAAGGCCAAGGTCTGCAACGAACCCATCACGAACCCTCCTTGGACGGCCGGCGGCGCCGGCCCGGTTTCAGCGGTGCATCGGGATCAGCGGTACAGCGGCGTGCGGTTGGCCACGGCCAGCCAGCCGCGGACGACGCGGTAGACGGTCCACAGCCACAGCAGGCCCAGCAGCGGCCAGCCGATCAGCACCCAGGTCAGGGCGCCGAACACGAGCCCGAGCAGCAGGAACGCCCAGAAGGTGCGGATCGCCCAGGTGAAATGGTCCCAGCCCACGGTGCCGCGGGCGTCGCCGCGCGCCAGATAGGCGATGACCACGCCGATCAACATCGGCAGGGCGGTGAACAGCGAGACGGCGTAGATCGCATAGACCACATGGCCGACCGTGCCCAGGCTGCCGCGCGCGCCGCGCGGCGAGACGATGTCGTAATCCGGTCGGTAGGAGGCGGCCATTGCTGGCTCCTTTCTTCGGGTGGGTGTCCGGTTCTCAACGACCTTCGAGGTCGCGAAAATCCCGGTTCAGCTTGAACTCGCTGGAGGTGACGTAGCGCTCCATCCCGGCCATGCGCTGCTCCAGCTCGCGGAAGTTGTGGCGGATGGCGGAGAAGGTGTCGGCCGGCTGGACCGAGACCGAGCGCCAGAACACCTCCTCGTCCGGGCTGCGGTACAGGAGCGTCGGCCGGCGCTTCAGGAACACCGCCGCCGCCAGATAGGCGATCAGGATGTGCGGGAAGAAGATGAAGGCCAGGACGACGGTGCCGAAGCGGACCTTGCCCGGCGACACGCCGAAATAGGCCGCCAGCCCGGCGCAGACGCCGAGGAACATGCCGTTGTCCGGATCGCGGTAGAGGCGATGCGGGTTCGGCGATTCGGTGAAGCGGCCGCTCATGGCGCCGGCCTCCGCCACTGCGGCGCCTCGGCGTCGAGGATCTTCTCCAAGGTCTGGATCCGCAGCTCCATCCGCTTGGCGCTTTCCCACAGGTCGACCAGCATGCGCTCATCCTCACGCGACAGCGTCCGCGACGCCCGCCAGCGGGTGACGTAGTGCAGCACCAGCCAGATCGGCGCCACGATCACCAGGAAGACGATGACCGGGACGAAGAAGAAGGCGTGAAACATGGTTGTCCTTGCGTCTGCGGCCCGGCATCAGGCGCCGGGCCGGTTGGACGATACCGGTCAGGAGCCGCTGCGGCCGAGGCGGTCCTTGATCGCCTGCAACTCCTTCTCGACGCCGCTCTCGGCCTCGAGGTCGGCGAACTCCTCGTTCAGGCTCTTGCGCCGGCCGAGGTCGAAGGACTCGACCTGGCCCTCCAGCGTGTCGATCTTGCGCTCGATCTGCTCATAGCGGGACAGCGCCTCGTCGATCCGGCCATCATGCAGCTGGGTGCGGATGCGGATCTGGTCGCGCGCCGCATCGTGCCGGATGGCGAAGGCCTTCTGCTTGTTCTTGGCCTCGGTCAGCTTGGCCTCGAGCCGGCCGAGATCCTCGTTGGTCTTGGCCAGCGCGGCCTCGATCACCTCCAGCTCGCGGCGCAGCAGCTCCGCCGCGGTGGCGGCCTGGGCCTTGGCGACCAGGGCGCCCTTGGCCAGGTCCTCACGGCCCTTCTCGACCGCCAGCTCGGCCTTGCGCTGCCATTCGGCCTGCGCCGCCTCCAGCTGGTCGACCTTGCGCAGGATCTCCTTCTTCTCCGCGATCGAGCGGGCGGCGGCGGCGCGCACCTCGACCAGCGTGTCCTCCATCTCCTGCACGATCAGCCGGACGATCTTCTCGGGATCCTCGGCGCGGTCGAGCATGGAATTGATGTTCGAGTTGATGATGTCGCCAAGGCGGGAAAAGATACCCATCACATGGTCCTCTTTCGATCCTACAGGAACAGGGAAGCGATCAGCACGCCGGCGCCGAAGAACACCCAGTTCTCGGTCGGCCGGCTGGCGATCCAGGCCAGCAGGCGCCCACCCGTGCGGCGCCAGTCGGCGGTCCCGGCGCTGTGGCCGTAACGGGAGCGGGTGCCGGTCGGGTCGAAGCTCATTGGTCCTCCTCAAGCCCCGATGCGTTCGGGTCGTCCCCTGGGTTGCAAGGGCCGTGCCAGAACCGGATCCGGCCGGATTCCGCCGTTCCGCCCACCGGGCCCCTTGACCATCCGGCGAAAATTTCCAGATCATCGGAAAATTTCGCCGAAGGGATTCCATGGCCGACGGTCTGCCGCATCTGCTGGGCGAGGCGCCCGCCTTCGCCGACCTCTTGGACCGGGTCTCGGCCGCGGCGCCGCTGGACCGGCCGGTGCTGGTGATCGGCGAGCGCGGCACGGGCAAGGAGCTGATCGCGGCGCGGCTGCACTTCCTGTCCCCACGCTGGGACCGGCCCTTCGTCAAGCTGGACTGCGCCGCCCTGTCGCCCGAGCTGTTGGAGAGCGAGCTGTTCGGCCATGAGGCCGGGGCGTTCACCGGCGCGGTGCGGCGCCATGTCGGCCGGTTCGAGCGCGCCGATGGCGGCACCCTGTTCCTGGACGAGCTGGCCAATGCCGGCCTCAGGGTGCAGGAGAAGCTGCTGCGCGTGATCGAGTACGGCGAGATCGAGCGGGTGGGCGGCGCCCAGACCATGACGGTGGATGTCCGCGTCGTCGCCGCCACCAATGTCGACCTGCCGGGCGAGGTCGCGGCCGGGCGGTTCCGTGGCGACCTGCTGGACCGCCTCGCCTTCGACGTGCTGACCGTGCCGCCCCTGCGGGCGCGGCCGGAGGACATCCCGCTGCTGGCGGCGCATTTCGCCCAGGGCATGGCGCGCGACCTGGACCGGCCGGGCTTCCCCCGCTTCGCCCCGGCGGCGATGGCGGCGCTGAACGGCCATGGCTGGCCCGGCAACATCCGCGAGCTGAAGAACGCGGTGGAGCGCGCGGTGTACCGCACCCCGCCGGACGAGGCGGTGGCCGAGATCGTGCTGGACCCCTTCGCCTCGCCCTGGCGGCCGAAAGGGCCGCAGGCCGGGGCCGAGCCCGCCCCCGCCGCGGCGGAGGCGCCGGCCCTGCCCTACGACTTCCGGGCGGAGATCGCGGCGGTGGAGCGGCGCTGGCTGGAGGCGGCGCTGCAGGCCCAGGGCGGGCACCAGGGCCGGGCGGCCACCGCGCTCGGCCTCGGCTACGACCAGCTGCGGCACCTGCTGCGCAAGCACGGGCTTTCGGCACGGTCGGGGGGAGACGAGGCGTGAAGACCGTGCTGATCACCGGCTGCAGCTCGGGCTTCGGCTTCGCTGCGGCGCAGCGCTTCGCCACCGCCGGCTGGTCGGTGCTGGCGACCTTGCGCGGGCCCGCGGACCGGCCCGAGACGGCGGCGCTGGCCGCCATCCCCGGCGTCACCGTGCTGCCGCTCGACGTCACCGACCCGGCGCAGCGGGCGGCGGCGGCCGCCGCGGTGGCCGGGGGCCTGGACTGCCTGATCAACAATGCCGGCTACGGCCTGTACGGCCCGCTGGAGGCGCTGGACGACGACCAGGTCCGGCGCCAGATCGCGACCAATCTCGAGGCCCCGATCCTGCTGACCCGCGACCTGCTGCCGGCGCTGCGGCTGCGGCGCGGCCGGGTGATCAACATCTCCTCGGTGCTCGGCTTCATCGGCACGCCGTTCATGACGATCTACAGCGCCAGCAAGCACGGCCTGTCCGGCTTCAGCGAGGCGCTGCGGCTGGAGCTGGCGCCGCATGGCGTGCAGGTCTGCGCGGTCGAGCCCGGGCGCCACGACACCGGCTTCAACGCCCGGCTGGACGCGCCGGCGGCGGTGAGGGACCTGCCCTATCGCGCCGCCTTCGACCGCTCCCTGGCCCGCCGGGCTGCGCGTGGCGGAGTGGCACCGGAGCGCGCCGCCGCGATCAGCGACCGGGCGGCGGACCGGCTGCTGCGCCTGGCCGAATCCCGCCGGATGCCGCCGCGTCTGCGCCTGGGCAGCGATGCCAGGCTGGTGTTCCGGCTGAAGCGGCTGCTGCCGGAGGCGCTGTTCGACCGGCTGATGATCTTCGCGACAGGGCGAGGGGTGAACTGAGGGCGGCGGGAGGTCCCCTGGCTCCCCGGAAGCGGACAATTCCGGCGAATCCATCCGCGCCAGACGCGCCCGGCGGCCCAAGGCATCCTGCAGCGCGCCGCCGCCGGATGAAATTCTTCTATAGGAGATTGAATTCTGCTATAGAAGAAATCCCGCCGAGATGGCCAGGTTGGATCCGGCTTCGGCACAGCCATCGCCATGGAGCGAGCTGTGCCGCTATCTGAGGGCTTTGGCGCCATGACACATCGCAACATTCCGGGAGCGGCCGATGCGGCCGCTTCGCAGAACAACGCCTCCGCCGGTGAGCGTCGTCTGAAAAGGACGGCGTCCGGCACGAACTTCGCACGCTACGAATTCGGCGATCTCACCGTGGTCGCTCTCCGCGACGGCTATGTCGACATGCCGCCCAGCCGATTGCGCCAGGCGGGTGACCGTCCTTTTGGATCGGACATGCCGGCCCAGGTGAAACTGGTCGACGGACACCTCCGGCTGTCGGTCAACGCCTTTCTGGTGATCGATCGCGACCAGACCGTGCTGATCGATACGGGAGCGGCGAATGCATGGCTGCCGACGATGGGCTCGCTGCCCGACGCGCTGGCCGAGGCCGGCGTGGCGCGTGAGAGCATCGGGACCGTCGCCGTCACGCACACCCATGCGGACCACGTCCACGGCCTGGTCGCCGCCGACGGCTCGGATGCGTTTCCCAACCTCCGGCGGCTGCTGGTTCCGCAGGAGGAAGTGTCGATGTTCGACGAGTACGAGCGGCTTTCCCGGTTTCGCCAGGCACGTTTGCCGTTCGGGGATGGCTTCAAGCTGAGCGACAGCATCACCGCCGTTCAGGCGCATGGCCATGAAGTCGGACACACTGCGTTCGACGTGTCGAGCGGAGGCGAGACTCTGCTGATCTGGGGGGATCTCATCCATGTGCCCTCGATCCAATTCGAAAGGCCGGAGCTGACTTGGGAATACGACTCCGACCAGCAGCAGGCACGGGTCTGCCGCGCCGGGATGCTGGAGCGCGCGGCACAGCGCGGTGTGTTCGTCGCCGGCGCGCATCTCGATTTTCCCGGCGTCGGTCATGTCGAGCGTGCCGGCCGGGCCTATCGGTTCCTGCCGCTCTGATCCCGTTGGTGCCATGGCCCCGGCCGCCCGAGTGACATGCGCCCGCCCCGTATCTAGGATGGCCGCCGAAGCACGCGAGCGGAAAGCGCAGCCACTTGAGGAACTCTGGACAAGCCCGGCCTGGAGCACGCGACGCCGTCGGCGCTTTCGGCGACCGTGTCCGAACCATCCGCGAGCAGGCAGATCTCACGCTTGAACACCTCTCCAAGCTGTCCGGGGTGAGCCGGGCAATGCTGTCCAAGATCGAACGTGGAGAGAAGAGCCCGACGATCGGCGTCGCCAAGCAGATCGCGCACGCTCTCGGCGCTTCCTTCTCGTCCCTTGTCGGTGACGAGGCGCCGACGCGTCGCGCCTTCGCACTCGTGACGAAGGATCAGCGTCAGGTGTTTCGGGATCCGGAAACGGGTTTCGAGCGCTCCCTGCTTTCCCCGAACATGCCCGGCATGACCGTCGAAGTCGTTCTTCACCATCTGCCGGCGAACACGTCGACCGGCCGTTCGCCACCGCACCCGTCGGGGACCGGCAAGCACATCGTGGCCTCCCGGGGTCACGTGGTCGTCGCCACCCCGGACAATGAGACGGTGCTGAACGAGGGTGATTGCCTGTATTTCGAGGCGGACATCGAACACTGGTTCGAGAACCGCACATCCAGGCCAGCCGAATACTATCTGATCATCTCGGCGCCGCCCGCGAACCGCTCGTCCTAGGGCTTCCGAAGCTCGGCGGCTGGCCGACCTCCACCGGCGCGTCGGTGTCGCAGGCGAAGTTCCGCGCCCGCTCGTCGGCCAGCCTGCGCGCCGCCTCGTTGGCGTCGGGATGGCCGGTGGCCGTCACCAGCCCGACGACGCAGCCCTGCCGGTCCTCCAGCTGCGCGACCCGGGATACGACCAGCACCTCGGTGCGCCGGCCGTCCGCCCCGTCGACCGTCCAGCGGTGGATCGCGGCGACGGGCGTGTCGCCGTCGATCCGCCATTCGATCCGCGGGCCCACCCCGTTGAAGCCGGCGAAGGTCTGGAACGGCCGGTCGCCCGCCGGCGGGAAGCCGTAGAACACCGAACTCCGCAGATCGGCGGTCGACAGCAGCACCGGGAAGCCGCGCCAGCCGGCGCAGACCAGGTCCTGCCAGTCGCCGTCGTCCGGGCCGGCCGCGGCGACGACGGCGCAGTCGCGCCCGGGGTCGAGCTCGGTGTAGGCGCTGGCGATCCCGGCAGCGGCCGCCGGGCCGGCCCAGGCCGATGCCGTCAAGGCGAGGATGATCGGAGCGTGGCGCATGAAATCCCTCCCTTCCACCTGTGAAATCTAGGCGATATCCAGCGCCGGACCAGCCTTCGGCCTGAATCGTTGTGCCGATTTCCTCCCGCACTGCGAAAAGGCGATTGCACCGCCGGCCCCGACTCAGGCAGGGTTTCGAAAATCCTAAAATCCTTGCGAATGAAACGTCCTCGGGGAGGCATCATGAACCGGAACGCTGTTGCTGTCGGCCTGCTGGTGGCGGGCTTCGCCCTGCCGGCCGCGGCCCAGGTCTCGGGCAACGTCGTCAAGATCGGCGTGCTGAACGACCAGTCCGGCGTCTATGCCGATTACGGCGGCAAATGGTCGGTCGAGGCCGCGAAGATGGCGGTCGAGGATTTCGGCGGCAAGGTGCTGGGCGCCCCGATCGAGATCGTCAACGCCGACCACCAGAACAAGCCCGACATCGGCTCGAACATCGCCCGCCAGTGGTTCGACGTCGACGGTGTCGACATGATCAGCGAGCTCACCACCTCCTCCGTCGCCCTCGCCGTGCAGGCGCTGGCGGCCGAGAAGCACAAGGTCACCATCACCTCCGGCGCCGTGACCTCGGACCTGACCGGCAAGGCGTGCTCGCCCACCGGCTTCCACTGGGCCTTCGACACCCATGCGCTGGCGGTCGGCACCGGCGGCGCGCTGGTCGACCAGGGCGGCGACAGCTGGTTCTTCCTGACCGCCGACTACGCCTTCGGCTATTCGCTGGAGGAGCAGACCACCAAGTTCGTCACCTCCAAGGGCGGCAAGGTGCTGGGCAGCGTGCGGCACCCGCTGAACACCACCGACTTCTCCTCCTTCCTGCTGCAGGCCCAGGCCTCGGGCGCCAAGGTGGTCGGCCTGGCCAATGCCGGCCTGGACACCGCAAACGCCATCAAGCAGGCGGCGGAGTTCGGCATCGTCGCCGGCGGCCAGAAGCTGGCCGGCCTGCTGTTCACCCTGGCCGAGGTGCACGGCCTGGGCCTCGAGGCGGCGCAGGGGCTGGTGCTGACCGAGGATTTCTACTGGGACCGCAACGACGAGAGCCGGGCCTTCGCCCAGCGCTTCTTCGAGCGCACCAAGCGCATGCCGAACTCGGTCCAGGCCTCGGAATACTCCTCGGTGCTGCAGTATCTGAAGGCGGTGCAGGCCGCCGGCACCGATGACGGCGACAAGGTCGCGGCCAAGCTGAAGGAGCTGCCGGTCGACGACGTCTTCGCCCATGGCGGCAAGGTCCAGGCCGACGGCCGCATGGTGCACGACATGTACCTGTTCCAGGTCAAGGCGCCGGCGGAGAGCACCAAGCCCTGGGACTACTACAAGCTGCTGGCGACCATCCCGGGCGACCAGGCCTATCTGAGCCCGACGGAGAGCGGCTGCCCCGCGACGGCGAAGAAGTAAGACGGACGGCGGAATGCTCGCCCTATCCCTTCGCTTCAAACCGTCATGGCGAGCCCCGCAGGGGCGTGGCCATCCAGGGGCCGGTGCGAGCCGCCCTGGATGGCCACGGCGCTTCGCGCCTCGCCATGACGGATTGGCTATGACCATCGTGTATCTGAGCGCGTGATGCCGGACTCCCAGCCGATCCTGGTGGCGGAGGGCCTGACCAAGGCCTTCCGCGGCTTCCTCGCGGTCAAGGGCGTTGACCTCAGCGTCCGCGAGGGCACGATCCACGCTTTGATCGGCCCGAACGGCGCCGGCAAGACCACCGTCTTCAACCTGCTGACCAAGTTCCACCAGCCGACCTCCGGCCGCATCGCCTTCAAGGGCGAGGACATCACCCGGCTGAAGCCGGCCGAGGTGGCGCGGCGCGGCCTGGTGCGGTCGTTCCAGATCTCGGCCGTGTTCCCGCATCTGACCGTGCTGGAGAATGTCCGCGTGGCGCTGCAGCGGCCGGAGGGGCTGTCGCGCCAGTTCTGGCGCTCCGCCGCGGTGCTGCGCCGGCTGGACCAGCGGGCGCTCGAGCTGATCGAGGCGGTCAACCTGACCGAATTCGCCCGCACCGCCGCGGTCGACCTGTCCTATGGCCGCAAGCGGGCGCTGGAGATCGCCACCACCCTGGCGCTCGACCCGCCGATGCTGCTGCTGGACGAGCCGATGGCCGGGATGGGGCATGAGGAGATCGGCCGCATCGCCGAGCTGATCCGCAAGGTCGGGGCCGACCGCACGGTGCTGATGGTGGAGCACAACCTGTCGGTGGTCGCCGATCTGTGCCACCGGGTCACGGTGCTGCAGCGCGGCGAGATCCTGGCCGAGGGCAGCTACGCCGAGGTCTCGGCCGACCCGCGGGTGCGCGAGGCCTATATGGGGTCCGAGCATGAGTGAGCCGGCGCCCCTGCTCCATGTCCGCGGCCTGCAGGGCTTCTACGGCGAGAGCCATGTGCTGCACGGCGTCGACCTGGACGTGTTCCCGGGCGAGACCGTGACCCTGCTGGGCCGCAACGGCGCCGGCAAGACCTCGACCCTGCGCGCCATCATGGGCATCCTGCGCCGGCGCCAGGGCACGATCCGGATGAACGGCGCCGACCTGCTGCGGACGCCGCCGCACCGCATCGCCCGCGCCGGCATCGGCTATGTGCCGGAGGAGCGGGGCATCTTCGCCTCGCTGTCGGTGGCGGAGAACCTGACGCTGCCGCCCAAGGTGGCCGAGGGCGGCATGAGCCTGGCCGAGATCCACCGCCTGTTCCCCAACCTGGCCGAGCGCGCCGGTAGCCAGGGCACCAAGCTGTCGGGCGGCGAGCAGCAGATGCTGGCGATCGCCCGGGTGCTGCGCACCGGCGTGAAGCTGCTGCTGCTGGACGAGCCGACCGAGGGGCTGGCGCCGGTGATCGTGCAGCGCATCGGCGAGCTGCTGCGCACGCTGAAGGCACAGGGCATGACCATCCTGCTGGTCGAGCAGAATTTCCGCTTCGCCAGCACCCTGGCCGACCGGCACTACGTGATGGAGGACGGCCGCGTGGTGGCCGAGATCCGGCGCGAGGAGATGGCCGGCAAGATGGAGCTGCTGCATGAGACGCTGGGGGTCTGAGATGGCATTGCGGTCCCCGACGGCGCCTCGTTTCTTGTCCCCCCTCCCCTCGCGGGAGGGGGCTAGGGGGAGAGGGTTGCCGATGCCGGGCGCCGGCCTGCCTCTGCCTGAGATCCGTCGCCGCGCATTCAACCCGGCCGCCCGCTCTGTCGGTACGAACCCCCTCCCCCTASCCCCCTCCCGCAAGGGGAGGGGGGACTCAATCGGGAGGCACTTGCAGGGACAGCAAGGAGCCACCCCATGATCCCGCTGCTCGGCATCCCGACCCAGGTGCTGTTCGGCCAGCTGCTGCTGGGGCTGATCAACGGCTCGTTCTATGCCCTGCTGAGCCTGGGCCTGGCCGTGATCTTCGGCCTGCTCAACGTCATCAACTTCGCCCATGGCGCGCAGTACATGCTGGGGGCCTTCGCCTCCTGGATGCTGCTGAGCTTCCTCGGCATCGGCTACTGGCCGGCGCTGGTGCTGGCGCCGATCGCGGTCGCCATCACCGGCGTGATCCTGGAGAAGCTGTTCCTGTCGCGGCTGTACCGGCTCGACCCGCTCTACGGCCTCCTGCTGACCTTCGGCGTCACCCTGATCCTGGAGGGGCTGTTCCGCAGCTGGTACGGCACCTCGGGTCAGCCCTACAGCCCGCCGGCGATGCTGACCGGCGCGGTCAATCTCGGCTTCATGGTGCTGCCGATCTATCGCGGCTGGGTCGTCCTGGCCTCGATCGTGATCTGCTTCGCCACCTGGTTCGTGATCGAGAAGACGCCGCTGGGCGCCACGCTGCGCGCCGCCACCGAGAACCCGACCCTGGTCCAGGCCTTCGGCATCAACGTGCCGCGGATGATCACGCTGACCTATGCCTTCGGCGTCGGCCTGGCCGGCCTCGCCGGCGTGCTGGCGGCGCCGGTCTACCAGGTCAGCCCGCTGATGGGGTCGAACCTGATCATCGTCGTCTTCGCCGTGGTGGTGATCGGCGGCATGGGGTCGATCCTCGGCGCCATCGTCACCGGCTTCGCGCTCGGCATCTTCGAGGGGCTGACCAAGGTGTTCTACCCGCCGGCCTCGAACATCGTGGTCTTCGTCATCATGGCGGTGGTGCTGCTGGTCCGCCCCGCCGGCCTGTTCGGGCGGGAGCGCTGAGATGGCCGCGATCGAACGCGAGGCCGAAGGCGGCCTGACCGGCGCGAAGCTCGCCATCGCCCTGGCGGTGGCGGTGATCGCGCTGGGGGCGCCCTACCTGCTGTACCCCGTCTTCCTGATGAAGCTCTTGTGCTTCGCCCTGTTCGCCTGCGCCTTCAACCTGCTGATCGGCTATGTCGGCTTGCTGTCCTTCGGCCACGCCGCCTTCTTCGGCGGCGCCGCCTATGTGACGGCGCATGCCGCCAAGGTCTGGGGCTGGCCGCCGGAGCTGGCGATCCTGGCCGGCACCGCCGCCGCCGCGGCGCTGGGGCTGGTGATGGGCTTCCTCGCCATCCGCCGCCAGGGCATCTACTTCGCCATGATCACCCTGGCGCTGTCGCAGATGGTGTTCTTCGTCGCGCTGCAAGCCCCCTTCACCGGCGGCGAGGACGGCATCCAGTCGGTGCCGCAGGACCGCATGTTCGGCCTGCTCGACCTGTCGGATTCGCTGACCTTCTACTATGTCGTGCTGGCGATCTTCGGCCTCGGCTTCTTCATCATCTGGCGCATCGTCCACTCGCCCTTCGGCCAGATCCTGAAGGCGATCCGCGAGAACGAGCCGCGCGCCATCTCGCTGGGCTACCGGGTCGACGCCTACAAGCTGACCGCCTTCGTCATGTCGGCGGCGCTGGCCGGCCTGGCCGGCGGCACCAAGGCGCTGGTGTTCCAGCTGGCCTCGCTGACCGACATCCAGTGGCAGATGTCGGGCGAGGTGATCCTGATGACGCTGCTCGGCGGCATCGGCACGCTGGTCGGCCCGGTGGTCGGCGCCGGGCTGGTGGTGACGCTGCAGAACTACCTGGCCGAATCCGCCTTGCCGGTGACGGTGGTGACCGGCGCGATCTTCGTCGTCGTGGTGCTGCTGTTCCGCCGCGGCATCGTCGGCGAGGTCGCCCATTGGCTGCGGCGCAAGGGATAGGCCCGTCCCGCTCCGTCCCGTATTGCGCTGAGAGCAATGTTCCGGTGGCCCCGGCCGGGGCGCCGGGACACTCTGCGGCATCATGCTCGACCTGACCGCCGCCACCATCCTGGTCGCCTTCGCCGGCGTTTTCCTGATCTCGCTGCTGCGCGGCGCCTTCGGCGGCGGCTTCGCCATCATCGGCATCCCGCTGCTGTCGCTGGTGATGGACCCGGTGACGGCGGGCGGCCTGCTGGCGCCGCTGTTCGTGGCGACCGACCTGGTCGCGCTGCGCTACTGGAAGCCGTCGACCTGGTCGCGGCCGGACCTGCTGCCGCTGCTGCCGGGGCTCGTGGTCGGCATCGGCCTCGGCTATCTGCTGTTCACGCATCTCGACCACCGCGCCATCGCCATCGTGATGGCGGCCGTCACGCTGGCCTTCGTCGGCCTGTGGTTCGTCGCCGGCGCCCAGGTGACGATCCGGCCGCGCTCGACGCCGAAGGCCGTCGCCGCCGGCCTGGCCTCGGGCATGACCACCATGGTGGCGCATTCCGGCGGGCCGCCGCTGGCGATGTACCTGCTGCCGCTCGGCCTCGGCAAGGCGGTGTATGCCGGCACGACCAGCCTGTTCTTCACCGTCGGCAACGCCACCAAGGCGCTGCCCTGGCTGCTGCTGGCGCAGCCCACCGCCGAGGCCTGGACCCTGATGGCGCTGTGCCTGCCCGCCATCCCCGCCGGGGTGTGGCTGGGCTGGCGGCTGCACGGCCGGCTGGACCAGCTCCAGACCTACCGCGCCGTCTACGGCCTGCTGGTGGTGACGGCGCTGAAGCTGCTGTGGGACGGCGTCTCCGGCTATCTGGCCTGAGGCGCACGGCCGCTCAGAGCGTTCCCCGATCCGCGAAGATGTGCACCGCGTCGCGCAGCATCGACGCGGCGGTGGGCGTGGGCTCGCGCTCCCACAGCTTGTGATAGCTGATGCCGTAGATGTCGGTGTGCATCTCGACCGCCATCTCCCAGCCCCGGCACTGGGCCAGGAAGTCGGCGGCGGGCAGGGCCAGCGGCGCCACGGCGTAGCGCCCGGCCTCGGCGCTGGCGACCAGGCGGATGACGTTGCCGCGCGCCGCCTCGGCCGCCAGGCTTTCCTGCGTCACCCCGGCGATGCCGGTGACGGCGATATCGGCCAGCGCGATATCGGCGCCGAGCAGGCTGTTGGCGATGATCAGCAGCTTGTTGGCCGTGTCCCAGCCCTCGACGTCGAGCGAGGGGTCGGCCTCGGCGATGCCGCGGCGCTGGGCCTCGGCCAGCGCGTCGCCATAGGCGATGCCGGTGGCCATCTGGTCGAGGATGAAGTTGGTGGTGGCGTTGAAGACGCCGCGCAGCGTGCGGATCTCGCCTGCGATCATGTCGCGCCGGCCGATGTTGAGGACCGGCAGCCCGCCGCAGACCGTGGCGCTGTATTTCAGCCGCGCCCCGCTGCGCGCGGCGGTCTCGTGCAGTTCGCGGAAGGCCAGGACCACCGGGCCCTTGTTCGCCAGCACGACGGAGATGCCCCGCCCCAGCGCCGCCCGCGCCAGCGCCAGCCCCGGCCCGCCGGTGCGCAGGTCGACCGGCGACGCCTCGAACACCAGGTCGACCCCGTCCAGCAGGCTCTCCACCGGCACGGCGCCGCGGAAACCGGCCAGATCCGCGGTCGAGCCGCCGGCCGCCTTGTGGGCGACGAGGCCGGCGGGATCGAACCCGGCGGGGTCGACCGCGACGCCCCGGCTGTCGGCGACCAGGACGATGCGGAAGCCGATGCCGTGGTCGCGCCGCAGCACGGCCGCCTTCGTGGCCAGGATCGTCAGCAGGTTCCGGTTGACGCTGCCGAGCCCGATCAGGGCGGCGTTGATCAGCATGGGTGGTCCTTGGTTCGGCGCGGAATCGCAGCCGCAGTTTCCAGGTCCCGGCCCGTCATGGCGAGCCCCAAAGGGCGTGGCCATCCAGGCTGTCACCGCGATTGCGGATTGTGGTATAGGGGCCGGATAGTCATCGATGTCCACTGCACGCCTGACAGGCGAAATCATGAGACATGAAACATGATCCATCGACGTTTCCGACGGATGAGCTCGTAAAGCAGATCCAGATTCTCGGGAAGGACGACGCCGATTTCGCATACGAGGCCGAACGGCTTCTCTTCACGAGATGGGGACGAGGAGAAGATTTACGGCCTCTCATCGATCTTTTGACGTCAGAACGATCCAGCGACCGAATCCTCGGCGCATACTATCTGGACGAAATTGATGGGAACGTCGAAGACCTGAAGACCCCCGTGATGCGGCTTTTAGATGATCCTATTCCAGACTGCCGCCGTGTCTTCGTCCTGTATATGTCAAGATACTACGGTGAGGAAATTGGGAAGGGATTCGCGAAACTCTTATTGGACATCAATCTCTGTGTAAGAGTTACTGTTATAGAATGGGGGATCCGAACATCCGCCAGGCGATTCGAACATTTTTCTCGATTGGTTGAGGCGGGAGCCGGCAGGCGGGAATCGGCATTCCTCAATCCGCTCGACCAGGATTATTGGGATGAATCCGAACTGAAACGCGGAATCCGCGGACTGAACATCATTCGCCGCGTCCGGGCAGGAGAAGAAATCTCGCAGATCAGAGATGAAATCCCTGAGGAGGACAATTTCGTCTTTGACAGTATCGAATTTTTAAGAACGTTCCGGAAGCGCTACGAGAAGTGGAAAGAAACAGAAAGGCGCAAGACCGATTCCTAGCAGGAGCTGGTGACGCTGCACGACGCGGGGTGGGATGGCTCGCCGCCCGCTCCCTCATCCCATCGCGGCGACCACCTTGCCGATGCGAATCATCGCAGTCGGCTATTGACAAAGCCGACAATCCCATCATCGTCGATCCTGATAGAGTCGAGTTCGATAACTTAGACCGCTTCACTAGGCTCGTCGCCAAACTAGGTGACTGTATTAAGGGTATATTTCCAGAGAAAGAAAATTTCCAATAGGGGGAAACGATGGATCTTAGTACCCGCCTCGTCGATCTTCAAAAGAAAGTCGTCGCCCATCGAGAAATACTTCTGACGGAGGAAGCCGCCAAGAACGCCCTCGTGATGCCTTTTATTCAGGCTTTGGGGTATGACGTCTTTAACCCGGGAGAGGTTATACCGGAGTTTACCGCGGATGTTGGAACCAAGAAGGGGGAGAAGGTCGACTACGCCATCTGCAAGGATGGCAAGATTTCCATCTTGGTTGAGTGCAAGCCGTCCACAGCAGAGCTGAGCCTCAATCACGCAAGTCAGCTCTTCCGGTATTTCAGCGTCACCGACGCAAGGCTGGCGATCTTAACCAATGGCGTCGTCTACCAGTTCTACTCTGACATCGACCGTCCGAACAAGATGGACGACAGACCATTTTATATTCTCTCCATAGAGGCCATCAAGCCGTCGGATCCAAAGATCCTTGAGAAATTCAGCAAATCTTCTTTTGACATCGAACAGATAATTCAAGAAGCTGCGAACCTAAAGATGCAGTCACAACTCAGAAAGGAGCTGGAAAATGAATTCAGCGAACCTTCTGAGGAATTTGTACGCATCCTCGCCTCTCGCGTCTATGGCGGACGGCTTACACCGGCGATCAAAGACGGCTTTGGCAAAATACTGCCGGCGGTGATTGCCAACCTGATACGCGATCTGGTGAACGAACGGCTATCCTCCGCTCTCAATGCTGCAGCCCCCGAAATTCCAGGCGTCTCCGACGAGGGCTCGGCCGAAGAGGCCGTCATCACGACCCCGGAAGAAATTTCGGGCTTCCACATCATCCAGGCGATCGTCTCCCGGATCACCAGCCCCAAGCGCGTCGTGATCAGAGATGCGAAGTCCTATTGCGCAGTGCTGCTGGACGACAACAACCGCAAAACCATCGCACGCCTCCATTTCAACGGGGTTACGATCAAGCATCTCGGCCTGTTCACGGGCAAGGAGGAGGTCAGGCATCCGCTGTCAGACCTGACGGAGATCTATCAGCACACAGATCAAATCGAGGCTCGCATCAGGGAATTGGATCCGAGCATCGCGCCGCGCCCGGCTTGAGCGCTGACGGACCTCCTGCACCGGCTTGCAGGCAAGCGCAGCCGCCCCGCCCGCCCGCCAGACGGGGCAGAAGCCCGTTAAAGATGCACCGTCATGCCGGCGCGGCGCCGGAAAGGGCGGCCCCTATGCCTCGACATACTCCTTGATCGCGTCGAGATCGTTGTATTTGTCGGTCTTCCCGAAGATGTCGTTCATCCTGTCGACCCGGTCCTGGCTGAGCTTGCCGTCGGGATGGGCCAGCTCGTACAGGCCCTTCAGGTACTGGATGATCGATTCACGGGTGCCGCGGTCCGAATCATCGCCGGCGGACGGGTTGATGATCTGCTTCACGCCGTCCTTCACGAAGATCACGCGGCCGTCATCCAAGAGCTTGATGGACCCGACATCCACCCGGTCGACATCCTCCCGGAAGTCGCCGAAGGTGCCGGGAATCCCGCCATCGCCGAAGACCGGCAGCCCGGTCGGGTCGGCATCCAGCCCCAGCTCCTCCCGCAGCGCGTCGAGGTCGTTGAAGTCGTCCGATCGATTGTGGAGATCGGTGATCTTCTTCACGAGGTCCTGATCGAGGCCGCCGCCCGGGTGGACCATGATGTGCAGGTTCTTCAGGTAATCGAAGATATCGTTCGCATCGCTGTCGGACAGGCTGCCGTGGTCGTCCTTGTCCAGCTGCCACCGCTTGCCGTCCTTGACGAAGGTGAGGCTGCCGCTGTCCGTGGGGTCGAGCTCGATCGATCCCACATCCACGCGATCGATATCCTCCTTGAAATCGGAGAACGTCCCGGCGCTGCCCTCCCCGTCCTTGCCCAGCAGCGGAGGCCTGGACTCGTCGAGGGCGCGCTTGAGGTCGTCGATCTCGTTATAGCGGTCCGACTCGTCATGCAGCCGGGTGATCCTGTCGATGATGTCCTGGTCGGCCTTCCCGCCGGGATGGGAGATCTCATACAGGTCCTTCAGGTAGTCGACGATCTTCTGCCGGTCCTTGTCGTCGGCCTCGCCGCCGACGAGCGGGTCGATCACCTGCTTGACGCCGTCCTTCTTGAAGATGATGCGGCCATCCTCCGCCAGCTCGATGGAGCCGACATCCACCCGGTCGACATCCTCCTTGAAGTCGCCGAAGCTCCCGGGCTTGCCGTCATCGCCGAAGCGCGGCAGGCCGGACGGGTCGGGCCGGTCCTCGCCGATGCCCGAATCGTGATCCTTGTCCCAGTCCCGGAACCAGTCGTCCGAGATGTTGCCGTGCTCGTCGACGTATTTGGTGAAGTCCTTGTACTGCTCGGGCCGCGCCACCCACACCGGCACATCCTCGGGATAGAGGTCGTAGTAGCGATCGGAGCCGTGGTAGTAGTTGTACTCGTAGCGGGAGTGGATGGTGTAGTTGAGCTTGTCGCCCCAATTGTCCTCGGTGACGCCCAGCGTGCTCCAGTTCCGGAAGTCGTCGCGGACGTCCTCGGCCTTCTGGTCCTGCTTCTGCTTGGCGATGACGCCGGTGACGATGGCGGCGATGGCGCCGAAGGCGACGCCGGCGACGCCCAGGACGCCGGAGGCGATGCCGAGCGCCGAGGCCGTCGCCGGCCCGGCGATCATGCTGGCCAGGCTGGTCCCGGCCATCCCGGCGATGCTGACCCCGCCCAGCAGCTGCATGGTCGCGGCCGCATATTCGCTGGGCAGCGCGTCCGGGTTGTCCCTGAGCTTGTCGATCGACATCGCCCCCAGGGCCAGGTCCAGGATGCCGCCGGCGAAATCGGCGACGCCGCCGACGGTGTTCAGGACGGTGCCGACGATCCGCAGCTTGCTGGGCGCATCCAGGTCGCTCGGGTCCACGCCCATGTTGCTGATCCGGTCGTCCACCATCCCCATGACGCTGGCCCGGTCGGCGTCGTCGAGATTGTCGAGGATGCTGGTGTACTGGGACCCCCGTTCGGACTGGACGCTGGAGACCCGGTCGTTCGGGTCGTCCATCGCGTCCTCGAGGTCCATGGCCGCATCGTCCGGAAGCGGCACGAAGCGGGCCCCGTCGCCCTCGCCGGAGGCGATATCGTCGAACCAGTGCTCGACATCGTCGGCCCAGCCCGGAACGGTGTCGGGCTCGTCCAGCCGGGGCGGGGCGTCGCCGATCGCCCCGCGCAGCTCGTCGAGCGTGTCCAGCTCGACGACGGAGGAGCCCGGGACCGAGACCGGCCGGTTCGAGTCCGGGAAGCGCTTGAGGAAGGCGTCGCGCAGCTGGGTGTTGTTCTCCAGGCCCAGCATGGTCGCCATGCCGGGCTTGTTGAAGATCGTCTCCAGCGTCTTCGTCGTCGCCAGGGCCAGCGCCGGCGACGTCGCGATGCTGATCATGAACAGCCGCGCCGCCCCCATCCGCTCTTCCGGGGTGTCGCCCATGTTCTTGTTCAGCGTGTAGATCGCCGCCGTGGTGGCCAGGACGCCGCCGATCGCCGGCAGGACGCCGTTCTTCATGCTGGCCTGCAGCAGGGCGGCCGCGCCGTTGCGCGCCCCGGTCGGGATGTCCGGATTGTTGCCCTTCAGCACGTCCGAGATGCGGGAGGACACATCCTTGATGTCGAACTGGCCGTTGGCCTTGAAGGAATCGAGGATCGAGTTGGTGGCGATCTTGACCGCCGCCTTGTAGCTGTCCAGGCCCCGCTTGACGTCGTCGGGCAGGTCGGCCTTGCCGTCCTTCAGATAGCTCTGCACCGCCTTGTCGGTGAAGCCGATGCTGAAGATGGCCGACCATGTGCCCTGCAGGCCCAGCTGCACCTGGTCGCTGACCGCAGTCTTCAGGCCCTCGTCGGAGTATTTGCCATCCTCGATGATGCCGCTGACCTCCTCGATCAGCCCCTTGTCGAGGATCTTGTTCCGGATCTCCGTGGCCTTCTGCTTGTCCAGATAGTCCAGGGACTTCAGGTCGTTGGAGAACCGGGTCTTGGCCCCGTCATCCTCCATGGACTCCAGCATCTCCGAATAGTCCTGGCTGCCCATGGTCTTGTAGATCTTGTTGGCCAGGCCTTCCTTGTCCTCGATCTTGTCGACGGCGTCGGCCATGAAGCCGTCGATGCCGTCGACGACCTGGTCGTTCTTGGACAGCTCGGCCAGCTTCTTGGAGATCTCCTCCTCCTTCAGCAGGCCGTAGGTGCTGGCCTGGTCCATGATGACGGAGTTGGGCAGATAGGCGGTGGTGTCGCCCTTCCAGGGAAAGGCGTCCTTCTCGGTCTGGTACGGCAGGTAGTCATAGCCGCCGATCAGCGCCGCCTTGGCCTGCAGCAGCTCGTAGTACTGGCGGCGGGGGTCCTTCAGGTCCAGGTCGCCCCACCCGTCCTTCATCTTGTCATGGAACAGCTCGCCCACCGTCTTTCCGTCCTCGGTGGTCTTGGCGTTCATGAAATCGGTCGCCTCGGATTCGGCGACCTTGATGTCGATGTTGTTGTCCGTCTGGCTGATGCTGGTGCCGGCCAGCTTGTTCTCCAGCACCGAATACTTGAACGGGGCCAGATGCTCCGAGACCGCGTAGGTCTTGCCCTTGTACTGGTAGGTGATGGTCGTGGAATCTTCCCGCTTGGGATCCAGGTTGCTCACCGGGGGCAGGCCGTCGACCTCCTCCACCACCGTCCAGCCCTTGCTCTCGGCCTTGCCGCGGAACGCCTTCTCATCCGCCGGGCCGCCGGCCTGGTCGCTTTTCTGCTTCTGCTGAAGCTGGAGAGGCGGCGGGTTGCCTGCCGGAGCCCCCGAAACGGCATTCGTCGCTGAAACGACCATGGCTTTCCCCCTTTTGCGGCTGTCCGATCCGGCACGTCCGGCCTGGAGGCGATCCCGCCGCGGTTCTGAAAGGACGGCGCGGCCGCTGTCCGGTCTTGATCCGGGTGGTCCCGGACGACGTTTCGATCGCCGTATCGAACGCTTCGGTTGTGTCTGGATGGATGTGGCTTGACCCGGGTGACACCTCAGGGAGCCATGCGTCCTCCTCCGCGGTTTGAGCTCCGCCGCCCGAGCAATTGCTCAGCCGTCGGTCAAATGTGCAGCGAGGCTAGGGGCAATCCGGAGAACGGGCAAGAATTTTTGCAAGAAGGTGAAATTTTTTGGGAATAATTGCCAGACAAATGGCCTGGCCGCATGGCCGCGAGCCGGACGATCGGGCCGCGATGCTTGCCGTCTGGATGAACCATGGCGATCCGCGTGCGTCAGGTGGACTGCACCCCTGGGGTGAGACAGTGGAGTTTAAGTGACAGGGGGCTGTTGAGGTCAGCGGGGCCAAGGGTTGGTGAGGTCAGCTTCGAATTCGGTTGGGGGTTTGTAGCCGAGGGCAGAATGGAGCCTTTGGCGGTTGTAGGTTGNTGGACTGCACCCCTGGGGTGAGACAGTGGAGTTTAAGTGACAGGGGGCTGTTGAGGTCAGCGGGGCCAAGGGTTGGTGAGGTCAGCTTCGAATTCGGTTGGGGGTTTGTAGCCGAGGGCAGAATGGAGCCTTTGGCGGTTGTAGGTTGTCTCCAGGAAGGTGGCGATATTGCGCCTGGCATCGTTGATTGACGAGTAGGCGCTGGCGTTGACCTCCTCGGTCTTGAGGGTCTTGAAGAAGCTCTCGGCCTTGGCGTTGTCGTAAGGGTTGCCGGGGGCGCTCATGCTGAGGCGGATGGCATGGTCGTGGAGGCGCCTGGTGTAGTCGCCGCAGGCATATTGAACACCTCGGTCGGAATGATGGATCAGGCTGTCGGGCGGCGGCCTGCGAAGGTGCAGGGCCATGTCGAGGGCGGCGAGAGCGAGCTCGGCGCGCAGGTGATCTTCCAGCGCCCAGCCGATGACGCGGCGGGAGAAGGCATCGAGGATGACGGCGAGATAGACGAAGGCCTCGGCCAGGCGGACATAGGTGATGTCGGCCACCCAGATCTGATCGAGCCCGGTGGGGACGAGCGATCGGATCCGGTTGGGGGCGATGCGGAAGCCATGGTCGCTGTCGGTGGTCCGGGGCAGGAAGGCCTTGCTACGCAGGACCAGCAGGTTGTCCTCGTGCATGAGGCGCAGCACCCGCTTGGCGTTGACCGCGATGCCTTGGCGTTTGAGCTCCGCGGCGACGCGGCGGTAGCCATAGTGCTTGTGCGCCAGGGCGACATGCTGGATGGCGTCGCGCAGGTCGGCATCGGCTCTGGCCGGGGCCTTGCGCTCGAGGAAGCGGTAATAGCCGGCGCGCGACAGACCGGCGAGACGGCACAGCTGATCGACGGCAGGGGCGCCTTGCAGGGTGCGGCTCCCGGTCATCGCTTGGATGACCGCGTAGAGCTTGGCACGGACGGCTCCGGGCTCGTGTCCGCGTCCAAGGCCTGCAAGGCCCGTTGAAAAAAATCGAGGCCCGCCTGTTGCCGGCCGATGATGCGTTCGAGTTCGCCGATGCGGGCCTGCGCCTTGGCAAGGGCCGCGGCCGGATCCGGCGGAGCGGGCTCGGGCGGCGGGGCGAGGGCGGCCGCCAGGCGGCGCTGCCGCAGGCCGGGCTTAGGGCCGCGCTTGTGGCACAACCCGGCAGCCCCTTCCGCTCGCCAGAGCGCTCGCCAGCCATAGAGCACCTTGCGGCTGATGCCGAGGTCGCGGGCAACCGCCGCCAGCGCCTCGCCGGCTTCAAGCCGGATCATCGCCGCCTGCTTCAAAGAGGAGGAAAAACTACGAGTGCGCGTCCTGGGCTTGTCGGGCATTCACCCTCCGATCGCCCATGTCACCCTAATTCTTCTGTCTCAGTCCAGGGGGGCAGTCCA
>NZ_NHON01000029.1 GCF_002195995.1 Inquilinus limosus
CCCCTGACCCCGCTGACCGAGAAGATCGGCCCCCTGTCCTCGACCGGCGGCATCCTGCTGACCGTGGCGGCGACGGCAGCCCTCTATTTCGGCCGCGACATCCTGATCCCGTTCTCGCTGGCGCTGCTGATCAGCTTCGCCACCGCCCCGGTGGTGCTGCAGCTGCGCAAGCTGGGGCTGCCGCGCACCGTGGCCGTGCTGCTGGTGATCGTCGCCCTGTCGATCACGGCGACGGTGTTCCTGGTGCTGGTCGCCAGCCAGGCGATCGACCTGGCCGGCAACCTGCCGCAGTACCAGAGCAACCTCGAGGCGAAGATCCAGTCGATCAAGGAGGTCGCCCCCGGCGGCGGGCTGATCGACCGGCTGATGGCCATGGTGGCGCGCCTGTCGGAGGAAGCCACCGAGCGCGCCACCCTGGCGCCGATGGGGGCGGCTGGAGGACAGGGCAAGCCGCTCCCGGTGCAGCTGGTGCCGCCGGCGCTGACCCCGCTGCAGCTGGCCTGGGAGGTCGGCGCGCCGCTGATCGAGCCTTTCGCCATCATCGGCGTGGTGCTGGTCTTCTCCGTCTTCATGCTGCTGGAGCGGGAGGACCTGCGGAACCGGCTGATCTGGCTGCTCGGCGCGCAGGACCTGACCCGCGCGACCGCCGCCATGGACGATGCGGCGCAGCGGCTGAGCCGCTTCCTGCTGGCCCAGGCGGTGCTGAACTTCGGCTATGGCACGGCCTTCGGCATCGGCCTGTGGGTCATCGGCGTGCCCAACCCGGTGCTGTGGGGCCTGCTGGCCGCGGTGCTGCGCTTCATCCCGCTGGTCGGGACCATCGCCGCCGCGACGCTGCCGACCATCCTGGCCTTCGCCGTCGACCCCGGCTGGCTGATGCCGCTGGAGACAATCGCCCTGTTCGTGGTGCTGGACCTGATCACGGTCAATGTCGGCGAGCCGCTGCTGTATGGCGGCAGCACCGGGCTGTCGCCCTTCGCGGTGCTGTTCGCCACCATCTTCTGGCTGACCCTGTGGGGCATCCCCGGGCTGCTTCTGGCGGTGCCGCTGACGGTGTGCCTGGCCGTGCTGGGCCGGCACGTGCCGCAATTCGGCTTCCTGGACGTGATGCTGGGCAGCACCCCGGCGCTGGCGCCGGAGGCGCATTTCTACCAGCGCATCCTGGCCGGCGACCCGCTGGAGGCGTCGGAGCTGGCGGAGCGCGGGCTGCAGGGCCAGCCGCGCCAGGCGCTGTTCGAAGGCACGATCCTGCCGGCCATCCACATGGCCCAGGCCGACCGGCAGCGCGGCGCGCTGGACGGATCGCAGCGGGCTGCCGTCTGGGGCGCCATCCTGGCTGCGGTGGCGGATCTGGACGAGGACGAGCCGGAGGCGCCTCCCACCGTGCTGTGCCTCGGCGCGCGGGACGAGCTGGACCAGGCGGCCGCGCTGATGACCGGCCAGCTGCTGGCCGAGCAGGGCATCGCCTGCGCCTATGCCGAGCGCGGCGGCGCGGCGCCGGAGGCGGTCACCGTCCCGGTGGTGATGGTGGCCCATGCCGGCAGCGTCACCGGGCACCAGCTGGGCCGGCTGGCGCGGCGGCTGCGCCGGCGCATCGGGCCGGACGCGATGCTGGTGGTGGGGCTGCTGGGCCCGCGGGAGCAGGCCGAGGAGATGCCGGATGGGCTGGGGGCCCATACGGTCGTCGTCCGCGGTTTCGCCGCCATCCTCGCGGCGGTGGCGCAATGGGCACCGGTGTCGGCCGGGAATGGCGGCGATAAGGGAACCGAGAGCGAGGCGATGCCGGAGCCGCCCGGCATCGCCGTAGCCTGATATCAGTGGTCTGAACTATTAAACCGTCATGGCGAGCCCCGAAGGGGCGTGGCCATCCAGGGCCGCTCGCACCGGCCCCTGGATGGCCACGTCGCTGCGCTCCTCGCCATGACGGCAAGGGAAATGGAGCGCCCGATCCCTAAGACCCGAAGCAGAAGCCTCAGGCCTCCTTCTTCTGGCGCTCGATCTTCTTGCGCTCGTTCGGGTCCAGCACGGTCTTGCGCAGGCGGACCGTCTTCGGCGTGACCTCGACCAGCTCGTCGTCGTTGATGTAGGTCAGCGCCCGCTCCAGCGTCATCTGGATCGGCGGAGTCAGGCGCACCGCCTCGTCCTTGCTGGTGGTGCGGATGTTGGTGAGTTGCTTGCCCTTCAGGACATTGACCTCGAGGTCGTTGCCGCGGGTGTGCTCGCCGATGATCATGCCCTGGTAGACCCTGGCCTGCGGCTCGATCAGCATCGGGCCGCGGTCCTCCAGGTTCCACAGGGCATAGGCCACGGCCTCGCCCTGGGCGTTGGAGATCAGCACGCCGGTGTGCCGCGAGGCGATCGCGCCCTTGTGCGGGGCGTAGTCGTGGAAGATCCGGTTGATCACGCCGGTACCGCGGGTGTCGGTCAGGAACTCGCCCTGGTAGCCGATCAGGCCGCGGGTCGGCACCAGCATCACCAGGCGCTGCTTGCCGCCGCCGGACGGCCGCATCTCCAGGAGCTCGCCCTTGCGCTCGGACAGCTTCTGCACGACGACGCCGGAATGCTCCTCGTCGACGTCGATCGTCACTTCCTCGATCGGCTCCAGCACCCCGCCGGACTCGTCCTTCTGGAACACCACGCGCGGCCGGCTGATCGACAGCTCGAAGCCCTCGCGGCGCATGGTCTCGATCAGGATGCCGAGCTGCAGCTCGCCGCGGCCGGCGACCTCGAAGGCATCCTTCTCGAGCGTCTCGGTGATCTTCAGCGCGACATTGCCCTCGGCCTCGCGCAGCAGCCGGGCGCGGATGACGCGGCTGGTGACCTTGTCGCCCTCGGTGCCCGCCAGCGGGCTGTCATTGACCGAGAAGGTCATGGCGATGGTCGGCGGGTCGATCGGCTGGGCCGACAGCGCCTCGGTCACCGCCGGGTCGCAGATGGTGTCGGCGACGGTCGCCGTCTCCAGCCCGGCGATGGCGACGATGTCGCCGGCCTCGCCCGACTCGATCGGCTGGCGCTCGATGCCGCGGAAGGCCAGGACCCGGCTGATGCGGCCGGTCTCGATGGTCTCGCCGGCGCGCGACAGCGCCTTGACCGTCTGGTTTGGCTTGACCGAGCCGGACAGGATGCGCCCGGTCAGCACGCGGCCGAGATAGGGGTTCGCCTCGACCGTGGTGGCCAGCATGCGGAACGGCGCGTCGGCCTCGACCTTCGGCGCCGGCACGTGCTTCACGACCAGGTCGAACAGCGGCGCCATGTCGGTCCGCTCCGCCTCCAGGCTCTCCGCCGCCCAGCCCTGCTTGGCCGAGGAGAACAGGGTCGGGAAGTCGAGTTGCTCGTCATTGGCGTCGAGCGCCGCGAACAGGTCGAACACCTCGTCATGCACCTGGTGCGGGCGGGCGTCCGGCCGGTCGCATTTGTTGACCAGCACGATCGGCCGCAGGCCCAGCTTCAGCGCCTTGCCGGTGACGAACTTGGTCTGCGGCAGCGGGCCCTCGGCCGCGTCCACCAGCACCACCACGCCGTCGACCATGTTCAGGATGCGCTCGACCTCGCCGCCGAAATCGGCGTGGCCCGGCGTGTCGACGATGTTGATGCGGACATCCTTCCACACCAGCGAGGTGCACTTGGCCAGGATGGTGATGCCGCGCTCGCGCTCGAGGTCGTTCGAGTCCATCACCCGCTCGGCGACCTGTTGGTTCTCGCGGAAGGCCCCCGACTGGCGCAACAGCACGTCGATGAGGGTGGTCTTGCCATGATCGACATGGGCGATGATGGCGATGTTCCGGATATCCATGGTCCGTCCAAGCGGCGGGAGGGCGGGAAGCGTTCACGCAAAACAAAGGACGGCGGACGGGTCGCCTTACGCAACGCCCCAGCCGCCGTTGCGGCGCAATATAGGCAGATCGGCGCCGAGTGCAAGTCGGGTGCAGCAAATCGTTGACAAATCGAGAGAATATTTAAGGCAACGAAATCCTGTCAGTATGTGTTCCCATCAATGCGGCAACCGAGGCGCGAGCGGCGGGCAGCATGCGAGCGCGGCGAAGGGGGACTGGGGATTGCGGGCAAGACTGGGCAGAATTGGGTGGCTCGGCCTCCTCGCGGCATTGGTTCCTACGGCCGCCCTGCTGGCCCAGGACGAGGCGCCGGCCACCGATGGCGACGCGGCGACCGAGGCGGCGCCGCTGCCCGACGCGCTGCCCTATGCGGCGACGCTGGAGCCGATTCCGGACGAGAACGCGACCGCGGCGCTGACCGGCGCCTCGAACCTGCTGAAGCTGCAGTCCAGCCCGCCCTCCGGCCCGGTCGGGCTGGTGCGCCGGGCGCTGGCCGATCGTGACCGGCTGTACGGCGCGCTGGGGGCCCTGTCCTATTACGGCGGCCAGGTGCACATCACCGTCGACGGCATGGACCTGGACGATGCCGGGCTGATCGACCGGCTGACGGCCCGGCAGAGCAAGGACCCGGTCAAGGTCTCGATCAAGATCGACCTCGGCCCCAGCTACAAGTTCAAGACCGTCCGCCTGACCGACATGCAGGGGTCGGACCAGTTGCCGCTGGTGATCGACCGCAAGCCGCTGGGCCTCGACCCCGGCAAGCCGGCGCTGTCGGGGACGATCCTGAGCGCCGAGGGCGCGATGGTGTCGCAGATGAACGACCAGGGCTATCCCCTGGCCAAGGTGCCGTCACGCGACGCGGTGGTCGACCATGCCGACCAGACCATGGACCTGACCGAGATGCTGGACCCGGGCCCCAAGGCCGGCTTCGGCCCGGTGACGGTGGAAGGCGAGGAGGATGTCCGGGAGAGCTTCATCCAGAGCCGGGTGCCCTTCGTGGTCGGCCAGCTCTACTCGCCGCAGCAGGTCCAGGATCTGCGCAAGGACCTGGCCGACCTCGGCGTGTTCAGCAGCGTCCGCGTCACCACCGCCGACCAGGTCGACGCCCAGGGCAACGTGCCGGTGACGATCGCGGTGCAGGAGCGGCCGGCGCGCTTCATCGGCTTCGGCGCGAAATACGAGACCAATTACGGCGCCGGGGTGAACGCCTATTGGGGCCATCGCAACCTGTGGGGCGGGGCCGAGCAGCTGCGAATCGACGGCGAGGTCAGTGGCCTCGGCTACAACAACGCCACCGAGCCGAACTTCAAGTTCGGCGTCAGCCTGAAGGTGCCCGGCTTCCTCGACCGCAACACCACCCTCGATGCCAAGGCCGAGGCGGTGCGCGAGGTGCTGGACGCCTACACCAGCACCCGCGGCCTGGTGCAGGGCATCGCGACCTACAAATACACCAAGCAGATCGACCTGCTGGCGGGGCTCAGCTTCGAGACCGGCCATGTCGAGAACGACCAGGGCGAATGGGACTACACCTTCGTCGGCATCCCGCTGGGCGCCAAGATCGACACCACCGACAACCTGCTGAACCCGACCAAGGGCTACCGGGCGCAGCTATCCTTCACCCCCTATCCCAGCTTCCTCGGCTCCTCGGTCGACATGATCGTGACCAAGGCGCTGGGGTCGGCCTATCTCGACCTGTCCGGCGGCGACGGCGACATCATCCTGGCCGGGCAGCTGGGCATCAGCAGCATCGCCGGGCCGGACATCGCCGACGTGCCGCCCGACAAGCGGCTCTATGCCGGCGGCGGCGGCACCGTCCGCGGCTACAAGTACCAGAGCATCGGCCCGCTGGATAAGAACGACAACCCGACCGGGGGCCTGAGCTCGATCATCGGCAGCCTGGAGCTGCGCTACAAGATCACCGATTCGATCGGCATCGTGCCGTTCTTCGACGCCGGCGGCGTCTATGAGAAGAGCGTCCCGGACTTCGGCAGCGACATCCAGTACGCCGCCGGCCTCGGCGCCCGCTATTACACCGGCATCGGACCGATCCGCGCCGACGTCGCCATCCCGCTGAACAAGCGCAAGAGCGACGACAGCTTCCAGCTCTACATCAGCATCGGGCAGGCCTTCTGATGCGCGCGCTCAGGATCCTTCTGATCATCCTCGCCGTCGTGATCGGCCTGCCGATAGCACTGCTGCTGATCGTCTTCGCCGCGGCGCAGACCGGCCCGGGCAAGCGCCTGATCGCCGACCAGGCGGGCAGCCTGGCCAGCTCACCCGAGATGCAGGTCTCGGTCGGCGCGATCGAGGGCTTCGTGCCCTTCGACATGACCGTGCGCGACGTCGCCGTCTCCGACGCCGCGGGCAAGATGATCGCCGTCGACTGGGCCCGCCTGGCCTGGAGCCCGTCGGCGCTGCTGCGCCGCACCCTGCGGGTCGACGCGGTCGAGGCCGGCACGGTAACGGTCGACCGCCTGCCCGCCGGCGGCGCCGAGCCCGAGCCGCAGCCCAGCTCCGGCAGCTTCTCGCTGCCGCGGCTGCCGGTCGACATCCGGCTGGACCGGCTGAATGTCGAGAAGATCGCCATCGGCCCGGCCGTGGCCGGCATGGCGGCGACGCTGAGCGTGGCCGGCGATGCCCAGCTCGGCGACCCGTCGCAGGGGCTGTCGGCCGACATCTCCGTCCACCGGCTGGACGGCGCGGCCGGCGACATCACCGCCCGGCTGGCCTTCATCCCGACGACCGAGCAGCTCGATGTCGGCGTGTCGGTGCAGGAGCCGCCGGGCGGCGTCATCGCCACCATGGCCCAGTTCCCGGGGCGGCCGCCGGTCGACCTGACGCTGAACGGCACCGGCACGCTGTCGGACTTCCACGCCACCCTCGCCGGCAAGGTCGGCGACCTCGGCGGGGTCGACGGCCAGGTCCGGATCGCGCCCGCCAACGGCAGCCGGCGCCTGACGGTCGATCTCAACGCCGATGCCGCCAGGCTGGTCCCGGCCGGGATCGCCGCCCTGGTGCAGGGCCGGACGACGCTGAAGGCCGATGCCGACATAGCCGATGCCGGCCCGATCACCATCCGGCAGTTCGACGCCGCGGCGGCGGCCGGCAGCGTCTCGGTGACCGGCAGCCTGAACCCGGTCGGCAACCAGCTGGACCTCGCCTACAAGCTGCAGGCCGGCGCCGCCGCCGGCTTCGCCACGCTGCTGCCGCCGGGCACCGGCTGGGAGTCGCTGGCCGTGGATGGCACCGCCAAGGGCGCGCTGGACGCGCCCGTGGTGGCGGCCGCGATCCGCGGCGCCGGGCTGCGCCAGGCCCCCTATGGCGCCGGCACGCTGGCGGTCGACCTGACGGCGACGCCGCAGGGCAAGATCTCCGACCCCGAGGCGCCGATCGGGCTGCGCGTCACCGCCTCCGCCAGCGGCCTCACGCTCGGCGACCCGCAGCTGGAGGCCGCGGCCGGGCACAGCCTGCAGCTCAGCCTTGACGGCAGCGGCACCCAGTCGGGCAAGGTCGTGATCGACCGGCTGGAGACCCGGCTGGACAATGCCGTGCTGACCGCGGACGGCCAGGGCGACGCCATGGCGCCGTCCGGCGCCGGCACCCTGCACCTGACCGCGGCCGATCTCAGCCGCTTCTCCGGCCTCGTCGGCCAGCCGATCTCCGGCAACCTCGACCTGACGGTGAAGCCGTCGCTGGCCGCGGACGGCGCCGCCACACTGGACTGGGACGGCACCATCGGCGAGGCGAATGTCGAAGCCACGCCCGCCGCCGCGGTGCTGGGGCAGCGAACCACGCTGAACGGACGGGTGGAGCGCGACACCGGCGGCAAGATCACCGTCTCCCAGATCAGCGTGAAGGGCGAGAAGGCCTCGCTCGACGCCTCCGGCTCGCTGGATGGCGAGGCGATCGAGGGCCAGATCAAGGCCGCGCTCGGCTCGCTCGCCGCGGTGTCGCCCGGCGTCGAGGGCGCGGTGTCGCTCGACACCACCCTGTCCGGCAGCGTCGGGGCGCTCGGCGTCAAGGGCCAGGTGGTGGCCGAGGGGGTGAAGACCGCCGGCCATGCGGTCGAGCGCCTGAAGGTCGATCTCGACGCCGCGGGCCTGCCCTCCGCCCCCACCGGCACGGTCAAGCTGGCCGGCACGGTCGACGGCAAGCCGGCCACCGGCAACATCGTGCTGGGGCAGAAGCCGGATGGCGGCATCGATGTCAGCACGCTGGTGCTGGACGTCGCCGGCATCAAGGCCGACGGCAACGCCGCGGTGGCGGCGGACGGCAAGCCGGTCGGCGGCACCGTCCGCCTGGCCGTCGCCGATCTCGGCGTCGTCGGCGCCTTCATCGGCCAGGCGCTGCGCGGCCAGCTCGACGCCACCCTGTCGCTCGACCCCGCCGCCGGCGCCAAGATCGACCTGACCGCCCGGCGCGTCGCCTACGCCGACACCGCCCAGCTCGGCGAGATCCGGCTGACCGGCACGGTGCTGGACCCGATGGCCGACGGCCGGCGGATCCAGGACGGCCGGCTGCTGGTGACCAACGCCACCGCCAGCGGCACCCCGATCAGCCGGGCCGAGCTCACCGCTGACGGCACGATGCAGCAGCTGGCGCTGAAGCTGCAGGCCGCGACCGGCTACGGCACCGCCGACATGGCTGCGGATATCGGCCTGAACGGCGACGAGACCGTGGTCGGGCTGAAGAGCCTGGCGGTGCGCCAGTCCGGCCAGTCGATCACCCTGTCGAAGCCGGCCACCATCCGCGCCGGCGCTGCGGGCGTAGACCTCGGCACGATCGACCTTGCGGTCAGCGGCGGCGGCAGCCTCAGCCTGTCGGGCAAGGCCGGTGACGCGCTGGACCTGCGGGCCCGCATCGCCCGGCTGCCGCTCGGCCTGGCGTCGATCGCCAGCCCCGACCTGCAGCTGCAGGGGCAGCTGAACGGCGACGCCACCATCACCGGCAGCGCCGCCGACCCGGGCGGCAAGTTCTCGCTGAAGGTGTCCGGCGCCAAGATGGGCGGCATCGACACCGCCGGCCTGCCCGCGATCGACGCCACCGCCGACGGCACGCTGGGCGGCCAGCGCCTCAACGTCACCAGCCGGGTCACGGCCGGACGTGCCCGGCTGGACCTGCAGGCGGCGGTGCCGCTGGGCGGCGGGCCGCTCTCGGCCACGGCCAAGGGCCAGGTCGAGCTGGCGATGTTCAACGATTTCCTGGCCGCCGGCGCCGACCGCGTCGGCGGTCCGCTGTCGCTCGACATCAAGGTCGAAGGCACGCCGGACAAGCCCCAGGCCTCCGGCACCGTGACCCTGCGCAACGGCAGCTACCAGAACTCGGAATACGGCGTCCGGCTGCAGAACATCGACGCCACCATCACCGGCGCCGGCGACAGCTTCCGGCTGAGCAGCCTGTCGGCCAAGACGCCCGGCGGCGGCACCATCACCGGCAGCGGCAGCGTCACCCTGGGCGCCAATGGCAGCCTGCCGGTCGATGTCCGGATCCAGACCAGCAATGCGCTGCTGGTCTCCAGCGAGCTCGCCACCGTCCATGCCGACAGCGACCTGGCCATGTCGGGCGACCTGTCGGCCGATTCGCAGCTCAAGGGCTCGGTCAAGCTGCGCCAGGCGATCATCCAGATCCCGGACAGCTTCCCGGTCTCGGTCACGCCGATCCAGGTGCGCCAGGTCAACGCGCCGCCGGAGATCGCGGCCCGGCTGAAGGCGCAGCAGCCCCCGCCGGCCCGCCCGGCCCCGAAGCCGATCGCGAACCAGCCGCAGAAGCCGCCGTCGCAGACCGCGCTCGACATCACCGTCGAGGCGCCGAACCAGCTCTATGTCCGCGGCCAGGGCATCGACGCCGAGATGCAGGGCCAGATCCACATCGTCGGCACCACCTCGACCCCCGACATCCAGGGCGGCTTCGAGATGCGGCGCGGCGCGATCTCGAAATTCGGCCAGCGGCTGGATTTCGAGCGCGGCCGCATCACCTTCGACGGCGGTGCGGTGAGCGATCCGCGGCTGGACTTCCTGGCCTCCTCGGAGCGCGCCGGCGATGTCACCCCCCATATCGCGATCGGCGGCTATGCCTCGAAGCCGGAGCTGACGCTCAGCTCGACGCCCGAGCTGCCGCAGGACGAGGTGCTGTCGCGCCTGCTGTTCGGTCAGGCCACCAGCCAGCTGAGCCCGGTCCAGGCGATCCAGCTCGCCCAGGCCGCGGCGGAGCTGTCGGGGGTCGGCGGCGGCTCGGGCGGTGGGATGCTCGGCGGCATCCAGCAATCGCTCGGCCTCGACCAGCTCGATTTCGGCACCGACTCGTCGGGCGGCACGTCGGTCGGCGCCGGGCGCTATATCACCAAGGGCGTCCGCGTCGGCGTGGAACAGGGCATCGATGCCGGCAGCACCCGGGCCACGGTCACCATCGACGTGACCAACAACATCAAGGGCAAGGCCGAGGCCGGCGGCGACAGCGGCGGCGCGGTCGGGGTCACCATGGAATGGGACTACTGACGCGGCGGGCGCGACTCTTCGCCGCAACTCTGAGTTGCGGAATCTGCAACTCAGGGTGCCGTTTCGGCGCCGCGAGTGGGAAAAATTGCCGGAACAGCCCATTCTGGTCCGGAGACAGGCCGAGCGTATAAACCAGAAGTTGCATAAAATTTGATTCTTTTTTTAGCAAATTCATCTGTTATATTCATCTGACTTGTGCGAAATGTTCTTTCTTGGCACGCATCCTTTTCAATCCCCAGACAGGTCCAAGCGGAAGGGACGACGCAGATGGCGCTTGAGAAAGCCCCGATGCCGAGGGGTGTGAACCAGCGGTTCGACGACAATCCCTGCGAGACGATCTACGCCGAGGACGCCACCCGGATCATGGAGCAGCGCTGGTACAGGCGATTCAGCGACGGCGAGGCCGGTTATGTCCTGCACCGCGACGGGGCGCCGGCGCGCGTCGAGTATCATGAGAACGGCGCGGTGCGCCGCGAGGACTGGTTCCAGGCCGGGCGCTATCATCAGACCGGCAAGCCGGCGGTGACCGTCTATCACCCGGACGGCTCGCCCAAATTCGAATGGTGGTTCCTGGCCGACGAGGCGCATCGCGACGACGGGCCGGCCTATATCCATTACGGCCGCGACGGCAGCCGGCTGGAGCGCTGGTACCGGCACAACCATCGCCACCGCACCAACGGCCCGGCCGTGGTCGAACGCGACAGGGACGGCGCCGTGGTGAAGGCAGAGTGGTGGCTGGGCGGCAAGGAGATCACCGCCGCGGCGGAGGCGTTCCTGGCCGAGACCGGGACCCGCTGGCCGTTCGACGCCAGGTCCGAGGCCCGCTTCCTGGAGCAGGCGCTGCGCCGCGCCGCCTGACCCCGGCCGTCAGCCCGCGGCCCTCCGTTTCGGCACGGCACCCGCCATCTCGGACAGGTCCTCCGGCGGGATCGCCACGGCGCCCTCCGGCAGATGCTGGCGCAGGAACTCGGCCAGCATCTCGATCTCGCTGCGGCGCGCCGCCCCGCGGCGCCACACCAGCCCGATCCGCCGCGACGGCTGCGGCGCGTCGAACGGCCTGAGCGCGATGTCGCCATCGGCCACGGTCGGCGCAGTGCAGGCCAGGGCCGGCAGCAGGGTGATGCCGATCCGCCCCGCCACCATCTCGCGCAGCGTCGACAGGCTGGTGGCGCCGAACGCATCCTCCTGCGTCCGCGCCGCGCTGCGACACACCTCCAGCGCCTGGTCGCGCAGGCAATGCCCGTCCTCCAGCAGCAGCAGATGCTCATCCGCCAGGTCGGCCGGCGCCACCCGGTTGGCCCGCGCCAGCCGGTGCCCGGTGGGCACGGCCAGCAGGAAGGGCTCGTCGAACACCGGCAGCGAATCGAGCTTCGAGTCCTCCACGGGCAGGGCCAGCAGCGCCGCCTCCAGCTCGCCGCGGCGCAGCCGCTCGACCAGCCGGTCGGTCAGGTCCTCGCGCAGATAGAGGCGCAGGTCCGGGTAGGTGCGGCGCAGCGTGCGCATCAATCGCGGCAGCAGATACGGGCCGAGCGTCGGGATCACACCCAGCCGGAAGTCACCGGCCAGCGGCGCCGCCTGGTCGCGCGCGGCCAGCAGCAGGTCCTGCGTCTCGGCCAGGATCCGCCGCGCCCGGGCGACCACCGCCTCGCCCAGCGGGGTCAGGATGATGCGCCGCTTCGACCGCTCGAACAGCGGCCCGCCCAGCATCTCCTCCAGCGCCTGGACCTGGGCGCTGAGCGAGGGCTGGCTGACATGGCAGGCGGCGGCGGCCCGGCCGAAATGCCGCGTGTCGGCGACCGCGACGACATAGCGGAGTTGCCGCAGGGTGATCGGCTGATTCATAGGACGAACCTATCATAATCCTCGGAACAATCGATTGGATTGTGGGAATCCGGACTGCTATGTGATTGCTGCACTGCGGCACCAACTGCTGTTGCGCCGCACACAAAACCCAACGAACGCAAGATCCCACGGAGCCTCTCGATGCCCATGCTGACCATTGGCGACACCTTCCCGGATTTCTCGCTCCAGGCGGTCGTCTCGACCAATCCGAAGGACGCCTTCACGCCGATCGACCGCGCCGCCAGCAAGGGCAAGTGGAAGATCGTGTTCTTCTGGCCGAAGGACTTCACCTTCGTCTGCCCGACCGAGATCGCGGCGTTCGGCAAGCTGGCCGGCGACTTCCATGACCGCGACGCGCTGGTCTATGGCGTCTCGACCGACAGCGAGTTCGTGCACCTGGCCTGGCGCCAGAACCACGCCGACCTGAAGGAGCTGCCGATCCCGATGCTGGCCGACATCCGCAAGGATCTCAGCCGCGAGCTCGGCATCCTCGAGAAGAGCGAGGAAGTCTGCCTGCGCGCCACCTTCATCGTCGACCCGGACAACATCATCCGCTTCGTCTCGGTCAACGACATGTCGGTCGGCCGCAACCCGCACGAGGTTCTGCGCGTCCTCGACGCCCTGCAGACCGACGAGCTGTGCCCCTGCAACTGGCAGAAGGGCGAGGAGACCCTGCAGGCCGCCTGATCCGGCGCCCCGTCCCTCTCCGGCCGGCCCCCAGCGGGCCGGCCACCGTTCTGTCCAAGTCCCGCCGGAGCCCCCATGTCGATCGACACGCTGAAGGCCAGCCTTCCCGACTACGCCAAGGATCTGAAGCTCAACCTGTCCTCGGTCCTGACCCCGCCCGGCGTGACCGCCCAGCAGATCTGGGGCTCGGCCCTGGCCAGCGCCCTGGCCTCGCGCAACGCCACCGTGATCAAGGCGATCGCGGCCGAGGCGGCGCAGCACCTGTCGCCCGAGGCGCAGGGCGCCGCCAAGACCGCGGCGGCGATCATGGGCATGAACAACATCTATTACCGCTTCACCCATCTGGTGTCCGAGAAGGACTACGCGGCCATGCCGGCCCGGCTGCGCATGAACGCGATCGCCAACCCCGGCATCGACCAGGTGGATTTCGAGCTGTATTCGCTGGCGGTGTCGGCGATCAACGGCTGCGGCATGTGCATGGACAGCCATGAGCAGGTCGTCGCCAAGAAGGGCGTCGGCAAGGACGTGGTCCAGGCCGTGATCCGCATCGCCGCGGTGATCCACGCCGTGGCCGCCACCCTGGACGCCGAGGAGAAGCTGGCCGCCTAGAGCCCGTTTGGGGCTCTGACGGCCCTGCCCTTCCGGACAGATGCGAGGCCCGCCCCGGTGGCGGGCCTTCTGCTATTCGGCGGCCAGCCGGTCCAGCGCGATCCGGCGCCGGCGGGTGGAACGGTCGGCCAGCACCATCGGCATGCCGTCGGAGCAGGTCTCGACCCGCGCCTCGACGCCATAGACCTCGCGCAGCATTCGGGCGGTGACGACGGTCCGTGGCTCGCCGCAGGCGGCGACGCGGCCTTCCTTCAGCACCAGCACCCGGTCGGTGAAGCGCACCGCCTGGTTGAGGTCGTGCAGCGCGATCAGCACGCACAGGCCGCGGCTGCGGGCCAGGTCGCGGACCAGCGTCAGCACCTCGACCTGGCGCTGCAGGTCGAGCGCGCTGGTCGGCTCGTCCATCAAGAGGATGCGCGGGTCGCGCACCAGCGCCTGGGCGATCGACACCAGCTGCTTCTGCCCGCCGCTGAGCTCGCCCAGGTTGCGCATGGCGAGGTCGTCGATCTCGAGCAGCGCCAGGGTGCGGGTGACGGCGTCGAGATCGCTGTCGTCGACCCGCCAGCCGGCGCTGCTCTTGCGCGCCAGCAGCACCGATTCGAGCACGGTGAGGACGGCGTTCACCGCCGCCTCCTGCGGCAGGTGGCAGGGCCGGTTCGGATCGCCCTGCTCCCAGCCGCCGGCCGGGCGGCCGTCGACCAGCACCTCGCCCGGGCCGCCGATCAGCCCGGCGATGCGGCGGAACAGGCTGGACTTGCCGACCGCGTTCGGCCCGATCACGGCGGTGACCTCGCCGCCCGCCATCACCGGGGTGGTGATGCCGTGCAGCACCGCCCGGCGGCCATAGGCGACCGAGACGTCGCGCAGTTCGAGGGTCACCGGGTTCATTGCCATGCGCGCCGCCGGCTGGCCAGGATCAGGCTGAAGAAGAAGGGCACGCCGACCAGGGCGGTGATCACGCCGATCGGGAAGATCACGCCCGGCACGATCGACTTCGACACGATCGAGGTGGCGGACAGCATCAGGGCCCCGGCCAGGGCCGAGGCCGGCAGGAAGAAGCGCTGGTCCTCGCCGATCAGCATGCGGGCGATGTGCGGCCCGACCAGACCGACGAAGCCGATGGTGCCGACGAAGGCGACCGGCACCGCCGCCAGCAGGCTGACCGCCAGGATCGTCTCCAGCCGCAGGCGGCGGACATCGATGCCGAAGCTGCGGGCCTTGTCCTCGCCCAGGCGCAGCGCCGTCAGCTGCCAGGCCCGGCGCGCCATCAGCGGCAGCAGCACCAGCAGGACGATGGCGGTGACCGCCAGCTTGCCCCAGGTCGCCTTGCCCAGGCTGCCCATGGTCCAGAACACCACCGCGGCCAGCGCCTGCTCCGACGCCACATATTGCAGCAGGGACAGCAAGGCGTTGAAGGTGAAGACGATGGCGATGCCCAGCAGCACCACCGTCTCCATGGTCACGCCGCGGCGCTGGCTGAGCGTGTGCAGCCCCAGCGACGCCACCAGCGCCATCAGGAAGGCGTTGACCGGCACCATCACGTCGGTCAGCGCCGGGATCAGCGCCACGCCGAGGACGATGGCCAGCGCCGCGCCGAAGCTGGCGGCCGCCGAGATGCCGAGGGTGAAGGGGTCGGCCAGCGGGTTGTTCAGCACCGTCTGCATCTGCGCCCCGGCCACGGCCAGGGCGGCGCCGACCACCACGGCCATCAGCGCCACCGGCAGGCGGATGTCCCAGATCACCACCCGCAGCGTCGCCGGCACCTCCGACGGCGAGATCAGGGCCGACACCACCTCGGCCACGCCGTAGCGCGCCGGGCCGATGCCGATGTCGAGCACCAGGCTGACCAGCAGCGCCGCGGCCAGGGCGGCGAGCAGCAGCAGCTTGCGCCGCGCCAGGCCGCGATAGGCGGCGCGGCCGGCGCGCAGATGGGTGTCGATCGGGATCGGGGAGGTGCGGTCGACCATGCTCAAGCCTTTCAGCCCGCCGGGTCCAGCGAGACCCAGTAGCCGGGCCGGTAGGGGATCGGCAGGAAGCGCTCATGCAGGGTGCGGAGCGTTGCCTCCGGATCGACATCGGCGAACAGGTCCGGATGGAGCCATTTGGCGATCTGCTGCACCGCCACGAACTGGTACGGGCTGTCGTAGAACTGGTGCCAGATGGCGTGGACCCGGCCCTCTGCGATCGCCTTGACGCCGGTATAGGCCGGGCGCGCCACCAGCGCCGTCAGCCGCTGCCTGGCCACCGCCTGGTCGGCGTCGGGGCCGAGGCCGACCCAGCCGCCATCGGGCACGTACTGGGCCCAGTTGGCGCCGGTGATGATGACCACGTCCGGGTTGGCGACCGTCACCTGCTCCGGGTTCAGCACGCCGAAGGCGCCGGGGATCAGGTCCTCGGCGATGTTGGTGCCGCCCGCCATCTTGACCATGCGGCCGAAATTCTCGGTGCCGAAGGAGGCGCAGCATTCGGCGCCCCAGCCGGTGCCGGCGGCGCGCTCGATCATCACCTTCGGCCGCGGCGGGTCGGCCTTGGCCAGCCGGTCCTGCACCAGGCCCAGCTGCTGGTTGAAGAAGGCGATGAAGTCCTCCGCCCGCTGCTGCCGGCCCAGGATCTGGCCGAACAGCCGGACGCTGGGCTCGGTGTTGGTGAAGGGCTGGTCGCGGAAATCGATGAAGACGGTGGCGATGCCGGCACCCTCCAGCGTCCTGATCAGCCCAGATTCCTCTGCCGCCTGCTTCTGGCCGAGCAGCAGGAACAACACGTCGGGCTTCAGCGCGATCGCCTGCTCGGCATTGAAGGTGCCGTCCTCCGGGTCGCCGATGTCCGGGATCGCGTCGATGCCGGGGAACTGCGCCTGGTACTGCCGGTAGGTGTTGAGGTCGGAGCGCTCGAACTCGTCCTTCCAGCCGGCGATGCGGCCGATCGGGTTCTCGCGGTCCAGCGCGGCGACGATGTAGATCTGCCGCCCCTCGCCGAGCAGGATCCGCTCGACATGCTTCGGCACCTCGACCGTGCGGCCGGCCAGATCGGTGACCGACACCTTGTCCCCTGCCGCCAGCGCCCCGCCGGCGCAGAGGCTCAATGCCGCCGCGAACAGGACCCTGATCATCGCGCCCATCGCCACCCTCTCTCGCTGCCGGGGTCGAGGTATCATGCAGACATTGCGATTGCGAGTGCTTTTCAATCTCGCTCGGGAGGATCGGCTGAAGACTCGGATGGGTGTCGCTCCTGATACCATCTGTCATTGCCGGGCTTGACCCACGGCTGTCCGGTTCAGACAGAATCGCAACCGAAGCGTGACGATCCTAAGATTTCACTCCATTTTATTGTCATCCTCGGGCTTGACCCGAGGATCCAGGGGCGACCAGAGCGGTTCTTCGTGGCCCTGGATTGCCGGGTCAAGCCCGGCAATGACAATAAAGGTTGAGATCAGGGACTCTATCCACAACCCCAGAAGCTTAACCGGACAGCCGTGGGTCAAGCCCGAGGATGACAAGAAAAGGGGCAACTCTTCCTTCATCCGATCGCCCTGAATGACGCCCGGCAAGGCTGCAACGCACCGCCGCTCTCTGGCATGCTGTCGCCGCAGCCCCGGAGTCGCCGTGATTCAGCTGTCCGTTCCCCGCCTCGACCCGATCCATGTCCGCCAGGCGGTGCGGGGCGCGGTCGCGGCCGTCGCCGCCTATGCCCTGGCCGAGGCGTTCGGCCTGCCCAAGGGCTACTGGTCGGTGCTGACCGCGGTGATCGTGCTGCAGGCCACGCTCGGCGCCACGCTGGGCGCCACCGTCGACCGGCTGCTCGGCACCCTGCTCGGCGCCGCCTTCGGGGTGACCGGAGCGGTGCTGTCCGGCCCCTCAGCCCTGCGCACCGGCGCGGTGCTGCTGCTGGTGATGCTGGCCACCGTCTACATCGCCGCCCGCCGGCCCAGCCTGCGGCTCGGCTCGGTCACCGCGGCGATCGTCATGCTGTCGGACCCGAGCCATGCCGACCCGCTGGGCGCGGCCTTCCAACGGGTGGCGGAGATCGGCCTGGGCACGGTGGTCGGCGTCCTCGCGGCGCTGCTGATCCTGCCGTCCCGGGCCCGCGACCATCTGCGCGACACCGCCGCCGACGCGCTGGGCCAATGCGCCGGGCTGCTGGCCCTGATCGCCGGCCGCCTGGCCGGGGCGGAGGCGGAGGCTGACGCGACCGCGATCAACCAGCGCATCCGCACGCTGCTGCGCAAGGCCGACGGCCAGCTGGACGAGGCCCGGCGCGAGCGGCCCGGCGCGATCCCGGAGCATCTCGACCCCGCCCCCATCATCCGCACGGTCCGCCGCCTGTGGTACAGCGAGATCATCCTGAACCGGGCGGCCCGGAGCCCGCTGTCGCCGGCGCTGCAGGCGGCGCTGGCGGCGACGCTGGACCAGGCGGTGACGGCGGCGCAGAAGCGGATGACCTCGATGGCCGCGGCGCTGGAGGCGCAGGCCGCGCCGGGTGACGGCGGCGCCCTCGACCAGGCCGTCGCGGCGCTGCAGAGCAGCGTCGATGCGCTGCGGGGCGCCAGCGGCGAGGGGCTGGACGGGCGGGAGTTCGGCCAGGCCTTCGCCATCGCCTTCACCTTCGCCCAGATCCGCGACAACCTCGCCGACCTGGCCGAACGGCTGCGCGAGCAGGCCGGCGAGGCCACGGCGCCGCTGACCGCGGATTGAGACCAGGGAGAACGCCGCCATGACCGCACCCGGCATCCACGCCATCCTCTACGCCTTCTTCGACGCCGAGGAGCGGCTGGACCGTGCCGCCATGCGCCGGCAGGTCGAGGCGTGCCTGGAGGCCGGGGTCGCCGGCATCGCCGCGCTGGGCCTGGCCACCGAGGTGGCGAAGCTGGGCGTCGACGAGCGCCGGGCGGTGATGGACTGGGTGGCGGAGGATGTCGCCGGCCGGGTGCCGATGGGCTTCACCATCTTCGGCCCGTCGGTGGCCGAGCAGGTGGCGATGGTCCGCGCGGCCGAGGCGGCGGGCGCCGCCTGGCTGATCCTGCAGCCGCCCGCCGCCGGCAGCCACGGCGCCGGCGAATACCTGGAGTTCTTCAGCCGGGTGATGGATGCGACGGCGCTGCCGGTGGCGATCCAGAACGCGCCGCAATATCTCGGCCGCGGCCTGTCCGCCGAGGATGTCGCCCGGCTGATGCGGCGCCACGCCAACATGACCCTGATCAAGGCCGAGGGGACGGCGGTGGAGATCGAGCGGCTGATCGCCGTGACGGACGGGAAGCTGCGGGTGTTCAACGGCCGCGGCGGGCTGGAGATGATCGACAGCCTGCGCGCCGGCTGCGACGGCTTCCTGCTGGCGCCGGATGCGGTCGACCACGCGGTGGCGATCCATCGGCTCTATCGGGCCGGCGACGAGGCCGCGGCGGCCGAGGCTTATGCCCGGGCGGCGCCGTCGATCGTCTTCGTCATGCAGTCGATCGAGACGCTGATCTGCTATGGCAAGCGCCTGTTCGCCGCCCGGGCCGGCCTGGCGGTGCACGACCGGGCGCCGGCGCTGCGCCCGACCGAGTTCGGGCTGGACCTCGTCGCGCGGCACGCCGCAGCGCTGGGGCCGTTCGGCCGAAGGGCTGACGGCCGGAAATATTGATCGTCATGGCGAGCCCCGAAGGGGCGTGGCCATCCAGGGGCCGGTGCGAGCGGCCCTGGATGGCCACGTCGCTACGCTCCTCGCCATGACGGGTAAGGGATCAAAGAGGCGCTTCTGAAGACTGTCCGCGCCTCAATTCCGCAGCACGTTCGCCAGCTCGCGCATCTGGGTGCGGGCGCGCAGCAGGAAGAAGCCCTGCACCGCCAGGTGGTTGGGCTGGAACATGGCGTCGGCGCGGCCGTTCATCACCACCAGCGGCCGCAGTTCCGCCGCCTCGCGCAGGTTCTCCACCATCTCGTCCCAGATCTTGGTCGCGCCGGACTGGGCGATCACGCCCTCGAAGTCGCGGCCGAGGGCGCGCAGCACCAGGAAATAGGCGTAGAGCCGCCCCTTGGTGGAATAGAAGATGTCGTCGGCCCGGGTGTCGATCAGCCAGCCGCGGCTCTGCTCGATATGGTCGGCGATGACCGAGGATTGCGAGCCGAGATCGGCGGCGAAGCGGTCGATCGTCTGCAGCAGGTTGTCGGCCCGCCGCTCGAACGGCGCGGTGCCGGCCGCGACCCGCTGGTTGTAGCTGCGCAGTGCCCGGGCCGCCGCGCGGTACTGCGATTCCGACGACGCCGTCGGCGCCCAGGAGGTGCTGAGGTCGAACAGCCAGATCGTGCCGGGATAGCGCAGCAGGCCGGTGGCGCGGTCGAGATCCGGGTCCATCTGGGAGGAACCGCGCGACCGGCCGATCTGGTCGCCCATCTCGGCGGTGAAGCGCGACAGGGCGTAGATGATGCCCTGCTGGTAGTTCGGCATGTTGTCCAGCAGCCAGCCGGGCAGGAAGAACGGGTCGTTGGCGGTCCAGCGATGGGCGCCGCCGGTCTCGCGCTCGATCAGCGCCGCGGCGATCTCGACGGCTTGGCTGCCGGTGGCCTGGCCGCCATTGGGGACCGGCGCGGCCGCGGCGAAATCCGGGTCGTCGTCGACCGCGTGCACGATGAAGGCGCCGACGGCCATGTAGAGCACGAACAGCACCACCAGCCCGCCGAGGCCCCAGCCCACCAGCCGCGGCCAGCGCCGCCCGCCACCGGCCGGAGGCGGCGCGGCGGGTGGGATGTCGGCCGTCGCCTTGCGCCGGAACAGCCCGCCCAGCCGGGCACCCCAGCCGCGTCTGGCGCGCGCCGGGTCGAGGTCTTCCTGGAAGATGTCGTCCGGCCGTTCGCTCACTCGCCCCTCGCCCATGGTCGGTCCCGAGGAACAGAATGGCGATGGCGGCGGTCCGGTGCCAGCCCCGGTTCGCAAAGCAGGTGCGGCGCGCCCCTAGGAGCGCGGCTCGGCCGGCAGGGTGAACTGGAGCAGCGGCGTTGTGCTCATGCGGTCCGTGGGGCTTCCAAACGGATGGTTGATCGTCAGCCGCAGCATCCGGGCCTGCCAGTCGACACCACCGAGAAAGACCAGCCGGCCGACGACATGCGACTGCGGAGCGATCTGCATTTCCGGATTGTCGGGCGGGGGAAGAAAGGGATAGCTCCGGCCGCGGTCGTCGGTGAGCAACAGGGTGCCGAACGGGTTGAGACGCCGCCTGTAGACGCCCGGGTTGAAGATCTCCACATCGACGACGATGCTGGACGGCAGGAATGTCACCGCCGCGATCGAGATGGTCATGCCGTTGGGATGAGTCTTGCTCTGCTGCACGCGTGCAGAAACAGCAGCAAGAGGTGGAGATGGCGGCCGCTGCGCCGGCTGCCCCACCCACGGCTGCGGCGGCGGCAATCCTGGCTTGACCAGAGGATAGACCGGTACCGGTTCCGCCGGCGGGCGCTCCAGCTTCGGCAACGGGGGCGGCGAGTCGATCTGAAGCTGGGCGTGTGCCCCATCAGTGACAGTTGCGGCGGCCATCACGATCGCGGTTGCCCGGAGGAAACGGCCGCCAGCGCGCATCGGCCTCCGGGCGGTCCGGAACAAACCGTGGCTGCAGGCGGGTTTGGCCATGATGCGCAAATCTGCGTCGCACCGGCCGGCTGCGCAATTCAGCGATTGGATGAGCCCACCATCCCTCCGGAGGATGGCGGCGCGTCACGACGGCCGGTGCCCGCACCTGCCAGAACACCGCCGTCAACCTCGCGGCACGACGGTGGCCATGATGCCGGTGAAGTGCAGGGCGCTGCCGGCCAGCACGAACAGATGCCAGATCATGTGGTTGAAGGGCAGCCGCTCCCAGACATAGAAGGCGACGCCGGCGGTGTAGGCGAGGCCGCCGGCCAGGATCCAGCCGACCGCGGCGCCGCCGAGCGACGACCAGACCGGGCCGATCGCCACCAGGATCAGCCAGCCCATGCCGAGATAGAGCGGCAGCGCGATGTGCCGGCCGTAGTGGCGAAGGACCAGGCGCAGCACCACGCCGGTGACCGCCAGGCCCCAGATCACCGCGAACAGCGTCCAGCCCCAGGCACCGCGCAGGCCCAGCAGCAGGAACGGCGTGTAGGTGCCGGCGATCAGCAGGTAGATCGAGGCGTGGTCGAGCAGGTTGCAGACATGCTTGAAGCGGGCCGAGCGCGCCGCATGCAGCAGGGTGGAGGCGACATAGGTCAGCACCAGCGTGCTGCCGTAAATCGCCAGGCTGACGATCTCGAGCGCGCCGCCATAGAGGCTGGCCAGGACCAGCAGCACGACGAGCCCGGCCACGGCCAGGGCGGCGCCGACGCCATGGGTGATCGCGTTGGCGATCTCCTCGGCCAGGGTCTCGGTGTGGGCGACGATCCCTTCGGTCATGGCATCAGTCTAGCATCCGGTCCGGCCGCCGCCATGCGGCGCGGTCACCCATGCGGCGCATCGATCGCCACGGCCACCCGCCCCGGACCGGTCGCCGGATAGTCTGAAACAAGAGCAAATATCGGCAGCAAAAGAATCGAATTTTGACCAATATTGAATAGACCACCAATTATTGCCCTCCACAATCAAACAAATCGGCTTGTCAGATTTCGTTTCATTTGCAATGGTGAAGTTCAGATCTGAATCTGAGGATCGGCATCTCGCCGCCCGATCCATAGATTTCGATATTTCCGAGATCGAATAATCCGGGGGAGGCGAACTTGCATCCAATGCCTGCAGCCGATCGTGCGGCATGTCCTTCGTGAGTTCGCGCGCACCTGCTTGAGAGCACTCGTACATCCCGGCGCGGGGATGGGACCGGGACAGACCGGGACGTCTTCGATCCGACCCTGAGACCGACTCTTCGCTCCTCCCTGTCATGGCGAGGAGGCGAAACCGCCCCGTTGAGTCAGGAACGGGCCATCACGGGCCGGTGCCGGACATTTCGGCGTGTCGACAACCAACCCAATCAAAAGAGGAATCGATCGTGGGGGAACCTGAAGCGACAAGCTTGTCGGAGCGGATACGGCAAACGGCCCTTCGCTGTTCAAGGCAGATCGCGCTGGGGCTGGCCCTCGCGATCTCCAGCGCTGGCCTGGCCCAGGCGCAGGAGCTGGCGGCACGGGCCGATCAGACGGCCTATGGCGGCCGGATCGGCGTGCCGCTCCGGCAGGGCGACTTCGTCTATCTTCCGGCCGGAGCCACCGTCGCGGCCTGGGACTACCGGGATCCGGCGGCGCCCCGGCTGGCCGGCGACACGCGCCGGCAGCCGCTGCCCGGCGTGATCACCGGGATCGCGTCCCGCGGCCGCTATCTCTACGCCAGCTGGCAACGGCAGGACGGCACCTCCGGCCTGGCGATCTACTCCCTGCTCGATCCGGGGCGTCCGCGGCTGGTCGATGGCGGCGCCCTGCGGACCAGCGCGGCGGCCGAGGCCATCACCGCGATCGCGATCGACGGGGACTATCTCTATGCGTTCGACGCCGAGAGGGGCGTGGTCGTCCATTCCCTGGCGGATCCGCTCTACCCCAAGGCCATCCGGGTGGTCGAGGGCGGCCCGGCCGAGGTGGTCGGCGTCGCCGGCAACCGCATCTTCACGTCCGCCCGGACGATGATCGGCGACACCCTGCTGCAGGTGTTCGACAACAGCCGGAAGACTCTGCCCAAAAAGGTCACCAGCGCGAACCTGGACGGGTTCGCCAATTTCCGCCTGCAATTCGCCTGGCCGCTGGCGGTCGGGTTCGGGCTGGGCGTCAACTTGTACTACCTGCCGCCCTGGGGCGGCCAGCCGCTGCTGTGGGGCAGCGCGGATCCGGGCGAGGCGCTGTTCAACGGCTTCGTCGCCGGCGACAAGGCCTACGGCTTCGGTGCCTCCGGCGTCAGCGCCTGGAGCCTGCGCCTGCCGGTGCGCCGGGTCGGCCATGTCGATTTCGGCAATGCCTTCGCCGCGGAAACGACCGCCGTGCAAGGCCGATGGGGATGGGTGGCCACCACCACCGACCAGCTGGCCCTGTTCGACACCAGCAGGACGGCCCGCCTGGCCAGCGTCGTCGACACCATCGGCGGTGCCGATATCCAGGACGCGGCCCTCGTCGACCGCACGCTGGTCCTGCTGCAGAACGTCTACGGGCTGAGCGCGGCCAGCGACGATGACCTGACGCCGACGGGACGGTTCGACGCCGACCTGCCCAAGGCCAAGCAGGACCGCGCCTTCGAGGACATGGCGGTCGATGGCAAGCGGGCCTATCTGGCGTCCTGGGGCTACGGGCTGATCGTCGCCGACCTCAGCGACCCGTCATCGCCGCGCGAGCTGGGGCGCCTGCCCGCCCAGTTCTCCTCCGCGATCGCGGGGAAGGGCCGGCATGTCTATCTCGGCACGGCCACCAACGGGGGCTCGGTGACCTCCGTCGACGTGTCGAACCCGGCCAATCCGGTGGTGCGGAACGCGGTTCCGGTGGACACCCGGGTCGAGCGGCTGCAGCTCGCCGGAACGCTGCTGTTCGCGGCCACCGCGCCGGATGTCGCCGGCGGCGTTCCAGGGGGCTTGCGCATCTTCGATGTCGGCAACCCGTCGCAGATCAGCGAGATCGGCCGCTACAGCGACGATTGCGAATTCGCCAGCGATTTGGCCCTCAGCGGCGATGCCAGGACGGTCCATCTGCGCTGCTCGACCGGCCTCCACATTCTCGATGTGAGCCAGCCGGGCCGGCCGGTCCGCCTCGGCTTCTACGCGGCAGGCCAGGGCGGGGCGGCGGTCGCGCTCGGCTCCGGATCGGTGTTCGTCGCGACGGCCGGGGATGTCGAGGAGGTCGATGTCCGCAATCCGCGCCGTCCGACCCTGCTGAACCGGTATCATCTGCCGGCGGAGGCACAACGGCTGCGGGTGATGCCGGGCCGGCGCCTGTTCGTGTTCACAGGGCCGGGAGGCCTGCAGATCATCAAGCTGTAGCGAGGCCTTTTCACACCGCCTCATCCCTCGCCGTCATTGCGAGGAGGCGAAGCCGACGAAGCAATCCATCGGGCCGCTCGTGCTGCGGGATGGATTGCTTCGCTGCGCTCGCAATTGTGGATGTTCATTAATTCGTTGATCGTTTCGGAGGCTGAAGAAGCCGCTCTCAACGCATGGTCCGCCGCTATGACCAGCAGATTCAGCCTTGCTCAATGGAGCTGTGGGTAAGCTGCCTGCCGCAGCGACCTTCAAGAGTTACAGCAATGACGGTGTCGGGAATGCTGAAAAGTCCTTCCAGCAGCTCGCGGTCAGCTGCGCCAGAACGGCTTGCGGATCTCTTCCTCGACGTCGCCATGGCTCAGGCCGACATCGGCCAGGATGTGGTCGTCGAGGCTGGACAGGTGGCGGCGCTGACGCTCGCGGTCCTGCCAGTCCAGAAGCCGGTCGACCAGGCGCAGGACCACGCCGCGGGCGGCGATGGCATCACGAGTGGCGGTGAGCGGGATTCCGGTGGCGGACATGGCGGTTCTCCTTGGCTTGCGAGGTCGGCTGGCCTCTCGGGGGCGCCTCCGCCTCACCGCTATAGTTGTGCTTTCGTTCTCGCTTCGACAAACGAGGCTTTCTCGTGCTATGACTTAGAAAAACTATCGCTCATCCGCCCCGCCCATGGCGCGCCGCCTGCCCCCGCTGAACGCCCTCCGCGCCTTCGAGGCGGCCGCCCGCCATCTCAGCTTCGTCGACGCGGCCGATGAGCTCGCGGTCACCCCCGCCGCGGTCAGCCACCAGGTCAAGGCGCTGGAGGCCTATCTCGGCGTCGCCCTGTTCCAGCGCCTGCCGCGCGGCCTGGCGCTGACCGAGCAGGGGCGGATCCTGACGCCGCAGCTGACCCGCGGCTTCGACCGCCTGGCCGAGGCGGTGGCGCGGGTCCGGGTCGACGACGTCCAGACCGTGCTGTCGGTCACCGTCCTGCCCTCCTTCGCGGTGCGCTGGCTGCTGCCGCGGCTGGCCGGGTTCCGCCGCCTCAACCCCGGCCTCGAGATCGAGGTCCACGCCCAGCACCAGGCGGTGGATTTCCGCCGCGAGCGGGTCGACATCGCCCTGCGCTACGGCCGCGGCGGCTGGGCCGGCCTCCATGTCGAGCGCTTCCTGGACGACGAGGTGTTCCCGGTGTGCAGCCCGCTTCTGCTGGCGGGGCCGCGCCCGCTGCTGGCCCCCGCCGATCTGCGCCACCACACGCTGATCCACGACGTGCTGACCGGGGATGACGAGCCCTGGGTCACCTGGCAGCACTGGCTGCTGCATTTCGGGCTGGACGATGTCGACCACCGCCGCGGGCCGCGCTACAGCGACAGCCACATGATGCTGGAGGCCGCGGCCGCCGGCGAAGGCGTGGCGCTCGGCCGCAGCTCGATCATGGCCGACGACCTGAGCAGCGGCCGGCTGGTGCGGCCCTTCCCGGACAGCCGGGTCGCCGACTACGCCTATCATTTCCTGTGCCGGACCGACGCCCTCGACCGCCCGGCGGTGCGTGCCTTCCGCGACTGGCTGGTGGCCGCGGCGGCGGAGGACCCGGACGCCCCGGGGAAGGCCTCGCCGCCCGTCCCGGCCCTGAGTGGGTGATCTGAAGGTTTACCCAGCCGTCATTGCGAGGAGGCGAAGCCGACGAAGCAATCCAGGGGCCGGTGCGCACCGGCTGCTGGATTGCTTCGCTGCGCTCGCAATGACGGTTCTAAAACTCCAGACGCGGCAAACTGCAATCCGACAGGCCTTTTGTCGGATATTAATACTGATTTTCAACGCAAAATTTGCTTTGACCGTTTGGTCAGGATTTCGTTACGGTTCGGCTTCAGGAGAGGCGGTGCCGATGCCGGGGAAACCGGTCGCGGCGTCATGTGAGGCTTGCGGTTCGTCGTCTCCCGGCAGGACGTCCGGGATCGAGCCCCTGGGAGAGATGATGACGACGGCATCCGACGCCGGCGCGGCCGGCCTGCTCCATATCCCCATCCATGGCCCGATGGCCGGCCCTCGCGGTGCTGGCGCGGGCCGGGCGTGGCCGATATTCTCTGACACTCAAGGTTTGACAGGGAGCGTCTTCCAACAATGAACAAGCTTCTCTCCGCCCTCGCCCTCTCCACGGCGCTCGTGGCCGGGGCTGCCTTCGCCGACGAGGTGAAGCCGGCAGTGGTCTTCGACATGGGCGGCAAGTTCGACCGCTCCTTCAACGAAGGCATCTACAACGGCTCGAAGAAGTGGTCCGACGAGACCGGCATCAAGATCGCCGAGTTCGAGGTCACCAACGAGTCCCAGCGCGAGCAGGCGCTGCGCCGCATGGCCGAGAACGGCGCCAACGTCATCATCGCCGTCGGCTTCGCCCAGGCCCCGGCGCTGGAGATCGTGGCCGACGAGTTCCCGGATGCCAAATTCGCGATCATCGACGCGGTGGTCGACAAGCCGAACGTCCAGTCGATCGTGTTCAAGGAGCAGGAAGGCTCCTTCCTGGTCGGCATCCTGGCCGCGATGGCGTCGAAGACCCACACGGTCGGCTTCGTCGGCGGCATGGACATCCCGCTGATCCGCGCCTTCGGCTGCGGCTATGTCCAGGGCGCGCATTACGCCGACCCGAAGATCACCGTGCTGCAGAACATGACCGGCACCACCCCGGCCGCCTGGAACGACCCGACCAAGGGCGGCGAGCTGGCGCGCAGCCAGTTCGACCGCAGCGCCGACGTGGTCTACGCCGCGGCGGGCGCCACCGGCCTGGGCGTGCTGCAGGCCGCCGCCGACGCCAAGAAGCTGTCGATCGGCGTCGACAGCAACCAGAACATGCTGCATCCCGGCTCGGTCCTGACCTCGATGGTCAAGCGCGTCGACGTCGCCGCCTACAACGTCTTCAAATCGGCCCAGGCCGGCACCTTCAAGCCCGGCGTCAACGTGCTGGGGCTGAAGGAGGACGGCGTGGGCTGGGCCGCCGACGAGAACAACGCCAAGCTGATCACGCCGGAGATGAAGGCGAAGGTCGACGCGGCCTCGAAGGGCATCATCGACGGCTCGATCAAGGTCGTCGACTACCGCACCGACAATTCCTGCCCGATGTGACGGCGGCATCCGACCGCGATGAGCAATGATGGCGTGACCCGCGCCGCGACGGTTGGCGGAGCCCCTACCGGGGCCCCGCCGGCCATCGAGCTGCGCGGCATCAGCAAGAGCTTCGGCTCGGTCAAGGCCAACCAGGACGTGTCGCTGACCATCGCGCCCGGCACGATCCACGGCATCATCGGCGAGAACGGCGCCGGCAAGTCGACCCTGATGTCGATCCTGTACGGCTTCTACGAGGCCGACAGCGGCGAGATCCTGGTCGACGGCCAGGCCAAGCGCATCACCTCCTCCAGCGACGCGATCGCGGCCGGCATCGGCATGGTGCACCAGCACTTCATGCTGGTGGAGCCGTTCACGGTGCTGGAGAACGTGATCCTCGGCGCCGAGGGCGGCGCGCTGCTGGCCGGCGGCAAGAGCCGGGCGCGGGCCGAGCTGCAGCGGCTGGAGCGCGAATACAGCCTGGAGGTGCCGGTCGACGCCGTGGTCGGCGACCTGCCGGTCGGGCTGCAGCAGCGGGTCGAGATCCTGAAGGCGCTGTATCGCGGCGCCGACATCCTGATCCTGGACGAGCCGACCGGCGTGCTGACGCCGCAGGAGGCCGACCATCTGTTCCGCATCCTCGCGGCGCTGCGGGCGCAGGGCAAGACGGTGATCCTGATCACCCACAAGCTGCGCGAGATCATGGCGATCACCGACGCGGTGACGGTGATGCGGCAGGGCCGCGTCGTCGCCAATGTCGCCACCAGGGAGACCAGCCGCGAGCAGTTGGCCGAGCTGATGGTCGGCCGCAAGGTGCTGCTGCGCGTCGACAAGACCCCGGCCCGGCCGGGCGAGACGCTGATGGAGGTGCGCGACCTCGACGTCGTCGACGGCCAGGGCGTGCGCCGGGTCAAGGACGTATCCTTCGCGCTGAGGGCCGGCGAGATCGTCGGCATCGCCGGCGTGTCCGGCAACGGCCAGTCGGAGCTGCTGGCCGCGCTGGCCGGCATGGTGCGGCCGGCCAAGGGCGACATCGCGGTGGGCGGCACCGCCCTGTCGTCCCTGCCCCAGGTCGATGCCGGGACGCTGCGCCGGCTGGGCGTCGGCCATGTGCCGGAGGACCGCCACCGCGAGGGGCTGGTCACCGCCTTCAGCGCCGCCGAATGCTCGATCCTCGGCCACCATGCCGACCCCGCCTATAACGGCCGGGTGATGACCGACGGCCGCAAGGTGGTGGCCCATTGCGAGCGGCTGATGCAGGACTACGACGTCCGCCCGCCGAACCCCTATCTCAAGGCCGCCAACTTCTCCGGCGGCAACCAGCAGAAGATCATCGTCGGCCGCGAGGTCGAGCGCGACCCGAAGGTGCTGCTGGTCGGCCAGCCGACCCGCGGCGTCGACATCGGCGCGATCGAGGCGATCCACCGCCGCCTGGTGGCGCTGCGCGACAGCGGCAAGGCGATCCTGCTGGTCTCGGTCGAGCTGGACGAGATCCGGTCGCTGGCCGACCGCATCCTGGTGATGTTCGACGGCATGATCGTCGGCGAGGTCGCGGCCGACGGCGCCAGCGAGCAGTCGCTGGGCCTGATGATGGCCGGCGTCCAGCAGGAGGCGGCGGAATGAGCGCCTTCGGCCGTCCGGCCGACGTGCCGCGCTGGGTGTCGATCGGGCTGATCCCGCTGGTCAACCTGGTGCTGGCCTTCGTCGCCGCCGGGCTGGTGGTGCTGCTGATCTACTGGGGCCAGTATTCCGCCGGCACGATGAGCGGGGCGGACTATCTCTACACCCCCGTGCACGCGGCGGAGCTGCTGCTGAAGGGCGCCTTCGGCAGCTTCCCGAACTGGAGCTACACGCTCTACTACACCACCAACTTCATCTTCGCCGGCCTGGCCGTGGCCGTGGCCTTCCATGCCGGGCTGTTCAACATCGGCGCCGAGGGCCAGGCCTATGTCGCCGGGCTCGGGGTCGGCCTCGTCTGCCTATATCTCGACTTCCTGCCCTTCATCCTGGTGCTGCCGCTGGCGATCATCGCGGCCGCGCTGTTCGGCGCCGCCTGGGCCTTCATCCCGGCCTATCTGCAGGCCAAGCGGGGCAGCCACATCGTCATCACGACGATCATGTTCAACTTCATCGCCTCCTCCCTGATGGTCTATCTGATGGTCCATGTGCTGATCGCACCGGGCCAGCAGTCGCCGGAGAGCCGCGCCTTCGCCGCCAACACCGTGCTGCCGACCATCACCGAGGTGCTGTCCTGGTTCGGCGTCAAGATGCGGCGGCTGCCGCTGAACCTCTCCTTCCTGTGGGCGCTGGCCTGCTGCGTCTTCGTCTGGATCTTCGTCTGGCGCACCCGCTGGGGCTACGCGCTGCGGACGGTGGGGCTGAACCCGCGCGCGGCCGTCTATGGCGGCATCTCGGTGGCCGGCATCATCATCCTGGCGATGTGCATCTCCGGCGCCCTGTCCGGCTTCATCGCGCTGAACGAGATCATGGGCGTGCAGCGGCGCATCCTGCTGAACTTCGTCGCCGGCGCCGGCTTCGTCGGCATCGCCGTGTCGCTGATGGGCCGCAACCACCCCTTCGGCATCGTCTTCGCGGCCCTGCTGTTCGGCGCGCTGTACCAGGGCGGGGCCGAGCTGAACTTCGACATGCCGGAGATCACCCGCGACATGGTGGTGGTGATCCAGGGGCTGGTGATCCTGTTCGCCGGCGCGCTGGAGAACCTGTTCCGGCCGCGGATCGAGGCGCTGTTCCGGCGCCGCGCGCCGATGCTGCAGGCGGCGAAGGGGACTAGCCCATGACCCTGCTCGACGTCATCGCCCTGCTCGACGCCACCATCCGCACCTCGACGCCGCTGGTGCTGGCGGCGCTGGCCGGCCTGTTCGCCGAGCGCGCTGGGCTGGTCGATATCGGGCTCGAGGGCAAGATGCTGGCCGCCGCCTTCGCCTCCGCCGCCATGGCCGCCGGCACCGGCTCGGCCTGGGCCGGGCTGGGCATGGGCGTGGTGGTGTCGGTGGTGCTGGCGCTGCTGCACGGCTATGCCTCGATCACCCATCGCGGCAACCAGGTGGTCTCCGGCCTCGCCATCAACATCCTGGCCTCGGGCCTGACGGTGACGCTCGGCATCGCCTGGTACCAGCGCGGCGGTCAGACCCCGCCGCTGGAGGGCGACGCCCGGTTCCAGCAGATCGCCCTGCCCTTTGCCGACACGCTGCGCGACGTGCCGGTGATCGGGCCGATCTGGTCGGAGCTGATCTCCGGCCACCAGGTGCTGGTCTATGCCGCCTTCCTGGCCGTGCCGCTGGTGTCCTGGATCGTCTACCGCACCCGCTTCGGCCTGCGCCTGCGCGCGGTGGGCGAGAACCCCGCGGCGGTCGACACCGCCGGCATCTCGGTCACGGCGCTGCGCTACCAGGCGCTGATCCTGACCGGCATCCTTTGCGGCCTGGCCGGCACCTATCTGTCGGTGGCGCAGAACGCCTCCTTCGGCCGCGACATGACCGCCGGCAAGGGCTATCTCGCCCTCGCCGCCCTGATCTTCGCCAAGTGGAAGCCCTGGCCGGTGATGCTGACCTGCCTGCTGTTCGGCCTGCTGGACGCGCTGGAGGCGCGGCTGCAGGGCACCGTCATCCCCGGCTTCGGCGAGGTCCCGGTGCAGCTGATCCAGGCGCTGCCCTACATCCTGACGGTGGTCCTGCTGGCCGGCTTCATCGGCCGGGCGACGGCGCCGAAGGCCAGCGGCGTGCCCTACGTCAAGGAACGGTAAGCAGATGGCGGACGAAGCCTTCGAGGCGCTGTTCAGGGCGGCCAGCGCCGCCCGGGCGCATGCCCATGTGCCCTATTCGCACTTCCCGGTCGGCGCCGCGATCCGCACGCCGGACGGCACCATCCATGCCGGCTGCAATGTCGAGAACGCCGCCTATCCGCAGAGCCAATGCGCCGAGGCGACGGCGATCGGCATCATGGTCGCGGCCGGCGGCAAGGCGATCGAGGAGATCGTGGTGATCGGCGGCGAGGCCGGCGACACCCTCCTGTGCACGCCCTGCGGCGGCTGCCGCCAGCGCATCCGGGAGTTCGCGCGGGGCGACACCAAGATCCATGTCTGCGGGCCGGAAGGGCTGCGCCTGACCACCACGCTGGACGCCCTGCTGCCCCATTCCTTCGGGCCGGAGAACCTGCGGGACTGACCCGCCAGAACGGCTCTGGCATCCGCCCTCGTCCCGTCCTAGTAAGAACCAACCGTGTCCAAACGGATTCGCCCGAGGGGTCGCCATGTCCGAGACCGCTGCCATGTCGGCCGAGGGCCACTGACATGACGCTGCTGCCGCAGGAGATCATCCGCCGCAAGCGCGACGGGGCCGAGCTCGACGTCGCCGAGATCGAGGCGATGGTGCGCGGCGCCGTCGATGCCAGCGTCACCGACGCCCAGATCGCCGCCTTCGCCATGGCGGTGTTCTTCCGCGGCATGACCATGCCGGAGCGGGTGGCCTTCACCCGCGCCATGGCCCGGTCCGGCCGGGTGCTGGACTGGTCGGCCGCCAACCTGCCCGGCCCGGTGCTGGACAAGCATTCCACCGGCGGCATCGGCGACAAGACCAGCCTGATCCTGGCCCCGATCATCGCCGCCTGCGGCGGCTTCGTGCCGATGATCTCCGGCCGCGGCCTGGGCCACACCGGCGGCACGCTGGACAAGATGGATGCGATCCCCGGCTATGTCAGCCAGCCGGAGACGGATGTGCTGGACCGGGTGGTGCGGTCCGCCGGCTGCGCCGTGGTCGGCGCCACCCGCGACATCGCCCCGGCCGACCGCCGCATCTACGCCATCCGCGACACCACCGGCACGGTCGAATCGATCGACCTGATCACCGCGTCGATCCTGTCGAAGAAGATGGCCGCCGGCCTCAGCGGGTTGGTGATGGACGTCAAGTTCGGCACCGGCGCGTTCATGAGCGACATCGACGATGCGCGGGCGCTGGCGCGGTCGATCGTCGACGTCGCCAATGGCGGCGGCCTGCCGACCGTGGCGCTGCTGACCGACATGAACCAGCCGCTGGGCCGCACCGCCGGCAACGCGGTCGAGGTGCGGGAATCGATCGACCTGCTGACCGGCGGGCCGAAGGACGGGCGGCTGTGGGAGGTCACGGCCCGGCTGACCGCCGAGCTGCTGGTGATCGGCGGCCTGGCCGCCGATGCCGAGGCCGGCCGGGTCAAGGTCGAGCACGCCCTGGCCAGCGGCGCCGCGGCCGAACGCTTCGCCCGCATGGTGCGCGACCTGGGCGGCCCGGCCGACATCCTGGAGAAAGCCGATCGCCACCTGCCGGCAGCGCCTGTGATCCGCCCGATCGCGGCGGAGCGCGACGGCGTCGTCGCCGCGGTCGACGCCCGCGCCGTCGGCGTCGCCATCGTCGCCCTGGGCGGCGGGCGCACCCGGCCGGAGGATGGCGTCGACCACGCCGTCGGCCTGACCGGGATCGCCGCCATCGGCGAGGCTGTCGGCGCCAAGGGCCGGCCCCTGGCCCTGCTGCACGCCCGCGACGAGGCCTCGGCCGCCGCGGCCGAGGCCGCGATCCGCGCCGCCATGGCCGTGGCCCACACCGCCCCGGCCCAGCCGGCGCTGGTCGCCGAGCGGATCGCCTGAGCATGGCCGCGCAGGCACTGGCCGCACCGCCGCAGGCACGGCAATCGGCGGCCCAGGGCATCGCCCTCTATGCCGGCGGCGTCTTCCTGCTGTGCATCATGGACGCCATGATCAAATGGCTGTCGGCCGGCTACCCGATCGCCCAGATCGTGTTCTTCCGCGCCTCGATCGGGCTGATCCCGACGCTGGTGCTGCTGTACCGGCCGCCGGGGCTGCAGGCGCTGCGGACCCGACGGGTCGGGGCGCATCTGCTGCGCGGCCTGGTCGGCGTCATCGGCACCTTCGGCTTCTTCTGGGCCTTCGCGATGATGCCACTGGCCGACGCCTATGCCATCGGCTTCGCCGCGCCGATGTTCATCACCGCCCTGTCGGTGCCGATCCTGGGCGAGAAGGTGGGGTTGCGGCGCTGGCTGGCCGTGCTGGTCGGCTTCGCCGGGGTGCTGATCATGATCCGGCCGGGCGGCGAGGGCAGCGGCTTCGGCGGCGGCAGCGCCATCGCCCTCTTGGCCACCGCGGCCTACGCCCTGTCGATGGTGATGGTGCGGCTGTACAGCCGCACCGAGACCAACGCCTCGCTGATCTTCTATGCCACCATGGTCATCGTCGTGGTCGCCGGGGTGCAGATGCCCTTCGTCTGGGTGACGCCGACCTGGCCCGACGCCGGGCTGCTGGCCGTGCTGGGCCTGCTCGGCGGCATCGGCGCCATCATGATGGCGCAGGCCTATCGCGTGGCGACGCCGTCGATCGTGGTGCCGTTCGAATACACCGGCATGATCTGGGGCGTCGGCCTCGGCTTCATGCTGTGGGGCGACGTGCCCGATCTGTGGATCTGGGTCGGCTCGGCGATCGTGGTCGCCAGCGGCCTCTATATCCTGCACCGCGAGACGCGGTCCAGATCGCCCAATGGCGAGAGCGGAGTCCCGGCATCATGAGAGAGGGTGCAATGCTGCCGAAGGCGGAGCTTCACCTGCATCTGGAGGGCGCGGCCAGCCCGGATCTGGTCCGCCGCTTGGCGGCGCGGCACGGCATGGCCCTGCCGGCCGACCTGTTCGACGCCCGGGGCGAGTTCGCCTGGACCAATTTCCTGCATTTCCTGAAGGTCTATGACGCCGCCAGCACGGTGATCCGGACCGACGGGGACTATCGCGACGTCACCTACGAGTACCTCAAGGCCTGTGCCGCCGAGGGCGCGATCTATGTCGAGCTGATGTCCTCGCCCGACCACGCCGCGGCGGCCGGCCTGTCGTATCAGGGCCATCTCGACGGCATCGTCCAGGGCATCGAGGATGCGCGGGCCGAGACCGGCATCGAATCCCGCATCATCGTCACCTGTGTTCGCCATCTCGGGGCGGAGCGCGGGGTCGAGGTGGCGAAGCTGGCGGCGAAGCACCCGCACCCGCTGGTCACCGGCTTCGGCATGGGCGGCGACGAGGCCGGCTTCCCGCCGCTTCTGTTCGCCCAGGCCTTCCGCATCGCCCATGAGGAGGCCGGGCTGGCCTGCAATGTCCATGCCGGCGAGACGGCGGGGCCGGAGAGCGTGTGGGCCGCCCTGCGCCTGCCGGTGACCCGCATCGGCCACGGCGTGCGCTCGATCGAGGACCCGGCCCTGCTGCGCGAGCTGGCCGATCGCGGCACGGTGCTGGAGGTCTGCCCGACCAGCAACATCGCCACCAAGGTCTATCCGGACTATCGGGCCCATCCGCTGCGCAAGCTGATGGAGGCCGGGGTGAAGGTGACGCTCAACAGCGACGACCCGCCCTATTTCGCCACCACCATCGGCCATGAATACGATGTGGCGGAGCGGCATTTCGGCCTCGACGAGGCGGCCCTGCGGCAGATGACACGCACCGCGCTGCAGGCCGCCTTCGTCGACGAACCCACCCGGGCCAGGCTCATCGCCAGGCTCGATTCCTGATCCCACCCGAAGAAGAGAGAGGATTTCCATGACCATCAAGCGCATCGGCGTCGGGCCGCGCATGAGCGCCGCCGTCATCCATGGCGACCGCGTCTTCCTGGCCGGCCAGGTGGCCGACAAGCCGACCCCGGACGTGACCGACCAGACCCGCCAGATCCTGGCGACGATCGACGCCCTGCTGGCCGAGGCCGGCACCGACAAGACCAAGCTGCTGACCGCCAATATCTGGCTGGCCGACATCGCCGATTTCGCCGCGATGAACGCGGCCTGGGACAAGTGGGTCTCGCCCGGCAACACCCCGGCCCGCGCCACGGTCGAGAGCAAGCTGGCCGGCCCGGAATACCGCGTCGAGATCCAGGTCACCGCGGCGATCTGATCACCCCTCGCCTCTCGATTGCCGGGCCTGGTCCGGCAATCGAGAGGATGTCGACGTTCTCTGGATGCCCGGGTTAAGCCTGGGCATGACAGTTCAGGGAGCAGCCGGCGGCTTCAGCAGCCCAAGGTCGCGGCCGCCATACAGGATGCGATCGATCGTCACCTTTCCCGGATCGATGTGGAAGGCGATGGCGACGCGGCGTTCGAAGCCGACGACGCGCAGTCCCGGAAACAGATCATCCCGAGGCGTTCCCCGCTCCGGAAACATCGAGAGGCTCCGGCAGAAGGCCTCGATCCGATCGAGATAGCCAATGGCCCGATCAGCGCCGGAGTGCTCGGCGATATAGTGATAGAGGTTCAGCAGATCGTCCCTGGCCTCCGGCGAGAAGACGATCTCCGATTGCATCATCGAGACCGCGACCGTTTTTGGTGCAACGCGCGGATCTCATCGAACACCTGGGCGGCGGGAAGGGCTCGGCCCGGGTCTTCTCGCATCGCCGCGGCGACCGGGACAACCTCCTCGCGCAACCATCGTTCGACAGCGGCATCCCGCTCCTGCAAGGCCCGCAGGCCGGCACGAACGACCTCGCTGGTCGTCGCATAAGCGCCCGACGCGACCAAGCCATCGATGTAGTTGGCCTGCTCGACCGGCAGGCTGACGGTTCGCTTCTCGGCAGACGGCATCGTTCGATCCTCCACCGAGACACTAACACACGGTATGATAAAATCATACCGTGTGCCACCCTCACTCGATCGCCGACAGGAAGCGGTCCAGCCGCAGGCCGGCGGGCCAGGTCCAGACCGGCTGCGAGGCGCGGCCGAGGTCCCAGGATCCGACCACGAGCTCGGCCTTGCCGACCAGGTCGCCGGCCGGCAGCAGGCCGACGCCGCCGGCGCTGACCGGCAGCCGGCTGTCGGCCGAATTGTCGCGGTTGTCGCCCATCACGAACAGCTCGCCGGGCGGGACCGTGATCTCCGCCATCTCGTCCAGCGGCCCGTGCCGGTACAGCTTGAAGACCGGGTGGCTGACGCCGCCCGGCAGGGTCTCGATCATCCGGACGGCCGGCACGGTCGACCCGTTGTCGTGCTCCACCCTGCCCTCGCCGTCCGGCCGCAGCCCGACCGGCACGCCATTGATCCAGACCCGGCCGCCCTGCACTGCGATGCGGTCGCCCGGCAGCCCGATCACCCGCTTGACCCAGGTCTGCGACGGATCGCCGGGCCAGCGGAAGACGACGACGTCGCCGCGATCCGGCAGCCGGCCCAGCACCCGGCCGCTCTCGGGCACGGTCAGGCCGAAGGGCAGCGAGGCGGCGCTGTAGCCGTAGCTGAACTTGGCAGCCACCAGCTCGTCGCCGATCTGCAGCGTCGGCTCCATCGAGCCGGACGGGACGTAGAAGGGCTCGGCGATAGCGGCCTTGGCGGCGGCGATCACCAGCAGCAGCGCCGCCAGCTCGCCGGCGCCGCGCAGCCAGCGTCGGGCGCCTCTCTTGCTCGATGCCGTGTCGGTCGCCATGGCCTACCTCCGATGCGGCGACCTTCGCGCCGCACCGGGGCCGGGACAAGTTAAGAACGGGACATGATTCCGTCAGGTGACGCCGCGCCTCACTCGTCCCAGGAGGCCAGGCCGAGCAGCTTCTCGCCCAGCTCGGTCAGCGCCGCGCGCTCGTAGCGGGTCTTCTCCCACTCCCGCGGGTCGCCCGGGAAGGCGTAGCCCTTCGGCGGCTCGCGGTCGCGCCAGGACTGGACGCGCCATTCGCGCAGCTCGGCATTGCCCTCATCGGCCGGGGTCATCGAGATGTACTGCGCCATCCGCACCCGGTCCTGCGACCGGTTCGGCCGGATGCCGTGGGCCAGCAGGCTGTTGAAGATCAAGAGATCGCCGGCCTTCATGGTGACGTTGCGGATCTCGAAGCCGGTGGTGTCCGGCGCCCAGGGGTTGCGGTCGGCCGGCTGGGTCTCGCGCCACGCCTCCAGCGTCCGGAACAGCTCCGGCACGCATTGGAAGCCGCCCATCTCCGGGTCGGTGTCGACCAGCGACAGCACGCCCTGGCAGTTCACCGGCAGCGGCGTCAGCGAGGTGTCGGCGTCCCAGTGGATGAAGCCGTTGAAGCCGCGCGCCTGGCGGTTCGGCGGGTTCAGGTTGGCGCGGTCGATGGTGACCCACAGCCGCTCGGTGTCCCAGATGTCGACGAAGGCGTCGTAGATCCGCTGGTGCTGGCGGTTGTCCCACAGCAGCTGGTGATTGTAGATCTCGACCATGCCGCTGTTGTTCAGCTCCTTCATCGCATGGTCGCGCATCTGCGGCTTGCTCCAGCTCTCCGGATCCGCCGGATCCATCTCCTGGAACTCCCACAGCAGATCGCGGGTGCGGCTGATGTTCTCGGCCGGGACGGCGTTCGGGACGACGACATAGCCCCAGGTGATCCAGTGCCGCCAGTCCTCGGCGGACAGGACGCGCAGCGGCAGCGTCTTCTCGATGTCCTTGAGCTGGGTGTCGTAGGTGTAGGAGACCGAGGCGTTGCCCGGCCGGTTGTCCCCGTACTGATAGCGGTCCATCTCGGCGTCTTCCCTGTGCGGTGCGGCGTTCGGCCGTCCATGTCGGGACTGTAGCGCTGTTCGATTGCACCATGTTGGCGCCGCCTGCCGAAAACTGATACTGGAGTCGCGTCCGGCCGTGCACAGGCCGTCCTTGCGTATCAGTTTCACCATGCAGCCGATCTTCGAGAAGGTGACGGTGCCGGGGGATGCGTCCTGGACGCTGCTGAACCGGCGGCTGGACGACGCCATCCCGTTCGAATGGCACTACCACCCGGAATTCGAGCTGACGCTGACCCTGAACAGCCGCGGCCAGCGCCATGTCGGCGACCATCTCGGCCGCTATGACGACGGCGACCTGGTGCTGGTCGGCCCGAACCTGCCGCACACCTGGTGCTCGCAGGAGCGGATCGACCCGGCCCGGCCGCACATCGCCCTGGTGATGTGGTTCTCGCCGGACTGGGCGGCGCGGCTGGTCGGGAGCCTGGCCGAGCTGCGGCCGGTCGCCCGCATCCTCGACGAGGCCGCCCGCGGCCTGGCCTTCTCCGCCGAAGCCGCCGCTGCGGTGCGGCCGGCGATCGAGGCGATGCCGGATCTCGACCCGGCCAGCCGCCTGCTGCGGCTGATCGAGGTGCTGACCATGCTGGCGCGGGACGAGGCCCGGGCGCCGCTGGCCGCCCCGGCGCCGCGGCCGGCCGCCGTGGCGGCGCCGGAGCAGGCGCGGATCGACCGGGTGCTGAACCACATCCATGCGCATTACCGCGACGAGATCCCGATCGCGGCGCTGACCGGCCTGGCCTGCCTCAGCCCCTCCGCCTTCCACCGCTTCTTCCGCCGGCACACGCATCTGACCGTGTCGCGCTACGTGGCCCAGTTGCGCATCGGCCAGGCCTGCTCGCTGCTGATCAACGGCGACCGGCCGATCGCCCATGTCGCGGACGAGGTCGGCTATCCCAACATCGCCAATTTCAACCGCCAGTTCCGCGCGCTGAAGGCGATGACCCCACGCGAGTTCCGCCGCAGCTTCCGGGGATAAGGCGGCAGCATCCGTCAATCGAAGCGGGGTGCCGCGGTGGCGGCGCGGAGCGCCTCCAGCACCTCCGCCGAGGGCTGGCCCGTGACCGGCAGTCCCTGGCCCCGCTGGAAAGTGGCGATGGCGAGCCGGGTCTTGGGCCGCAGCCGGCCGTCGGGCTGGCCCGGATCGAGGTTCAGGCTCGCCAGCAGTTGCTGGATCTCCCTGATCTCGGCCCCCGTCGCCGGCCGCTCGGGTGCCGCGGACGGCTGCGCGGCAGGCGCCTTCGATGGCGCTGCGGCCGTCGGCGGGGCCGCCCGGCTGGCGGCACGCCGGTCCGGGCTGGAGGGGATCTGGCTGGTTTGAGCGAGCATCGCCGGCGCACCGGCGTCCGGGCCTGCCTGCAGCCTCGCCAGCGCCTCCTTGGCCGGCTCGTCGCCGCCATGGGCCGCGATCCGGTACCAGCCGGCGGCGATGCGCGGATTGGGCGGCCCGAGCTGACCACCCTCATAAAGGCGGCCGACCTCGTACGCGCCGCGCGGCCTGCCGGCCAAGCTCGCCTTGCGGAACCAGGTCATCGCCTCCTGGGCGTCGCCCGTCACGCCGATCCCGTCGCGATAGGCGACCCCCAGGGCATAGAGCGCGTCGGGCATGCCCTGTTCGGCGGCGCGGCGATACCAATATGCGGCGCGCTCCGGGCTTTGCGGCAATTCCGTGCCGTTGGCGAAGCGGGTGCCGAGCCCATATTCGGCGAGCGTGTCGCCGGCTTCGGCCCTCCGGACCAGCTCGCGCAGCTCGGCGGAGGCGCCGTCCGGCAGCGGCACCTGCGCTGCCGGGTCGTCAACCGCGGCGCCGGCGGTCCCCGGCCCCTCCGGCGTCACCGCGGCGGCCATGACGGCAGGCACCGGCACCGCGGATCCGGGGGGCGGAGCCGGGGCGGCGGTTGACGACGCAGTCGAAGCTTCGGCCGGAGCGGAGTCGCCCCAACCGATGCCCAGATCGTCCAGGGTTGAGCAGCCGGCCACGGCGCATGCGAACAGCGCCGCGACGGCACAACGGGTGGCACCGCGGGCATCGATCAGCCTGCGCTGGCGCCGCGTCACGTCGTCGGCCAGAGAGTTCACCCGACCTCCTCGCCGGCTTCCCGGATCTGCCGCGCCACGAATTCGTCTTTCCGGCGCCCGACCGGGTGCAACCGGCTTGATCCAATGGCCGCGGCAGCAGGATGCCTCCATCCGGAGCCGCGCCGCCGCCCGATAATGTCTTCGGCAGGGAATATCAGCGGCGGACCACCGGACCATGACTCATTGCCCGGATGATCGCGACCGGCCCAATGGGACAGCCTTCGCACCGGCTGTCCGTCCGATACCCGAGTCAGCCTCCTCCTTCCGGATGAGCATACGCCCTTCGAGGTATTCGCAAGCCGGAGCCGCGGGCTGCCTTACGATGGCTGGCCGCCAGAAAGCCGGCCGCGGCGGAGGAGCTCACCCGATCGGCTTCGTCATCTCCACCCAGGTCGGCCGGTCATAGCCCGGATGGGCGTGCAGCGCGCCCTCGGTGAAGCCGAGCGAGCGGAAGAAGCAGCGGTTGCCGTCCAGCGCCAGGCGGACGCCCAGCGTCAGCCGCGCCCCGCCCAGCCGGCGCGCCTCTGCCTCGGCCGCCGCCATCAGCGCCCGGCCGATGCCGCCGCCGCGATGCGCGCCGGCCGATGCCGCCGCCGCGATGCGCGCCGGCCACCGCCACCCGGCCGACATAGAAATCGCCGCCGTCGCGCCGCTGCAGGAACAGGCAGCCGACCAAAGCCCCGCCCGCCTCCGCCACCAGTCCCTGCTCGCGGTCCAGCAAGGCCGCGACGCTCTCCGCCGTCTCGTCGACCGCGCTCGGCGGCGGGTCGAGCCGGTCGAGGTAATCCGCGAAGGCGCCGCGGATGAGCGCCGCCACCGCCGCGACCTCCGCGGCGTCGCCGCGCATCGGCCGCACCGTCCGTCCGAGTCCCGGGACATCGCCTCGTCCCTGCAACAGCTTCGCCATCAAATTGCCCCGAGTCGCCTGCCCCAATATGCACGCCAGAACAGAGGCGGCGAAGACAGCCCGGCCCGTCGTGATTTCAAATTGGGGGAGACCATGAATTACCGCATTTCCGCCAGCGCCCTGACCGTCGCCGCCGTGCTGGCGACGACGCCGGCCTGGGCCCAGAGCAGCAACCGGGGCCTGCAGACCGTGACCGACGGCGCCAAGGTCACCGGCCACATGACCATCGACTTCAACTCGCGCAGCGTCCGCAACACCAACGGCCTCGACGTCTACACCATCGAGGCGCTGACGGTGGCCGACCTGATGGCCTATGCCGGCTCGGCCCAGCGCAAGCCGGAGGACACCATAACCTACAGCCTGCGGATGGACGTCAACAACCCGGCGAACCCCAGCCAGGTGGCCAAGGAAGTGGCGATCCTGCGCGGCGAGACGCCGATCGACGAGGGCGGGCGCTACCAGCCCGAGAGCGGCAATCTGCGCCTCGACATCGTCAAGGGCCAGCAGTCCAGCGGCAAGTTCGGCGGCATCGTGCAGGGCCGCGAGGTCACCCGCTGGTGGGAGCTGGGCGAGCAGATCAACCGCGCCTCGAAGGCGGCCGACAAGCTGTATTCCCGCACGGTCAACGGCAAGGTGGTGACGATCCAGGTGAAGAACCCGGACCCGCTGGCCTTCCAGGGGCTGGTGCTGGCGCCGGGGCCGCTGTCGTTCCTGCCGCAGGCCCGGGTGTCGGGCAATCTCGACTATGACTACGAGCTGGGCAACTGGCTGACCGACAACGCCGGCATCACCTTCCAATACGCCATCGGCAATCAGGCCTATACCGACAAGGTCACCGGCTCGATCCGCTATGTCGAGGAGGAGGGCAACTTCACCGACGCCAAGGGGCAGAGCCGCAACTACACCGGCTATTACGACTACAACCTGCGCTTCAACGAGCCGGTGGTGAAGCCCGAGGAGGCGTTCTTCGGCGGCGAGAACAACGACGCCGATGTCGAGGCCTTCTTCGGCACGGTGGAGCAGAACCAGGCCGGGCTGTACGGCCGGGTCTACTATCTCGACAGCGAGGATGGCTGCAAGCGCGAGAAGAACGAATCCGGCCAGATGCAGTGCGTCGGCCCGACCAAGTCGGAGGTGTACTGGGACCTGAAGCCGGTGAAGCTGACCTACAGCCAGCTCGGCAACTGGTTCAAGCTGGAGCCGCTGATGATCGGACCGTTCAACGACGAGTAAGCCTCGCTTCCGTCGACGGCGCCCTCCCCCTCACCCTCCCGGCCCAAGCGGGCCGGGCCCCTCCCTCTCCCCGGGGGAGAGGGCAATCTCACCTCTCCCCCGGGGAGAGGTCGAAATCGCGCAGCGATTTCGGGTGAGGGGGTGGCTCCGGCCTCTCCGTAGAAGCTCCAGCCCTACCCCGGCAGCGCCCCGCCGCCATGATCGCCGTCATGGTGTTCGTCGCCGGCCGATGACACCTCGACCTCGCGGAAGCGCACCCGGTTCTGCCGCGCCACCGTCGCGCGGCGCAGCTCGTCCAGCCGGGTCTCCGGCATCGCGATCGGGCCGATCAGGATGTTCGGGGCCGACTGGTCGCGCGTGGTCAGCCCGATCGTGCCCAGCCCCAGCACCAGCCATTGCAGCGGCCGCGACAGCGAGAAGTCGCGGACCCGGAACAGCTCCACCTCCTCGCGCTTCCGCACCAGGAAGCCGGAACGGATGATCAGCCGCTCGCTGGTCAACTCATAGCTGGTCAGCCAGCGCCAGCCGGTCCAGACCAGGGCCAGCACGATCGGCACCGCCGCCAGCGGCCCACCGACCAGGCCCAGCAGCACCGCCAGGACGATGGCCAGCACCCAGATGTAGAACGTCGCGCGCAGCGCGGTGCGGATCTTCCAGATCACGGTCTCGCCGGCGGCCCCTGTCGGGCTGTCCTGGGCGGCGTCCCGGGTGGTGTCGGCCATCATGTCTCCCCTTGGCTGATGCCGGAGCGAAGGGTACGGTCGAACCGTGCGCCCGTCCATCCGCGTCCGGCCCATTCATGTCCGGCGGTGAAATCCGGTATCGAAGGAAGACGATGAGCTGGCAGCCGACCCGCGACCCCGTCACCGGCGAGACGCCCTGCCCCTTCATCGAAACGGTGGTGATCCCGCGCACCGCCGATATCGGCGGCTTCGAGGTGCGGCGCGCCGTGCCGTCGATGCAGAAGCGCTCGGTCGGCCCCTTCGTCTTCGTCGACGAGTTCGGCCCGACGCTGTTCGGCACCGGCGACGGCATCGACGTGCCGCCGCACCCGCATATCGGCCTGGCCACCGTGACCTATCTGTTCGCCGGCGAGCAGACCCATCGCGACAGCCTGGGCACCCGCCAGCTGATCCGCCCCGGCGACGTCAACTGGATGACCGCCGGCAGCGGCATCGCCCATTCCGAGCGCACGCCGCCGGCCCTGCGCGCCACCGGGTCGACCCTGTTCGGAGTGCAGACCTGGGTGGCCCTGCCCGCCCCGTATGAGGAGGTGGCGCCCAGCTTCGCCCATCACGGCATCGACGACCTGCCGGTGATCGAGGATGCCGGCAAGAGCGTGCGGCTGATCGTCGGGTCGGCCTATGGCGCGCGCTCGCCGGTCGCCACCTTCTCCGAGACCCTCTATCTCGACGCCGCGCTGCAGGCCGGGGCGGTGCTGCCGCTGCCGGCGGAGCATGAGGAGCGCGCGGTCTATGTCGTCTCCGGCCGGGTGCGGATCGGCGGCGACGACTTCCCGCCGCGGCAGCTGCTGGTGCTGCGGCCCGGCGACCCGGTCGCGGTCGAGGCGCTGGAGGAGACGCGCCTCATGGTGTTCGGCGGCGAGCCGCTCGACGGGCCGCGCAAGCTGTGGTGGAACTTCGTCGCCCGCAGCCGCGAGCGCATCGAGCAGGCCAAGGAGGATTGGCGCGAGGGCCGGTTCGGCACGATCCCGGACGAGACCGAGCGGCTGCCGCTGCCGGAGCGGTGACGGCGCGACGGCGGCCATGATCACGGCTTCGGCCGGGGCACGGCCCAGGACACGGCGCTGCAGTCGATCTTCTCGCCCGGGGAATAGGGCGTGAACTCATAGGCGGTGACCGTCCCGCCCCGGTTCAGGGTGAAGACGACGCTGCACCACCACACGGCGAGATGCGCCGGGATGTAGTCGCCATTGACGGTGGTGATCTCCGTCTCGTTGGACTGGTAGTAGTCCTTGCCGTCCTTGACCGTGACCTTCTGGCAGGAGGGCGGCCTCGGCCGGGTCGAGCAGTCGATGGGCGTGCGCTGCTCCACCTGCTCATAGGCGCCTTCAACATGGACGGCGCTGCTGCCGTAGAAGGTCAGCCGCCGCGAGCCCGCGGCGCCCGGCTCCTCGGCGAGCGGCTTGCCGAACCTCGCCTCGATCGCCGCACGTGTCGCCCCGACATAGCCAGCCAGCTGCCGGTCGACCTGCCGATCGGCGCCGCCGCAGGCGGCGACCAGCGCGGCGCCGATCAGCGGCGATATGGCAGCGACCCTCCGGCGACGCACCGCATTCCCCCATCCCATGTCCTCTCATGCCGGATAGCGCCGCAATGTGGCGCCAATGCTTTCGAAACCTGATGTCTTTGTGGCGGGCCGGCTTCAGAGAGCGGGCGGCGCGTCCTGCGCCAGATGCTCCACCAGCCGCCGGGCATGGGCCGGCAGGGCATCGAGCGAGCGGATGCAGATCGACAGCCGGCGCAGCGCCCAGGGGTCGGACAGCGGCACCGCCCGGATCGCCATGCTGCGGCGGCAGCGACGGGCCGCCGTCTCCGGCACCACCGCCAGCCCCACGCCCTGCTCCACCATCCGGCAGACCGCGTCGAATCCGCCGAGCCGGACCCGCAGCGCCAGCGGCCGGCCGGCCCGGGCGGCATGGCGGGCGAGGTGGTCCTGCAGCGCGCTGCCAGGGCTGAGGCCGACGAAATCCTCGCCCAGCGCCTCGGCGAAAGCGATGCGGCGGCGGGCCGCCAGCGGATGGCCGCGCGGCACCGCCAGCACCAGCCGGTCGATCCGGAACGGGATGCGCACCAGCCCCTCGGCCCCGCCGCCCTCGGCCGCGCCCCCGCCCGCCATGTCCGCGACGATGCCGAGATCGGCCAGCCCGGCGGCCACCGCCTCGACGATGGCGTGGCTCGGCCGCTCCTCCAGGTCGATGTCGATGCGGGGATGGGCGGCCAGCCATTCGGCCAAAGGCTCGGGCAGGAACTCGGTCACCGCCGCTGTGTTGCCAAGGATGCGGACATGGCCCTTGAGGCCGCGGGCATAGTCGCCGAGCTCGCCGCGCAGCCGCTCCATCTGCTGCAGCACCAGCCGGGCATGGTGCAGCACCGCCTCGCCGGCCGGGGTCGGCGCCACGCCACGCCGGCCGCGCCGCAGCAGCGCCGTGCCGGCCGCCGCCTCCATGCCGCGGATGCGGGCGCTGGCCGAGGCCAGGGCCAGCGCCGCCCGCCCGGCCCCCGCGGTGATGCTGCCGGCCTCGGCGATATGCAGGAACAGGCGCAGATCGGTCAGGTCGAAGCGCATCGGCAGGCCCTCCGGCTCGGGCGCAGCCTTCGTCCTGGCCGAAGGCTGGATCAGGGAGATCCAGATTGTCGCGGGAGGACAGCCCGAGCAAGCTCCGGCCATGACCGACCCGATGCTCCTTCTCCTCGCCGCCGCCACCTTCCTGCTCGCCGGCTTCATCAAGGGCATGGTCGGGCTCGGCCTGCCGACCGTGGCGATGGGGCTGCTCGGCCTCGCCATGGCTCCGGCGCAGGCAGCGGCCCTCCTGGTGGTGCCGTCGCTGGTGACCAATCTTTGGCAGCTTTTCGCCGGGCCGCGCTTCGGCGGGCTGCTACGCCGGCTGTGGCCGATGATGGCCGGGATCTGCCTCGGCACCTGGGCCGGGGCCGGCCTCTTGACCGGCGCCGGCGCCGAGCGCGCCACCGTCGCCCTCGGCGCGGCGCTGGTGCTCTACGCCGCGATCGGCCTGGCCGGGCCGCGCCTGACCGTGCCGGCCGGGGCGGAGCGCTGGTGGTCGGGGCCGGTCGGCGCCGCCACCGGCCTGGTCACCGCCGCCACCGGGGTCTTCGTCATCCCGGCCGTGCCGTTCCTGCAGGCGCTGGGGCTGGAGAAGGAGGATCTGGTGCAGGCGCTGGGCCTGTCCTTCACCGTCTCCACCCTGGCGCTGGCGGCCGGGCTGGCACGCGACGGCGCCTTCCCGCTGGACGCTGCCGGCACCTCGCTGCTGGCCCTGGCCCCGGCGCTGCTGGGCATGGCCGCCGGGCAATGGCTGCGCCTCAGGGTGCGGCCGGAGGCGTTCCGGCGCTGGTTCTTCCTCGGCCTGCTGCTGCTCGGCTGCGACCTGGCGCTGCGGCCGCTGCTGTGAGCGGCACCGTCACCGGACGCGGCGCGAGGCGACGGGCGGTCTACGGCGTCTCGCGCTCCACGGCCATGCAGCCGTCACCCCGATACTGGTAGCCGACGACCCGCTGCCGCTCATCATAGTCCAGATCGATGAGGCAGCTCCGCTGAACGGAATAGGACGGCACCGAGCGATCGACATAGGTGGTCCGGGTTTCGCTGTAGCTGCCGCGGCTCCTGCCCCGGCGATTGTAGCTGGTGCCGTACACATATTCGGTTTGCGGCACGCTGACGGTGTAGCCGCCGCCGGAGTCGGTCCAGTCCAGCTGGTAAGTCGCGATGAGATGGCCGTCCTCCTTACCCTCGAACTCCGAGACCGGCAGGCCGAGATGGCCGACCACCCTGTCCTTCGACAATCCGATCAGCCGCTCCATCCGCTGCTGGAAGCCGAGCTCGCTGAACTGGGGGCCGCGCGGACCGCAGCCGACGATCAACACCGCCGTTCCGGCCAGGAGCAGAGCGATCCGCCGCATCGATGATTCCTCCCCGAGCGCCGCCGCAGGACATCCGTCTCCTGCCACGGGCCATCATAAAATAGCGAATATCGAATCAACACAACTTTAAATCGATTGCATGACGCTGACAGCCCTATTCCGGCGCGACGCAGCCCTCCCCGGCATAGGCGTAGCTGGTCACGCGGTTGGCGGCGTTGAAGTAGAAGGTGGTCAGGCAGCGCCGCTCGATCGCATAGGGCGGCACATACTGGTCGTCATAGACCGTCCGCGTCTCCTTGTAGCGATGCTTGTCGCCGTCATCGTCGCGATAGGTGCCGCGCACGGTCTCGGTGCGGGGCACGCTGTTCGTGTAGCCGCCGCCGGTCTCGACATAGGACAGGTTGAACTGGGCGTAGCGCCGCCCGTCCTCGGTCCGGCTCTCATAGATCGGCGGGCCGTAGCGCACCACCAGCTGGTCCTTCGGCTGGCCGATCAGCTGGTCCAGCCCCTTGCGGAACCCCGCCTCGGTGGCGCAGCCGGCCAGCAGAAGCACCCCGGCCAGAACGGCCGTCAGCGCGCGGAAACGCGACGTCATACGTGTCTCGGTGCCAAAGTCTCTCCCGGCGGGGATGCCACCACCCCGGCGTGGCGGAATCAAGGCGCCCTACAACGGCAGGTTGTCGTGCTTCTTCCAGGGGTTCTCGAGCTTCTTCTCGGACAGCATCGCCAGCGCCTTGCAGATCCGCCGGCGGGTGTTGTGCGGCATGATCACGTCGTCGACATAGCCGCGGGCGGCGGCGACGAAGGGGTTGGCGAATTTCTCGCGGTATTCCTCGGTCCGCGCCGCGATCTTCTCGGCGTCGCCGAGATCGGCGCGGAAGATGATCTCGACCGCGCCCTTCGGCCCCATCACCGCGATCTCCGCCGTCGGCCAGGCATAATTGACGTCGCCGCGCAGATGCTTGGACGCCATCACGTCATAGGCCCCGCCATAGGCCTTGCGGGTGATCACCGTGACCTTCGGCACCGTCGCCTCGGCATAGGCGAACAGCAGCTTGGCGCCGTGCTTGATGATGCCGCCGTACTCCTGGCTGGTGCCGGGCAGGAAGCCGGGCACGTCGACGAAGGTGACGATCGGGATGTTGAAGGCGTCGCAGAAGCGGACGAAGCGCGCCGCCTTGCGGCTGGAATCGATGTCCAGGCAGCCGGCCAGCACCATCGGCTGGTTGGCGACGATGCCGACGGTGCGGCCCTGCATCCGCGCCAGGCCGATGACAATATTGCCGGCGAAGGCCGGCTGCAGCTCGAAGAAGTCGCCCTCGTCCACCACCTTCCCGATCAGCTCCTTCATGTCGTAGGGCTTGTTCGGGTTGGCCGGGATCAGCGTGTCCAGCGACATCTCCGGCCGGTCGGCCGGGTCGTCGGTCGGGCGGACCGGCGCCGGCGAACGGTTCGAGGACGGCAGGAATCCGACGAAGTCGCGCAGCCGCAGCAGCGCCTCGACATCGTCCTCGAAGGCCAGGTCGGCGACGCCCGACTTGGCGGTGTGGGTGACGGCGCCGCCGAGATCCTCGGCCGACACCACCTCATGCGTCACCGTCTTCACCACGTCCGGGCCGGTGACGAACATGTAGGACGAGTCCTTCACCATGAAGATGAAGTCGGTCATCGCCGGGGAGTACACGGCGCCGCCGGCGCAGGGCCCCATGATCAGCGAGATCTGCGGCACCACGCCCGAGGCCAGGACGTTGCGCTGGAACACCTCGGCATAGCCGCCGAGCGAGGCCACGCCCTCCTGGATCCGGGCGCCGCCCGAATCGTTCAGGCCGATGACCGGCGCGCCGACCTTCATCGCCTGGTCCATGACCTTGCAGATCTTCTCGGCATGCGCCTCGGACAGCGAGCCGCCGAACACCGTGAAGTCCTGGCTGAAGACGAAGACCAGCTTGCCGTCGACCGTGCCGAAGCCGGTGACCACGCCGTCGCCCGGCACCTTCTGCTCGGCCATGCCGAAATCCGCCGAGCGGTGCTCGACGAACATGTCCCATTCCTCGAAGGAGCCGGGGTCGAGGAAGACCTCGAGCCGCTCGCGCGCCGTCAGCTTGCCTTTGGCGTGCTGGGCCTCGACCCGCTTCGTGCCGCCGCCCAGGCGCGCCGCCGCGCGCTTCGTCTCGAGCACCTCAAGGATCTCGCGCATTCTCTCCCCGCGGCTGTCCGCCAAAGCGTCATCCGCCTGCAATAGCACGCGGCGTGGGATGGGGCGAGATCGGGGCTTGCCAGCGCCGCCGCCCGGGTTCCTGATATCGTCCGACGTTCTGCGAGGGACCCAGCCATGAAGATCGACCCGATGATCGCCGGCTTCGCCGACGAGCTGACCGAGTGGCGGCGGGACATCCACGCCCATCCCGAGCTGGGCTTCGAGGAGCACCGCACCAGCGCCCTGGTGGCGGAGCGGCTGCGCGCCTTCGGCTGCGAGGTGGCAACCGGCATCGGCCGCACCGGCGTGGTCGGCACCCTCCGCGTCGGCAACAACCCGAAGGCGATCGCGCTGCGCGCCGACATGGACGCGCTGCCGATGCAGGAGGTGAACGATTTCGGCCACCGGTCGCAGACCCCGAACACCATGCATGCCTGCGGCCATGACGGCCACACCACCATGCTGCTGGGCGCCGCCCGCTACCTCGCCGCCACCCGGAACTTCGACGGCACGGTGCATTTCATCTTCCAGCCGGCCGAGGAGGGCCGCGGCGGGGCGGAGGCAATGATCGCCGACGGGCTGTTCGAGCAGTTCCCCTGCGATTCCGTGTTCGGCATGCACAACTTCCACACCGGCGAGGCCGGCCATGTGATGGTGCGGCCCGGCCCGACCATGTCCGGCGGCGGCGTGTTCGACATCGAGATCACCGGCCGCGGCGCCCATGGCGCGCTGCCGGAGACAGGCGTCGACCCGGTGCTGATCGCGGCGCATGTGGTGACGGCGCTGCAGAGCGTGGTGGCCCGCAACGTCTCCGCCCTCGACGCCGCGGTGATCAGCGTCACCCAGATCCATGCCGGCGACGCCTACAACGTGATCCCGGACACCGCCGTGCTGCGCGGCACCTTCCGGGCGTTGCGGATGGAGGTACTGGAGGCGCTGAAGACCCGGATCGAGACGATCTCGCGCGACGTCGCCTCCGCCTTCGGCGGCAAGGCCGACCCGAAGGTGCTGATCAAGGTCATCCCGGTGATCAACGACACCGCCGAAACCGCCTGGGTCGCCGGGGCCGCGGCGGAGGCGCTGGGCGCCGATGCGGTGCGGGACGACGGCGACATCGTCATGGCGTCGGAGGATTTCGCCTTCATGCTGGCGGAGAAGCCGGGCGCCTTCCTGTTCATCGGCAACGGCCGCGGCAGCGTGCCGGTGCACAATCCGCGCTACGACTTCAACGACGAGATCCTGCCGGTCGGCGCCACGCTGTGGTCGCGGCTGGTGGAGACCCGGCTGAAGAAGGCCGGGTGAGCGTCACCGTCCGTCGCCGCCGATGTCGCCATGCGAATGCCGGATCTCCAGGATCTGGACCCGGTCCGGCAGCTCGATCAGGAACTCCGGGTCGCGGTCCAGATGGTGGATCGCGGTCGGGTCGCGGCCGGTGAACCGCGCCATCGCCTCGACGCTCTCCCAATAGGAGATGGTGACGAACTCGGTCTCGTCGGCGCGGTCCTCGCGCAGGCACTGCACGCCGATCGCCGTCTCGATCAGCGGCCTGATCCCGGCCTCGTAATTGTAGGCCTCGTAGTCGTCGGCCCGCGCCCGGGTCGTGCGGCCGCGCCAGATCCGGGCGATCCTGGGTCGCTTGGCATCGCTGGTCATCGCGTTCCTCCTCTCATGCCGATCACATAGATCGGCCGGCGGAGGACGCCAGTCAGCCCGCCGCCAGCGCCACCAGCCGGGAAGCAGCCTGCAGCTCGACCCGCAGCGCTGCGCGCCGCGCGGCGGCCTCGGCATCCTCGCCCCAGCGCTCGATCTGGAAGCTGGCGTCCAGCTCGGCCAGCTCGAACGCCTCGTCGGCGTCGATCCGGCCGGCCAGCAGCGCGAGGCCGAGCACCAGCGAGCCGGTCAGCGCCGTGGCCTGATGCAGCGCCGTCAGCCGCCAGTCGTCCTGCGCCGCCGCCGCCGCGCGCAGCGCCTTGAGGCTCGACTCCGGCTGCGCCTGGTGGACGATGCCGGAGGTCGCGGCCAGCGGCGCGTCATGCGCGGTCATCGCCCAGTCGAGCAGCGGCTGCCAGGCGGCGGCCTGCCGCTCCGCCAGCGCCGCCGGCGCCTCGGCCCGGTAGCACAGCAGGTCGGTGCCGCCATAAGGGGCGATGGTGTCGATGATCACCTCGCGATTCGGCGCCACCTTGTCGATCGCCGTCGCCGCCAGCTGCATCAGCGGCATGGCCGAAGGCACCACCTCGTCCGCCTGGGCGTCCCACTCCGCTGCGACCGCCTCGGCCAGCGCCCGGCTGGGCAGGGTGAAATCGGCCTTGGCCGGGCTCCGGATCGGCTTGCCGTCGAGGGTGACGCCGAAGCCGCTGCCGGCCGGCACCACATCCACCGTCTTGTAGAAGCGCTTCATCGTCCCGATCCCGTCACTCTCCGCCCGCGCCGATATCGGCAATCGCGGCCGCCGATGCAACCCGTCTTCCGTCCCGGCCGCAGGGATGCTACCGCGGAGCCACGATGCAGCTGGACCTGACCAACACCTCGATCATCCTCGCCGTCGCCTTGGCGGTGACGGCGGCCATGCTGGTGATGGACCGGCGCAAGCCGCCCCCGGGCGAGGTGCGGCTTTTCCCGGTGATCCCGGTGATGATGGTGGCGGCGCTGGTGGTGATCCTGATGGCGGCTCATCTGGTCTCGCTGATCACCGGGCATCCGCTGCAGGGCCGCGGCGGGTTCTGATCCGCCACGGCCCGGCGAAGACGGTTACTGCCCGTTCCAGGGCGTCAGCGCCTCGACCTTCAGCTTGCGCTGCTCCTCCTTCGGCAGCTTGTAGTCGCCCTTGTAGGGCGCCGATTCGAAGGAGCCGTAGGTCGGGTTGGCGATCGCGATCCAGTCGCGGCCCCAATGGTCCTTGGCGGCCTCGAACGCCTTCTGCCGCTCCTCCACCGTGCCCTTATAGGCGTCGCTGAAGTCGCCGAAATTGTCGCCGATCAGCAGCAGGATCCGGTAGTCCTTGGCGATGACGGCGCGACGCGTGCCCTTGGCCGAGCCCCAATCCGGCTGCTCCTTGGCGCTGAGGAAGGTGTCGACATTGTCGCCCATCGGGAAGCCCAGCGCCTTCATGTGCTCGACCGTCGGGCCCTCCTCCTCCGTGGTCCGGTTGGTGACGTAGAACACCTTCACGCCCTTGGACGCGGCGTATTGCGTGAACTCCACCGCGCCCGGGATCGGCGTGTCGGCCTTGGCGTTGACATAGGTCGTCCAGGTCTTGGGGTCGAAGCCCGAGCCCTCGGCCACGTTGCGGGCCTGGTAGGGCGAGGTGTTCAGCACCGTGTCGTCGACATCCAGCACCACCGCCGGCGGGAAGTTCCTGAAGTCGCCGGTCTGCTCCGCCGGCGCCGCGGTGCGCGACGGGTCGGCCAGCGCCTCGTCCAGCCGCAGCCGGGCGAGGGCATAGGCGCCGATCGCGTTGGCCTGCGCCTCGACCGAGGTCTGGTCCCACAGCACGGCGTTCAGGTTGTCGTCCGCGCCCGGCCCCTGCTGGGCCTGGGCGGTTCCCGCCACGGCCATCATCGCCAGGGCCGAAGCCCATCCCATGCGCGCCATTCGAAGCCTCCGATTGTTACAGTTTCGTGACAGCATATGAGCAGCGTCGGACCGCCGGTCGCAACCCCGTTCGCGGCGATACCGCACGCTGCCGCCGCGTGTTACGAGTGCGGAGCGCGACGAAGGGGAGGACCGATGTACACGCTCTATGCCACGCCCGGCACTGGCTCGGCGCTCAGCGAGATCATGCTGACCCTCGCCGGCGTGCCCTTCGCCATCAAGTCGGTCGACGTCTTCGACAGCCCGGCCGACCGCGAGATGCTGCAGCGCCTGAACCCGCTGACCCAGGTGCCGGTGCTGGTGCTGCCCGACGGCACGGTGATGACCGAGAGCGGAGCGATCACCCTGCACCTGGCCGATGTGGCGCCGCAGGCCGGGCTGGCCCCGCCGGCCGATCATCCGGACCGCCCCGCCTTCCTGCGCCGGCTGGTGTTCATCGTCGCCGCGCTGTACCCGACCTGGGCCTATGGCGACGACCCCGGCCGCTGGGTCACCGGCGACGAGGCCAAGGCCGAGCTGCGCCGCACCACCGACGAGCACCGCAAGGTGCTGTGGCGGCAGATGGAGGCCGCGGCCGGCAGCCCCTGGTTCCTGGGCCAGACCCGCACCGCCCTCGATATCTATATCGCGGTGATGAACCGCTGGCGGCCGCGCAGCGAGTGGTTCCACGCCGAATGCCCGAAGCTGTCGGCGATCGCCGGGCGGCTGCGCGCCGCCCCCGAGCTGGCCGAGGTCTGGCAACGAAACGAAGGCTGATCCGTTCCTTCCCCGATCCCCGCCCTCCGACCGAGGACCGCCGTGAAGAAGCTGATCAACAATCCGCGTCATGTCCTGCGCGAGATGCTGGAAGGATTCGTCGACCTGCATGCCGGCCTGGCCCTGCTGGAGGAGGAGGCGGTGGTGATCCGCGCCGACCTGCCGGTGCCGGCGTCACGGCCGGTGGCCCTGCTGTCCGGCGGCGGCAGCGGGCATGAGCCGGCCCATGCCGGCTATGTCGGCGCCGGCATGCTGGCGGGCGCGATCGCCGGCGACGTCTTCACCTCGCCCAGCGTCGATGCCGTGCTGGCCGGCATCCGCGCCGCCTCCGGCCCCTCCGGCGCGGTTCTGGTGGTCAAGAACTACACCGGCGACCGCCTCAACTTCGGCCTGGCGGCCGAGCTGGCGCAGGAGGAGGGCATCCCGGTCGAGATCGTGGTGGTGGCCGACGACGTGGCCCTGCGCGACACGGTCGAGCCGGCGCGACGCCGCGGCATCGCCGGCACGGTGCTGATCCACAAGCTGGCGGGCGCCGCCATCGCCGCGGGCAAGCCCCTGGCCGAGGTCGCCGCCCTGGCCCGCGCCGCCGCCGCCGACCTCGGCACCATGGGCGTAGCGCTGGGCGCCTGCACCGTGCCGACCGCCGGCAAGCCCGGCTTCACCCTGGGCGACAGCGAGATCGAGCTGGGCCTGGGCATCCATGGCGAGGCCGGGGTGCGGCGCGGGCCGCTGCAGCCGGCCGACGCGCTGGTCGCCGAGATCCTGGAAACCATCGTCTCCGACCGCGGCCTCGCGGGCGGCGACCGGGTGGCGCTGCTGGTCAACGGCCTGGGCGCGACGCCGCCGATGGAGCTGTCGATCGTCGCCCGCGCCGCTTTGGCCGACCTGGCCGTCCGAGGCATCACGGTGGAACGCGCCTGGGCCGGCAACTTCCTGACCGCGCTGGACATGCCCGGCTGCTCGCTGAGCCTGCTGAAGCTGGACGAGGAGCGGATCGCGCTGCTCGACGCGCCGGCGCAGGCCCCGGCCTGGCCGGGCGGCGGCCGGATCGGCCCGAAGCGGCGGATCCGCGCGCCGGAGCCGGCGCCGGGGGCCGAGGCCAGAGCCGCCCCCTCGCCGCTCGCCCCTGTGCTGCGGCAGGCGGGGCTCGCCGTGGCCGATGCCCTGATCAAGGCCGAGGCGCATCTGACCGACCTCGATTCCCGGGCTGGCGACGGCGATCTCGGAGCCAGCATGGTGCGGGCTGCGGAGGCGATCCACGCCCTGCCCGAGGCCGCCTGGGCCAATCCGGCGAAGGCGCTGGCCGCGGTCGGCGACGCGCTGCGCCGGGCGATCGGCGGCAGCTCCGGCCCGTTCTACGCCACCGCCCTGCTGCGCGCCTCGCGGCGGCTGGCGGGCGAGGCCACGCCCGCCCTCAAGACCTGGGCCGAGGCCTTCACCGTCGCGGTGCAGGCGATCGGCGATCTGGGCGGCGCCAAGCCGGGCGACCGCACCATGCTGGATGCGCTCCACCCTGCGGCGGAGGCCTTCTCGGCCGCGGTGGCCAGCGGCAAGTCGCCAGCGGAGGCCTGGGGCGTCTGCGTCGCTGCGGCGGCCGCGGGCACCGACGCCACGGCGCGGATGCTGCCGCGCCTCGGCCGCGCCAGCTATCTCGGCGAGCGCGCCATCGGCGTCCCCGACGCCGGCGCCGCCGCCGCCCTGGTCTGGCTGCAGGCGCTGAAGGCGGTCATCCGGTAGCCGCCGGCCCGCACGGCGCGGGCCGCGCCCTGCGCAGTGGTCCGGAACTTGCTGGGACAGGCGTCAGTTCCGCTGCCCCCTGCCCCGCGAATGATCCTGCGCATCCTCCTGGTCGATGAGAACGCCGAGCGCCGCCGCCTGGTCGAAGCGGCGCTGAGCGCGGCCGGCCATGGCGCGGTCACCACCGCCAGCGGCACCGAGAACCTGCTGGCGCGGGTGCGCGAGATCGAGCCGGACGTGATCATCGTCGACCTCGACGCCCCCAACCGCGACGCGCTGGAGCATATGCGCAGCATCAGCCGCGAGCGGCCGAAGCCGATCGTGATGTTCGTGGACCAGAGCGACGACGCCGCGATCGGCGAGGCGATCCGCGCCGGGGTCAGCGCCTATGTCGTCGACGGCCTCAGCCCGCACCGGGTGAAGCCGGTGCTGGAGGCCGCGATCGCACGGTTCCAGGCCTTCCAGGCGATGCGCGACGAGCTGGAGAAGACCCGCGCCACCCTGGCCGAGCGCAAGCGGATCGAGCGTGCCAAGGGCATCCTGATGCAGCAGCGCGGCATGGCCGAGGACGAGGCGTACCGCGCCCTGCGCAAGCTGGCGATGGACCGCGGCAAGCCGCTGGCCGAGATCGCCGAGCAGGTGATCAGCATCAGCGAGCTGCTGACCAAAAACTAGGCACGCCTGTTTCCGCCGCTTTTTTGCGCATTGCACAATTGCGGAGCAGAATCTTGCCGCAGTGCAGCATGACCCGGATGACCACCTCCGATCGCTGAATCGGCCGCTGCCCTCGCCCCTCGATCAGGACCCCGGCGGCAGAGCATCTGGCACGCCGCTTGCGTATCCTTTGGGTGACGACGGGCAATGGCGTCCGTCCGACGATATTCGGGGCGGCCCGATGCTGGGCCGCCCGAACCGGGCAAAGGCGTCCGAGGACTGCGGATCTTCCGCAGGCTCTCGGGCGCCTTTTCGTTTTGGAGCGGCTGATGACGGATCCCCGCACAGACCTGACCCTCGGCTTCGTGCCGCTGGCCGACTGCGCGCCACTGATCGTGGCGGAGCGGAAAGGCTTCTTCCGCGAGGAGGGGCTGTGCGTCCGGCTGTCACGCGAGAGCAGCTGGGCCAGCCTGCGCGACAAGCTGGTCTGCGGCCTGCTCGACGGCGCCCATATGCTGGCGCCGCTGCCGCTGGCGATCACGCTGGGGTTGAGCGGCCCGAAGACGCCGATGCTGGTCGGGCTGTCGCTGAGCCTGAACGGCAACGCCGTCACCGTCTCGAATGCCCTCGCGGCGGAGATGGCGGCGGCGGACCCGGAGGGCGCGGCCGCCGAGTCGGCCACGGCGGTCGCGGCCGTCGTCGCGGCCCGGCGCCGCGCCGGTGCCCCGCCCCCGGTCTTCGCCATCGTCTTCCCGGTATCGAGCCATCACGACCAGCTGCGCCATTGGCTGGCGGCCGGCGGGGTCGACCCGCAGCGCGACGTGCGCATCGTGGTGGTGCCGCCGCCGCAGATGGTGGCGCATCTGTCGGCCGGGCGGGTCGACGGCTTCTGCGTCGGCGCACCCTGGGGCGATGTCGCGGTCGACCAGGGCGTCGGCGTCACCGCCACCACCGGCTGGCAGATCTGGAACAACGCGCCGGAGAAGGTCTTCGCCGTCACCCGTGCCTGGGCCGAGGCCCGGCCGGAGGTGCATCACGCCCTGATCCGCGCGCTGATCCGCGCCGCCGCCTGGCTGGACCGGCCGCAACACCGGCCCGAGGCGGTGGCGATGCTGGCGGCGCCGGAGGTGCTGAACGCCCCGGCCGCGGCGATCGCCGCCGCGCTGGTGGGCCGGCCCGGCGAGTTGCTGGTCGACGGGCTGCCGGCGCGCGGCCCGGTCTATCACCGCCGCGCCGCCGGCCTGCCCTGGCTGTCGCACGCCGCCTGGTTCCTGGCCCAGCTGCGGCGCTGGGGCGACCTGCCGGACAGCGTCGACATCGCTGCCACGGCCGCCGCCGTGTACCGGCCGGACCTCTACCGCGAGGCCGCCTGGAATCTCGGCTACCCGGCGCCTTCGGCCGACAGCAAGGCCGAGGGGCTGCATGACGGCCCCTGGGTGCTGGCCGACCCGGCCGGCGATTTGGCGCTGGGCGCCGACCGCTTCTGCGACGGAAGGATCTTCGATCCCGCCGCGCTCGACACCGATCTCGCCGGCCCCGCCGCCGGCGGCACCGCAACCGTCGCGACGCAACGCGGCTGACCGAACCGAAGGGGGCTTTCATGACCGCACGCGACCGCACCATCACCACGATCAACCGCCGCAGCCTGCTGCAGGGCACCGCTCGGCTGACCGGCGCCGCGGCCACCATTGCCGCACTCCGCACCGCCTTCCCCTCGGGCGCCTTCGCTCAAGGAGCCGGGCCGGAGACGACCAAGGCGACGCTGGGCTTCATCGCCCTGACCGATTCCGCACCCCTGATCGTCGCCAAGGAGAAGGGGCTGTTCGACCAGGTCGGGCTGAGCGAGGTCACGGTCAGCAAGCAGGCCTCCTGGGGCACCACCCGCGACAACCTGGTGCTGGGCTCGGCCGGCGGCGGCATCGACGGCGCCCACATCCTGACGCCAATGCCCTACCTGATGACGCTCGGCACCATCACCGCCGAGAACAAGCCGCTGCCGATGCAGATCCTGTGCCGGCTGAACACCAACGGCCAGGCGATCTCGGTGGCCAAGGACCTGATGCCGGCCGGCGCCACGGTCGACGCCAAGCCGCTGAAGGCCGCCTTCGCCGACATGAAGGCGAAGGGGCAGGACGTCAAATGCGCCGTCACCTTCCCCGGCGGCACCCATGACCTGTGGATGCGCTACTGGCTGGCGGCCGGCGGCATCGACCCGAACAAGGACGTCAGCACCATCGTGGTGCCGCCGCCGCAGATGGTCGCCAACATGAAGGTCGGCAACATGCAGGCCTTCTGCGTCGGCGAGCCGTGGAACGACCAGCTGGTGCACCAGGGCATCGGCTACTCCGCCTGCGTCACCGGCGAGCTGTGGAAGGACCATCCGGAGAAGAGCCTGGCGCTGCGCGCCGACTGGGTCGACGCCAACCCGAAGGCGGCGGCGGCGCTGCTGCAGGCGGTGCTCGAAGCCCAGCGCTGGGCCGACAAGCCGGAGAACAAGGAGGAAATGGCCCAGATCATCGGCCGGAGGGCATGGTTCAACGTGCCCCCGACCGACATCCTGCCGCGCTCGCTCGGCACCATCGATTACGGCGACGGCCGCAAGGTCGAGAACAGCCCGCTGCTGATGAAGTTCTGGAAGGACTTCGCCTCCTACCCGTTCCAGAGCCATGAGCTGTGGTTCCTGACCGAGGATCGGCGCTGGGGCTACATCGCCCCGGATGTCGACCTCAAGGGGCTGATCGCCAAGGTCAACCGCGAGGACCTCTGGCGCCAGGCCGCGCAGGCGGCCGGCGTGCCGGCCGAGGAGATTCCGGCCGGCACCTCACGCGGCAAGGAGACCTTCTTCGACGGCAAGGTCTTCGACCCCGACGCCCCCGACGCCTACCTCGCCAGCCTCGCCATCAAGACCGTCGCCTGACGCCGACAGCCAGCCGGAGCCAGCCTCGTGCCCCAGACCGCCCAGATCGTCTCTGAAGCCCCCGCCCCGGCCGCACGGCCCAAGCCCGCCGGCCGGGTCCTGTCCCTGCCGGTGGCGCGGCCGCCGCTCGGCCCCGTCCTCGGCCGCCTCGCCACCGAGGCCGCCGCTCGGGTGATCCCGCCGCTGATCGTGCTGGCGCTGCTGCTGCTGGCCTGGCAGCTCTTGTGCTCCAGCCCCGGCTCCAGCCTGCCGTCACCGCTCAAGGTGCTGGACGACACCTGGGACTTCATCATCGACCCGTTCTACGACAATGGCGGGGTCGACAAGGGCGCCTTCTGGCAGATCGCCACCAGCCTGTCGCGGGTGGCGGTCGGCTTCGCCCTGGCCTCGGTGGTCGGCGTCGCGCTCGGCGTGCTGATCGGCCAGAGCGTCTGGGCCATGCGCGGGTTGGACCCGATCTTCCAGGTGCTGCGCACCATCCCGCCCCTGGCCTGGTTGCCGATCTCGCTGGCCGGGTTCCAGCAGGCGGAGCCGTCGGCGATCTTCGTGATCTTCATCACCTCGATCTGGCCGATCGTGATCAACACCGCGGTCGGGGTGCGTAACATCCCGCAGGATTACCGCAACGTCGCCGCGGTGCTGCGCCTGTCGCCGTGGGAGGTGTTCACCAGGATCACCCTGCCGGCCACCGTGCCCTACATCTTCACCGGCCTGCGCATCGGCATCGGCCTGTCCTGGCTGGCGATCATCGCCGCCGAGATGCTGATCGGCGGCGTCGGCATCGGCTTCTTCATCTGGGACGCGTGGAACAGCTCGCGCATCAGCGACATCATCGTGGCGCTGGTCTATGTCGGGCTGGTCGGCTTCGTCCTGGACCGCCTGATCGGCTTCGCCGGCGCGCTCGTCGCCCGCGGCACCTCGGCCTGAGGAGAGCCCCATGGACAGCTATCTCTCGATCGAGCAGGTCGGCATGCGCTTCACCCGCGGCAGCGCGGTCAGCGAGGTGCTGGTCGATGTGAAGCTCGGCATCGCCCAGGGCGAGTTCGTGTCGATCATCGGCCATTCCGGCTGCGGCAAGTCGACCCTGCTGAACATCGTCGGCGGCCTGGTCCGCTCCACCACCGGCGAGGTGCTGCTGGACGGCCAGGTGGTCGACAGCCCGGGTCCGGACCGCGCCATCGTGTTCCAGAACCACTCGCTGCTGCCCTGGCTGACCGTCTACGGCAATGTCCGGATCGCGGTCGACAAGGTGTTCGGCCGGTCCAAGAGCGCCGCCGAGCGGCATGACTGGGTGATGCACAACCTGGCCCTGGTCCACATGGCGCATGCCAAGGACAAGCGACCGGGCGAGATCTCCGGCGGCATGAAGCAGCGCGTCGGCATCGCCCGGGCGCTGGCGATGCAGCCCAAGATCCTGCTGATGGACGAACCCTTCGGAGCGCTCGACGCCCTGACCCGGGCGCATCTGCAGGATTCGGTGATGGAGATCCACGCGGCCCTCGGCAACACGGTGCTGATGATCACCCACGATGTCGACGAGGCGGTGCTGCTTTCCGACCGCATCGTGATGATGACAAACGGCCCAAGCGCCACCATCGGCGAGGTGCTGGAGATCCCGCTGGAGCGGCCGCGCCGCCGCCTGGCGCTGGCCGACGATCCGACATACGCCGCGTGCCGGGTGCAGGTGCTGCGCTTCCTCTACGAGCGCCAGCGCTTCACCACCGCGGCCGCCTGAGGGAGGAGAAAACATGCCCGAGGGAAGCTGGGGGCCGCAGGAGCGGCTGGTGGTGGTCGGCAACGGCATGGCCGGGATGCGGGCGGTGGAGGAGCTGCTGGCCCGCGCGCCCGGCCGCTACGCCGTCACCGTGTTCGGCGCCGAGCCGCAGGTGAACTACAACCGCATCATGCTGTCGCCGGTGCTGGCCGGCGAGAAGCGGTTCGACGACATCGTCATCAACGACCGCGCCTGGTACGACGCCAACGGCATCGAGCTGCGCGCCGGCGTCAAGGTCACGGCGATCGACCGCGAGGCGCGCGAGGTGGTCGGCGCCGATGGAAGCCGTTGCCGCTACGACCGGCTGCTGCTGGCCACCGGCTCCGACCCGATCCTGATCCCGGTGCCGGGCCGCGACCTGCCCGGCGTCGTCACCTTCCGCGACATCGCCGATGTCGAGGCCATGCTGGCGGCGGCGCGCGAGGGCCGCACCCGCGCCGTGGTGATCGGCGGCGGCCTTTTGGGCCTCGAAGCCGCCAACGGCCTGCGCGCCAACGGCATGGAGGTCACCGTCCTGCACCTGATGCCGGTGCTGATGGAGCGGCAGCTCGACCCCGCCGCCGCCTATCTCCTCAAGCGCGAGCTGGAGCGACGCGGCCTGGCCGTGCTGACCGAGGCCGACACCGCCGCAATCGAAGGCGACGGCAAGGTCGAGGCGGTGCGGCTGAAGGATGGGCGGGTGATCCCGGCCGACCTGGTGGTGATGGCGGTCGGCATCCGCCCGGCCACGGCGCTGGCCCGCGAGGCCGGCCTGGCGGTCGAGCGCGGCGTCGTGGTCGACGACCGCATGACCACCTCCGACCCCTGCATCCTGGCGGTCGGCGAATGCGTGCAGCACCAGGGCCGGACCTATGGCCTCGTGGCGCCGCTCTACGAGATGGCCCGGATCTGCGCCGACCAGCTGGCCGGCACGGCCGAGAGCGAATACCGCGGCTCGGTCACCTCGACCAAGCTGAAGGTCACCGGCATCGACGTGTTCTCGGCCGGCGACTTCCAGGGCGGCGAGGATTGCGAGGACATCGTGTTCCGCGACGCCGCCCGCGGCGTCTACAAGCGGCTGGTGCTGAAGGGCGACCGCATCGCCGGCGCCGTGCTGTATGGCGACACCGCCGACGGCGCCTGGTTCTTCCAGATGCTGCGCGAGGGCCGGGACGTGGCGCCGCTGCGCGACGGGCTGATCTTCGGCCAGGCGCTGGCGGCCGCCGGGGGTGCGGCGCCGGACCCTAAGCAGGCCGTTGCCGCCCTGCCGCCGGAGGCGGAGATCTGCGGCTGCAACGGCGTCTGCAAGGGCACCATCGTCCAGGCGATCGGCGAGAAGGGGCTGACCAGTCTGGACGCGGTGCGGGCCCACACCAAGGCGTCGTCCTCCTGCGGCTCCTGCACCGGGCTGGTCGAGAGCCTGCTGGCGGTGACGCTGGGCGACGGCTACGAGGGCGGGCCGAAGGTCAAGGCGGTCTGCGGCTGCACCGATTTCGGCCATGACGAGGTGCGGCGGCTGATCCTGGCGCGCGAGCTGCGGTCGATCCCGGCGGTGATGCAGGAGCTGGGCTGGCGCACGCCGCATGGCTGCGCCAAGTGCCGGCCGGCGCTGAACTACTACCTGATCTGCGCCTGGCCGGGCGAGTACCGCGACGACCAGCAGTCCCGATTCATCAACGAGCGGGTGCACGCCAACATCCAGAAGGACGGCACCTATTCGGTGGTGCCGCGGATGTGGGGCGGCGTCACCAGCGCCAAGGAGCTGCGGGCGATCGCCGATGTGGTCGACCGCTACCAGATCCCGTCGGTGAAGGTGACCGGCGGCCAGCGCATCGACCTGCTGGGCGTGAGGAAGGAGCAGCTGCCGGATGTGTGGCGCGACCTGAACGCCGCCGGCATGGTCTCCGGCCACGCCTATGGCAAGGCGCTGCGCACGGTGAAGACCTGCGTCGGGTCGGAATGGTGCCGCTTCGGCACCCAGGATTCGACCGCGATGGGCATCGCGCTGGAGCGGATGAGCTGGGGCAGCTGGACCCCGCACAAGTTCAAGATGGCGGTGTCCGGCTGCCCGCGGAACTGCGCCGAGGCGACGATCAAGGATTTCGGCCTGATCGCGGTCGACAGCGGCTGGGAGCTGCATGTCGGCGGCAATGGCGGCATCAAGCTGCGCGGCACCGACTTCCTGTGCAAGGTCGAGACCGAGGCCGAGGTGCTGGAATATTGCGGCGCCTTCATGCAGCTGCACCGCGAGGAGTCGCATTATCTGGAGCGCACCGCGCCCTGGATCGAGCGGGTCGGGCTGGATCACGTCAAGCGCCGGGTGGTCGAGGATGCGGAGTCGCGCCGGCGGCTGCACGCCCGGTTCCTGCATTCCCAGCAATTCGCGCAAGCGGATCCCTGGGCCGAACGCGCCGGGGGCGCCGAGGCGCACGAATTCCGCAGCCTGGCCGAGGTGGAATGATGATGCCGCTGTGGATCGATGTCGGCGGGATCGAGGACATCCCGCCGCTGGGCGCCCGGGTGGTGAAGAGCCCGGAGGGCGACATCGCCCTGTTCCGCACCGCCGACGACCGGGTCTTCGCGCTGTACGACCGCTGCCCGCACAAGGGCGGACCGCTGTCGCAGGGCATCGTGCACGGCACCAGCGTCACCTGCCCGCTGCACGCCTGGGTGATCAGCCTGGAGACCGGGTCGGTCGAGGGGCCGGACGAGGGCTGCGTCCACCGCATCGCGGTCGAGCTGCAGGCCGGCCGCATCCGCCTCGGCCTGCCGGCGCCGCGGCTGGTCGCCAATGGCTGAGACCCGCACCACCTGCCCCTATTGCGGCGTCGGCTGCGGGGTTGTCGTCGCGGGTGGCGCTGATGCGTTGTCTCTCCCGTCCTCGCCGTCATTGCGAGGAGGCGGAGCCGACGAAGCAATCCAGGGGCCGGTTCGCGCTGGCCCTGGATTGCTTCGCTTCGCTCGCAATGACGATGTTGGAAATTCCGAGACGATCGCGTCCGGCGGGAGAGGTAACGCAAAAGACCTGGCTGTCTCAGGCGACCCGATCCACCCGGCGAATTTCGGGCGGCTCTGCTCCAAGGGCGGGGCGCTGGGCGAGACGCTGGGGCTGGAGGGGCGGCTGCTCGACCCGATGATCGGCGGCCGCACGGCAAGCTGGGACGAGGCGCTCGACCGCGTCGCCGCCGGCTTCGCCAAAGCCATCGAAGAGCACGGGCCGGACTCCGTGGCCTTCTACGTCTCCGGCCAGCTGCTGACCGAGGACTACTACGTCGCCAACAAGCTGATGAAGGGCTTCATCGGCTCCGGCAACATCGACACCAATTCCCGGCTGTGCATGGCCTCCTCGGTCGCCGGCCATCGCCGCGCCTTCGGCGGCGACGTGGTGCCGGGCTGCTACGAGGATTGGGAGCAGGCGGATCTCGCCATCTATGTCGGCTCCAACGCCGCCTGGTGCCACCCGATCCTGCACCGCCGCCTGCTGGCGGCGCGGGAGAAGCGCGGCACCCGGATCGTGGTGATCGACCCGCGCCGCACCGCCACCTGCGACGAGGCCGACCTCCACCTCGCCATCGCCCCGGGCACCGATGTGCTGCTGTTCAACGGCCTGCTCGCCCATCTGGTGCGCACCGGCGCGCTGGATCGCGGCTGGATCGCCGCCCATGCCGCGGGCTTCGAGGAGGCCGCCATCGCCGCCGCCGAGGACGCCCCGGACATCGCCGCCGTGGCTGCCGGCTGCCGCCTGCCGGAGGAGGCGGTGCGGCGCTTCTACGCCTGGTTCGCCCACACCCCGGCGACGCTGACGATCTATTCCCAGGGCGTGAACCAGTCGACCCGGGGCACCGACAAGGTCAACGCCATCATCAACTGCCACCTCGCCACCGGCCGGATCGGCCGGCCGGGCGCGGGGCCGTTCTCGGTCACCGGCCAGCCCAACGCCATGGGCGGGCGCGAGGTCGGCGGCCTGGCCAACCAGCTGGCCGCCCATATGGGCTTCGAGGATCCGGCCGTGCGCGACCGGGTGCGCCGCTTCTGGCGGGCGCCGCTTCTGGCCGAGCGGCCGGGGCTGAAGGCGGTGGAGCTGTTCGACGCCGTCGCCGCCGGCCGGATCAAGGCGCTGTGGATCATGGCGACCAATCCGGCGGTCAGCGTGCCGGACGCGGAGCGGCTGCGTCGCGGCCTGGAGCGCTGCGACCTGGTCGTCGTGTCCGACGTCACCGCCGAGACCGACACCGCCCGCCTGGCCGATGTGCTGCTGCCCGCCGCCGGCTGGGGCGAGAAGGACGGCACCGTCACCAATTCCGAGCGCCGGATCTCGCGCCAGCGCCGCTTCCGCCCCCTGCCCGGCCAGGCCCGGCCGGACTGGTGGATCGTCACGCAGCTGGCCCGCCGCATGGGCTTCGCCGAGGCCTTCCCCTATGCGGACCCGGCCGCGATCTTCCGCGAGCACGCCGCCCTCTCCGCCTTCGAGAACCAGGGCGCGCGCGCCTTCGACATCGGCGGCCTGGCAGCGCTGGACCAGGCCCAGTACGACGCGCTGGAGCCGGTGCAATGGCCCGTTCCCGAGGGTCGACGCCTGGGCACGGCGCGGCTGTTCGCCGAGGGCGGCTTCCCGACGCCGGACGGCCGCGCCCGCTTCGTCCCGGTGCGGCACCGTCCGCCGGCCCATCGCCCGGACCGCGACCGGCCGATGCTGCTGAACACCGGCCGGCTGCGCGACCAGTGGCACACCATGACCCGCACCGGCGCGGTGCCGCGCCTGGCCGCCAACAGCCCGGAGCCGGCGGTGGAGCTGCATCCCGACGACGCCCGCCGCCACGGCCTGGCCGAGGGCGACCTGGCGCGGCTGAGAAGCGGCTGGGGCCGCGCCCTGGCCCGGGTCCGGATCACGCCCGACCAGGCGCCGGGCCAGGCCTTCCTGGCGATGCACTGGAACGACCGCTTCACTGCCGACTGTGTCGCCGGCCGGCTGGCCAGCCCGGCCGTCGACCCGGTCTCCGGCCAACCGGAGCTGAAGCACACGCCGGTTTCGCTCGACCGGGTGCCGCTGGGCTGGGAGGGCTTCCTGGTCTCGCGCCGGCGGATGCGGCCGACCGGCCTGGTCTACTGGACCCGCCGCGCCGCCGCCGGCTGCCAGATCTATACGCTGGGCGGGCCGGAGCCGCCGGCCGACGGCATCATCCTCGGCCGGTCGCTGCTGGCGCCGGGCAAGGACCGGCAGGTGATCGAGTTCGCCGACGCCAAGCGCGGCCTGTTCCGCCTGGCGACGCTGGAATCCGGCGAGCTGGCCGAATGCCTGTTCGTCGCCCCGCCCGGCCGGCTGCCCGACCCGGAATGGCTGCTGGCCCGCTTCGCCGCCGAGACTCCGGCACTGGACGAGGCCGACCGCCGCGCTTTGCTGTCCGGCCGTGCCCCGGCCGGCGCCCCGGCCGAGGGCCGGATCGTCTGCGCCTGCCTGGGCGTCGGGCTGGAGCGGATCCTCCGGACGATCCGGGAAGGCAGGGGCATCGGGGTCAAGGAGCTCGGCGCCCTGCTCGGCGCCGGCACCAATTGCGGCTCCTGCGTGCCGGAGCTGAAGGAGATCGTCGCCCATGCCGCCCTGCCCGCAGCCGGCTGAGCCGTTGACCTCGGCCGGTGCCATCCCCCTCACCCTCCAGTCGTCTTCGGCGCCAGGCCCCTCCCTCTCCCCGAGGAGAGGGGAACGGAGCCACGCCCCCGATCACCTCTCCTTGGGGAGAGGTCGGAATCGCGAAGCGATTCCGGGTGAGGGGGCTGCTCCGGCCCATCCATTTGCGCAGGATCAGGCTCTCCTGCCCCATCTCCCCGTCTTCCTGACCGTGCGCGGCCGGGTCTGCGTGCTGGTCGGCGGCGGCGACGCCACGGCGCCGAAATTCGAGCTGCTGCGCCGCGCCGGCGCCGCGATCCGGCTGGTCGGCGCCGACGCCGCCTTCGCCGAAACGGCGGCCGGCGCCGAGATCCTCCCAGGTCCGCTGACCGCCGATCATCTCGCCGGGGCCTGCCTGGCGATCGACGCCTCGGGCGACCCTGACGCCAACGCCCACAGCGCCGCCCTCGCCCGTGCGGCCGGCGTGCCGCTGAACGTGGTCGACCGGCCGGCGCTGTGCGACTTCATCCTGCCGGCGATCCTGGACCGGTCGCCGGTGGTGGTCGCGGTCTCGACCGGCGGCGCAGCCCCTGCCCTGGCAGGGCTGATCCGGCAGGAGCTGGAGGCGCTGATCCCGCCGGGCCTCGGCCGCCTGGCCGCCCTGTCCGGCACGCTGCGCGACGAGATCCGCCGCCGCATCGCCGACCCGGCCCGCCGCCTGGCCTTCTGGCGCCGGCTGTACCGCGACGGCGCCGCCGACCGGGCCGCGGCGCTGGACCTTCTGGACCGGGTGGCGGCAGAGCGCCCCGCCGCCGGCTCGCTGACCCGGATCGCGATCGGGCCGGGCGGCGAGCAGGACCTGACCCTGCGCCAGGTGGCGGCGCTGCGCCGGGCCGACCTGCTGCTGGTCGGGGACGGCGTCGACCCGGCGGTGCTGGACCATGCCCGCCGCGACGCGCCGCGCCGGGGGCCGGTGCGGACGCCGGCCGAGGCCGATGCCCTGCGGGACGCCCTGGCCCAGGGCCTGCAGGTGGTGCAGCTTCTCGCCGACGCTGTTCCTCAGGGAACCGCGCTGCTGGCCGCGGAATAGCAGACTGGCCGTGCTCCCGCCGCAATCCGGCGGCAGGAGGAGCCGGCGTCGCTCTTGCCGCATGGCGCCGCCTCGCCCGCTTGCCTAATTTGGTCCGCTGCTGTCCCGCGAATGCCGATGATGACCCGTACCCTGATCCTGATCGCAGCCCTGACCCTGGCCGGCGCCGCCCCGGCCCTGGCTGCCCCCGAATTCCAGGCCGGAACCTGCGGCTTCACCGTGCCGGACGGGCGGGCCGCCACCTGCGGCACCGTCACCGTGCCGGAGAACCGGGACAAGCCGGACGGCGCCACCGTCACCCTGGCGGTCGCCGTCCTGTCCACGCCCGACAAGCTGGGCGACGCGCCGCCGGTGCTGTATCTCGAGGGCGGCCCGGGCGGGGCGGCGGGGCTGGACCCCGACGGCATCGCCCGCTGGTGGCAGCTGATCGCCCGCAACGACTGGCTGCAGCAGCGCAAGCTGGTGCTGTACGACCAGCGCGGCATGGGCCGGTCGCAGCCGAACCTGACCTGCCCGGAGATGGTCGAGGCCCAGATCCGCAGCAACGGCCCGGAGGGCGACGGCGGCAACGCCGCGGCCGCGGTCGACGCCGCCCGCGCCTGCCGCGCCCGCTGGGAGGCGGAAGGCCACGACCTGACCCGCTACACCACGCCCGACAGCGCCCGCGACGTGGCCGATCTGCGCCTGGCGCTGGGCATCGACAGATGGGTGCTGTTCGGGTCGTCCTACGGCACCCGGCTGGCGCTGGAGACGCTGCGGCGCTACCCCGACGGCATCGCCGCGATGATCCTCGACGGCGTCTACCCGCCCGGCAAGAGCCTGTTCACCGCGTCGGAGGAGAGCGACCCGGACGGCGACCGGTCGCTGCAGCGGGTCTTCGCCGCCTGCGCCGCCGATGCCGACTGCAACGCCGCCTATCCCGACCTGGCGGCGCGCTACCGCACCCTGCTGGAGCGGCTGGACGACGAGCCTCCGACCGTCACCGTGGCCCGGCCGGACGGCGGCGGCGAGGCCGAGCTGATGTTCACCGGCGGCCTGCTGTCCGAGGTGGTGTTCAACGACCTCTATTCCCGCGACGACGCCGCCACCCTGCCGGCGCTGATCGCCAGCATCGACGCCGATCGCGACGAGGCCTATGAGGACGCGGCCCAGCAATGGCTGACCGGCCTGCTGGACCCGACCATCGCCAATGGCGCCTATGACCTGGCGGAGTGCCTGGCGCCGGATGCGGGCGACCTGCGCGATGCCACGGGGTCGACCTGCCCGGCCTGGCCGGCCGCCGCGACGGTGGACGACCTCGGCTCGCAGCCGGTCGACAGCGACATCCCGGTGCTGGTCCTGTCCGGCGGGCTGGACCCGGTGACGCCGCCGACCTGGGCCCGCGCCACCGCATCGCACCTGCCGAACGCCTTCCTGGTCGAGCGGCAGAACCAGGGCCACGGCCTGATCGGCAGCGACCCCTGCGCCGAGACGCTGACGGGCAAGTTCCTGGACGCGCCGGACCGCCAGCCGGTCGATGCCTGCCAGGTCGAGCCCGACCCGCTGCACTTTCTGGTGAATGGGTGAGTCGGGCGTTCACCGGTCGCCCCTGACCAACACCGTCATGGCGAGGCGCGCAGCGCCGTGGCCATCCAGGGGCCGGTGCGAGCCGCCCCTGGATTCGTCGGTGCCGGTGACGGAGACCAGCTTGCGCACCGGATCGGCCTCGACCCGGGCGCCGGGGATGCTGCCCTCGATCGCGCCCTTGATCGTGCCGGCGCAATGGCCGCAGGTCATGTCCTCGACCCGGAAGGACAGCGTGGCACCCATGATGGTTCGACTCCTGTTTCGCATGGACCAGGGCACTGTCAGCCTTCCCACAATGGCAAGGTCAAGCGGGTTTTTGCCGCCACCGCAGATTCCGGGAAACGGCCCCTTGACCTTCCCATTGTGGGAAGGTCCATCTCTCCCCACATCCGCTGTTGCGAGATGGGAATCGGGACCGTGCAAACGCTGAACTCCAACGCCCGGGACGTGGTGCAGCTCGCCATCGAGGGCATGACCTGCGCGTCCTGCGTGCGCCGGGTCGAGCAGTCGATCGCGAAGACGCCGGGCGTCGCCGCCGCGAATGTCAACCTGGCCACCGAGCGGGCCGACGTGTCCTTCACCGCCGCGCCGGACATCCCGGCGGTGGTCAAGGCGATCGAGAGCGCCGGCTATGCCGTGCCGCAGGACACGGTCGAGCTGGCGATCCAGGGCATGACCTGCGCCTCCTGCGTCGCCCGGGTGGAAAAGAAGCTGAAATCCGTGCCCGGCGTGACCGGCGCCGCCGTCAACCTGGCCACCGAGCGCGGCACGGTGCGCTTCGCCCGCGGCGCGGTGCAGCCGGCGGCGCTGGAGCAGGCGGTGCGCGACGCCGGCTACGACGCCCGGCGGATCGGTGCGGACGATGCCGGCGACCGCGAGCGCGACGCCCGCGCGGCGGAGACGAAGGCGCTGGGCCGCAGCCTGGCCGTCGCCGCCGTGCTGACCCTGCCGGTCTTCGTGCTGGAGATGGGCACGCATCTGGTCCCCGCCGTCCACGGGCTGGTGATGGCGACGATCGGCATCCAAGAGAGCTGGATCCTGCAATTCGCGCTGGCCAGCGCGGTGATGTTCGGGCCGGGGCTGCGCTTCTTCCGCAAGGGCGTGCCGGCGCTGCTGCGCGCCGCGCCGGACATGAATTCCCTGGTCGCGCTGGGCACGGCGGCGGCCTGGGGCTATTCGGTGGTCGCCACCTTCCTGCCCGGCGTGCTGCCGGCCGGCACGGCCAATGTCTATTACGAGGCCGCGGCGGTGATCACCACGCTGATCCTGCTGGGCCGCTATCTGGAGGCGCGCGCCAAGGGCCGGACGTCGGAGGCGATCCGCCGGCTGGTCGGGCTGCAGCCGAAGACCGCCCGGGTGGTGCGCGACGGCCAGACGCTGGACCTGGCGCTGGAGGAGGTGCGGGCCGGCGACATCGTGCTGGTGCGGCCGGGCGAGCGGGTGCCGGTCGATGGCGAGGTGGTCGAGGGCCAGTCCTTCGTCGACGAGGCGATGATCACCGGCGAGCCGGTGCCGGTGGCCAAGGGCGTCGGCGCCGAGGTGGTCGGCGGCACCATCAACAAGACCGGCAGCTTCTCCTTCCGCGCCACCCGCGTGGGCGGCGAGACGGTGCTGGCCCAGATCATCCGCATGGTCGAGCAGGCGCAGGGCGCCAAGCTGCCGATCCAGGCGCTGGTCGACCGCGTCACCGCCTGGTTCGTGCCGGCGGTGATGGCGGTGTCGGCCGCGACCTTCCTGGTCTGGCTGGCCTTCGGGCCTGACCCGGCCCTGGCCTTCGCCCTGGTCAACGCCGTCGCGGTGCTGATCATCGCCTGCCCCTGCGCCATGGGGCTGGCGACGCCGACTTCGATCATGGTCGGCACCGGCCGCGCCGCCGAGCTGGGCGTGCTGTTCCGCAAGGGCGACGCGCTGCAGACCCTGCGCGACGCCCGGGTGATCGCGGTCGACAAGACCGGCACCCTGACCCGGGGCCGGCCCGAGCTGACCGATTTCGACACGCTGGACGGCTTCGACAAGGACGAAGCCCTGCGCCTGGTCGCGGCGGTCGAGGCGCGGTCGGAGCACCCGATCGCCGAGGCGATCGTCGCCGCCGCCAGCGCCCGGGGCCAGGCCCTGCCGGCCATCGCGAGCTTCGAGGCGGTGCCCGGCCACGGCGTGGCGGCGACGGTCGAAGGCCGCCGCGTCGCGATCGGCGCCGACCGCCACATGCGCTCCCTGGGCCTGGACCCCTCGGCCTTCGCCGCCACGGCCGCCCGCCTGGGCGAGGATGGCAAGTCGCCGCTCTACGCCGCCATCGACGGCCGCCTGGCCGCGATCATCGCGGTGTCGGACCCGGTCAAGCCGTCGACGCCGGAGGCGGTCCGCGCGCTGCACGCGCTCGGCCTCAAGGTGGCGATGGTCACCGGCGACAACCGCGCCACGGCCGAAGCCATCGCCCGCCGCCTGGGCATCGACGAGGTCGCGGCCGAGGTGCTGCCGGAGGGCAAGGTCGCGGCCGTGAAGCGCCTGGGCGCCGGCGGCCGGCGGGTGGCCTTCGTCGGCGACGGCATCAACGACGCGCCGGCCCTGGCCGCGGCCGATGTCGGCATCGCCATCGGCACCGGCACGGACATCGCCATCGAGAGCGCCGATCTGGTGCTGATGTCGGGCGACCTGCGCGGCGTGGCCAACGCCATCGCCCTGTCGCAGGCGACGATCCGCAACATCAAGCAGAACCTGTTCTGGGCCTTCGCCTACAACGCGGCGCTGATCCCGGTCGCCGCCGGCGCGCTGTACCCGGCCCAGGGCTGGCTGCTGTCGCCGATCCTGGCGGCCGGCGCCATGGCGCTGTCGAGCGTCTTCGTCCTGGCCAACGCCTTGCGCCTGCGCCGCTTCAACGCGCCGTTGTCCGGGGAGACCCAGCCATGAATATCGGCCAGGCGGCCGCCGCCTCCGGCGTCTCCGCCAAGATGATCCGCTACTACGAATCGGTCGGGCTGACCCGGCCGGTGCTGCGCACCGACTCCGGCTACCGGGTCTACAGCGACGACGACGTGCATACGCTGCGCTTCATCCGCCGCTCGCGCGACCTCGGCTTCTCGGTCGAGCAGATCGGCGGCCTGCTGGCGCTGTGGCAGGACCGCGACCGGTCCAGCGCCGATGTGAAGCGGATCGCGCTGGGCCACGTCGCCGAGCTGGAGCGGAAGGTCGAGGGGCTGAAACAGATGATCGGCACGCTGCGCCACCTCTCGGCCTGCTGCCATGGCGACGACCGGCCCGACTGCCCGATCCTCGACGACCTGGCGCTGGAGCCGCCGAAGACGGCCCGGCGGGCCCGATCGGCCTGACCAGCGGCCGGGTCCTCCCGCCCGATCGTTGCGCGCCGGCTTGACCGGTCCGGATCGTTGTGATCCAAATTGTCTGATTATAATAGCAATGTTGCCGGACCCACGCGAAGCGGGACCGGAAAACGGGAGGAACCCAATGAAGCGCCTGATTCTGGCGGGCCTCGCAGCCGCCGTCGCATCGGTTCTCGCCATCGGCCCGGCCACCGCCGCCGACAAGACCATCGCCTTCGTCGTCAACGGCTCGTCCGACTTCTGGACCATCGCCCACAAGGGCACGGACAAGGCCGTCTCCGAGATCAAGGGCTACAGCGTCGAGTTCAAGATCCCCGGCCAGTCCAGCGCCGCGGAGCAGCGCCAGATCGTCGAGGACATGCTGGCCCGCGGCGTCGCCGGCATCGGCATCAGCCCGGTCGACCCGGACAACTCCACCGCGCTCTTGAACAAAGCCGCCGGCCAGGTGCCGTTGTTCACCTTCGACAGCGACGCGCCGAAGAGCGACCGGCTGCTCTACATCGGCACCGACAACGTCGCCGCCGGCGTGCAGGCGGGCGAGTTGATCAAGAAGGCCCTGCCGGACGGCGGCAAGATCATGCTGTTCGTCGGCACGCTGGGCAACGCCAACGCCCGCGAGCGCGTCGACGGCATCAAGAAGGCGATCGCCGGCTCCAAGGTCGAGATCGTCGACGTCCGCACAGACGACATCGACTTCGCCAAGGCCAAGCGCAATGTCGAGGACACGCTGACCAAGTATGACGACCTGGCGATGCTGGTCGGCCTCTACTCCTACAACACGCCGATCATCTACGACGCCATGAAGGCGGCCGGGAAGCTGGGCAAGATCAAGGTCGTCGGCTTCGACGAGGACCCGGTCACCCTGCGCGGCGTGCAGGAGGGCGTGATCGAGGGCACCGTGGTGCAGCAGCCCTACGAGTTCGGCTACCAGACGGTGAAGCTGCTGGCCCAGTACATCGAGGGCGACAAGTCCTTCATCCCGGCGGACCATCTGAAGATCATCCCGACCCGGGTGATCGACAGCAGCAACGTCGCCGATTTCCAGAAGACGATGAAGGAACTGCTGAAGAAGTGAGGTGATCGACACCATGGTCGATCGCACCCGATTGCCTGCGCATAATCCTTCCTTGTCCCCCCTCCCCTTGCGGGAGGGGGGTAGGGGGAGGGGGTTCTCGCGGCCTGCGCCGGCCATTGAGGGAGATTGGGCCTTGCCGCTGCCGAAAGCGATCTCACCCTTTCGCGCGCGGACGCGCGGTCCGAACCGGCGAGAGTCTGGACAGATTGGACCGGAGAGATGGTTGACAGGTTTCCTGGACGGCAAGGGAGGGCTTGCCGATGCCGTGGATGGAGACCTGCGTGGAGGACGAGAAGATAGGGTTCATCGTGTCGTATCTTG